>NZ_JBPMMS010000035.1:0-160013 GCF_054025815.1 Desulfolithobacter sp. | reverse complement strand
ATCCGCCGATGGAGCGATGCCCCTTGAGGCCATCCAGCCCCTGTTTTGCGGCCTCTGCAACGAATTTTGCCTCCAGCTCCGGAGAGGGGAGGTTGAAAGAGACATTCATCATGGAGCGGGAATCCTTTTCCGCATGTCCACGATAGAAATCCGTCGCATCGATGGCGTCATAAAGCAGGGTCGCCTTTTCCTCGTTGCGGCGCTGCATTGCTTCGACCCCGCCCTGCTCGCGGAGCCAGTTCATGACCCGCCCCACACAATAGATGGCAAAACAGGGCGGGGTGTTGAACATGGAACCCTTGTCGGCATGGGTTTTATATCTCAACATGGTAGGCAGATTATCCGGGGCTCTGTCCAGAAGATCCTCACGGACGATAACCACTGTCACCCCGGCCGGCCCCATGTTTTTCTGCGCCCCGGCAAAGATTATTCCGAACCTGCTCACATCAATGGGCCGGGAGAGGATGTCGGAGGACATATCGGATACAAGCATGCAGTCGGCTTTGGGCATGTCCTTGAACTGAGTCCCGTAAATGGTGTTGTTGGAGACAAAGTAAAGGTACTCTGAATCCGGCGCCACCGTATACTCGTCATCCCGGGGAACCCGGTTGAACTTCTGCTCCTGGCTGGAGTACGCCACCTCGATGTCGCCAAAAAGCCTGGCCTCCTGGATTGCCTTGTTCGACCATGTTCCGGTGTTGAGATACGTTGCCTTCTTGCCCTCGCCGAGCAGATTCATGGGAATCATGAAAAACTGGGACGAGGCGCCGCCCTGGAGAAAGAGGACCTTGTAGTTGTCCGGCACTGCCAGCAGTTCGCGGATGAGCTGCTCTGTTTCCTCAGCCACGGCCATGAATTCCTTTGACCGGTGGCTCAGTTCAATGAGCCCTATGCCACGGTTTTTGTAGTTGACAATGTCTTTTGCCGCCTCCTGCAGTACAGAATAGGGCAGGGTGGCTGGTCCGGGGCTAAAGTTATAGATACGTTCAGGCATTGTTTGTACTCCTTGTTAGGCTGAAAATTACAGGTCTCTGATCCAGATCAACTCTTCCTGCCGGAAGGAGAGATCGCCAGCTGGCGCAAGGCCTCGTAGAGGACAATACCGGCGCTCATGGCCAGGTTAAGGCTGCGGATATGGATATTGGACATGGGGATGGTGTAGCAGCGGTCCTGGTAGAGATCCAGGATCTCCCCGGGAAGTCCCCTGGTTTCCCGACCGAAGATCAGGCAGTCCCCGGGGCGGTAGCGGGCCTCGTAATAGGGCCGACGGGTTTTGGTGGTGAAGAAATAAAGCCTCTGTTCATCCTGGGCCCCAAGGAAGGTATCCAGATCCGGCCAGTGATTGATCCTCACATGTTCCCAGTAGTCGAGCCCGGCCCGTTTGAGATGCCGGTCGTCGGTGGAAAACCCCAGGGGATGGATCAGGTCCAGGACGGAATCCGTGGCTCCGCACAGTCTGGCAATGGAACCAGTGTTAGGCGGAATTTCCGGCTCCACCAGGGCAATATGAAAAGGAGAGCTTTTTTTTTCGGCGTGCTGCATGAATGATTCTTCTTTTCGAAGAGGTTTCTGGACCGTATTTTTTACTGAATTGCATACAGTACCAGTATATATAGAGCTTGCAAAATTAAAAATACGTCTTACATTCGGTTTTTCAGCCCGAAACTGGAATCAGGTCCGGACCGCCACGTATCTCCCTTTTCTTTTCCCTTCAGGCAGACCGAACCTGATAATCCGAAATTTCAAACCTAACCCAAATGAACTGATCATGGCGCTTATAGTCCAGAAATTTGGTGGAACGTCCGTGGGGTCCACTGACAAGATCAAGGCTGTAGCCAGGCGGGTCCTGGACTGCCAGCAGCAGGGCAACCAGGTCGTTGTCGTCCTTTCTGCCATGTCCGGTGAAACCGACCGACTCATCGGCCTGGCCAGTGAAATCCAGAAAATTCCCAGCCTTCGGGAAATGGACATGCTGCTTTCAACCGGCGAACAGGTCACTATTGCCCTGTTTGCCATGGCTGTCAAGGAGATGGGCGGCGATGCGGTATCCCTGCTCGGCGACCAGGTCCGGATCCAGACCGACACCATGCATACCAAGGCCCGGATCAAACATATCGACACGAGCCGGATAAAAAAGCATCTGGATGAGGGCCAGGTGGTTACCATTGCCGGTTTTCAGGGTGTGACCGAGGACGGCGACATCACCACCCTGGGCCGCGGGGGCTCCGATACCACTGCGGTGGCTCTGGCTGCAGCGCTCAAGGCTGATGCCTGCGAGATCTTCACCGATGTGGATGGGGTTTTCACCACAGATCCCAATATCTGCAAGAATGCCCGCAAGATTGACCGGATATCCTATGACGAGATGCTGGAGCTTGCGAGCCTGGGGGCCAAAGTCCTTGACATCCGCTCCGTGGGACTGGCCAAACGCTACGGCGTTCCCCTGCATGTACGTTCAACTTTTACCGATAATGAAGGCACCTGGGTTGTGGAGGAGGAGAAAATCATGGAGTCCATGCTGGTTTCCGGTGTAACATACAATAAAAACGAAGCCCGAATCACTATCAACAATGTTCCGGATCAGCCCGGAGTGGCAGCCAAGATTTTTCTGCCCATTTCCGATGCAGGGATTATCGTTGACATGATCATCCAGAATACTGGCACCCGGGCCAAATCCACGGACATGACCTTCACAGTCCTTCGGAACGACTTTGAACGGGCCATGAAACTGCTTCAGGAGATCAGTAAAGAGATCGGGGCGGAAAGTGTGACCGGAGACGAGGATATCGCCAAGATTTCCATTGTCGGCGTCGGCATGCGAAACCATTCAGGAATCGCTTCAACCATGTTTCAGATCATGGCCAAGGAGAATATAAATATCCACATGATCTCCACCTCGGAGATCAAGGTTTCCTGTGTCATAGACGAAAAATATACAGAACTTGCGGTCCGGGCCCTGCACGATGCCTTTGCGCTTGACAAGGAGCCTGTCCACGAAAAACTTCCCGAGCCGGATATGACTCGACACGGATAAGTCCTCGCTTGCGAGGCAGGAGTGACGCATGAACATGGAAATATATGATACGACCCTGCGCGACGGCACCCAGGCGGAGAACTTCAACCTCTCCGTGGACGACAAAATCAAGGTCAGCAGGAAACTGGACGAACTGGGCATAGATTTCATCGAAGGGGGCTGGCCAGGTTCCAACCCCCTGGCGGTAGAGTTCTTTGAAAAGATGAAAACTGTTGAACTCAAACACGCCAAACTGACCGCATTCGGCTCCACAAGACATTTTCAGAATCCACCGGAAAAAGACCCCAACCTGCAGGCACTGCTGGCCGCCGGGACTCCGGCCATAACCATCTTTGGCAAGAGCTGGGATGTGCATGTCTTTGATGCCCTGCGCATCGAGCTGGACGACAACCTCCAGATCATTGAGGACTCCCTGGCCTACCTGCGTCCCCGAATCGAGCATCTGATCTATGACGCTGAACATTTTTTCGATGGCTTCAAGAATAACCGCGAATACTGTCTGGCAACGCTTGGCCGGGCGGTGTCCGGCGGGGCGGAAACCATCACGCTTTGCGACACCAATGGCGGTACTCTGCCCCATGAGATCCAGCCCATTGTCGAGGAGGTAAAAAAATACCTCGACCGGCTGGATCGACCGGTGCGTCTTGGTGTCCACTGCCACAACGATTCCGAATGCGCGGTAGCCAATTCGCTCCTGGCGGTCCATAGCGGTGTCACACAGATTCAGGGCACCATGAATGGCTATGGCGAGCGATGCGGAAACGCCAACCTGACTTCCATCATTCCGGCCATTGTCTTCAAAATGGGCCTGAAATGCGAGACCGCAAACCACATCGACAAGCTCTACGAGACCTCCCGCCTGATCAACGAACTGGCCAATCTGCCCCACAACCGATACCAGCCCTATGTGGGTGAATCCGCCTTTGCCCACAAGGGTGGCATCCACGTGAGTGCCGTGGAGCGCAATCCACTCACCTACGAGCATATCGAGCCGGAAAAGGTGGGTAATATCCGCAGGATCCTGATATCAGACCAGGCTGGAAGGTCCAATGTTCTTCACAAGGCCAGGAAATACGGCCTCAAGCTGGAGGCATCGGATCCTGTGGTGGCTGCCATTATAAACGAACTCAAAGAGTTGGAGAACCAGGGCTACCAGTATGAGGGAGCCGAGGCCAGCTTTGAACTCCTCATGCGCCGCGCACTGGGGCTCCAGCGGCGATTCTTTGACCTGGAAGGATTCCGGGTTATGAACAACAAGTACCGGATGGATAAACCACCACTCACCGAGGCGACCATCCGGCTCTATGTCGGAGGGAACGAAGTACACACAGCTTCCATGGGTGACGGACCGGTCAACGCCCTGGACCGCGCCCTGCGCAAGGCCTTGACCCGCTTCTATCCGAGCCTGGAAGAAATGGAACTGGTGGACTATAAAGTCCGGGTCCTCTCCGGGGAGCACGGTACCGGGGCCAAGGTACGGGTCCTCATTGAAAGCCGGGACCACAAGTGTTCCTGGGGCACTGTGGGGGTCTCGGTCAATATCATCGAAGCCAGCTGGCAGGCACTCGTGGATTCGGTCAATTACAAGCTGATGAAGGATGAAAAAGACAAATAGCAGCCAGACAGGCGCACCGATGCCACCGAGGGCCGACAACGACCTCTGAACCGGGGCTGAAAGGACGAGAAACATGACCGGGGCACGACTTTGCAAGAAGGACAAGCGTTTGCTTGTCCTTCTTGCGTTTGGCTGGTGGTTAATAACCGAACCGCTTCTTTACCGATCGCAACCTCTGTCCCCGGAACCGCCCCTGCGCAAGGAAGGAGAGCAGGGCGTTCAAGTCCTCCTCGATGAGTCAGGTGAGAGCGACGACCCGGAAAAAGTTGCGGATGATGGGAAACCACCGCCCCGGCTGGCACTGCTGCTGGGCCGCCCGGTACCTGTCAACCAGGCCGACGCCAGGACGCTGGTCATGCTGCCGGGCATTGGCCCCCGGCTGGCTGACAATATCATTCGTTTTCGCAGTGAGCACGGATCCATACAGGGCGATGAAAACCTGTTGCAGGTGGAGGGAATCGGCACCGAAACCCTGAAACGCCTGCGTCCCCTCATCACTTATGACCAAGAGCCATGACACCATTCCCGATAAATGAACCGATCCTGGTCCTTATCGGCCCGACAGCCATCGGCAAGACCGACCTGTCCCTTGAGATCGCCGAGCGATTTGGATGCGAAATCATCTCCATGGATTCCATGCAGGTCTATCGGTACATGGATATCGGCACGGCCAAGGTCACGGCTGCGGAGATGGCCCGGATACCCCACCATCTCATTAATATCATCAATCCGGATGAACAGTATGACGCGGCCCGCTTTGTCAGCGATTCCCTGGATGCGATGGACAGTATCCGGAGTCGGCACAGGATCCCCCTGCTCACCGGTGGAACGGGCCTCTATCTGAAATCCCTGGTTCATGGTCTTTTTGAGATTCTGCCAACAGACAACGATCTGCGCAACAGGCTGCACCAGCGTCTGCAGGAAGAGGGGAGGGAGGCTCTTTTTTCCGAACTGGTCCAGGTGGACCCGGAAACCGCGGCGCGCATTCACCCAAATGATACCCAGCGGCTCCTGCGAGGGCTGGAGATTTTTTACCTGACCTCTGTCCCCTGGTCCGTCCATCTCAACAACCAACGGCAGCAACAGAAACAGAAAATTTCGCGTTTCACCAACATCCTGCAGCTCGGCCTGCATTGCGAGCGGCATCTGCTCTATGAACGCATTGACCGGCGGACCACCATCATGCTTGACCAGGGGCTGATCGAAGAGGTGGAACAGTTGCGCCGGATGGGTTATGGACCAAAGCTTAGTTCCATGCAGTCCATAGGTTATCGTCATGCCAACAGATATATCGACGGGATATGGGACGCAGCCACTATGCAGGAAACACTGGTGCGTGATACAAGAAGATACGCCAAGCGACAGATGACCTGGTTCACAGCCCAAAAGGATATTGAGTGGCATCAACGAACCAGGACCAGAGATATCCTGGCCAGGATCGAGACTTTTCTTTCCCGGTGCGGTGGTCATGAATCTCTGACTTCTCCATGAAGCACCAAGGATCGAGACCGACCATGGTCAAACGGTGAATATTAAAGTGTTACTTTAAGTTAATTAATGAGTCGTTCCAAGTTAGCATCAATCATGCAACCGGTCAGCACCAGCCTTGACCTGGGGGCGCGCCGGAGATTGGCAGCTGAACTGGCAATACCTCTTCCGCTGGCGACCCTTCTCTGCCAGCGGGGATTGTGCGAGTCTGAAAAAGCGGCCCGTTTTCTCCATCCCCAGCTCGCCCAACTGCCCCCACCTGAAAAAATGCAGGACATGGATAGGGCTGTGGACGAGATTATGCGGGCTTTCCGGGACAAGAAACCGGTCATTGTCCACGGAGATTATGACGTGGACGGCATTTCGGCCACAGTTCTTCTGGTCAGTTTTCTCAAAACACTGGACATGGATGTCCACTACCATATTCCAAATCGGCTGGTGGAAGGATATGGCCTGCACAGGGATGTGATCGGCTCGCTGGCTGCCGGGGTTCGGATGCCGGCGTTGCTCATCACCGTGGACTGTGGGGTATCGGCGGTGGAAGAGGTGGCCTATGCCCGGCAGCTGGGATTTCGCGTGGTGATCACCGATCACCACCTGCCCCCCGAGATCCTGCCTCCTGCAGAGGCCCTGCTTAATCCACGGCGAAAGGACTGTGGGTTTCCCTTTTCAGCCCTGTCCGGGGTTGGAGTGGCCTTTTTCCTGGTCTGGGGTATACGCAACCGTTTGATCAGGGAGGGGTTCTGGAGCAGGGAAAGTGCGCCAAACCTGAAGAAATACCTGGACCTGGTGGCGCTTGGTACTGTGGCTGACGTCATGCCCATGCTCGAGTCCAACCGTATCCTGGTCAGGGCAGGGCTTGAAGTTCTGAGCGAACGGGCCCGGCCTGGCATCTGGGCTCTGTGCGAACAGGCCGGTGTCAGTGAAGGACGCATCCGGTCAGAAGATATCGGTTATCGGCTGGCTCCGCGGATTAATGCAGCTGGACGACTTGGCAAGCCAGAGCTTGCCATACAGCTTTTACTCTGCCAGGAAGCTGACGAGGCCCTGGAAATTGCTGCACGCCTCGAACAGGCCAACCGTGAAAGACGGGCTGTCGAAGGCCGCTCGACTGACGACGCCCTGGAAAAAGCAAGAAAGATGGTAGATGCAGGAAAACGGGGCCTTGTGGTGTACGGTACCGATTATCATCCGGGTATCGTTGGCATCGTGGCTTCCAGATTGGTGGACGCTTTTGGCTTGCCAACTGTTATTTTGACCGAGGATCCTGGTGAAGACACAGAAATCCTGAAAGGGTCAGGTCGATCCATAGAAGGGGTTAATCTGCACAATATATTAAAGAGATGCGGAAAACACCTCATACAATATGGAGGACATGCGATGGCCGCGGGTTTAATCCTGGACAAGAGCCAGCTTGAGGATTTTACCAGGATATTTAACCGCCTGTGCGCTGAAGTGGTCAGTGGGGAACGGGAAGGCAGGGTTACCTATGACTACCAGGCCGAGAGCGCTGAGATATTTTCCAGTCAATTTATACAGAAGTACGAGTGGCTGGAGCCATTTGGCGAGGGAAATCCTGAACCGGTTTTCCTGCTGGACAGACTGAAGCTGCTTCAACCGGAGACCTTGAAAGAACATCTCCGGTTTCGCATCAAGCTCAATAACAGAATTTATCGCGGTATTGGATTCGGGATGGCCTCCAGTCTCAGTCAGGCCCGGTCCCGATCCGTCCGGTTGGCATTCAGGTTAAAAAGCTCCATCTATCGGGGAGAGGAGCGCGTTGAACTCCATGCGGTCCATATTGAGCCAACCGATTGATTTATTAAGATATATGAAAATTTAACATAATATATATTATGCGACATTATAAATAGAGCATGAAGAAACCAGCTCAAAACCATTGCTTGGTGCCCATTTGAGACTATTTTCCTGCTGGACATTTTCAAGGTCCTGCTGTCTAATACCTGACCCGGATGAGCAGTTCGTCATCCTCGCTCAGAGATAAGTTGAAAGTTGAACGTAATTTCAATCAGTAACAGGACACCTTTCATACTGTATTGCAAGTTTACCGCGCCCAATTCTTTCAAGGAGACAATGTTATGAACCGGGACGTGTACCAGGAACCCCTTGTCAGCCGATATACCAGCCGTGAAATGCAGAAACTCTTTTCCGAAAAATTCAAGTTCACCACCTGGCGCCGCTGCTGGGTCGCGCTGGCAGAAGCCCAGCATGAACTGGGTCTTTCCCTTGTCACCAGGGATATGGTCGACGAACTGAAAAGTCATGTCGAAGATGTGGACTTCGACCTGGCGGCAAAAAAAGAAAAAGAAATCCGGCACGACGTTATGGCTCACGTCTATGCCTATGGCAAGCAGTGTCCCGAAGCCGAGGCAATTATCCATCTGGGTGCCACCTCTCAATTCGTGGTCTGCAATACCGATTTGATCATCCAGAAAAAGGCGCTTTTGCAGATCAAAGCAGCCCTTGTCAATGTCATCGCCAACCTGGCTTCCTTTGCCAGGAGGTACAAAGATGTGGCGACACTGGGCTTCACCCATTACCAGCCTGCTCAACCGACCACTGTTGGGAAACGCAATACCCTTTACATCCAGGACCTGCTTATGGATCTGGAATACATCGAGATGCTCGAAAAACAGCAAAAGGCCCGGGGCGCCAAGGGTACGGTTGGAACCCAGGCCACCTTTCTGGAGCTCTTTGGCGGGGATCATGCAAAGGTACGCGAATTAGACCGGCTGGTTTCAAAAAAACTCGGGTTTGACACAGTGTTTCCCGTGACTGGTCAGACCTATCCCCGCAAGCTGGACATGAAGACCGCCGAAACCCTGGCCGGTATCGGGGCCTCGGCCCATAAGTTTGCTGTCGACATGCGGCTGCTCTCCAACCTGAAGGTCCAGGAAGAACCGTTTGCCAAAAAGCAGGTCGGCAGCTCTGCCATGGCGTACAAAAGAAATCCCATGCGGTCCGAGCGGATGACCGGGCTTGCAAGAAAACTGATGGGCTTGCCGGCAAACTTTGCCGCCACTGCCGCCAATCAGTGGTTTGAGCGCACCCTGGACGACTCTGCCATCCGCCGGATGGACATGGCTCAAGCCTTTCTCCTCACCGACGCCATACTGAAGCTCTACGTTAACATTACAAGTGATATGGTTGTATATCCGAAACAAATCGAAAAATACCTGCGAGCCGAGCTTCCTTTTATGGCTACAGAGAAAATCCTCATGGCCTGCGTTGAACGAGGCGAGAGCCGCCAGGAAATGCACGAGGTCATCCGCGAACACTCTGTGGCGGCCGGGCTTGCAGTCAAGGAGGAAGGAAAGGATAATGACCTGCTGGACCGGCTGGCTGCCGATGAACGGATTCCCTTTGACCGCGAGGAACTCAGCGGTCTGCTCGGTAATTACCAGGAGTTCACCGGCCGGGCCAGGGAACAGACCGAGGAATATCTCGAAGAAGTAGTGCAGCCGGTACTGGAGAAGTATCAGGAGATGATAGGCCAGGTGGATTCAAGCCTCAAGGTGTAAAAATTGACAGAGGAGAGCATCCTGAAACTGTACCTGCGGATCCGCCCGACTAGGATAGGATTCTTCAAGTTTATTCTTGAGGGGTACGACAATCTTGCTACCCTCTCGACCCTCGACCGCACCAGAGGGCTGGTCCGATTGATGGTCCCCTCTTCCAGGTACGGCGAACTTCTTGATGTGATTTCCGCCCTGGCCCCAAAGCTCAGGAACAATTCAGACAAACGACATGAAGACTAATCTTTATCTTGCTGTGATTTGGATATAATGTCAGGACTCGTACACATAAAAACCTTTGGATGCCAGATGAACGAGCGTGACTCTGAAATCATGGAGTACCTGCTCAGTCAAGCCGGATACGTCCCCACGGGGATTATGGAAGAAGCTGATCTTGTCATCCTCAACACTTGCAGTATCAGGGCTAAGGCTGAGCAGAAGGTCTTCAGCCTGCTGGGGCACCTCCGCCAGCTTAAGAAAAAAAAGGAAACAGGGAACAAACCGCTTTTCATCGGGGTGGCCGGTTGCGTGGCCCAGCAGGAAGGGGAACAGATCATCAACA
This sequence comes from Desulfolithobacter sp., assembly GCF_054025815.1. NCBI lineage: Bacteria > Pseudomonadati > Thermodesulfobacteriota > Desulfobulbia > Desulfobulbales > Desulfobulbaceae > Desulfolithobacter > Desulfolithobacter sp. The sequence goes on along the minus strand of NZ_JBPMMS010000035.1, from coordinate 149,778 downwards.
GGATGCCACACGTGGATATCGTGGTCGGAACCCAGCAGTTCTATCACCTTCCCGATATGCTTGGCCGCCTGCAGCGGGGCGAATCCAGCAGGGAGATAGCCATTGACCTGTCGAGTTCTTTTCACATCCCCGCACTTCAGGAGATGACCCCCTCCCCTGCCCCGGACCAGTTCCGAAAGTTCGTGACCATTATGCAGGGGTGCAACAACTACTGCAGTTACTGCGTGGTTCCCGAAACACGTGGCCGGGAAATCAGCCGTCCGGTAAAGGATATCCTGGAAGAAGTTGAAAAACTGGTCTCTGCCGGAGTCAGGGAAATTACTCTCCTTGGCCAGAACGTCAATTCATATGGACGAACCAACCCGGTGGACAGTCAAAATGTAACATTTAGCGATCTTCTGCGCCTGGTTGCCAGAACGCCGGGCCTTGAGCGGTTGCGGTTCACCACCTCCAACCCCAAAGATCTCTCCAGGGAACTGATGAGTTGTTTTGCCGAGATAGATATCCTCTGCCCCCAGTTCCACCTGCCGGTCCAGTCCGGCTCCAACCGGATCCTGGCCCGCATGAACCGTAAATACACAAGAGAACTCTACCTGGAACGGGTTGCGAACCTGCGCAGCTTTCGCCCCGATATCGCTCTGACCACCGATGTGATTGTCGGTTTTCCCGGCGAGTCTGAGGCCGACTTCGCGCAGACCGTGGATCTGCTCCGGGAGGTCCGTTATCACGGTTCCTTTTCCTTCAAGTATTCCGATCGTCCCGGGACCCGGTCCTCGGATTTTGACGATAAGGTTTCCGAAGAGGTCAAAAAGGAACGACTGGCCCGCTTCCAGGAACTCCAGGACCAGATCAGCCTTGAGCGCAACACCGAATATGTTGGAAAAACGATGGATATTATGGTTGAATCAGTTGCCGGAGAGGGAGTTCAGGGAAGAACGACCACAAATCACATCGTCCACTGCCCTCCCTGTGCCGGGATCAGGCCCGGAGACATCGTCCCGATCCGTGTCATCCAGGCCGGTAAACATTCACTCAAGGGAGAGTATACCGGACCTGAGAAGGAACCCGGCGTCCAGAAATAAAAAAAGAATTCAACCGACAGCTGCCAATGATTGATCTGCACACCCACACCTTTTTCAGCGACGGCGCTCTGGTGCCGGCCGAGCATCTGCGCCGGGTCGAGGTTCTTGGTTACGAGGCGGTGGCCATTACCGACCACGCCGATTCTTCCAACCTGGACTTCATCATTCCCAGGATTGTCAAGGCTGCCGAAGAGTTAACCCCCCACTACACCACCCGCCTCATTCCAGGTATCGAGCTGACCCATGTCCCCCCTGATCTTATCGCTCCCCTGACCGCCCGGGCCAGGGAACTCGGTGCCAGGATGGTAGTTGTTCATGGCGAAACTCCTGTGGAACCGGTCAAGCCAGGCACCAACAGGGCAGCCCTTGAGGCCGGAGTGGAACTGTTGGCCCATCCGGGATTTATTACTGAAAAAGAAGCAGAACTGGCCGCGGAAAAAGGGGTGTTTCTCGAACTGTCAGGACGTAAAGGTCACAGCCTGACCAATGGCCACGTTGCGCGGATGGCGATTCAGGCAGGTGCCTCACTGGCTGTCAATGCCGACGCCCATGAACCAGGAGACTTTCTCACTGCGGAAATGGCCGAAAAGGTGGCCCTCGGTGCGGGGTTGTCCCGGGAACAATATCTTGCCCTGCGAAAAGATATGCGCAATTTCGTTGCCTGTCTGTACTGATTAGTGACCTCATTCGCTTTCTTGCATCCCTGGCTGTGTTTTGGCCCCCTGGCGCACCAACAGTCTGTCCGGAAAACTGTTCTTCCATATCGCCCGGGAACAGAAAGCATTCCAGCACCAGCGGAGACTACAGGCTACCCGGTTTGACATACAGGGTTTTTCCTGATAGGCTTAGAAAGCTCTAGTTAATTCAGGCTTAACAGTGGTTTCCATGCCGGCGCCTGATCATGATCATACATGCGTGAACCCCTCCCTTCCATGAAATCCCTGGACAACAAGTCAAGAAAGATACTACTTGTCGAAGACGACCCGGCCCAGAGACTGATACTCAAAATGGCCCTTGAACTCTCTGGACACCAGGTCGTTGAGGCTGAAAACGGCGCCGCGGCCTTATCTGTTTTCGAACGCTCTCCTGATATTCGACTGGTCATAACAGATCTCAACATGCCGGTCATGAATGGTTTTGAACTGGTAGAGGAACTGAGAAAAAAAGAACGCCGATACACGTATATTATAGTTTTAACAACAAAAAACCGTAGAAAAAGCGTTACTGAAGCCCTTCGTGCCGGAGCTGACGACTACCTGAACAAGCCTATCTCCCAGGACGAACTCAACCTCAGGATTTGCGCTGGAGAGCGTCTGCTGCGCCTGGAAAGCCAGGAGGAGCTTATATTATCCATGGCCAAGCTGGCTGAATACAGGAGCCAGGAAACAGGTTATCACCTGGAGCGGGTCCAGCACTACACGAGACTTCTGGCCCTGGATATCTCGGAGAACCATCCGGAACAGAACCTCTCGATTTCCCAGGCCGAAGAGATAGCCAGGGTCAGCCCCCTGCATGACCTGGGAAAGATATCCGTGTCAGACTCCATTCTCCACAAACCAGGCCGTCTGACCGCTGAAGAATTTAGGCTCATGCAAAAACACACTGTTTCTGGAGGTTCCATTCTGCTTGAGTTGTACGAAAAAAGCCAGGACAGTTATCTCTTTGTAGCCTCTCAGGTGGCCCTGTATCACCATGAAAAATGGGATGGCAGCGGTTATCCCCAAGGCCTCAGCCGGAAAGACATACCTCTGTCCGCCCGTCTGGTCGCCCTGGCAGACGTGTACGACGCCATAACCAGTAACCGGTGTTACAAAAAGTCCATGGACCATGAAACAGCCAGGGCCATCATCAGCGACGGCAAGGGCACTCATTTCGACCCGATGATCGTCGATGCCTTTTTTCGCAGGGAAAACCAGTGGCTCGCCATCCGTGAGCGTTTCAAGGATGATGAGAATCTTTTTTAACCCTGTTTTGAATTACCCTGCCTGCTCGCCCAACAAGGAGAGAAAACCTTGTGCTGCACCGGGTCACTGTCCTGCTCTTACCTGTTTTATTTCTTTTCCTGATAAAAACTTAGGCGCTTCAGGCATCCACACCGAGAACAACCTGGAAATACTGCAGAAATAAAGATTCGCCACCACGCTTTCTTTGTGCCGCCACGTACTCCGACTACTATGAAAAAACAACTTTCTCCAGTTGTGACCGGGTCCATTCTTGCGCTGGTGCTGCTGTTGGTCCTTTCTTCGGTTTTTTTTTACAACATCAGCAAGCAGAGAGAAAAAGAGGCTGTCATTACGTACAAAAGACTCGTCTACCAGGAAACAATAAACCTGAAAAGCCGAATCGAACAGCTTTCTACCCTGACCAGCCTCCTGGCCAACAACCCGGCGGTCATCAGGGGCATGAGCACCCATACGCCTGGCTCAAGTTCCAGGGCAACTAAAAATCACGATTCCATAAACGATCTTCTTTCCAGCCTGTCAGCCATTCGACACGTAAGCGCTGCCTATCTTCTGGACAGCAAGGGAAACTGCGTTTTTTCCAGCCGAGCTGATTTCCTTGGCAACAACTACAGGTTCCGGCCCTATTTCAAACTGGCCATGCAGGGGAATTCCCCGGTTTACCTGGCCAAGGGCGTCACCTCCAAAAAACTCGGTGTCTACTTTTCACGCCCGATTTACAACCTCGCCCAGGACAACGTTACAGGTGTGGCTGTGCTCAAAATCAACCCCTCTTTTCTTGAAACCACCCTTGATTTTTCCTTTACCCCCTGGGACGTTGACAAAGACGACCTCCGCACCGGCTTGGTTACGGACACAGGCATCTTTGTCGAGCCTGCCGGCCATGCCTCCCTGTTAAGCTTTGAACCCCTCAGCCCGCAGCAGGAAAAGGAGCTGACCGCCTCCCGTCAGTTCCCGTTACCAGCGATACGATCATTCGACTTTCCAAAAGGAACATGGGAGCTCCTGAAAAAGAAAAAGCTGCTCAGGATTACGGCCAGGGGCCAGGAATACCTCCTTTTCGCCGCCCCACTGGCTGGCTGGAACCTGTCCATTGTCCATATAGTCGAGGCTTCCTGGTTCAACCAGAAGGTGATGCCCATATCTGGCTTTTACAAAGGGCTGCTGTTCCTGTTTTCAATGCTTCTGGCCATTGCCTGCGTCCTGATCTTTCTCTTTGACAGACGCCACCGGATCATAAGTCAACAGGCAGACGCCCTGGTCCGCAGCGAGCAGCGCCTGCGCCTGTTTTCCAAGGCGGTCGAGCAAAGTGGAAACAGCATCGTCATTACAGACCGCGAAGGGAAAATCATCTACGTTAATCCCCATTTCACTGCTGTTACCGGATATACCTCTTCCGAAGCCCTCGGGCAAAACCCCCGAATCCTTAAGTCAGGGAGCCAACCGTCTTCAGTCTATGAAAAAATGTGGCAGACTCTGAAAGGGAGAAAAACGTGGAAAGGAGTCCTGCACAACAAAAAGAAAAACGGAGAACTCTACTGGGAAGAGGCAACCATATCACCGATAACAGATGAGAATGGCGATATCACCCACTACATAGCCATCAAAGAGGATATTTCCGACCGAATCGCGCTCACAGAGGAGCTGCGGGCTGAAAAAGAGAAGCTTGAACTCATCGTCGAGCATGCCGGGCTTGGGATTGCTGTTATCTCCAATCGGCGCCTGAGCTGGGTCAACCAGGCCGGAGCCAGAATGTTTGGCTATGACAGTGCAGAGCAGGTCATCGGCCACTCTGTCAAGGCACTTTACCCAGACGAAGAGACCTACCTGGAAATGGGCAGGGAGATGTACAATCCCTCCAGACAACAGGTAGTCTTCAACAAAGAGACCAAGCTGCGCCGCAGGGACGGCACCCTGTTCTGGTGCTCCATTACCGGAAAACATCTTGATCCGGAAAATCCAGATCAGGGGGGAATCTGGATCGCCGAGGACATCACCTCGAGAAAACAGGACGAGCAGAAACTCAAACAGGCAATAGAAGAGGCGAAAGAGGCCAACGCCATGAAAAGCAGGCTGCTGGCCAATATAAGTCACGACATACGCACCCCTCTTCATGGGATCATTGGTACATTCACCATGATCAACACCATGCCCATTGGCCGGGATGCACGAAAGCTCGTCCAAACCGGGCAGCGGGCGGCCGAATATCTTCTCAGCCTCCTCAACAACCTGCTCGACCTGTCAAAAATAGAGGCCGGCCAGCTCGTTCTGGATAATTTTCCGTTCAGTTTCAGAGAAATCCTGACCGAGACAGGTGATATTCTCGCCAGCCAGTTCAGTGAAAAATCCCTTGCATACCGATACAAAGTAGACGAAACCGTTCCTGATACCCTTTATGGTGACCAGCTTCGCATTCAGCAGATTATCATGAACCTTGTTGCCAACAGTCTGAAGTTTACCGAACAGGGTAGCATCACTGTAACCGTGACCGGCAAGCCGAAAAATGAACAGTTAATGGAGGTTACCTGCGAGGTCCGGGACACCGGCATTGGTATTCCTGCCGGACACCAGGAAAGGCTTTTTGATGCATTCACCCAGGCCGACAATTCGATCTCCAGGAAATATGGCGGGACCGGACTTGGACTTTCCATCTGCCGGGAACTGTGCAGTCTCATGGGCGGAAAGATATGGTTTGAAAGTGAGCCAGGGCGTGGAACATCTTTTTTCTTCAGTATTGTGTGCGGTATAAACGATTCAAAAAATAAGGGTCCCGGCCAGCCAGATGGAAGTGCAAGTGATAAGCCGGTTTCCGTTTTGGCAAAAAATTCTCTTGCCTGCCTTATCGTTGACGACAACGAGGCGAACCAGAAAATCCTGAGCATGATGCTGGAGCATGATGGCCATCAGGTATTGGTTGCCGCAAACGGCCTGGAAGTGCTCGAGTGTCTTGGCCGCACACGCTTTGATCTGATTTTCATGGATATGCAGATGCCGGTGATGGACGGCCTGACAACGACCAGGATCATTCGTGCCGCTGAAGCCGGTCTCACCCCTGAATTTCCATCATCCTTGCCCAGCAAGACAGTTGAAAGACTGCTCGAAAAACTTCGTAACACGTACACGCCAATCATTGCGCTCACGGCCAACGCCCTGCTCAGCGACCAGCACCGGTGCAGGGAAGCTGGAATGGACAAATACCTCGTCAAACCATTTACTCCGGAACAGTTACGCCATACCCTGTCTGATCTTACAGGTCAGGACGCAGGGGCAAAGGATGGTCACTCCACCACCGGTCTCAACCTGGATACCATTCCGAGCCTTGACGATATAAGGGAGTTTATTGGCCGGAGCTATCCTTTTTCAGACGAACAGATCGACACCCTGGTAGAAACGACGCTCATAGCTCTGGATGAAGGGGTCGGAGAACTTATGCCGCTGTTGGAAAATGAAAGCGCTGCACTGGAAAAAACAGCCCAGGCCGCTCACAGGATCAAAGGCTCGGCCCTCAATCTTGGGCTGGAAACGTTTGCCGACTCACTGGGGCGGCTGGAAAGAGCGGCCGCTGACAACAACCTGGGCGGTTGCCGGCAGACAGTTTTGGAAATCAAGACCTGGTGGCATAAATTCAGCCTCCAGGCCGGCCTGCAGATGCGGCAACAGGACGCAACCGGTGAATAAGATTACAAAATAATCTTGTTTTCCAGGATAAACATTATCGAGGTCCAGGGTGCACCACAGGATACCCGCGCCTGGCCCAGTCGTAGATGCCGTATCTCAGGTTGTAGATCCGCTTGAACCCGTGGTCAGTCAGGATCTTGGACGCCACCGTGCTTCTGTTCCCAGTGGCGCAGTATACAAAAATATCCTCGTTCTTGTACGCTTCAAGATCCCCTATTCTGGCCTGGAGGAGTTGGATCGGGAGGAGATAGGCGCCCTTGATGGCCAGTTGGGCATACTCTTGCGGGGTTCGGACATCAAGAATAAAGGGTTTCAGATTGGCCAGAATTTTTGCTCCCTGGGCCGCATCCACCGCGGTGTAGTTGGCTCGCACGAGTTCGATGACCCGGATCGTTCCAGTATAGTCTCCCAGGGTGTAGGCATAAGATCCGGTTTTCTTCATCTTGAAATAGGGTGATTTACCCGGATCCGGCCGCACGGTCTGTCTGTAGCCCAACTCTGGCATGGAAAAAAGCAGCGGTCCGAGTCGGGTATCGTAGCGAAACTTGATGTAATCGCCGCGATACACGGTAAAATCATATGTTTTTTCCATGGGCGGCACGGTCAGAATACGATAACCGCTGACAATTCTGCCAGAAATCCTCTCTTCGCTCTGGCAGTTTTCTGGAAAGGTGAGAAAAGCAACAAAGAGCAACAGCAGGGTTGAAAAACGGCTCGCAGTACGAAACATGGCAGGAACTCTCCTGTGATTGTTGATGATTTGCTGAGAACGGGCTTGAGAGACAACCCAGAGGCTGTCATTTCCCTCAGGCATTGTCCTTGGATGTCGAGTTCTCGAAACCTGGCAGGGACGGAAGGACCGGTCTGGCAGGGGCGGGCTTGCCGGTTATATTGCTCACCCGGCGTACAACCCGGTTACTCACCCGCTTGCCCTTGGCACCCGGTCCCCTGATCAGGTAGTCGTCCATCTCGATTTCAATGGCATTGTACCGGGCCCGGCTCGAAGGAACCAGGCTGACCCTGGCCCTGACCCCTTTTTCGCCCACAGCCAGAAACTGGATCAGGGAGCGCTTATGCTCTGGGAAGAGACGATACTCCCGATTGATGATGTACTTCGGAGTTTTGAACCTCTTGACATACGACATGTTTTCAGCGCCAAAACGATAAATTACGTTAAACACCTGATCCTTTCTCACAACGCCCATCCATAAAAGATCGCTACCGACAAAGAGCTTGTCTGTCACGGAGATGACCTTGTACCGCCCATCCTTGTAGATGAGCAGGATCCTGTCGTATTCCGAGCAATGCAGGTCCAGGTCTTTTTTGGGGTTTTCTTTTTTAACCCTGGAGCCCAGAAAACCGCTGTCCCGGTGATAGCAGAGATGAAGGTTGGACAAGGCCGCCGCCCGGGCGTCCACCTCGTCAAATTCCCGAATCTCACTCTTGCGTGGAAATTCTTTGCCGTATTTTTTCAGCAGCCCTTGCAGATAGGTAATGGTGAAACCAACGATGTCCTTCAGGTGTTTCTCGATGATCCGGATATTCTTTTCCAAGGTATCGATTTCCTTCTGCTGGCGATTGATGTCATAGCGGGAAATTCTTTTGATCCGGATCTCCAGCAGACGTTCGATATCGTCCCTGGTTACCTTGCGCTGCAGTTCGTCAGCATATGGAAGCAGGGCCTGGCGGATGGTGGAGATCACAGCCTTGTAGCTGATCTGCTCCTCTATCTGCTTGTAGAGCCGCTCTTCGATGAATATCTGCTCAAGCTTGCGGGCATGCAGTTTTTCCTGCAGCCTGCCAAGCTCGATGCGCAGCTCCTTTTCCAGGTCACCCTTAAGCTTTGCGGTATTATGCCGCAAAACATCCTCCACCTTCATCAGGCAGGGCATGGAATCCTTGATCACCACCAGGTTGGGTGAAATGGCCAGTTCACAGTCGGTAAAGGCGTAGAGTGCGTCGATGGTCTCCTCGGCATGAACTCCACGGGGCAGCTTGATCTCCACCTCCACCTCTTCAGCGGTGTAGTCGTTGATAGAGACAATTTTGAGCTTTCCGGCCTTGGCCGCCTTTTCCACCGAGTCGATCAGGGTCTGGGTGGTGACGTTGTAAGGCAGCTCCCGGATGACAATGGTTTTGTCGTCTCTGGTCTCGATCCTGGCCCTGCAGCGCAGCCGGCCATGGCCACCCTGGTAGTCCGAGACATCGATAATCCCACCGCGTGGAAAGTCGGGATACAGGGTGTAATCCTTGCCTTTCAGGCAATCGATCATGGCCTCCAGCAGTTCGCAGAAGTTATGCGGCATGATCTTTGTGGCCATGCCCACAGCAATACCTTCAGCCCCCAGGAGCAGGAGCAGGGGTAGTTTGGACGGCAGGGTCACCGGTTCCTGCATCCGTCCGTCGTAGGAGTCCACATATTCGGTGAGATCACGGTTAAAAAGGGTCTCGCGGGCCAGCGGCGTGAGCCGGCACTCGATGTAGCGGGCCGCCGATGCCTGGTCGCCGGTGAAAATATTACCGAAATTACCCTGGCGATCGATGAGATAGCCCTTGTTGGCCAGGTTGACCAGGGCGGCGAAGATGGACTGGTCCCCGTGGGGATGCAGCTTCATGGTCTCGCCGACCACGTTGGCGACCTTGTGATAGCGGCCGTCATCCATGTTATGCAGGGTCTCGAGAATCCTCCGCTGAACGGGCTTAAGTCCGTCGTCAATGTCAGGAATGGCCCTTTCCCTGATCACATAGGAAGTGTAGTCCAGGAAGTTGGTATCAAAGAGGCGGTGCAGCCGACCGCGGTTTGTCTTGCGGATATCCTGCTCGCTCATGTCGGCCTCAATACAAGATGGTCCATGATGTACTGACGGCGTTCCGGGGTGTTTTTACCCATATAAAATCTGAGCACCCTGCTCACCTCGGAGACCGAATCGATATCTACCCGGTCAAGGCGCATGTCCGGGCCGATGAACTGCTTGAACTCAGGCGGTGAAATCTCACCCAGCCCCTTGAACCGGGTCACTTCCACGTTATCTGCCCTGCCCCGCCCTTTCAGGTTCTTGATGGCTTTTTCCTTTTCCTCCTCTGAATAACAGTACGTGGTCTGCTTTCGGTTCCGAACCCGGAAAATAGGAGTCTGGAGGATGTAGACATGGCCAAGTTTGATCAGCGGCTCGAAATAATGGAGAAAAAAGGTCAGCAGCAGGTTGCGGATATGGAGCCCGTCCACATCGGCGTCCGTGGCCAGAATCACCTTGTCGAACCGGAGATTGCCCACCGACTCCTCGATATCCAGGGCCCGCATCAGGGCATACATCTCATCGTTTTTGTAGAGCAGGTCCAGCCGCTGGCCAAAAACGTTCATGGGTTTGCCCTTAAGCGAAAACACGGCCTGGGTCATGGGATCACGGGATGAGACAATGGAACCGGCGGCCGACTGGCCCTCGGTGATAAAAATCATGTTCTCCCGGTCTTCCCTGGACGGTTTGCCCCGACGGGGATGGTACTTGCAGTCCTTGAGCTGGGGAATCTTGAAGGCCACCTTACGGGCCTTGGCCTTGGCCTCCCGGCGAACCGACTGCAGCTCCCGGCGAACCCGCTCGTTGCGCTGGACCTTGTCCATCAGCAGTTCCGCGGTTTCAGGATGCTTGTAGAGATGGGTTGCCACGGCTTCCCTGACCGTGTTGACGATCCAGGGGCGGATATCGGTATTGCCCAGCTTGTTCTTGGTCTGGGACTCGAACACCGGTTCCTGGACCTTGACTGCCAGGGTTCCGACAATGCCGTCCCGCACATCCCGGCCGGCGAATTTCTTGCCGGAGAACTCGTTGACCCCTTTCAGGATCCCCTCCCGAAAGGCCGAGAGATGGGTGCCGCCTTCACTTGTGTAGGTGCCATTGACAAACGAATAATAGGTGTCTGAATAATCATCGGTGTGGGTAAAGGCGAACTCCAGGGACTTATCGGAAAAATAAATGGGAGGATAGAGTTCTTTGCCGTCCAGTTCATCGGCCAGCAGATCCAGAAGCCCTTGTGCGGAATAGTAGCAGCTGTCATCGAAACAGAGCCGCAACCCGGCATTGAGATAAGCGTAGCGCCAGAGCCGCTTGTTGACGAATTCCCGGTCAAAGTTGAAGCCGGAAAACAGCTCGCCATCGGGCAGGAACTCAATCAGGGTCCCGTTCTTCTCGTCGGTCTCCCCTTCCTCCTCGGCCAACAGGTTTCCACAGGAAAAAACAGCCTTCTTGAAACGACCGTCCCGATAGGCGCAGACCATGAAATGAGAAGAGAGGGCATTGACCGCCTTGGTGCCCACTCCGTTGAGCCCGACCGAAAACTGGAACACATCGGTGTTGTATTTGGCGCCGGTATTGATCACCGAAACACACTCCACCACCTTGCCCAGAGGAATGCCGCGGCCGTAATCGCGAACCCGGCACAGGCCATTGTCTGCGATGGAGATATCGACCTGCTTGCCATAGCCCATGATAAATTCGTCCACCGCATTGTCGATAACCTCCTTGAGCAGAATATAAATCCCGTCGTCCGGGTGGGAGCCATTCCCGAGCCGACCGATATACATACCCGGCCGCTTGCGGATATGCTCAAGCGAACTCAGGGTTTTTATCTTTGATTCGTCGTAAAGATGGGAGGACACGTTTTGCGATGAAGAATTGTGAATTTTGGATTATGAATCAATGCCAGCCAGGTACGGTCTGTTTTATGTTTTTTTCCCAAGCCAGAACCGGGGCGTTCTTTGGTTCTCCAACCTGGTGCATCCATGTGCCACCGGCGCTGCCGCTGTCTGTCTCGGATCAGGCCTGTACAAAGCGACATGAAAGCGCTGTGCACGGACAGGAAAACGGATGTCGAGGATGTCGATGCCCCTTAAACAATCAGGACAGTTTACCCACTTGTCCCAAACAAGTCAAAAGATATGACACGCACGGTTCTCGCCATCGGCGGCTCCGACCCCACCGGCGGCGCCGGTATTCAGGCCGACATAAAAACCCTGACCATGCTCGGAGTTTACGCAGCAGCGGCAATCACCTGCGTCACAGTGCAAAACTCCCATGGCGTCGCCGCCATCCAGACTCTGGACCCGGAACTGGTGGCAGCGCAGATCAGGGCCGTACTCGACGACCACCACGTGTACCAGGTGAAGATCGGCATGGTGGGATCTGCCCCCATTGCCCGGGCCATCGGCGAGAGTCTTGATGGCTTTGAGGGAGATATTGTCTATGATCCGGTCTTGAACTCGACCACCGGTCAGGACCTGATGGAAAAATCCGGGCTGGACCTGCTCAAGAAGGAACTGCTGCGCCGGACTACTGTCCTGACCCCGAACCTTCCCGAACTGGCCCGACTGACCGGAACCGATGGATCACTCGACGTCCGGCAGGCGGCAACAGATTTGCTCGACGGCTCGGACAGCCTGCAGGCAGTGATCGTCAAGGGAGGGCATTATCCGGGCCAACAGATTGAAGATTCTTTTTTCTGTCGCAAAAACGAAAAAATACACAGGATATCCATTACACACCATAAAATTAAGACCGCAAATACCCATGGCACGGGATGTACCTTTGCCTCGGCCCTTGCCGCATATCTCTGCCTGGGGTGTTCCCGCGAACAGGCTTTCCGGAAAACGGTCGCTCTGCTCCAGCACCTGCTTGACCGGAGCGCCGATAAAAGAATTATTCGTCATCAAGATGGATGTGGTCCCATGCTGCATTCCACCGGTATATCTTAGGAGGAATATTGCCGAATGCATCTTCTTCACTGTTCACGTTTTCTGATGACCGGACTGGTCCTGTGCCTGTGGTTTTCTCTCTTCCTGCCGGCCGGTTATGTTCTGGCCGAAGGTAATCCACCTCCTCAGTCAGAAGAACAGGACCAGGTTCAAAAGATACAGGACAATATCCTGCCAACCCTGAAATCCATCCTGGAATTACGTTCCAGCCTGGAAAACCAGTTGAGAGAAAAAAGGAAACTGTTCAAACGAAGCCTGTCCGAAAGTGAAAAAGAACAGCTGCAACAGGAAATAACGCAACTTGAGCAGCAGATCAAGGAATCCGAAGAAGACTTCACCCGCATCTCAACCGGTATCGAGCTTGAAGATTTTCGTCCTGCAAGAAAAGAGGAAAAATTTGACTTGAAGCGGGAGATGACCTTTCTCCTCAAGCCTCTGGTCAGCGAAATGAAGCAAATGACGGCCAGGGTCAGGCAACAGGCCCAGCTCAAAGTCGAGCTTGAACAATACGCCAAATTGTTACCGGAAACCCAGGATGCTATCCGAAACCTTACAGAGCTTCTCAAGAAAACTAGCGACAAAACACTGAAAAAACAACTCCGCAAGGAACTGGCCACCTGGAAGAACCGGCAAAAAGAGCTGGAAAACAAACAAAATATCGCCAAGATGCAGCTTGAGCAACTCAGCCGAACCAAGATGTCGGTCCGCGAGGAGCTGCAGGAATCGATCAAACATTTTTTCCGAACCAGGGGGATGTACCTGTTTATGTCCCTGCTTACAGTCACCGTCATAATCGGCTGCTGTTGGCTGCTGCACAGATTTTTGACCAGGATTCTGCCCGGTTACCGCCAGGAACATATCCCCCTGCGGCTCCGGGTCCTGGATCTGGGAATTCGGGTGATGACGTTTTTTCTTGCCGTCATTGGCCTGTTTGGAGTCTTGTACGCAGCGCAGGACTGGGTTCTTCTCAGTATGTCGATCATCCTCCTCATAGGGATAGGCTGGACCGCCCGGCAAACCATTCCCAAGATATGGAACCAGAGCCAGCTGATGCTCAATATAGGATCTGTTCGGGAGGGGGAACGAATCGTGATAGATGGAATTCCATGGCTGGTTCGTAAAATCAATGTCTTTACCATTGTCGAAAATCCAGACCTCGGTGTAACTCTGCGCCTGCCCATTGGCAGACTTCTTGACATGGAATCACGGCCTTTCCGGCGCTGGGAACGATGGTTTCCCTGCAAAAGAGAAGACTGGGTCATTCTCGCCGACGGGACCCGGGGTAAAGTTGTCAGCCAGAGCCATGAAGCAGTAGAGCTTGTCCAGCGTGGTGGAGCACGACGGATGTATCGCACCTCGGACTTTCTCGCCCTGGCACCATTGAACCTCTCAAGTAACTTCAGGCTCAAGGTACCATTTGGTATCAGTTATGACCTGCAAAAAGAGGCGACCAAAGAGATTCCCGAGACCCTGAGGCAATACCTGTCGCGCAGGATTGGCGAGGAGGGATATGGGGAGCACCTCAAAAACCTCCGGATTGAGTTCATGGAGGCCGCCGAATCTTCATTGAATCTGGTGGTGATCGCGGATTTTGACGGAGAAATGGCTCCGCTTTACAACCGGATGCGAAGATCTCTGCAAAAATGGTGCGTGGAAGCCTGCACCCGTGAAGGATGGGAGATTCCCTTTCCGCAACTTACTGTCCATAAGGCCGGCGAAAGAAAAGAAGGAACAGAAACAGCCTGAAAAACGCAAAAATGATCAGGCCCTGCCGACTGGTCCCGGCCCGACCAGTCGGCCGCCTACTCCATCATGTGAACCCGCTCGCAATCCGGGCAGATCCAGGTGGGGCCGTTGCTCATTCCCCACCTGTTTTCTGCAAAGCATTGAGGGCAGATCTGGAAGCCGCAGGTGCAGTTCCAGCAAAAAGGTTGCACCTGCCTGCAGCAGTGGCATCTAAATTCCCTTTTCCGTCGCCGGTGGTTCCCGGCCCTGCCTGTCTTCTTTGTTTCGTCAGTCATCTTTTCGAGAAAAAAGTTCCTGGTCAAGCCAGTCGAGGTAGTCCTGACTGGCATCGATGATTTCAGTGGCGATGATCTCCGGCACTTCGTAGGAGTGCATGGACCTGATCGCCTCGCTCAGACGGGAAAAAAGATCGCGCCGAGATTTCATGGTGCAGACGATCTCAGCGGCCGATTCCACCTTTCCCTGCCACCGGTAGATCGAGAGGCAGTTGGGTACGATCTGGACACAGGCGGCAAGCCGGGCCGACACAAGCTGTTCTGCTACTTTTTTCGCCTCTTCATAGTCCTCAAAGGTCGTCACGACCTGAATATATTTATTCATGATCCCGCCCCGCACACTGGTATTTTTTAATGTTATGGAATATTGTAATCATCCCGGAGTGACTTGCAACATGCCAGATGACCCGACCGGACAGACACCATGCGGTGGTGATCGGGATGGGTACACTCCACAGGCAGAGGTCTTTGTCCTAACACATCACCTGGTACCCGGCAGACGACAAAATGCTCCTTGCGGTTGACGTGGGTAACTCCCACACGGTAAGCGGTGTTTTCACAGGAAAACGGCTGGCCTGTCAGTGGCGGCTCAAATCGGATCAGGACCGGACCGCCGATGAACTGGCCATCCGCTATCACTCCCTCTTTCAAATGGCCGGCGTGGACCCGGGCCAGATAAACGGTTTTGTGCTTGCCTCGGTGGTCCCCACCCTGGAGGGCAGCTGGCTTGGATTTGCTGAAAAATACCTCGGTCATCTCCACACCAGGCCACTATCTGTCAACCATGAAACCGATACCGGAATAACGATTAAAACCAGGAACCCCGCTGAAGTGGGCGCCGATCGGATCGTCAACGCTGTGGCGGCCTGGGACCACTTCCAGGACCGGCTCATCGTGATTGATTTCGGCACCGCCATCACCTTTGACTGTGTTTCTCACAAACGGGAATACCTGGGCGGCACCATCCATCCTGGTATCGGCATTTCCCTGGACGCCCTTGCCGGAAGGACGGCCAAGTTGCCACGGATCGACATCGACCGCAAGCCTGAACAGGTCATCGGCGACACCACGGCCAATGCAATCCGCTCCGGCATTCTCCATGGGTTCGGCGGATTGGTGGATCGGATGGTGAAACTGATCAGCAAGCAGTTGGGACCTGCCGGCGAGACCGTCCACACCGTGGCCACCGGCGGCATGGCCCACCTGATCGCCCCCTATGCCAAAACCATCAGCCACGTCGACCCGCTGCTCACCCTCACCGGACTCAGGCTGATCCACGAACGTCACCAGGGCTGAGATGGAAAAAAGAGCAACCTCAATCCTGCCCTCACCCCTGCGTCCCGGAGACACCATCGGCCTGTGTGCTCCAGCCGGGCCAATCCGCGACACAGGACGGCTGCAGAAGGGTGTCGATCTGCTGCACGACGCTGGTTTGCGGGTCAAAACGCTCCGCCCGGTCGATCAATACGCGGCTGACGTTTACCTGGCCGGCGCGGACCATGAACGGCTGGACGAGCTTCACCGCCTCTGGGCTGACGAAGAGGTCAAAGCCGTCCTCGCCGTCCGGGGCGGATACGGTTGTCTGCGCCTGCTTCCTGGTCTTGACTTCAGCTTCATCCGCAGCCGGCCCAAGTGGCTGGTCGGTTTTTCCGATCTCACCGTCCTGCTCAACACCTTATTCAGGGAAACCGGCATCATCACCCTCCACGGACCCACCGCCCACTCGCTCACCAGGCTTGACCGGGATTCCATCGAACGTTTTTTCGAAATCATAAGTGGCATTTTTTCCCCGATGGAAAGCCGGGATCTGGAGATCCTCAAGCCGGGCCGCGGCCGAGGAGAACTTGTCGGCGGCAACCTGTCGACCCTGGTTCACCTGCTCGGCACCCCCTGGGAAGTGGATCTGCGCGGTCGCATCCTTATCCTGGAAGATACCGGAGAGCCACCCTACCGCTTGGACCGAATGCTGACCCAACTGGCCATGAGCCGTGGCTACAGACAACTGGCCGGCCTGATCCTGGGAGTTTTCGATCCAGGCCACGGTGACAGTCTGGAGACTCTCCGGCTGCAGGAGATGGTATGGCAGCGAATCCTGGAGCTGAGCCATGATTTAGAGTTTCCGATCTGGGCTGGCCTTCCCTTTGGCCACCGGGATCGAAACCAGGCCCTGCCCATCGGCATGGAAACAGAAATGGACGACCTGGACGGCAGGCTTCTCTTCCAGCCAGGTTCAGCCCGGCAGGCGGGGTAAAACGATGATCGGACGCTACCTGAAGACAATCGGCGCCACCCTGCCCCTGCTGCTGGCCTACTGGCTGATTCTCTGGCCAGGTTTACTGGCCAGAGATCAAATGACCGCCGGCCAGTTTCTCACCTATTTCATGATCTGGCTGTCTCTTTTTGCCCTCTCCCTCCCCCTGCTGCTCAGCGGCATCGTCCGGAAATTCTGGTTCTTCCCGGGTAAAGGCGAGCCGGTACCCCCGGAACTTCTTCAGTCGCTGCTGCTTTCGGTCAACGACATGCACGCCAGTCCTGTCCGGATCCGGAAAAAGAGAAAAACCTTCCTTGTTTCCTGGCGCTGTGAAGAGGGGTTGTGGTGTGAAAGGATGGAACAACAGGGGCTCAAACGACTCTTTGAGCTCAAGCTCCGCTTCGATCCGGCCACCCGGACCGTGATCGTGAGCGGCCGGAGCAGGTCGGTTGACCTGAGTCTGTGTCCGATCAAGGTGAAACAGGGCTGGTTGGGGTTTCCCCGGCCCTTTTTCGGCATCCGCCTGGGAAAGGACTGGAGCCTGGATATTTATCGCCAGACACAACCTGGCGACTACAACTTCACCCCTGCCGAACTTCTCAACCCGGTGGTCAATGAAATCCTTCGCAACGGCTGGAATGTCAGGCTCTCCCTGTTTTGATAAACTTGCGGGAAATCCATCACTGTTCAGAAATGGCTGAGTGCTGACTGGCCAATAAAGTCTGGTTTGATCGACCGGACAGCCGTCCGTTACCAACTTTGCCGGGAGTTGACAGTAAATTCCGAAAAAGGACAACAAAAAAGATCCAGTCGCCAAAGCGACCGGATCTTTTCAAACTCCTCTTCTCCCAAACCTTGAAACGGTCAGGGTCAGGCCTCGACCTCTTTCTCCAGTAAACGAGCCAGCCCGGCCTGGGCGAACTCGATGTCAGGATTCATGGACAGGGCTATCTGGTAGTTGTGGATGGCCTCGTCGTGCCGGTCGAGCCGTTCCAGGTTGATGGCCAGGTTGGCATAATCAATGGCCGATACTGGATTAAGCTCCACAGCCCGGGAAAAATGAAAGACCGCCTGCTCATGGTTATCCTGCTTGAAGTAACAGACACCGAGAATGTTATGGATGTCGGGTCGCTCATCATCGAGCCTCCGACCAAGTTCCAGGGCCTCCACCGCTTCGCTCCACCGGCCAAGATCCCGCAGGCAACATCCCTTGTAGGAGTATATATAGGGCAAGTCTTCCTCTTCGGGATTACGCAAAAGAGCCCGGTCAAAACAGCCCAGTGCCTCTTCCACCATCCCCTGGTCATAAAGATTACGGCCCCGGTAGAACTCAAGATAATACGCCTCGGGCAGAATCTGCTGCATGGCTGAAAGTTTCCCTTCCAGGGCTGCCGGTTCAAGCAGCTCGGCTGCCAGTTTGGCGGCAAAGAGCGCCGCATCGCCACCAGCGGCCCGCTCCCGGAAATGGGCCCCGGGCACAATCGTGTAGATGGCCGGGATCTGCAACTTGTCGTGGATGGTGTTGACCACCAGGACTTCCATGCCGATCCTTTCCAGGGCCTGCAGGGAGTTGACGATTTCCTGGCGCATGTCCGACGCACTGATATCAACCATCTCATCGAGACGGATTTTTCTCTCCGGCCGAACCACGTAGTCCACCTCATCCAAACTCAAGGGCTTGGGCAGGCCGGAAGCCACATAGTTGGCCTCGGTATTGAAATCACCGGCCAGTTGTGCGACCTCGGTCAGGGCCCTGATCAGGGCCTTGGTCGGGTTGGGCGTGGTGCCGGCGGTATAGACGATCTCGCTTTTTTCCGGGAAGGTGGAAGGGTCCCAGGCCAGAGCACCGACAGTGGGCATGCCTGTATCCAGAGAAAAATCGTTGAGGTAGAGCTTAATACCGCACCTCTGGAACCGCTCGATCAGCCGCCGGGCCACCGGATCTGTGACCGAATCAGGATCGATCCCCGGGGTCCTGATCCTTTCCCTGGTCACCACGGCACAGACATGACGCTCCACGATCTCGGAGATTCCCTGGAGAATCGCCTCCTCATAAGTATTGCCCGCCGAAGGGCCATTAAACTCGTTGATGGCGTAGAACCAGGAAAAAGGGACCAGTATCTCGGTTTCGCGGGTCAGGGAGGTGGCCCAGGTCCACCGCATGGGCAAACCTTCCAGAAGATTCTCAAGCAACCCGGAATCATTTTTGGTGTCGTGTACTGATTGGAGCAGGACCTCAATGTCAAGAACCGGATAGCCGGCCTCGCGCATGGTCCGGTAGTCCCCGACGACAAAATTATCGGGATTTTTCAGAAAGCTGAAAAAACTGAACCGCTCGCCAAGCTCCATGCAGGCACTGGCCCTGGACTGCTCCGGGGTCGAGCCCTTGCCCATCTGTTTCTTCGTGCCGATGGTCTTGAGGGCGTCCTCTCCGCAAACACTGAAATAAACCGGGATATCAAGTCTCCCGGTGTCAATGCGACGGACCTCTTTGAGGATGTCAAGGCCTGTGGCCTTGAGCCGCTCGTGGAAGCGGGCAACGGTTTCTTCCGGCGTACAGGCCTTGTCCTGGTCATAGGTGTACACCTTCTGGCAACTTGAAATGCGTATTGGTTGTTTTTTCATGAGAACTGTTGGTATTTGGTTAGTAAAAAGAGTGGGACCCATCTTCAGCTCATCCCACATTGTGGTTTATTTGTTCCGGCTATACTGAGCATAAAATGACAATTCATGCAAGAAGGAATTGGAGAAGACAGGTTATCCGCGAATTTTTTCCATCACCGACTTCTGTTTATTCCTTCTGGATTCCAGCGGTAAACATGTCAGCCCAGGCGATGGACTCAAGATAGAGTTGCATTATTTCATCAGGGTCCACCCCGATATCGACCAGCAGTTTTCGACTCTGATCCCAGTTTCCCTGTTCCTGGGCGATCACCGCTTCGAGCAGGGGGCGCATGGGCCCGCGCCGATGAACGAGAGCATCCTTGATCTCTGTGGTTACGGGCAACTGTTCCATGATGTTTTCCATCTCGGTGTCCAGCATGGCATCCAGGAGAGAAAAAAGACCCAGAAGAAAATAATTACTCTTGTCCTCGGCCATCCGCCCGCGCTCTGCCAGCAGCTCACAGAGCCGGGCCCGGATTACCGAGACCCGCAGCAGCTCTTCGGGCTTGTCCCCGGCCATGAAACTGGTAGCTACCAGGGAGACAAACTGCCGTATTCCCTTTTCTCCGAGATAGATCAGAGCATGTCGGATGGAGGTTACTTCGCTGACCAGGGAATAATAGGCCGAGTTGATATAACGGAGCAACTTGTAGGAAAGCGATGCATCAGAGCTGACCAGTTCTTCGATCCGGCCCATGGAAAAACCAGGTTTATTCACCTCGGCAAGCAGGTTGAAGAGGTTGAGCTTGGTCGAGCCAACCTCCCGGCGCTTGAGGACTTCTGGCCGGCGGAAGAAGTATCCCTGAAAATAGCTGAACCCCAGCTGGACCGCCTGGTCAAACTCCTGGTAGGTTTCTATCTTTTCTGCCAGCAGGCGAATGCCGCGTCCCCGCAGGGAACGGCAGATGTCTTCCACCCTGTCCAGGGGTGTCTGCATGATATCCACCTTGATGATGTCGGCCAGATCGATGAGCGGTTCCATACCAGGGGAAAAGACAAAGTCATCCAGGGCCAGCACGTACCCCTGCTCCCTGAGTTGCTGACAGGCTGCGGTGATCTCCGGACTTGGCGGTACGTGCTCAAGTACTTCCACAACAATCATGTCCGGGGGGAAAATGGACGGAAGGTTCTCCAGAAGCAGTTTTTCCGTGAAGTTTATAAAGGCACGGCCGGTGCCGACCAGGGTCTCCATGCCGATGGAAAGGAGACTGTTGGCCGCCACCCTGGTAGTGGCCAGGTCCCCGTCGGTTTCCTGGCAGATATTCTGCCCGGCTGTGCGGTAAAGAAGCTCGTACCCAAAGACCCGTTTGTGCCGGTCAAAGATTGGCTGCCGGGCCAGGTAAACATCCATGCTCACAGGGGTCTCTCCTGTTCATGAACAAAGGATTCAAGGATATCGGCGACCCGTTCAGGCCAGTCCCCGCCGCGGCCCCTGAGGTACACTGTTCGTTCCTGCTCATCGGGACCGCGCACAAGAGTGATCTCCAGCCGCTCCCCCGGCACCAGGCTGCCGAGCCGTTCCGGCCATTCAACGACAGTTACTCCGGAGGTGTCCAGGTATTCGTCCAGGCCGGCAGCCAGGATGTCGTCTTCCCCCATGAGCCGGTAACAGTCCATGTGGTAAAGGGGCAATCGGCCGTGATATTCATGAAGCAGGCCAAACGTGGGGCTGGAAACATACTGCTCTCCGGGCACGCCGAGCCCCCTGGCAATGGCCTGGGTCAGCGTGGTCTTGCCCCCGCCCAGGTCAGAGGAGAGCAGGATCAGATCGCCGGGCCGGGAGCGGGTTCCCACCAGGCGACCGAATATTTCAGTATCGGTCAACGACCTGAGATAAAGAATCATGTAGTCTCCCGAATCAACCACTGCTCTTTTTCTGGGACTGACTGTTCTCGGCCGGGATCGGAATGTCAAAAACAACCAGCGTTCCCTGCCCCTGTTCCGATTTGATCTGCACCGTACCCCCTAACATGTTGGTTCTCTCGGTCATGGCGGTCAGGCCGATTCCCCGTTCGGAAGCATCCTGCTGCTCGATTTCCTCCAGGTCGAATCCATCGCCGTCATCCTGGAGACGGATAACGAGCTGTTCCCCGTCAAGCAGAAACAAGATGTCCACGGTCCGGGCATTGGAGTGGCGGCCCACGTTGTTGAGCGCCTCCTGAATCAAACGGTAGATCAACCGCTGGGCGTCGTGGCCGAACAGGTGCCCCAGCGGACAGGGATGAAAAGAGCAGCGGATACCGTAGATCTTGCTGAAGTTGAGGACCAGATTCTCGATGGCCGCATCCATGCCGAGGTCATCGATGATCACAGGGCTCAGGTTCTTTGACAGCCGGCGAACATTTTCGATAATCTCGTCAAGAACACTGCGGAGTTGTTCCAGGTTTCCATTGATCTCTCTCTCCGACATCTCACTGGAACCATGCAGTTTATTCTGCAGCACCTTTATCTGCAGCTTGACCGCAGCCAGCGACTGCCCCAGTTCATCGTGGAGCTCCATGGAAATTCGCTTGCGCTCATTCTCCTGGGCCTTGATCAGGGCCGAGGAGAGAAAGCGGAGCCGTTCCTCAGAATTGCGCAGCTGTTCATTGGTTGCCTGCAGGAGCTCGTTGTTGCGCCTGAGCTTCTCGGCCAGCAACATGTTTTCCTTCGTCAGCACCCAGGTCTGTACCGCCTGATCGAGGATCAATCCCAGCTGGACGATATCCCAGGGCTTGAGCACATACTGATAAATATGACCCTTGTTGATGGCGTCAATGATATCGGACACATCCACATAACCGGTAACGATGATGCGCACGGCCTCCGGGCTTTTCTCATAGACCCGGCAGAGAAAATCCACCCCGCTCATCCCGTCCATTTTCTGGTCCGAGAGGACAATGGCGATGTCCTTTTCCCGCTGAAAGATTTCCAGACCCTCCTCGCCGGAAGCCGCGGTCAGAATATCGTACTGGTCGCTGAAGCTGACGACAAAGCTTGTGGTGTTGATGGGATCGTCGTCAACAAAGAGTACCTTGATCTGTCGATCCGGACTGGAGCCTGGAATGTGTCCTGATATCATCTGCAGTGTCCCCTTTACTCGATCCACCAGGTCATGAGCAGCTGGTAGGGGTTATAGTACAGAGGCAGGGTTTCGGGCTGGTGGAACCGGGAAGAATACGCCAGTCGGTGACTGGCGAGATACCAGTTGGGCACCACGTAGTACCCGTACCAGAGGACCCGGTCCAGTGCCCTGCAGGCAGCGGTGAGCTCCTCCCTGGTCCAGGCGTAGACAATCTCATCTACCAGTGCGTCCACCACAGGCGAGCGCACTCCGGCCAGATTCCTCGATCCCTTGCGCGCAGCCGAGGAGGAATACCAGTAGTCGCGCTGTTCATTGCCCGGCGACTGGGACTGGCCAAAGACGTTGACCACCATATCGAAATCAAAATTTTTAATCCGGTCAGTGTAGAGGGCCGCGTCAATGGTCCGGTAGGTGGTCTTGATACCGAGTTTATGAAGATTTTTCACGTACGGGGCCATGACCCTTTCAAAGGAGGGGCTGACAAGGAGGATCTCGAACTGAAAGGGTTCGCCGGCCTGGTTCTGAAGCTGACCGTTCCTAACCTGCCATCCGGCCTGCATGAGCAGCTTGCGGGCCTGGACAAGGTTGCGGCGCAGACTGTTTGGCGGATTGGTGGACGGCGGTGCAAGCGGAGTGGTGAACACCTCGGGCGGCAACTGGTCGCGGTACGGTTCCAGTAACTTGAGCTCCCGGCCCTTTGGCAGACCGGTGGCTGCCAGGTCCGAGTTGGAAAAATAGGAGTTGCTGCGGGTGTACTGGTTGAAAAACAGGGTTCGGTTGGTCCATTCAAAGTCAAAGGCCAGGCCCAGGGCCTGGCGGACCAAAGGATCCTGGAACAGAGACCGACGGGTGTTGAAAACAAAACCCTGCATGCCGGCATTATTCCTGTGCGGAAACCGTTTTTTCACCAGCTCGCCATTGTCGAAACGTCGACCTTTGAGATCCCGCACCCACTGTTTGGCGATATTGACCACCATGAAATCGAATTCGCCGGCCTTGAAGGCCTCCACCGACACGATCTGATCCTTGAAGTACTTGATGGTGATGGTGTTAAAGTTGAACATTCCACGTCGTACAGGATGTTCTGCGGCCCAGTAGTCGGGGTTTCTTTTGTAGGTGATCGATTTGCCCGGCTTCACCGACGCCACCACGTAAGGCCCCGAACCAAGTGGTGGGGTTCGCATGTCGTCCAGAGAGTCAAAGGGGTGGCGGGTATAGAAGGCTTTGCTCAGGACGGGCAGCTGAGCGACAATCATGTGCAGCTCCCGGTTGGGACGGGAAAAGAGAAACTGGATCCGGCGGTCGTCCAGTATCCTGGTACCGGCAATATCCTGGAGATAGATCTGATAGAAGGGATGCGCCTTATCACTTTTGAGGATCTCGAAAGAAAATTTCACATCCTCAGGGGTCACCTGCGTACCGTCGGAAAAACGGGCCCTGGGATCGATGGTAAAGGTCACCGAAGTCCGGTCACCGGCCAGGTCAATATCACTGGCCACCAGTCCGTATTCAGCAAACGGCTCATCAAGGCTGGCCACGGCCAGGGTCTCGAAGACAAACATCTCCAGGCCAAAGGGTGCGTTGCCCTTGAGGGTAAAGGGGTTGAGCTTGTCAAAGCTGCCAAGATCATGCAGGATCAGGCGCCCCCCCTTGCGGGCCTTGTCCGATGTGTAGTCGAACCGGGTGAAATCAGCAGGATACTTCAGTTTGCCGTCAAGACTGATTCCGTGCGCCGCCAGGGCCTTGAGCGGAGAGAAAAAACAGAAAAACAGGATAAAGATCCATTGAAAAACAGGCATGAAATCCATGGTCAGGGAAAAAGTTACAGGGTGAGCGTATCTCTCGTATTATACACCTGATTCAACCCCGGTCAACAACGGTGGAGACGGGAAAAGAAATTCCCGGAAACAATTGACCAAATTTCGGCACAGGTGTAACATGAAGGATTCATTTTTTTTAATTTCGCGTACAGCGCTGAAGGGGTGTCCACCCCCTCAGCCTCCTGCACATCATCCCATGGAGGACAGGAATGGGACTAACAATTACCCAGAAGATATTTGAAGCCCACCTTCGAGATACCCCGACCCCGGATAACATGGTGCTGGATCTGGACGTGGTCATGTGCCATGAAATCACCACTCCCATAGCCATCATGGATCTCATGGACAAGGGCATGGACCGGGTCTTTGATCCGGACAAGATCAAGGCCGTCATCGACCATGTCACCCCACCCAAGGACTCCAAGACCGCGACCCAGTCCAAAATCATGCGTGAATGGGCCCGGCGGCACGGCATCAAGGATTTTTTTGATATCGGCCGCAACGGAGTCTGCCACGCTCTGTTTCCTGAAAAAGGCTTCATCCGCCCCGGCTACACGGTCATCATGGGCGACTCCCACACCTGCACCCATGGTGCCTTCGGAGCCTTTGCCGCCGGAGTAGGAACCACTGACCTGGAAGTGGGCATCCTCAAGGGAGTCTGCGCCTTCCGCGCTCCCAAGTCCATGAAAATCGAGATCACCGGCACCCTGCCCGAAGGGGTCTATGCCAAGGATGTTATCCTGCGGATCATCAGGGAACTGACCGTCAACGGTGCCACGGACCATGTCATGGAGTTCAGCGGCACGGTCGTGGAGAAGATGGACATGTCTTCACGGATGACGCTTTGCAATATGGCAGTGGAGGCCGGAGCCACTTCGGGTCTCTGCCTGCCCGACGAGACCACGGCCCGCTACCTGTGGGAGTTTATAAAAAATGACTATGAATCCATTGAGGAGGCAGTGGAGGATTTCGAAAAATGGCATTCAGACCCCGATGCCGACTATGCAGCCTCCCTGATCCTGGATGTCTCTGACCTGGAGCCCCAGGTGACCTTTGGCTTCAAACCTGACCAGGTTCGCGATATCGGCGAGATGGCCGGCACCCGGGTGGATCAGATCTACATCGGGTCCTGCACCAACGGCCGTATCGAGGATATCCGGGCCGCGGCCACCATCCTCGAGGGACGAACCATTGCCGATACGGTCCGGGGCATCCTGACCCCGGCCACGCCGACTATCTATTCCCAGGCCCTGGACGAAGGGCTGATCAAGATTTTCATGGACGCCGGCTTCTGCGTCCTCAACCCCACCTGCGGCGCCTGCCTCGGCATGAGCAGCGGTGTATTGGCCGAAGGTGAGGTCTGCGCCTCGACCACCAACCGTAATTTCAATGGCCGCATGGGTAAGGGCGGAATGGTGCACCTGATGAGTCCGCTCAGTGCGGCGGCGGCCGCGATTACCGGCGAGATCACCGATCCGCGACAGTTTCTGTAACTTGTGAGAGCCTGCCCATGTATTGCATGCAGGCCGCAACCTGCAACTCCGGCAGAGCCAACCCTGGAGAGAGAATATGAAAGAATTCGGTGGACCGGCATTTTTTATCGATAGAAACGACATCAATACCGATGAAATTATTCCGGCAAAATACCTGACAGAGATTTCCAAGCAAGCGCTGAAACCACACCTTCTCGAAGACCTGCACCTGGAAGGCCAAAACTTTGATCCGGCGAGCGAGGAGCTGCAGGAGGCCCGCGTCCTGGTGACCCGTTCCAACTTCGGCTGTGGTTCATCGCGGGAACACGCGGTCTGGGCCCTGGAGGTCAATGACATCAACGTGGTGATCGGCGAGAGTTTTGCTCGTATCTTCAGGCAGAACATGTTCAACTGCGGCATCTTGGCCGTGGAGCTCGACCCGGCTGACCTGGACAGACTTTTTGCACTGCCCGGCAAGGTCTTCATCCGAGTGGATCTGGAGCGCGAAGAGCTCACCGCCACCGCGGGCGACCAGTCGGTGACCTGCTCCTTCAGCCTCAACCCCTTTGACAAGAAGCTGGTAGCCGCCGGCGGCTGGCTCGCCTACGCAGATCAAAACTATTAACCCCTTCGGCTACGTCCGTTTACAATCACCAAAAAAGGCCGCCTGGCCCGGGGATGAGAAAAGAAAAAAAGTCCCCGGGCCAGGCGGCCTTTGGCGTTCATGCGCCAGTAATCGTTCTACCCTACAAGCCCACCTCAGCAAGTTGTTTGACCAGCTTTTTCTGCTCCCGGGTCAGTTTCTTCGGAATCTGAACCAGGATCCGGACATAGATGTCACCCCGCCGGCCAATGGGGCCGGACGGCAACCCGTAGCCCTTGATCCGCAGCCTGGACTCCTGCTGCACTCCGGCCGGGACCTTGACACTGAAGGTCTTGCCCTCCAGGGTGGTGATCTTGACCGTGGTACCGAGACATGCCTGGCTGAACGGAATCTTGCGCTCGACAAGCAGATCGTCCCCATCCCGGACAAAATCCGGGTGGGGGGCTATGTTTATTTTCAGGTATAAATCTCCGGGAGGACCGCCGGCTGAACCGGGCCGGCCCTTGCCGGTGAGCCGGAGCCGTTTGCCGGCTTCGATACCCTTGGGTATCTTGACCGAGACATTCTCGGTGGTACCGTTGTGGCGCAGTGATATCGTCTTTTCCGCCCCGTGGAGCACATCCTCCAGGGAGATGCTCAGCTCGTAGGTAATGTCCGCGCCCTTGACAGCCTGGGTCCGGCAGCTCCCGCTTTGACAGCCGCCACCCATGCCGCCGGCATGGCCAAAGATCGATTCAAAGGGATTGCCTCCCTGGGAAGAGCGGAAACTCCCGCTGGTCCGAAACGAGCCGCTACTGAAACCGAACTGGCGCAGGATGTCGTTGATGTCAAAGCCCCGGAAAATATCCTCCTGGGAATAGCGCTGATGGAACTCGGTGGAGCCGAAGGTGTCATACTGCTTGCGTTTCTCCGGATCAGAGAGCACCGCATAAGCCTCGTTGATTTCTTTGAACTTGGCCTCGGCCGTCTTGTCGCCCTTGTTGCGATCAGGATGGTACTTAAGGGCCAGTTTACGGTAGGCTTTTTTAATTTCAACGGCTGAGGCGGTCTTTGAAACACCAAGAACCTCGTAATAATCCATGGACATTGTGCTGTGTCTTTTCTGTGTACGAGTTGACTATAATAACCGTTCTTTTCAAACAGATTCATTGCGCCTAAACTATAATACCGATTTACAGCTTGTCCATTTTGCAGACGCAAAAAAGGTGGAAAGGTCTCCCCTTCCACCTTATACCGGCAGCTCCACAGTCGAACCGACCATTCTGCAAAAACCGCCGCGAAACTTTTTTCCTTTGTCTTTGTGATTATCAGTAAAATTCAGTAAATAGATGTGCCGACAGAGAACATCGCTCTTTTCGCTAAAGCAGTCCGGTTCATACCCGGTGGCGCTTTCAGGCCAAACAGCCGGCTAAAAGGGAACGTCGTCGCCAACCCCGGGAGGCGGCTCGTAGGATGACTGTTCCTGGGCATAGGTGCCGCCTCCGCCGCTGCCACCGGAACGGGGCGAAAGAATCTTCATTTCCCGGGCCTCGATTTCCGTAGTATAACGGGGATTCCCGTCCCGATCTTCCCATTTTCTGGTCCGGATGGACCCCTCGATATAAACCCGGGTGCCCTTGTTGAGGTATTCGCCACAGATCTCTGCCAGCCGACGCCAGGCCACGATCCGATGCCACTCGGTGCGTTCTTCCTTGGTCCCGTCCTGATTGCGCCATGTCTCAGATGTCGCCAGGTTGAAGTTGGCAACCGGCGTGCCGCTCTGAGTGTAGCGAATCTCGGGATCAGCTCCCAAATTACCTATTAATATCACCTTGTTAACCATTTTTCCATCCTTACGTTTACCTTGGGTGTCGTGAAAATTTTATCAGATGTATAATACCTGTCATTGGATAAAAATCCAGCGCGTTTTTTGTTCTCGCACCTGTTTATGAACAGGTGTCTGTGCCAAAACACCATCTTATGGACAATCACCACCAGAAAGAGTCCTGTCCAGCATGGCCGGCAAGCCACCGCGTTCTCCGGGGGCAAAGCCCAGTACTTCCCGCCATATCCGATCACTTTCCATGCAGAAATAGAGACAGGTCCGTGGATGGAGCCGTGGCAGGAGCGCGTCGGCAAGCACCTTGTACATCTCGATCCGCCGGCTGATGAAATATCTGGCCTTACCGTCCAGCCCGTCGATAAACTCCTCGTAAAAAAAACGCGAGCGCGGAAAACGGGTGGCGGCGATACCTTTAAGGGGTGGCAGGTAGCGCAGGGCCCCCATGCTGATCCAGGCGATCCGTTCGGCCGGGACTGTGGCAAAAAGCCGGTCAATGGTCTCCCTGTATCCCTGTTCCCAGCCGTCGTGCCAGATGACAGGGTCGAAATGAAAGGCCAGGTGGTAACCCCATTCGGCGCAGGTGACTGCGGCCTGGAGGCGTTCATCGAGGCTGGCGGTCCGGATTTCCTCGCTGCCCATCACCGCGGGGCTGTTCAGAGACCAGGCCACCACGGTCCGGCCGCGGTGGTCGAGCCCCTGCAGATTGTCGATCACCACGCTCTTTGTTTTAAGCTCCAGGACACAGTTTTCCTTTTTTGCGGCCCTGCCCGCCATGTACTCCACCAGGTGGCGGCTCAGTCCGGTCAGCCGGTCCAGGGCCAGGCTGTCGGTAAACTCACCGGTGCCGATGCGGAAAAACTCCCCGGGCCCGGCCTGGTCCAGTGCCTGGTCCAGTTCCGCGAACATATCCTCGATATTGACAAACACCGAGAGCCACGGATTGTTGAGATAGGCCTGGAGAATACAGTAGACGCAGTCCATGGGGCAGTTCATCCCCACACTGAGGACCTGGTACTCGCAGCAGCGGTACTCCCTGGTCGCAGGACAGGGCTTGAAAAAAGCGCCCCGGTTCCGGCAGAGCAAAAGATGATGTTTACCGCGGGTCAGGTTATCAGGATACCTTCCCGGCACCTCAGGCACCTGGCCTTCATCGAGGACGGTTACAGGCAACCTGCTGCGATCGATGATCTCGCGTGCATAGGGAAGATCGCTGCAGTCACGGTTCACGTAGAGATGGGTGACATGGGTGGATGGATCACCGTACGACATAAAAAAACCTCTGTATATGCGGGATGGTCTCGGAGGAAGTCCATCACACCTTATAGCTGTCCAGGCTCAACAGCGGATGAATTGCTCGAATCAGGATGCAATCAGGTGTCTGCTCCGGCAAACCGGTCCGGGAGCGTGAGATAGTACCGCCCTTCCCTGCTCCGGCCATGCTTGATACAGCCACGCCCGTAGATGGTGCACTTCCTGCGTAGTTCAGCCAGGGTCATGCGGAACATTTCCCGGTCCTCAAGGCCGCTTTCAAGCAACTTGACCAGGGCGCGGATACGGTACCTGTCCATGCCCTGACGGTGAACAGCTGTAAGCTGATCAGGCCG
Organism: Desulfolithobacter sp.; assembly: GCF_054025815.1. Taxonomy (NCBI): domain Bacteria; kingdom Pseudomonadati; phylum Thermodesulfobacteriota; class Desulfobulbia; order Desulfobulbales; family Desulfobulbaceae; genus Desulfolithobacter; species Desulfolithobacter sp. The sequence continues at coordinate 119,989 of NZ_JBPMMS010000035.1, read as the reverse complement.
TCCACCGTCCTTGACTGTCAGTGGTTCGCCGACCAGCAGAAAGGGGATATGGACACTGGCCCGAAGCCAGAGATCATAATCTTCGCAACAGACAAGCTCTTCGTCAAACAAGCCGAAGCGGTCAAAAAACTCCCGGCGAACCATAACAGTAGACATACCCACAACACACATGCTCAGACAGCGGGAAAAAATATTTCCGTGGGGTGGATCATGCTTTTTCTTCTGGTTCACCCGTTTGCCCTGGCGAAACCATAGTTCCCGGGTATGGGAAATCAGGTAATCCGACATGCGATCCATGGCCTGGCTCTGCACCTCCAGCTTTTGCGGGACCCACTGGTCATCAGAGTCGAGAAAGCAGATCAGGTCTCCCCGGGCATTGTGAAGACCCAGGTTCCTGGCCGCGGAGACGCCCCGGTTTTCCTGATAGAAATAACGCACCGTAAAATCCGCACCGGCTGCCAGGGAGGCCACCACTTCGGCCGAGGAATCGGTGGAACCATCATCCACCACCAGAAGCTCATCCGGTGGCCGGGTCTGGGCCAGGACCGATTCCAGGGCCTTTTTCAGGAGAACGGCCCGGTTACAGGTGGGAATGATGACTGAAATCATGGTACTTAGGCCAATGGACGGGAATTTGTTATGGCACAGACCTTGTGGTCTCGGGTATACTTGACAGTTGGGAGACAAAAATCTTTTCAGGTCACGGACTCTGATCCGAGCCGATCACTTCTGCACTCTCCATAAACAAAAGATATATATGTACACAGACATCCTGATCAACGCAACACCCTATGAAAACCGTATCGCCCTGGTGGAGGCCGGTAATCTTCTGGAATTTCACCTTGAAAGGCCTGCGGAAAAGGGCCTGACAGGAAACATTTACAAGGGCAGAGTGGTCCGGGTCCTTCCTGGAATGCAGGCGGCTTTTGTCGATATCGGCCTGGAGCGCACGGGTTTTCTCTACGTGGATGACATTCACATCGCGGCAACCGATGATATTGAAAAACGCATGGTCAACGGTGACCAGCCCTGCACCCAGTACACCCTGGACTCCCCTGAGCAGGACAGCCCTGAACGGTCGACCAGTGCTCCAGGCATTGATGAACTGCTCAAGGAAGGGCAGGAAGTACTGGTTCAGATTTCCAAAGAACCGATTGGAACCAAGGGTGCCCGCCTGACCTGCCACATCACCCTGCCCTGCCGCAATCTGGTCTTTATGCCTCTTACCGATCATATCGGTATTTCGCGCAAAATAACCGACGAGGCAGTCCGCCAGAGCCTCAGGGAAACCATTGAAAAACTGCGTCCACAGGGAACCGGGTTCATTGTCCGCACCGTGGCGGAAAACGTCAGCGACGATGAGCTGGAGGCGGATATGGAGTTTCTGCTCGTTCTCTGGGACGAGATCAAGGGCACGGCCGCCAAGGCCCCGGTACCCAGCCTGGTCTACAAGGACCTGGACATGGTGCTCCGTTCGGTCCGCGACCTGTTCACCAAGGATATCAATGAACTGATTGTAGACTCCAGGCCGGTATACGAACGTCTGCTCTCCTTTGTCCAGACCTTTGCCCCGGAACTGCAGAGCAAAATTGTCCACTATGACGGAACAACGCCGCTGTTCGAGTCCTACGGAATCGAGGTGGACATCAACCGGGCCCTGGATAAAAAAGTCTGGCTTCGTTCGGGCGGCTATATCATCATTGAGACCACCGAGGCTCTGACCGTCATCGACGTCAACACCGGGCGTTATGTGGGAAAAAACGATCTGGCCGAGACAATCTTCAAAACCAATATGGAGGCGGTCAAGGAAATTGCCTACCAGCTGAGGCTACGCAACATCGGCGGAATCATTATCATCGATTTCATCGATATGGACAGCGAACAGCACCGCGAGGAGCTGTTTACCGCCTTCCAGGAGGCCATGCGCAAGGACAAAAATCGGGTCAATATTCTCAGACTCTCGGAGTTTGGCCTGGTCCAGATGACCCGCAAGCGCTCCTGTGAAAGTCTCTCCCAGCTCATGAGCGAGCCCTGTTTCTACTGCGGCGGTGACGGGATCATCAAGTCCAGGCGCTCCATATGCTATGAGATCTTCCGCAAGATCTCCCGTGACGCAAAAAAAATCGGCGGCAGCAACGTGACCATCAAGGTACACCCCCGGGTGGCTGACATGCTGTTGCGGGAAGAGAGCTCCAATATCGAAATGCTGGAGCAGGAAACGGGAAAGCGTTTCACCATCATCCCGGTTCGGGATATTCACATCAAGCGCTACGAGGTCATCTGGAACGAATAATTTTTTCAGCTGGCCTAAAAAAACAGGACCTGAGAAACGCCTCGGCGTCCGGAACAAAGGCCGGAGCAGGAACGTTATCGCGCATAATGACTGTCCCCTGCTACATATCGTACCGGCAGACAATGAGCCACTGTGAACAGATTGAATACCGATAAGGACGGTTACAGGCATGGCACGACATAACAGACTCAAAAGATCGAGAAAAAACAGCGGTATTGGCCGCAAAATTCTCTTCCTCCTCATCATCATCCTGGCCGGCGGACTGACGGCCGGCGGACTGATCCTCTTTGAAAATGAAAAGCCCACCATCACCATCGACTCCGACACTCAATACCTGGGCACCAGGGCCTCCCTTCCCTGGCATGCCCGGGACGGGAAGAGCGGCATCTCGTCCATTGTCATTTCCATTGTCCAGAACGGAAAATCCGTCGTCCTTCTGGAGAAAAAATTTCCGCGCCAGGCCTGGTTCTCCCAGGCCGGACCCGCCAGCGAAAGCGGCACCTTTTCCTTTGACGCCCGCAAGGCCGGAATCAAGGATGGCAAGGCGGAACTGGTCCTCCAGGTCCGTGATTTTTCCCTGAACAAGACGTTTCAAGGCAACACCACCGAACAGCGCCTGGAGGTGATTGTCGATACCCGCGCCCCCAGGGTCACCATGGCCCATGCCCAGCGCTACATCCGCCCTGGTGGTTCAGGGATCGTGGTCTACGACCTCTCGGAAGAAACCGTACGCCACGGAGTTCTCATCGATGACAACTTTTTTCAAGGCTATCCATTGCCCATCAGGGATAACCGATATATTGCCTACATAGCCCTGCCCTGGAACGCCGAACCACCCCGGAAAACCGAGGTGATCGCCGAAGACAGGGCCGGAAACCGTGGCAAGGCTGTCTTTTCCATGATCTACAAGAAGGTCCGGGAGAAGAAAGACCGGATCAATGTCAGCGACGGTTTCCTCAAGCGAAAGATCCCCGAGTTCGAGGCCCATTACCCGGAGATGAGCGGTTCCGATCTGGAAAAATATCTCTTTGCCAACAATGAGATCCGCCAGCGTAATGCCAGTGCCATCAGGGAGATATGCGCCAACCCGGTGCCTGATCAGATGTGGAAAGACCGCTTCTTGCGCATGCCCGGGGCCGGCCGGGCCGGATTCGCCGACCAGCGAACCTATTATTACAAAAATAAAGCCATTGACCACCAGGTACACCTGGGAATGGACATCGCTTCCACGGCCAGAGTTCCGATCAAGGCTGCCAACAACGGCAAGGTTGTCTTCACTGATTATCTGGGTATCTATGGAAACACCGTGATTATCGACCATGGCCAGGGTCTTTACAGCCTCTATTCCCATTTAAGCCGTATCGATACCGAAACCGGAACACTGGTCAAGAAAGGCGACCTGATAGGTCATTCCGGGGCCACCGGCATGGCCGGAGGAGACCACCTCCATTTCTCCATGCTGGTTCACGGCATCTTCGTCACCCCTGTGGAATGGTGGGATCAACACTGGATCGATGTCAACATCAATGCCGTGCTCAGTGACAGCCAGCTCTAAATCCCTGCCGCCCGCCATTGCCTCCGGGATGACAACGGGCTGCAATCAAAGCAGCCTTACGGTCATCCCGGGATGACCCGGAGTTCATCGACCTGCCATGCCGCGTCTCCGCCTGCCGCTTCTGCTCTACAGCTACATCGCCACCGAACTTCTGGCGCCGTTTTTCGCCAGCGCAGCCATCCTCTACTGTGTTTTTTTTCTGGTCCGGCTCATGCCCATCCTGGAAGAGGTTCTGGCCCTGCGTATCGGCATTGGCGACTTCATCCGCCTTTTCACCTATCTTTCTCCGCACATGCTGCTTTATGTCCTGCCTATGGCCAGCATGACCGGAGTCATTATAGGCTTTACAAGGATGACCACCGAACGGGAGATCCTGGCCCTCAAGGCCTGCGGTGTCAGTATCTATCAACTGGCTCTGCCGGTGATCCTGGTGGCAGCGGCCATCACCGGAATCACCCTCCTCTTTTCCGTCCATCTCGTTCCGGCGGGCAAGGTGGCCATGCGCCAGCTCATGTTCCAGCTGGCCAGGGAAAAGATCGACCGGGGGATCGAGGCCGGCACATTCACTGAAGCCCTGGGCAACCTGGTTATCTATGTGGACCGGGTAGACCGCGACAGGCAGTGGCACGGGGTGTATGTCTCGGATATGCGGGGCCGGAAGCAGCCCATGATCACCATGGCCAGGGGCGGACACATGGAGGCCGATGTGGAACGAATGCTGGTAACCGTGGTCCTGGAAGACGGGACCCTGCATCATGCTGACGGTCCTGACAGCCAGGTGATCCGCTTCCAGCGCTACCTGCTGCAGATCCCGGTCAAGACTCCCGGCGGTTTCAAAAGTGTCAAGCAGGGCAAGGGCTCCATGACTCTGCCACAGCTCAGGGATGCGTCAAAACAGGCCGGCCCGGAGACCAGGCAAGGTATCCGCTACCTGATGGAGCTGCATAAACGGCTCACCCTGCCAGTGGGCTGCTTCATTCTCAGCCTGCTTGGTGTACCCCTTGGGCTGCAGGCTGCACCTGGCAAGAGGGCCATCGGCATTCCCCTTGGATTGTTCTTTTTTATATTCTACTACATTTTGTTCACCACCGGCTCCAACCTGGTGGAAAATCGCAAGCTGCCCCTGGTGTTCGGGATGTGGATGGCCAATGGTGTGCTGGCCCTGATCACAATCTATCTTTTTTTTCGGACTGAACAGGAAAAAAGCCTGGTTCCGGAACCGGTACAGAATCTGTTTTTCACCCTCTGGCGGCGATTCATGGACCCGGCCAAACGTAAGCTCGTCCAACTGTTTGCCCGCCATATCCGGGGACGACGGCCCACTCCCCGGGGAAGAGCAGCGCAGGACACACATCTGCTCATCCATGCCGATCCCCAGCGCCGCATCTTTCACCTGCCCCGCTGTGCATTCTATCATGACCGACGCTGCACCATTCACTTCAAGGATATCCAGGTGGCGCAAAGAGCCGGTTTTGCCCCCTGTCCCTTCTGCCAAAGCCTCCAGGCAAAAGAGCAAAAAGATATGTGACTGCCATCTGATTTGAGAGATTTTCAGTGGTCGTCAGGAAAAAATCATCCATAACCCACAAAGGGAAACTCAAGGAGAAAATTTCAATCCTCCCCAACAGAGACAACAAGAACGAGGCCGGGACGGGGCTGGAATCAGCTCCCTTTTTTTCGGTCCTTCAGGGCCTGGTCGATTCCCTTCTGGAGCGCGGCCCGGTGTACATGGCCGGCGTAATGGACGGGGCTCTTGCCACTTACAGGATCAAAACGGGACGGGTTGGCCACGCAGAGGTACTGAATTTCCCGCGGCAGGAGATTCAGGGCCTCGTCGACCTCGACACCGACCACTTGAGAAAGCACGTCCCAGGTAGCACCGCAGGGCGCCCCGCGCAGTACCTCAAGGCTTATAATGCGGTTTTCTGCAAGCGTTACCCGGTATTCTGGCAGCCCGAACTGGTCTCCATAGAGTCCCAGATTTTTATGGCGGCCAAGGCCACAGCATGTAAACGGGGTCAGGGCACCCTCGCTTTTGCGGCCCGAGGCAATGACCGGTATTCCTTTCCGGAGACAAACCGAAACCAGGTAATGGGATAGATCGGGATGGGTCAAATAATCGAGCACCAGATCAGCGCTGAAATCATCCTTGATGTAGACCTCCGGTTCATCGATGAAATCAGGCAACGCCTCATCGATGCGGATAATCCGTCTGATCTCGATTCCCCGGCCAAAGCGTCCTATGCCATCGATTTTTTCCCGCCCGGAACCATTCTGTTCAAAGACAACTATCTGCATACAAATTGCCCACCAGCAAAAAAAGATATATAGTTTGAGTGACCCTCTGCCACTTTATCCGTTGCAGACGGGATTGTCGAACAAGGAATCCTACCTTCCCGGGCAACGCCATACTGTTGCCCGACAGCCGAGCAGAAAACATAAAGTCATGAAACTCGCCACTGCTTCACAGATGCAGGCCCTGGACCGCAGGGCCATAGAAGAGTTCGGGATCCCGGGAATCGTCCTGATGGAAAACGCCGGACGGGGAACCCTGGAGTTCATCTGCAATGAACTCGGGCCGGTTGCCGGCCGGACTGTCGTCCTCTTCATTGGTCCGGGCAATAACGGCGGAGACGCTCTGGTCATCGGTCGCCACGTCCACAACCAGGGTGGCCATCCGCTGCTTTTTTTCCTGGTCGACCCGGACAGTCTCCGCGGTGATGCCCGGATCAATGCCCGGATTGTTCAGGCACTGGGCCTGGACTGTGAGGTGGTGGACGACGATACCGATCCAGCCCGCATCCGGGAAACAATCCACCATCATCATGGTCGCAACCCGGTCCTTGTCCTGGTCGACGGCCTGTTCGGCACCGGGCTTGCCCGGGAAATACAGGGCCGTTTTGCCAGGGTTATCGAGCTGCTAAACGATCTCTCCCGCCATGCGGGATGGCCCGTTGTGGCGGTGGACATCCCTTCCGGCCTGAACGCCGACACCGGCCAGATTCTGGGCACTGTGGTGCGCGCCGACCTGACCGCCACCTACGGCGTAGCCAAACCAGCCCATTTTCTCAATGGAGCCGAAAACGTGGGCCGTCTCCAGGTGATCGACATCACCATACCGTCCCGGGCAGTGGTTGAAGCAGGGCTCGAAGGAGAAACAGTGGGTCCGGGGATCGGCCGCCTGCTGCGACACAGGTCCCCGGTGACCCACAAGGGTAGCTGCGGTCACCTGCTCATCATTGCCGGCTCTATCGGCAAGACCGGGGCAGCCATTCTCAGCGCTTTGGGAGGACTCCACTCCGGCACAGGACTGGTCAGCCTGGCGGTACCCCACGGACTGAACCCAATCTTCGAAACCGCCCTGCCGGAAGCCATGACCATATCTCTCCCGGGCAGCGAAACAGCCCCCGGATATGAGGACTATGACCTGATCCTGGAAGCCACCAGAGGCAAGAGAGCCCTGGTTATCGGCCCGGGAATAGGTACCGATTCCCGGACCAGGGAACTTGTCTTCCACCTGTACCGGGACGTGACCCTGCCCATGGTACTCGATGCCGATGCCTTGAATATCCTTGCGCTTGAGCCACATCTCATCGACAATCCGCCGGCTCCGCGGATACTAACCCCGCATCCCGGCGAAATGGCGCGTCTGACCGGACTCTCCACCAGAGCCATCCAGGCCGACCGGGTGAAGGCGGCAACCTTTTTTTCCGGACGGGCAGGTGGCCAGGGCGAAATCATCACCGTGCTTAAAGGTGCCGGCACCATGATCGCTCATTCCCGCGGTTCCTGGGCCGTCAACACCAGCGGAAATCCCGGCATGGCCACCGGTGGCATGGGAGATGTGCTATCCGGCCTGATTGGAGGTCTCCTGGCTCAGAGATACGACCCCTGGGACGCGGCCCGTCTGGGAGTTTATCTCCACGGCCTGGCCGCTGACCTGCTGCAGGACCGCAAAAAGATCGGTTTCACAGCTTCGGAGGTTGCAGCCATGATACCGGAAGCCATGACAGACCTTATGACGCACAACAGCCACTGACAGCACCATTTTTTAAAGAAAAGACGACAACAAATGACAGGAGACCAACATGCTGCAGGCAAAAGACATCATGACCCGCAAGGTCATCACGGTGAACGAGGATCTCCCGGTAAAAGACCTTGCCCGGACCCTGTCGGAAAACAGGGTCAGCGGCGCCCCGGTCCTGGACAAGCAGGGCAAGGTAGTCGGTGTGGTCACGGAAAGTGACCTGATCGACCAGAACAAAAAGGTCCATATTCCGACGGTGCTGGCCATCCTTGACAGCTTCATCTTCCTGGAAAGCCCGGAAAAAATGGAAAAGGATCTTCGCAAGATGGCCGGTACGCGAGTAGGTGATATTTTCACCCGGGAGCTGATCGCCGTGACTCCGGACACCCCACTGGATGAAATAGCCACCCTGATGTCGGAAAAAGGGGTGCATACCCTGCCGGTCATGGAGGGAGAAAACCTTGTGGGCGTCATCGGCAAATCCGACATCATCCGGTCCATCTACTCCTGAGCCCGAAGCAGATCCGGCACCCTATCCGCCGGTGGCAGGCAGCTCGGAACAACCTTCGGCGTAAAACTCGAAGCGGTTTCGACCCTTTTCCTTGGCCCGGTACATGGCGATATCGGCATGACGGATCATGGTCTCCGCGTCCTCACTGTCCAGGGGATAGATGGATATACCGATACTGGCACCGATGTAGCACACGTGCTTGCCCGCTTCGATGGGTTTACTGAGCAGATCAATGGCCTTCCGGGCTACCTTCCTGGCTCCTTCCGCCGAGCTGGAACTCTCCAGCAGGATGACGAACTCGTCCCCGCCCAGCCGACAGACCGAGTCCGAGGAACGAAGCATGCTGGTCAGCCGGCGGGCCACCTCCTTGAGGACCAGATCCCCTACCGCATGGCCGTAGGTGTCGTTCACCGGCTTGAAGCGATCCAGGTCGATGAACAGCAGACAAAGCATATGGCCGTAGCGCTTGGCCAGGGAAATGGCCTGAGGCAACCTCCGGTGAAAATAGTTGCGGTTGCGCAGGCTGGTGAGAGAGTCGTGATTGGCCATGTAACGGATAATCTCGGCAGCGGCGTGGCGTTCGGTGATATCCTGGAAGACGATGACCCCGCCCTTGATCCGACCTTCGCTCATTATCGGCGTCGCCCGATAGTCGGCCAGGAAGCTGCTGCCGTCGTGGCGGAGCATGCGGATTTCGTCGTGATGGATGGATGCGGGCTGGATGTTTTCCGGGACTAGAAAAGGACAGGCATTGACGTTGAAATCGGTGGTGCCCGGCATGGAAAGCTTGAAAACGATGTCGCATCGCCGGCCGACGACCTCGTCACGCTCGTAGCCGAGCATGGCCAGAGCGGCCGGGTTGATGAAACTGATGCGCCGATCCTCATCGACCCCGCAGATACCGTTGGCCGCCGCGTCCAGGATCATCTCGTAGCTGCGGGTAAGCTGTTCCAGCTCATGACGGGCCAGGCTGGCCCCGAGGATGTAACGGATCCGGTTCTTCAGGACCGACCACTGGATCGGCTTACGGATATAATCCACGGCCCCGGCCTCAAAGGATCGATCGACGCTCTCTTCGTTTTCCAGGGCGGTCACCATCAAGACAGGTGGCGGACTTTCCAGGGAGGCCCGGATATTCTCGCAGATGGTATAACCATCGTAGTCGGGCATGGCAATGTCCAGGATAATCAGATCAAAGCTGGCCGAGGAAGCCATATCCATGGCTTCACTGCCGGTAGCCGCTCCCTGGACTTCATACCCCTCACCTTCCAGAAACTGGATCAACAGCATTCGGATGACTTCGTCATCGTCGGCGACCAGAATACGGGAAATGCCTCCTGAAAACAAAGCTGCTGTCACGGTCTTCTCCTCCCTGTAAGAGCAAGAGCCCATCTACCTTGCCGTCGTCTTATTCTGCAGGATAACTTACCTGTTTTCAAGAAACTCAATAAGTTTTTCCCGAACCATTTCAGCCTCACGACCGATCTGGCCGATCAGCGGCCATATATTGCCCAGGTTTCCATCCTGTCCCATCTGCTCCGCCTGCAGACACAACCGGGTCAGTTGCCGGGCCCCGAACTGGCTGCAACTGCCCTTCAGGGTATGGGCAGCCCGTTGCAGTCCTTCCCGGTCCCCGGCCCGGATCGCCTCCTCCATCTGCTGAATACGATTCTCAAGGTCTGCAACAAACACATTAACAACTCTGTCTATCTTGCCGACATTACGGATAAGCCTGTCAATCACCACCTGATCGACAACCTCGGTTTTACCGGCAGAATCCCGCTGAAACGATTCTTTTTCATCGGCTCCCTCTTCCAGAGCTACCTGGATGACTCCAGGAGACAGCCAGGTGTCGAGAACCTGCTGCAGGTCCCGGCGCGAAAAGGGCTTGGCCAGATAACCCTCCATCCCACACCGCTGGCATCGCCTCCTGGTCTCCTCGGTGATATCGGCGGTCAGGGCAATGATAACCGGACAGCGGACTCCTCTGGATTCGGCATTGGCCCGGATCTGGACCGCGGTCTGAAAACCGTCCATATCCGGCATCTGGCAATCCATGAAGATGAGATCAAACTTCTCTTTCAGGCAACGGTCCACGGCCTCCATTCCGCTGCTGACCACCGTCGGCACGACCCCACTGCGCTTGAAGATTTCCTCGACAACGATCCGGTTGGTGCTATCGTCGTCAACGATGAGAATCCGGGGGGACCGGAAGCCGGTCGGCACAGGTTGAGTCGGTCGTTCAGGCCCGGACCGGGGAGCGGAGACCGATCCGTCGGCCTTTTTTTCCCTCCGCAGCGACGCGTCGCTGCGAACCAGAGGCAGGGTAAAGAGAAAGGTGGTTTCCCGTTCCGGAATGGAGTCCACCCCGATCTCACCCCCCATGAGCGAAACCAGGTCATGGCTGATAGCAAGTCCCAGGCCGGTACCGCCGTGGTGCCGGGTGGCCGAGGCGTCGACCTGGCTGAACGGTTCGAAGATGGTATCGATCTTGTCCCCCGGAATGCCGGGCCCGGTATCGCTTACTGAAAAAAGGACGGTGTCATGACGGTCACGACGGGAGGTGAGCTGGACCTGAAGAGAAATAGTCCCCTGGGCGGTAAACTTGACCGCGTTGCCGATCAGGTTCGTCAGCACCTGACGGATCCGTTGGGGATCTCCCACATACATCCTGGCCAGAGCTTGATCCACCTCGGTATTCATCCTGATCCCCTTTCGATCCGCAGTGGGGGTGTAAAGTTGGCTCACCTCCCTGACCAGCCGACGCAAATCAAAGGAGCGGGATTCAATGACCATTTTCCGGGCCTCGATCTTGCTGAAATCGAGCAGGGAATTGATCAGGGTCATGAGGCTCTGGGCCGATGTCAGGATGAGACGGGCGAAATGACGCTGTTTGTCGTCCAGACCGGTGCCGAGCAGCAACTCGGTCAGGCCTATCACCCCGTTCATGGGAGTCCGGATCTCGTGACTGATCATGGCCAGGAAGTCGGATTTCGCCTTGCTGACCGCATCCGACCGGTTCACCTTTTCCCGCAGGATCCTGTTGTCCTGCTTGAGACGGGCAACTTCCCGGCTGAGTTCTTCAATCCTGAGTTGGGTATCTGGCTTCCGGGTCATATCAGAAAAGCGGCAGTTGACGTGGGGACTTTTTCCTCCGCCTGGGCCGGAGTGTGGCATGGGTTGTTTCCTCCAAGAGGTCCGGACCGATTTCGTCGATAAAACGGGACCGGGTGCACAGGAGTCGCTGTCCGTGCACCATGCGCGTCCGGCAGTGGGAAAGAAAGAGCAGCCTGCTGCTCCGTGTCATGCCCACATAAAAAAGTCGACGCTCCTCTTCCAGGTGGGCGACCTCATCCCCGCCATCAGTGCTTTCCACGCAGTCCTGCCCGGCTGGCTGCCTCCGGCACAGTGGTAGAAGCTCCTCCTCCAGCCCCACCAGGAAAACCACCGGAAATTCCAGGCCTTTGGCAGCGTGAATGGTCATCAGGGAGACGGCTTCGGCTCCTGGATCATACACCTGGGAGGTGCTGTAGTCCTGCAAGTGACGGGCAAATCCGTCCAGGTCCTGGCCAAAGGTCGCCGCCAGCTGAAAAAAACGCACCATATCATCTTCTTCCCGGTCAAGCCTGTACCGGTCGATGAGTTCGGAAAGGAGCGGTTCCAGGTCTCCTTGATTCCACAGGTCCTGCATCCGGCGGACCTGGGACAAAAAGGAGCTTAATCGCCTGTCCGCTCCAGGTTCAACACCGGAGGCGAGGAAGTTGACAAGATCCCTGACAGGAATCGGTCCGCTGCACGGCAATGCCCCCTCAAGGCTGGCAAGGGTCTGCCTGCCGACCCCGTCTTCCCGGCGCAGAAGATCGAAGAGATGACCGCTGTCCGCCCGCCCGGCAGCCAGGATAATCCAGAGGTAGAGTATCCGCAGATCGCCCTTGCAGTAGTAAGGTTCAATATCGACCACCTGGACCGGAATGGAAGCCTCAGCGCAGGCCTTGGCCAGAGCCTCGGCCTGCCTTCCGGTGCGATAGAGGACAGCTATGTCGCCAAGACCTGCCTCGAGCCCGCTTAGCTCATTGTCGACAAACAGCTGGTTATGCTGTAGACCGTCGATGACCCGGTGGCTTGTCCCGCCAAGGAGATCCTGGATCCGGTCAACGACAAAACGAGCCTCTGTCGACTCGTTATCGGCCTGGTGGAGGTATATCCGGGCCTCTGCTTTCCGGTGACAGACCACAGGTTGTCCGGTTGAACTCCTCCGGTTGTTGGCAATGACCCGGGCGGCCGCCCTGACTATGATCTCGCCGGAGCGGTAATTCTGAAAGAGATGGTACTGCTCCGGAGTCAACTCGTCGATAAAACGAAAAAACCAGCAGGGATCGGCACCGCGGAAGCCGTAGATGGCCTGGTCGGGATCACCGATCACAAAAACCGGGCATCCACCGGCAAGCTCACGGACCAAGAGATACTGGGTTTCGTTGCAGTCCTGGAACTCGTCAACAAAGAGATGGCCGGTATGACGCACGACCTGGTCCCGGATGTCGGTGTTTCCCAGGAGTTCAAGCATAGCCGGCACCACCCCATCGATGTCCACCAGGCGGTTCTCTCTCAGGTATTCCGTGTAAGAAGCAAACCACGCCGGTCGGGGGCTTGAGCGATGCCCGAGAAGAACCCCGATCCTGGTTGCCCGCCGGCATAAGAGGCTGGTCGAAAGATCCGGAAACAAGCGGCGAAGAACCAGGCGCCGCAGTTCCGGTCCGGCGACCTGAAGCTGCGGCCGAAACCGCCTGAGCCAGTGGAGACAGAAGCCATGGAAGGTAGCGACCCGAGCACCGTCCCCTCTACCGATCGCGACCCGGATCCGGTCCCGCACCTCGTCGGCCGCCTTGTTGGTAAAGGTGATGACAGTGTGGACCGAATCGGGTTCGGACCGGAGCCGTTGGATAACCCGCTGGACCAGGGTATAGGTCTTTCCGGTACCCGGTCCGGCAGTAACTATGATACGGCGGGCGGTACTGTTGATGGCTGCATCCTGCTCTCTGTTGGCAATCTGCTGCGTTTGATCCCGGTCATTTCTGACAGGATCTTTTTCGGAAAAGGCTGGTGGGTTTAATTCTTTTTTTTTACGTTTCCGGACCGGTGACACCCCGAAGAGCTGCAACTGCCCGGCCAGCCGATCCCGCTCCTGTGGGGAGAAAACCCTGATCACCCCGAACTGGCCGTCAAATCCTGGCTGGCGGATCACATCCCCTTTTCGAACCCGGTCGATGGCCTCGGCCAGCATCGGCGAACCGTGGTCGGCAATATCCTTGATCGGCAACTGCAGCAGAATTTCAAATTCCGAGCCGAACCGGTTGATCAGCCCGGCATAGGCAGTCATGACCCTCTTGGTCGCCGGACCGGTACCCAGCAGCTCGCTGAGAATTTCCGGTAAGGGAATCAGGCTGTGAACTGCCGGTGAGCCTGGCGGATAGACAGCTTCAGGCCGATCTGCCAGCTCCATGACCCGGTAGAGAACGCCAATGGTGAGCGGCCGGCCGCAGACCGGGCAGGTTCCTCCATGCTCTACAGACTGAGCCGGCTCCAGGCAGACCCCGCATTTCCGGTGGCCGTCGCAGTGATATTTTCCTTCTTCTGGATAGAACTCGATGGTGGCCGCAAAGACCTGTTTACCGGATTCGTCCTGCGGCCTGCGGATGGCAGCCATCATCTCCGGATAGCTGAACCCGGTATCAAAGAGGTTGGCTTCACGGCCGAGCTTTTGAGGGGAGTGACAATCGGAATTGGAAATCAGGGTGTAACGGTCAAGGCCTGAGATCCGGCGATTCATGTCCGGATCCGAAGAGAGTCCAGTTTCCAGAGCAAAGACGTGCGGCGTCAAGTCTCCGAAACACTCTTTAATATCATCAAAACCGGATCTGGAGCCAAAGAGGGAAAACCAGGGAGTCCAGATATGGGCCGGAACCAGGACTCCGTCGGGCACTGTCTCCAGGACAATTTCCAGCAGATCGCGGGAATCCAGCCCGAGAATGGGGCGGCCGTCGGCTTCCAGGTTGCCGATACCGGCCAGCCGATTGTTCAGCCGTTTGACCGAGGCGAAATCCGGAGCAAAGATCACGTTATGAACCTTGCGCACCCGGCCGTCCCGTTTATAGATCAGGCTGATCTCGGCGCTGAGGACAAAACGGACCCGGGAGGTGTCGGGAAGCTGCATTCCTCCTGGCAAAATCCCGCCTGGGTCGACCGATCGTACATCCTGGCGCAGACGGTACAGTCCCGGCTCTGCCTCTTCCAGATGTTCCTGAAGGTGGGCGAACCAGGCCGGATGGGTAAAATCACCGGTTCCGATAACCTGGATCCCCTTGACAGCGGCCCAGGCTGCAAGACCGGGAATGTGGCTGGCCTTGCTCGTGGCCCGCGAATACATGGAATGAATATGCAGATCGGCAATATAACGCATCGGTCCTTCCGGATCGGGTTACAAAATCAAGCCAGCGAACCGGATACCGGCCTGCCACCTGGTCAGTGCCCCACAGTGAATCGCTTGTCAAGCTCCGGTTTTTGTTTTTCTACCCTGGAACCGGTAGAGCCCGTGTTTTTCGATATACTCCAGGACCACCGGTGCGACCATGGCCGGCCGTTGTCCGGCCGCCAGCTCCCGACGGATTCCGGTGGAAGAGACCGGTACCTGAACCGACTCGATGTACGTGATGGTCATCTTTCTTCCCGAAACCGTGGAACACCAGGTAGTTGAGAAGCCCTGACGGACATATCCACCGGGCAGTCTGCCAATGGCGTGCTGCACAGCGGCAAAAGAGATACCGACCCGGGCGGCCACCAGCAGGTGACACCTGTGCAGAATCTCTCTGTAACGGTACCAGAGATGAAGCTCGACCAGGGAATCGGCCCCGATGACCAGATGAAAAACAGCAGGCCCCAGTCGTCCCTCCAGGCCTTTGAGAGTATCTATGGTGTAGGACGGGGTCTTGAGTTCGGCCTCGATCCGGGAGACAGCGACCTCGGCCTGTCCAGGCTCGGGCCATCCTGTGCATTTCTTTTCGTCCAGGACCAGCTCCAGCATGGCGACCCGATGGTCAAAGGGGGCCACGGGAACGCATTTATGCGGCGGAAGATAAGCCGGGACAAACAAGAACAGATCCAGCCTGGTGCAGGCCAGTACCGCCTCGGCAATCCGGACATGACCCTCATGCACAGGATCAAAAGTGCCTCCGAATACCCCGATGTGCTGTTTGTTTTTCACCTTTTAACAAGCCGGAAATCGGTCGAGACCGGAACGAAAACATGGGCTGAACACAACCGCGACACACCTCCCGACCCGACGGCCTTACGAGCGAATCTCTCCTTCCCCGTAGACGATAAATTTTTGGGTGGTCAGCTCCTTGAGCCCCATGGGGCCATAGGCGTGCAGCTTGGTGGTGGAGATGCCTATCTCGGCCCCGAGACCGAACTGGCCGCCGTCGTTGAACCTGGTCGAGGCATTGATCATCACTGCCGAGGCGTCCACCTCGCGCAGGAACCGCTGGCCATTGAAGTAGGAACGGGTAACAATGGTTTCAGTGTGCTGGGATCCGTACTGCTGAATGTAGGCCATGGCCTCGTCCATATCGTCCACCACCCGAACCGCCATGATCAGGTCGAGGAATTCTGTACCCCAGTCCGACTCGCCGGCAGGAACCATATCCGGAACAATGATACAGCTGCGCTTGCAGCCCCGCAGCTCCACCCCGGCCTTCCGCAGCTCCGCCGCCACCGCCGGTAGGAAGGTTTCGGCAATGTCCCGATGGACCAACAACCCTTCCAGGGCGTTACAAACTCCGGGCCGCTGGGTCTTGCCATTCATGACAATGCGGACCCCCATGTCGATATCTGCTTCCGCATCCATGTACACATGGCAAACCCCCTTGTAATGCTTGAGCACCGGGATGCGCGATGTCTCTGAGACAAAACGGATAAGCCCCTCCCCGCCCCGGGGGATGATCACGTCCAGGTATTCCTCCTGGGCCAGCATCACGTTGACCGCCTGGCGGTCGGTGGTGGGAATGACCTGAATCACCGCCGGATCGACCCCCTCCTCCCGGAGAACATCCTGGACAATGGAGGCCAGGGCAAGGTTGGAATGGAGGGCCTCGGAGCCGCCGCGCAGCAGGATGGCGTTACCCGACTTCAGGCAGAGCGCTGCCGCGTCTATGGTCACATTGGGCCGTGACTCGTAGATCATACCAACAACCCCCAGAGGCACCCGCATTCGGCCTACCATGATCCCGGAGGGCCGGCGCTTCATGTCGTCGACCTCGCCCACAGGATCGGGAAGGGCTGCCACCTCGCGAAGGCCCAGAACCATGGAATCGATGACCTTGTCGGTCAGCGCCAGCCGGTCCAGCATGGCCGGGGACAGCCCCTTCTCCCGGCCGGCGGCCAGGTCGAGCTCGTTTTTACGACCAATATACTCCCGCTCTTCCTGCAGCCGGTCGGCTGTACGCAGCAGAACCCGATCCTTAACCGAACCCGGCAAAGTGGCCAGCTGCCGCGCCGCCACCCTGGCTGCCCGGGCCATTTCAACCACTGTTTCTTCTATGCGACCCTGGTCCATACAGTCTTCCTCCTTCACTTCTTCAGGAAACATCGCCTGGGGCGATATTGTCACTTCTGTCGAGCAATACCAGGTTATCACGATGGATAATTACATCACTGTCCTTGTATCCGAGAATACCGGTAATATCGCTGGACCGGTGTCCCATGATCTTCCTGGTATCATCAGCACTGTAATTGATCAAACCGGCAGCCACAAGCCTTTCCCGCCGGTCGAGGCAGTGGACCGGTGCCCCTACACCGAAATCACCCCGAACATCGAGGATGCCGGAAGGCAACAGGCTCTTGCCCTGGTCCCGGACAGCCCGGCAGGCGCCGTCATCCAGAATCAGAAAGCCCTTGGGCCTGAGCACATGTCCGATCCAGTGCTTGCGGCTGGTTATCTTGTCCCGGGCCGGGAGGAAAAATGTGCCCACCATGTCGCCGCTGAAAAGCTGGCGAAGAATATCCCGGTTCCTCCCTGGGCCGATAAAGGAAGAGCCGCCGCAGGCCGAAACCATCCGCGCGGCCCGGATTTTGGTCTGCATACCGCCGGTCCCGAGCCGGCTGGTGGTATGACCGGCCATGCGCTCCACCTCCGGCGTGATCTCGGCCACGGTGTAGACCGGTTCGGCCCCGGGATCAGTGACAGGATTGGCTGTGTACAGCCCGTCCACGTCGGTGAGCATGATATACATATCGGCCCCGATCATATTGGTAATCAGCGCCCCCAGGGTGTCGTTGTCACCAAAACGCAGTTCCTTGACCGACACTGTGTCGTTTTCGTTGATGATGGGGACAACCCCGAACTCAAACAGGGTGTAGATGGTGTTGCGGACATTGAGGTACCGGTCCCTGTGGGCCAGATCCTCGTGGGTGAGAAGTACCTGAGCAACCAGTTGGTCATGGAAATCAAATGCCTGCTCGTAAGCCTGCATCAACAATCCCTGCCCCATGGCGGCCAGGGCCTGTTTGACCCGCAGCTCCTCGCCGGGCTGCCGCCTGGTCATTCCAAGCCGCTGACGGCCCGCGGCCACGGCACCGGAAGAAACCAGAATCACCTCTCTGCCGGTGGAACAGAGAAAGGAAATCTCCCGGGCCAGGTTGTCGATCACCTCCAGGTTCAGACCGTCTGCATAGGTCAACACCGCGCTGCCAACCTTGATCACTACCCGCCGGGCCTGATCAAACAGGGTCTGACGGTAAAAAAGCCCGTCCTCTCGGTTCACCTGGAAAGTCACAGATACTCTCCACGCTCCATGAGCTCGGCCAGCAGTTCCTTGAGCTCTTCGACACCCTCCCCGGTCCTGGCGGAAATGGCATGTACATGCCTGCCGGTCTGACCAAGCAGTTCCAACAGTTTTGCCCGTCGCTCAGGACCGATCAGGTCGATCTTGTTGAGTATCACGACATGCTGTCGGTTCAGCAGCTCGTCCCTGTATTGCCTGAGCTCGTTTTCCAGTACCCGGTAATCGGCCAACGCCTGTTCATTCTCACTGGAGCCATCGATCACATGCAGGAGGATCGATGTCCGCTCCACGTGGCGCAGGAATCTGTGACCAAGGCCAACTCCCTGGTGGGCGCCCTCGATGAGGCCGGGGATATCAGCAATGATGCAGGGATCTCTGTACATGAACTGGAGCACTCCAAGCTGAGGCTCAAGCGTGGTAAACGGGTAGGAAGCGATCTTGGGATTAGCTGCCGAAAGCCGGGACAGCAGGGTCGACTTGCCGGCGTTGGGCAGGCCGATGAGCCCAACGTCCGCGAGCAGCTTGAGCTCTATCTTGAGCCACCGTTCCTCGCCCGGCTGGCCAGGGGTTGCCTTTCTCGGTGCCCGGTTGGTCGAGGTGGCGAAACGGCTGTTACCAAACCCGCCCTTGCCTCCCCGGGCGGCAAGAAAAACCTGATCCGGCTCCACCAGGTCGGCGAGGATCTCGTCTGTCTCGGCATCCCGAATCACAGATCCCAGCGGCACCGGAACATAACAGTCCCGGCCACCCTTGCCGTGCTTGTCCTTGCCCATACCGTTGGCACCGCGCTCGGCCTTGAAATGAGAGCGGTAACGGAAGTCCATCAGGGATATCTTGCGCGCATCCGCAACAAGATACACGTTGCCTCCCCGGCCGCCATCACCGCCGTTGGGCCCACCCCTGGGCACATATTTTTCGCGCCGGAATGACACGCAACCATTGCCGCCGTCTCCGGCCTTGACGAAAAATTTTGCTTCATCCGCAAATGCCATAGATCATCCACACATTATACCTGCAGCTATACCCCGTCCAGCAACGGATCACTTCGCTCCAGGTTTTCTTTTTTTTTCTTTTTTTCTTTTTATTCAGCTTACCCTGCAAAAAGGTTGTACCTCCCAAGCTCCGTCATAACCGGCATCAAGCCTGACATCGCTCCGTCCGGCCTGCAGAAAATTGCCACTGCGTAACATTGCCCTATTTCTGCTACCGCTTTCTGAGATTTGACTCTATCCTGGCTGAGTTGCAACAGTGATCAAATACAAAAAAGACTCGATACCAAATTGGCCTGGTATCGAGTCTTTGAGACTTCTTGCCCATCCGACACCCGGGAAGGAGGACAATATGTTTATCGCCGGAAAAAACCGTTATCCGTTTTCAGGCGGCGGGATACACGGAAACCCTTTTACGGCCCTTCCCGAAGGATTCAAACTTGACCACACCATCAATCTTGGCAAACAGGGTGTAATCCTTGCCGCAACCGACATTTTCACCCGGATGAATCCTGGTCCCCAACTGCCGGACCAGAATATTCCCTGCTTTGACTTCCTGGCCGCCGAATCGCTTCACTCCGCGGCGCTGCCCTATACTGTCGCGACCGTTACGGGAACTGCCGCCTGCCTTTTTATGTGCCATGGTTGTATCTCCCTGTAAATCCGGCTATGCAGAAATTTCCTCGATGGTCAGAGCCGTATATTGCTGACGATGACCACGCTTGACCTTATAGCCTTTCCGGCGTTTCTTCTTCATCACAAGCACTTTCTTGGCCTTGCCATGCTCGGCGATCCGGGCCTTGACCACGGCACCGTCGACCACAGGCTGACCGATCTTGACATCGTCCCCGTCGGCCACCAGCAGAACATCGGAAAGCTCGATTTCATCACCCACATTGCCCTGCAGTTTTTCCACACGCAGTGTATCGCCGGCGGCAACCTGGTACTGCTTGCCTCCGGTACGGATTATAGCATACATGCGACTCCTCCATATAATCAAAGCTAAAAACAATCTGAAAGCTCAGCGAAATAATATATTAAACTCTACAGACCAGGATCCTGTCAAGTATAAATGACGTTTACCAGGGATCGACACATTTTTTCCTTCTTCTGGGCCGAAAAAAACATCCGAGAGTACCACAAAGTCCAGGTTTTTTCTTGAACAGGCTGCTTGTTTCAGATAGTCTGCAAAAAAACAGAACTCATTAATCCAACTTATCCGAAAACAACACCAGACAGAGGAAAAAACCCATGCAAAAATATGAATGTCCCTGTGGCTACGTTTATGATCCCGAGGAAGGTGATTATGAAAACGGGGTCGATCCCGGAACCCCGTTCGAGGAGATTCCAGACGACTGGGTCTGCCCAAAATGTGGAGCTGAGAAAGAGCACTTTTATCCGGTTGATTGACCGTGACACGGCTTGCCGGTCCCTGAGAGCTTTCCTGCACCGGCAAGCCGACTTCTTCCCGGCGACATTCCTTGATATCGCCACAACGTCCCGCGGCTGCACGTCAGCAACCTCCATCCACTCACCCACACGTTGACACCCGCCCCACACCACCTGTAGAGCCCTGTTTCCAACTGCAGTAAAAAAAATTTCCCTCTCCGATTCCGGTTGTACATTACGTTTTTTTTTTATACTATTTCCTGAGAAACTGTAGAAAAAATCTATTTATCTTCCATAATTCCAGGAGCTGCATCATGCTTTCAACGCAAAGACAACGGACCGGGTTCCTAACCTTGATTCTTGTTCTGATCCTGGGAGTCACGACCCTGCACGCCAGGGGCTTTGACAAACCTGAACAGCTGGTCCTGCAGAGCGAAGGGGTGTTCAGGAGCTTCATGAATGATCCCAACATGGAATGGCTGCGGAAAAACATCGATCGCGCCAAGGGGATCTTCATTATCCCGCAAATGCTGCGCGGTGGCTTTTTCATCGGCGGCTCAGGCGGCTCAGGCGTTGTCCTGGCCCGGGATCCTCAAACCGGGGAATGGAGCTATCCCGCTTTCTATACCGCAGCTTCGATCTCTTTCGGCCTGCAGATGGGGGCGGATGCATCGGAAATCATCCTGATGGTCATGACCAACTCCGGCATGAATGCGTTTCTATCCACTGAATTCAAGCTGGGCGGCGACATTTCCATCGCCGCCGGCCCTGTGGGTGCCTCGGCCAAAGTTCAGACCGTGGACATCCTCGCCTTCGGCCGTTCAAAGGGTGCCTTTGGCGGGCTCAGCGTCGAAGGAGCGATCATCGCTCCCCGGCATGAATGGAACGAGATGTATTACGGTAGACCTGTTCTGCCGGCAGACATTTTGATCAGACATTCGGTCAGAAACCCGCAGGCGGACAACCTGGTGGCGGCCATGCCGGGAATCGGGGTCCTGCTGCCGGACAGAAAAAAGGACAAGACCCCAGGAAAACCTCTGGGTCATTGATCACCCCTAGGAGGGGACACACTTCTGCACCGCGACATGCGAAAACGCCCCCCGATGCCGACATGTATCCGGGTGTTTTCTGCCAAACCCCATAAACAACATACGTAAAAAGGAGAATGCGTGAAGGCAAGAGATATAATGGTCACCATACGTGACTATCTGGATCCGGACACGACACTCCGGGAAGCTGTACTCCGGATGCGCAGCAGCAAGCGGCACCATGGGCTGGCGGTCAAGGGCATGCTGGTCCGGGACAGGCAGAACAACAAAGTGGTCGGCATGCTGTCGATCAAGGACATCATGCGGGCTGTGATTCCTCCCTACCTGACTGTGGATCTCAGTGTCTTTTCCTGGGATAACATGCTTGAGGACATGACAAGAAGGGCCAGGGAGAAAACCGTGGCAGATGTCATGACAAAAGAAGTTATTTCTGTTGCGGATGACGCCCCGCTCATGGTCTGTGTTGATATAATGATCAGAAAAGGATTGCAACGTCTGCCGGTCAAAAACAAGGACGGAGAGATCGTCGGAATGGTCTACATTCGCGACGTCTACAACCTGATTGCTGATATCCTGGTCAAGGAGGAGAAATGATGGACCACAGTGAAGCGGTGCAGGCCGCGCAGACTCTTGCCCTGGACACTTCTTTCTGGCTCGCCTGTGGCATTTTTTTTATCGCCCTGACCATCATTATTTCCGAAAAAATCCACAAAACCATCGTCGCCATTTTCGGGGCCTCGCTGGTCCTTGTCCTGAAGCTGCTCGAGCAGCACGAGGCGTTTCACCTGGAAAAATTCGGGGTGGACTGGAACGTCATCTTCCTCCTGATAGGCATGATGACCATCATCAACCTGATACGACCCACTGGATTTTTCGAGTACATCGCCATCAAGAGCGCCAAAGCCGGCAAGGGTGATCCATTGCGGATCATGATCATCTTTGCCGTCATCACCGCCGTACTCTCGGCCCTGCTCGACAACGTAACCACTGTCCTCCTGCTGGCCCCTGTAACCCTGCTCATCGCCGACGCCCTGGAGGTGGACCCCATTCCCTACCTGCTCGTCGAGGCCCTGTCCTCCAACATCGGCGGCACCGCCACCCTGATCGGTGATCCGCCCAATATCATGATCGCTTCCAAGGCCAAACTCAGCTTCCTTGACTTCGTCATCCACCTGACCCCGGTGGTCATTATCATGATGCTTGTCTTCCTTGTGCTGATAAAGCTGGTCTTTGGCAAACGGCTCGAGACCCGTGATGAACTCAAAGAGAGGATCATGATGATGAGCGAGAAGGAAGCTATCAAGGACCCGGTCATGCTGACCAAGTCTCTGATCGTGCTGGGCATTGTCCTGGTCGGGTTCGTCCTCCACGGGGTCTTTCATTACGAACCTGCCACCATCGCCCTGTTCGGAGCAGGACTGCTGCTTCTGCTCTCCGGCACCCGTGAACCGCACCATGTCCTGGCCGAGGTGGAGTGGCCGGTGATCTTCTTTTTCATCGGCTTGTTCATCATGGTCGGCGCCATGGTCAAAGTCGGCGCCATCAGCCTGATGTCCCAGAAGATGCTGGCCCTGACCCAGGGCAACCTGTTCGCCACCTCCATGGTGCTCATGTGGTTTTCGGCCATTGCCTCGGCCGTGGTGGACAACATTCCCTACGTGGCCACCATGAACCCGCTCGTTATCGATATGGCCGGGGAAATATGGCCCGAGCTTTCGGGCAAAGCCCTGCTTCAGCATCCCGACCTCATGCCCGTCTGGTGGTCCCTGGCTCTGGGTGCCTGCCTGGGCGGCAACGGCTCGCCCATCGGCGCCTCGGCCAACGTGATTGTGGTCGGCATGGCCGAGAAGGCCGGGCACCGGATCACTTTCATGAAATTCGTCTCCTACGGTGTGCCGATCATGGTTCTGACCGTGTTTATCTCCATGATCTATGTCTGGCTCAGATACTACGTTCTGGCCTGATCCCTCCGGTACCTGAACCTGCAGATGGTCCAGGTACCCGTATCTTTGCCAACCGGACACCTGCTCCATGGAGCCGCCCACTTTTCACAGCAAACAGTCCCCTGAAGGCGAAACAGTGCTGGTTTTCCAGGGCCACTGGAAAACCAGCCAGGACCTTCCCCAGCCGGAAACCGCCACTGCGGACCTCCAGGCTGCCGGAAAGGTGCGTTTCGACTGTCGCGGGCTCAGCGGCTGGGACTCGGCCCTGCCGGTTTTTATTTTCACTCTGCTCAAGCCGGCTGCCAATACCGTCACCATGGATTTCTCCGGCCTGCCCGACGGGGTCCAGACCCTGCTCAGGCTGGCCTTCGCGGTCGAGCGTGCCGAACCTGCCCGGGAACATCAAGTCCGCTTTCCCCTTCTGCACAGAACCGGTCTCAAGGCCATCAGCCTGTACCGGGAAGGTGGAGAGCTGGCCGCCTTCACCGGTGAGCTGGTGACCGCCATGTACCATATTCTCCGCGGTCGGGGCCAATTCCGACGCCAGGAGTTGTGGTTCTTCATCCAGGAATGCGGGGCCAATTCCCTGCCCATTGTTTCGCTGATCGCATTGCTGGTCGGGGTCATCCTCGGCTTTGTCGGTGCCATCCAGCTAAAGCTCTTCGGAGCCCAGATCTACGTGGCTGACCTGGTGGGCATCTCCATGCTTCTGGAAATGGGAGCCATGATGACCGGCGTGATCATGGCCGGCCGGATCGGCGCCGCTTACGCGGCCCAGCTCGGAACCATGCAGGTCAACGAGGAGATCGACGCCCTGCAGACCCTGGGCCTCTCCCCAGTCGCCTACCTGGTCCTGCCAAGGATGATAGCCCTTATCCTGATGATGCCGCTACTCTGTCTCTATGCCAACCTGCTCGGCATTATCGGCGGGGCCGGTATCGGCATCGGCATGCTGGATATCTCACCTGTCAGCTACCTGCAACAGACACAGAACGCGCTCCAGCTCGACCATCTGGTCGAGGGTTTGATCAAGTCCACTGTCTATGGTTTCCTGGTCTCTTTTGCCGGCTGCCTGCGCGGCATGCAGTGCGGCCGCAGCGCCTCGGCGGTCGGCGATGCCACTACCTCGGCGGTGGTGACCTCCATCGTCCTTATTGTGGTTTCCGATGCGATCATGAATATTGTTATCCATTTTATCAAGACGGTGTTCTGATGACCGGCGACCCGCAAGAGAAAAAAAAGCGCAATAAGGACCAATGCCCGCTGCGGGTCGAGAGCCTGACCATGGCCTATGGCAGTTTCATTCTGATGCGCAATATCAGCTTTGAGGTGCGTAAAGGGGACATTTTTGTCATCATGGGAGGATCGGGGTGCGGCAAGTCGACCCTGCTGCGCCATCTTATCGGCCTCAAACGGCCGGCGTCCGGCAGGATCTGGTACCGGGAGACGAATTTCTGGGAAGTGGACGAAGCACAGCGGGCCCGGATACTGCAGCGGGCCGGCATCCTCTACCAGTCCAGCGCCCTGTGGAGTTCCATGACCCTGGAGGAGAACGTGGCCTTGCCCCTTCAGCTTTATACGAACCTGTCTGAAAAGGCCATCGCCGACCAGGTGGCCTTCAAGCTGGCCCTGGTAGGGCTGGCAGGATTCGAGTCCTTTTACCCCTCCCAGCTTTCCGGCGGGATGCGCAAACGGGCGGCTCTGGCCCGGGCCATTGCCCTGGATCCTGAATTTCTTTTTTTTGACGAGCCCTCGGCCGGCCTGGACCCGGTCAGCGCCCGGCGGCTCGATGAACTGATTATTGAACTCAGGGATTCCCTGGGAGCGACCGTTGTCATGGTCACCCACGAGCTGGCATCCATCTACTCCATCGCCACCAATTCCGTATTTCTGGATGCCGAATCACGCACCATGCTCGCCACCGGCAACCCCAGAGATCTTCTCCGGGAAAGCGACCAGCAACCAGTGATCGATTTCCTGACCAGAGGCACCGGAAACAGAGAGGTACGGCTGATATGAGCAAAAAGGCAAGCCCGACCCTGATCGGAACCTTTGTCATCGGGGCCCTGTTCCTGCTTGTCGCCGGGATCTTCATCATCGGCAACATCAAGCTCCGCGAACAGACCAACCGTTTCGTTCTCTTTTTCAACGGCTCTCTTAACGGCCTGGACACCGGAGCGCCGGTAACCTACAAAGGGGTTCCGGTGGGCCATGTGGCCGGGATCGAAATTCTCTACGACAAAAACACCGGCGAATACCTGACCCCGGTCTACGTCGAAATCACGGTCAGGGACTCAAGCGGCAAATCCTATTTCGAAGAGGCCGGTTTCAAGGATGCCGGTTCCTTTTTCCAGGCCCAGATAGAAAGAGGACTTCGGGCCAAGCTCAAGATGCAGAGCCTGGTCACCGGAAAGCTCTATATAGAGCTCTCCTATTTTCCGGGCACCGAAACCAGGCTGCGCAAGACAGAAGGTTCCTGCATGGAGATCCCCACGGTACCTTCGGAGCTGGAACGGCTGACCCAGGCCCTGGAAAATCTCCACCTGGAGGAGATCATCGGCAAAACCGTATCCATTCTCGACAACATCAACTCCATCCTGACATCCAGCGCTTTCCACGAAGGTATGGCTACTTTCAACACTACCCTGAAGGACCTTGACATCCTGCTGAAGGACCTGGACCGGGAACTGCCCCGGATCAGCAGCGGGTTAAACCTGGCCCTTGACCGGTTTGCCACCCTGGCAAAGAACACCGACACCCTGGTGCAAAGCACCACCAGAAACACAGATCTTCTCGGCAGGCAACTCCAGGAGAGCCTGAACAACGCAGACAAAACCATGGCCAGCCTGGAGACAACACTCAAAATCCTGCAGGAGGTCCTCTCCGAAGACTCACCCCTCTTTTTCACCCTGACCCGGACCGTGGACGAAATCTCACGTACGTCGTCCTCTGTGCGCCAGTTCATCGAC
The DNA here is from genome assembly GCF_054025815.1 of Desulfolithobacter sp. Taxonomy (NCBI): domain Bacteria; kingdom Pseudomonadati; phylum Thermodesulfobacteriota; class Desulfobulbia; order Desulfobulbales; family Desulfobulbaceae; genus Desulfolithobacter; species Desulfolithobacter sp. The sequence goes on along the minus strand of NZ_JBPMMS010000035.1, from coordinate 93,428 downwards.
TACCTGCAGCGTCACCCCAACGCTCTTATCGCCACCCCCAGAGAGGAAACAAGATGAAATCCCTTCGTTCTCTCCTTCTGCCCATACTTGGGCTCCTGCTCCTGCTCGGGCAGGGCGGTTGCATCACCCGGGCCGTTCCCGTCCACCAGTACACCCTGGTACCCCTGGCCCGGGAACCGCTGGCATCTGCCCGGGAGCTGTCCGGTCTTCTCCTGGTTGGTCCGGTACATATGCCGCCTTACATCAACGGACCCGGCATCGTAACCCGGACCGGAGACAGCGGCATCAACCGCTCCAGCCGTCATTTCTGGGCCGGACCTCCGGCTACCATGATCAGGGACACCCTGGTTGCCGATCTGTCCCGGCTTCTTGGTTCCAGCCTGGTGGCACCCTGGCCTGGCCCCCGGTTTGGCAATCCGGTTCTTCAGGTGGAGATCACTCTGCTCTCGTTTGCCGGACAACCCGGCGGGGCATTCACCTGTGAAGCCATATGGAGCCTGGGGAACATCAAAAAAAGGCATCTGCTCCAGTGCCGTACCTTCCAGGCTGTCCTGGCCATGGAAGACCCGAGCTACGACACCTATGTCCAGACAGGTTCCCAGGCCCTGCACAAACTGGCCCGGGAAATAGCCGTGGCTATCCTGGATGCAGGCTCCTCGACAGTCGACCGTTAAAAACCCTTCCGCCCCTGTCTCATACAGATCTTAACCGGATATCAACCCCTGCATTACCAAATCCTAACCGTATTGTAATTCAACTGAAAAACAGCGGGTATAGGTTCACGGTTGAGGCACAGTCGATTTCCCGTCCTGACCGGACACGGGACCAGAAGTTTCATCTTTATTCAATGCACAGCCAAACCAGGACCCCGATGCAAAAAGAGCTCAGAAGGAAGGACGCCGGGCATGAAGTCATCAACGCCATCTATATCAAAGTCTACGACGGGGACAGCCTCAACAAACTGTATGGAGACAACTTCACCAGGAAAGTGACAAATCAGATAAAAACTTTTCTCAACAGCGAAATAAAATGTATTAACAGATACATAAAATCGTCTGTGCATTATATGTCAGCATCGAAACACGAGTTCATAATTTACTGGAAAAAAGAACACCCGGATGACAATGACGAACTCAATTCCGACCTGGCATTTCTTTTCAAGATGAATCTTGAAAATACAATCCTCAGTATATTTATCCAGGAAATAGGACAGAAACCGCGAATAAAAGCATCCCATGTCTCCGACTTCCAGGTCACCGGTCACGCATTCAGAGAAAACTTTAAAGAGTGCCTTGCCCTTTTGAGAAAACGGGCCCGGTTCGACATCAATGTGAAAAAGTTGAAGCTGGCCGAAGAATTCCAGCATATTCTTCAGAAAAAGAAAATAGAAGTCCTTTACCAGCCGATCCTGAACTTCGCTGACGGTAAAATATACGGCTGGGAAGCTCTAAGCCGTGGACCCGAAGGCAGCATCTTCCGCTCTCCGGTGACCCTGTTTGATTTTGCCGAAAAATCGGGCGAACTGTTTGCTCTGGAAAAAACCTGCCGCGAAAAGGCCATAGGTTCCTTTGGCCCCATACTTCCTGAACAGAAAATCTTTATCAACATTCATCCCCGCACTCTTGCCGACCCGGAGTTTACCCCTGGAAAAACCCATGAAATTTTACAAAAATACAACTGTGAACCCCGAAACATCGTTTTTGAGATCACGGAAAAACACAGTATCAAAGACTTTTCTGTCTTCCACAAAACCCTGGACCATTACCGAAACCAGGGCTTCAAAATAGCACTGGACGATGCTGGAGCCGGATATTCCGGTCTGTGGAGCATGGCGGAGCTGCGGCCGGACTTTATCAAGATCGACATGGATCTGGTGCACAACATCGATCGCAATCCCATAAAAAGGGCACTGATGGAGACACTGGTTACCTTTGCCGAAAAGGTGAGCTCGAAAATCATTGCCGAGGGCATAGAAAGCGAAACTGAACTCAACGCGATCATCGACATGGGGGTTCACTTCGGTCAGGGCTATTATATCGCCAGGCCGGGATATCCACCATCGCACGAGGTAGCAACTCCGGTTCATACAAGTCAGGTTTCCATTCTGTCCAAGATATCATCCAGGAGTTCCACCTGTCTTTTGCCAATAGGAGACCTGACCGAAAACGTCCTGTCAGTCCACCGGCACACCAGGATCGAAGAACTGCACAAAATGATCAATGAAGATCCTGACATCGCGAGCATAGTCGTCTGTGACGATCATGAACGCCCGGTCGGGTTGATCATGACACACAACCTCATCAAGAAACTGGCCTCCCAGTATGGTATCTCTCTGTACTACAAGGAAAAAGCATCCTTCCTCATGGACAAGAACCCTATCATTGTCGACCAGAGCGCTCCCTCGGAACAGGTGGCGCAAAAAGCGACCTGCAGAGAGCGTTTCAAGGCCTACGACGACATCATCGTAACGGCGGACAACCGGCTGGTCGGTATTGTCTCGGTCCAGAAGCTCATCGACTACATGGTCCAGGTCCAGCTCGAGATGGCCAAGGGAAGCAACCCGCTGACCGGCCTGCCCGGCAACTGCGCCATCGAACAGATCATTGAGAAAAAAGCTGTTTCCCGGGCACCTTTCAGTATCATCTACGCCGATCTGGACAACTTCAAGGTGTACAACGACACCTATGGGTTCAAGAAAGGAGATGAGCTTATCAAGCTTCTGGGCTACGTCATGAACTGGGCTGCCAGGAGACATGGCAATACAGATGATTTTCTCGGACACGTTGGCGGAGACGATTTCATCCTCCTCACCACTCCGGAGCGGGCGGAAAGGATCTCGGTGGCGATTATCCGGTGCTTCAAGCGACTGGTACGCCAGCATTATTCGGAAGAAGACAGAAAAAGGGGCCGGGTAAGAGCAAAAGGAAGAGACGGTAGAGAATCATGGTTCAACCTGGTTTCCGTTTCCCTCGCCATCGTCGACTGCCAGAAAAGCTCTGCCTTTCCCTGCAGCCTGCAGCAGATAGGTGAACGGGCCGCAGAGATCAAGGCCCTGGCCAAGGCTATCGAGGGAAACTCCTTTTTCAGAGACCGGCGCTCCCTGTCCACCTGAGCGACAGGGGCCCCTGCTGCACAATCACCTGCCGCCGCTGTCTGGAGGCAGGTATTTTCTCAAGCTCCTGTTTCAAAACCTCCCCTCATAACAGGCTTTTGAACTGGCTCTATGGCAGGAAAGAATCAAGGCCCGGCAGGAACGGACATGGAGGTCCTCTCGAAGGACTGCAGATCAAGCCGCACCAGGTGGTAGTAGGCCCCCCTCCGGGCCATCAGTTCCTCATGGCTGCCCTGCTCCACGATCTCTCCCTGCTCCAGAACCACCACCCGATCCACCCGTCGGATGGTGGATAGACGATGGGCAATGATGATGGATGTCCGTCCCTGAAAGGCCTTGTTCATGGCCTGCTCCAGCAGGTTTTCCGTCTGGGTGTCCACCGAAGCCGTGGCCTCGTCAAAGATAAGTACCGCCGGGTTGCGGTAATGAATCCGGGCAAACCCCAGCATCTGCTTTTCTCCGACCGACAGGGTGCGGCCGGTCTCACCGATGCGTGTTTTCAGGCCATCGGCAAGACCAGCCACAAACTCCTCCATCCCGGCCAGACGGATAACCCTGTCCAGCCGGTCACGATCCAGGGGATCATCGAGGATAATATTGGTCTCCAGGCTGTCTGGCAGAATAAAGACCTCCTGAAGGATGACCCCGATCACCCGACGCAGATAATGGAGGTCAAAGACTCGCAGGTTGACCCCATCCAGAAGAATCCGGCCACGGAGTGGATCATGGAGCCGGACCAGCAGCGACAGGATCGTCGATTTGCCAGCCCCCGTAGAACCCACCAGAGCTATGGACTCACCGGCGCGAACCTCCAGGTTGAAATCCCTCAGCACCAGATCCTCTTCCTGGTAGCCAAACGTAACATGCTCAAAAAAAATCCGCCCCCGTACTCTGGACGGACGCACAGGCCTGGGTCCGCCGGGCATAACCGGTAGCGTCTCGATGGTTGGCCTGGTATCAAGCAGGGAAAAAATACGCTCGGCAGAGGCCAGGGCCGACTGGACAATGGAATATTTCTGCGACAGTTCACGGATGGGTTGGAAAAAGAGCCGCATGTAAGAGAGGAAGGCCGCCAGCTCGCCAAAGGTCAGCCGGTCTTTGAGAATTTCATGTCCTCCATACCACAGTATGGCGGCCACGGCCACCGTGCCCATGAGTTCGGTGAGCGGCATGAAGACGGCAAAAAGCCGGACCTGGGCCAGACCACTGCGGAGGTAATCCGTGTTGAGACGGTGGAACTTCTCCATACTTCTCTGCCCACCGCCGAAAAGCTGGAAAATGTGCACTCCGGACAGAGCCTCCTGGAGGAAACTGTTCAGTCTGGCCAGATGAGTGCGAATGGCGCGAAACCGTTCCCTGGCAAGCCTGGAAAAAACCATGACCATCACCAGGGACAGGGGAAGAAACAGCGCCATCAGAGATGCCAGCCTGGCGTTCATCCAGAACAGCAGAGCGACGATACCACCAAGCTTGAGTAGGTCTCCCACCATGGTCACCAGGACCGAGGTAAACATCTCATGCATGTTCTGAATATCGTTGGTCAGTCTGGTCACCAGCCGGCCAGCCGGCTGGTTATTGAAAAAGTTCATGTCCAGGCGGAGCATGTGGGCAAAAAGCTGCTGCCGCAGACCGTGCATGATGGACTGGCCGACCCGTTCAAGGACCACGGTCTGCAGAAAACCGGCAAGAAAGATAAAAACCACCAGGACCGCATAGAGGGAGGCGATCCGTCCCAGCCCCTGTATCCTGGAGGCCGTGTCCAGGTCCTGGGCGGTGATGTAGCGGTCAATACCGGCCTGCATGAGCTTTGGCAGCCACAAACTTGCCGCCGTTACAAGCAGTGCCAGGACCAGGGCCAGAACCAGGCGAGAACCATGATGGCGCACATAGCCCAGTATCCGCCGCCAAAGCCTGGCATCGGTCAGGCTGCCTACCTGATCCCCTTCGAAGTAACCAAAGTTTCGCACTTATCGGCCGAGCTCCCTGCTGCGGTGCTGTTTCTCGTGCATGATCCGATAGAGCCGGCTGCGCTCAAGCAGTTCCCGGTGGGATCCCTGGTGAATCACCCTCCCCTGGTCCAGGATGACAATACGGTCCATACTGCGCAGCAGTTTTATCCGGTGGGAAACGACCACCACGGTCCGGGCAGCCCGGGGATGCAAAAGCCAGGAGAGAATCTTCTCCTCGGTATCCACGTCAATGGCCGACAGTCCGTCGTCGATGATGAGGACCGGCCTGTTGCTGAGCAGGGCTCTGGCCAGGGCAAGGCGCTGGCGCTGACCGCCGGAGAGATTGACTCCACGCTCACCGACCAGGGTCTGATACCCTTTGGGCAGATCGAGGATCTCATCGTGGATACACGCTCTCCTGGCAGCCTCCTCCACCTCGCGCCTGGAGGCTCCGGGCCGACCCAGGAGAATGTTTTCATAGATGGTGTCCCCAAACAAAACAGGCTCCTGCTCCACCCAGGCAATATGGCTCCGCACCAGATCAAGGGTCAGGGTGTTGACATCACGGTGGTCGAAAAAAAGCGTTCCGTCGGCCACCGGATACATGCGGGCAAGCAATCGGCAGAGAGAGGACTTGCCGCTGCCGCTGCGTCCGGTGATCCCGATAAGTCCGGGACCGATCTCAAGCTCGATCTCCCTGAGTATCCGTTGACCGGTAGCGGGACAGGAAAAATTCAATCGGCGCAGGGTAAAGACAGGATCCCGCACAGGCCGCTCGTCGGTCCGGGGAGGGTCAGTCAGTATAGGCCTGGCACACAGCAGGGTCGAAACCCGGCGCAGCGAGGTCATTCCCCTCTGCATGATATTTGTTACCCAGCCCACCGCCATCATGGGCCAGACGAGCATGAAAAGATAGGAAGTGAACGCGACAAATTCACCAAGCGAAATCACCGAAAGGATGACCAGCCTGCCTCCGAAGTAAAGAACCAGCAGCATGCCCAGATTTCCAACCAGAGTGGCGGCAGGAAAGAGAAGACCCTGGATTGTAGCTACCTTAAGGTTCTCCCGGACCAGGTCGCGACCGAAGCGGTCAAAATGGCGGATCTGAAGCCCCTCGAGAGTATAGACCTTGATGAACCGGATGGAAACCAGGGTGGAGCGGGCAAACTCGGTGAGCAGGGAAAAATGGTGTTGGACCCGGTTGAATCGTCGGTGCATCCTGGTGGCCAGTATCCTGGTAAGGAGCACCAGGAAGGGCATGGGCAGAAGAGCGATCAAGGTAAGAAAAATATTGATGTGAAGCATAAAGGCGATGACGGCAACGGCCATGACCAGGGCATCGATGGCCGCCACCAGCCCCATGCCGCAGGCCATCTGTACTGCGGCCGTATCATTGGTGGCGTGGGCCATGATTTCGCCGGTGGAAGAGCGCTCGAAAAAATACCGGTCCAGGCCCAGGACATGCTTAAATATCCTGTCGCGGAGGGCCCGCTCAAGGCGACGTGAAAATCCGATGATCTGGTAGCGCCAGACAAAACGCAGCCCGGCCACACCCAGACCGGCGAGCAGAATGAGCCCGCCGGTTTGGAGCAGGGTCTGGCCGGTGGCGGTACCGGCAGCCAGACGGTCAACACCGAAACCGAGCAGACGGGGAATGAGCAACTGGAGAAAATCCACCCCGAGAAGGGCCATGAAGCCCAGCAGGAGCCGGCGGCGGTACCGGTGAAAAATCGGCAGGATCAGGCCAAGCGCCTCGCCCGTGGTGGTCTCGGTGGATTCAGGTGCGCTTTCCTTTTGTTGTGGGATATCGTCTTGCAAGGGATGCTTGTCGTCTGGCAGACCAGGTAGTGACTTCCCTGGTATTTCCCGGGCTATCTCCTCCCTTTGAGAAGCTCCCGGTACGCATTGGTCAGCTCGATAAACCGGTCGTGATCTCCTCCCTTGTCCGGGTGGAGTTCATGAGCCTTTTTCCGGTACAGCGCAGTCAGGGCCTTTCGGTCCATGGTCACCAGTTCCGCCTGGCTGATACCAAAGACTGAGCTGGCCTCTCCCACCGACATGGATACCCGGCCTCCGGCGGGCCGGCGATGGCCGGAGCCGATGAACCTCCGGGCGAAATCGTTTAAGCTGTGACCACCGGGAAAACCATAGTCAAAATACATGACCACGTAGCGAACCAGGTAGGAGGCGAGCCTTGCGTGACGCTCTATACCGAGCCAGAAATCTTCTTCCCTGTCCAGGCGGCAAATCTCCTTGAGGAAGAATTGATCAAGCTGCTGCTCATCCAGAGCTTCGGGATGGCTACGGGAGACCGTGGTCCTGAAAAACCGCTGCAGGTTGAAGATAGTGAACACGTAGCGCTTATACTCGTGCGGTTTCAGGCTCTGTTCCTGCTCTATGAAATACTGCTCCAGTTCATCACGTGATTTGTCCAGCAAGACCCGAAACAGCGCCGGGGAGCGGTTGAGTTCCCGCTGATCGATCTGGCCGAAGCGGAGAAAATGCTGCCGCCTCCGATCAAATTCGTGGGTCTCCTGCACGGCCCGCCGCCGCAGCTCGCCGTTCATCGGTTTCCAGCGCCGATGACTCTGACGGTCCATGAAGGGGGTGATTCGATCCCGGATATAGGGGTCGAGAAAGATGAAGAACAGTTTCTCCACCTGAAAAGGATCCGGCTCCAGGCCGCACCGACGGAGGCGCTCGAGAATCCGGGAATCGATGTAGTAGGAGGTTCCACCGGGATAGACGATATAATCCCCGGGTGACGGACCAAGCTCCACCAGGTCCCTGTGGACCAGGCGCCCGTCCAGTTCACAACTTTGGCAAATGGTGTAATGGATCTGTCCGGAAACCAACCGGCGTGCGAGATACATGGATGCTGACATACCTTTTATGCCTGAGGAGATCTCAAGCCATGCTCCTTTCCACCTGACGGATAATATCCTTCACCATATCGATGGAATAGGGCTTGACCAGGGTCCCCTTAAAATGATAGGCCCCGGGATTGAGGATGACCTGATCGGCAGAGTCGCCACTGGCAGCAATCATGTTGGCGTTCGGATCAAGCCTGTGGATCTTGCCTGCCGCCTCCCGGCCCCCCATCCCGCCGGAGACACGCAGGTCAAGAACCACCAGTTGAAACGGTCTGTTTTCCTCCATGGCCTGTTCGTAGAGACGGACGGCCTGTTCTCCATTTTCAGCCAGTTCCACCGAGCAGCCCAGCAGGGAAAACATCTTGGAGCTGACAATGCGTATCATCTCATCATCGTCCATAATCAGAGCCCGTATACTGATATCATCAGATGAACAGGCCTGATCCTGTTCCGGGGCAAAGGCCAGCGGAAAATAGAGATGGACGGTGCAACCCCGGCCTGCCTCGGATTCGATACGGACAACCCCGCCATGTTTCTTGACAATAGCATGGACAATGGTCAATCCCAACCCCATGCCTTTCTGTATTCCCTTCTGCTTGGTGGAAAAATAGGGATCAAAGACCCGGTCGAGCAGCTCAGGATCGATTCCCGGGCCGTTATCGATGACAGCCACATGGATATACGGTCCCGGTCGAAACAGAAGCCCGGTTTTCTCCCCCTCCCGGGCACCATCCACGCCGTCTATCCGGATGGTGATCTCTCCGTCATGTCCCACAGCTTCCAGGGCATTTTGAAGTATGTTGGAAAGCACAAGGATGATCTGGGACGGATCAACATCCACAGGCTCCAGACCATCGGAAGCCTCCAGCACGGTCCGCACCTCGGTTCCCTTGACTGCGTGCTCCAGCACATCGGCTATCAGGTCGCGAATATCAACCTGACTCCTGGATGGCAGATAATTGTCGGAAAAGGTCGTGAACTGCCGGATGAGATCGGTGGTGTGCTGCAGGGCCCTGTCCGCCTCTTTGAGAAGCTCAAGCATCTTGGGGCGTTCCCTGCAGCAGAGCAGGGCCATTTCCACATTGCCCTTGATTATTGCCAGCAGATTGTTGAAATCGTGCGATATACCACTGGCCATCATGGACATCGCGTCCAGCTTACGGATCCGCTGTAGTTCCCGTTCCAGCAGTTTTTGACGCTCCTGGGCCTGTTTGCGCCGGGTGATATCACGAAAAATACCGACAATGAAGATATGATCATCTTCGACCAAGGGGACGAGATTGACCGTTACCAGGCGGTCCCGGATATGCAGGGGGTCTTCACCGTCGAAGACAAGCGGCTCGAGAACACCTTTTTCCAGGCTTTCCAGCCAGCTCTCTATCTGCCTGCCTTCTTCGCCCAACAGGTATTCAGGGAGCCGGCTGGCCAACAACCTGACCTCTGGCTGGCCAAGTATCTGCAGCATGGCCCGGTTGGCCATGAGCACCCGCCCGCTGCCATCGAGCTCCACCACCCCTTCGCTCATTCGGTCAAGGATGATATCGTTATGGCGCTTGGCTGTCAGAAGTTCACGGGTCACTTCCCTGACATGCAGGCCATCCAGCCCCTTGACAGTGCAGTCGTATCTCTCTCCCCGGCGATATTGGGCAAGGGCATCGAGAATATACCGGCGCATGACCGAAGCCGGTCCCTTGGCAATACAGACATCCGCTTCCAGTTCCTGGACATTCACACCATCTTCCAGGGCGACACCGGAGAGAACCACAAGGAAAATGTGTCTGTAGCGGGAGGTGCTGCGAATGACCCGACAGAGCTTGGCTCCGTCGATCTTGGGCATGATCAGGTCAGTAAAAATGATATCTGGTTCAAGTTGAGGCACCATCTCAAGGGCCTGCAGACCATTATCCGCCGTACAGACCTCACAGCCTTCCTGCTCAAGGATGACGCTGAGAATTTTTAGTACAACAGGACTGTTATCAACTACCAGAACCTTGAGTTTTTTCATCACCGAGAAGTTCCCTCACGGCAGTGACCATTTCCTGAATATCAAAAGGCTTGCAGAATACCCGGTCAGCACCAAGCTCGGATGCTGCGGGCAGATAGGCTTCGGGACCGATCCTGCCCCCTCCTGAAATGGCAATGATTTTCACACTGCTGTATTCTTTTTTCAGAGTGCTGATGGTTTCCAGCCCCTCCTGTTCGGGCATAATCAAGTCCGTAATCACCAGATCCGCAGGATTTTCCCGCTGTATCTCCATGGCAATGCGCCCGTTTTCCGCAAGCAACACTTCATAGCCGGCCCATTTGATGACGTGGCTGAGCAATTCGCGCATATGTTCATCGTCATCTATAACCAGAATTCTCATTCTTTTCTCCGACTTTTTATGAAAGACCTGTTGCACCAGGCAGACGAACAACGACTTTCATGACTCTTTGCGCTGGTCCTGCGAGCTGGCACTGGTGTTCAATGTTTTACGGATGGTCTGGGCAAGAAGACGCATATCAAGTGGTTTCATCAAAAAAGTGCTGATGCCGGCCTGGCGGGCCTCATCCGGGGTCACGGCTTCGCTGAAGCCGGAACAGAGAATAACCGGTATCTCCGGCCGCAGCTTGTGAATTTCCCGGGCAAGATGCAGCCCGGTCATACGCGGCATGGTCTGATCGGTGATCACCAGATCAATACGCTGCCCCTCGGTCCGCACGTGATCGAGGGCCTGCTCGGGCGAGGTGGCCGGCAGGACGGTATAGCCGAGATATTGAAGCATTCTCGTACGCATGGCAACGATTTCCTCCTCGTCGTCGACAAAGAGGATCGTTTCCTTACCCAGTGGCAGGGCGACCACCACATCGTCCTGGTCCTGGGACTCCTCCGATGCACAGGGGATAAAAACGGTAAACTCGGAGCCTTTACCCTCCCTGGAGCGGACATCGATAATGCCATCATGGCTGGTGACGATTCCGTGGATTACGGCCAACCCCATACCGGTCCCCTCGCCCACCTCCCTGGTGGTAAAAAAGGGATCAAAAATCCGCTCCAGAAGATCAGCCGGGATTCCGTGGCCGTTATCCTTGACCTGGAGCATCAGGTACCTGCCCGTCCGCAGGTCAGGGTAGCGCTGCAGCTCATCGGGACCAGCGTCCACACTGCGAAGGACTATCTCCAGCCGTCCCTCTTCATGGTCGATGGCCTGAGCAGCGTTGGTACAGAGGTTCATGAACACCTGATGGATCTGGGTAAGATCAGCATGGATGCGGCAGACATCGGGATCAAGATCGGCCTTGATCTCGATAGTGGCCGGCAGGGAGGAGCGCAGCAGCTTGATTGCCTCCTTGATGGCCGGGACGATACTGACATTCTTGCGTCGGGAGGCTGACTGACGGCTGAAGGCCAAAATCTGACTGACCAGATCCCTGGCCCGGTTGGCTGCCTTCTTGACTGCCTGCAGGTGCTGGGTTACCTCCGGAAAGGTAAGCGTGGGATCACCATCGCTGTTCTGTCCGGGCAGACGATAGAGCAGCAAATCGGTATTACCGAGAATAGCACCCAAAATATTGTTGAAATCGTGGGCGATACCACCGGCAAGGGTGGCAATGGCCTCCATTTTCTGAGCCTGGATCAACTGTTTTTCCAGGGTCCGCTGCAGGGTAATATCCCTGGCTGTATGGGCATAACCGGCAAGTTTCCCATCTTCAACGATTGGGGTGCAGGTGATATGGAAAACCCGGCCCAGATACCTGTGCTCGACTTCCTGGACATGAATGTCGGTACTGGTACTGTTTACTGTAGCCGGACAGCTGCGGCAGGTTTCACCGCTGCCGGCAAAAAGCTCATGGCAGTATTTACCTTCGATCGGCTTGCCGTCGTCAAGCAGTTTCCTGGCCGCAGCATTGCCCTTTTTCACCTTCAGGTCCGGGCTCAGGATCAAGACAGGATCCTTTATCGCATCAAAGGTTCGCTGCCACTCCTGTTCTGTCTGGCGCAAGGCCTTAAGGGTCTGACGAAGGCTTTCGATCTCCTGAACCATCTCCCGGCTGGATCGCTGCGGGGCCGAGGTAATGTCTGGGCTCAATGCCTGATGTACATCTTTCTTTTTTTTCCCAAACATGAATGCTCTCGATAGAAACGTTAACCGCCAGGATAAAGGCGGAACAAAGCGGCGTCGTTGCCGGAAAACCGATGCGCTACGGTTTCCTTTCAGGCTCGCCGCCCGGTAGATAAAGGGAGCCCTGATCCGCCTGCCGGCCGGCCCATTTGCCCGGTCTCGCCGGCCCGGGGCGGCTCAACTGTCTCCTGCAGCCTGTCGTCGATTGCCAATTCGCCGGGATGCCGAAACACGGTCTCACGGAAAAAACGGATCAACCCCTTCCTCCGCCCGACGATACGGATCTGCTCCGGGATCAAGTTTGATATTTTATTCCGCATTATGGACATTTTATATTCTATATGGGTGGCGAACCTGTTGTCCAGGTACCAGGTATAAAAAAGCCCAAAAAGCAGGCCTGGCGGAGTAAATCCCTCGTCGCTGTTCACCAGGCGAAAATAGCATCTGGGTCTCCTGACAGAGGGTTGCATCCGGGCCAGACGGAGGAATGTATCCAGTTCATCAAGGGAAAAAAAACACTGCAGGTGGTGCTGTTCCCGAACCGTGAGACGAAAGATGCGCCCCACCTTTTCCCCATCCAGCAGCACATCCTCCATCTCCTTTTTTTCCGCATAATTACCCAGCAGCGACTGCCCGAGGGCGAGGAGAAAAGCCATCTCGAACCGCTCCAGACCTTCGGTCATGTCACAGCGAATCTTGATCCGGCGATCGCAGGGATCGTAGAACGAGAACACGTTATCCCATTTCTGGCTCCGGTGCCAGCAGTCCCGGTCCACCAGGGATATCCCCTGCACGTTCTCCAGGTGCTCCAGGAGAATATCGGGATGGTTCCAGACAATCTCGGAAACCCGCTCAAGGAGCCACTTCCTTTCGGTTTCCGGCATGCCCTCGCTGAACCGGGAATTTCTTGATATCTGTTCGGTGCTGAGATATCGGAGGAGCACCCGCACCTGTCCATACCGCTCACAGGGGACCTGGTTGTCCCTGCGAACCACCGGCCTGAGTCCTGTGGGCCCGTTCAAGGCAGGAGAACGGGCATGGTCCGGCAGATAGCCACTGACCTTGAGCCCCCACAGGGTCTGAACCGCACGGGCCAGGGCGTCGGGATCGTGCTGGACCACCCGGCGCTGGCTGAGCAGCTCGCGGGAAAAAATAGAGGCCTCAATTACCTCGAACCCCATCTCCCGGAGCCGGAACCTGTCCAGGTAAATGGGCTCCTTGGACTCCAGGGCATAACTCTGGAGGACAGACCCGGGAATATCGCGCAGATTCAAGGCAAGGATATGGGAAAAAAGGCCATTGACCCCGCCGGGGATATTGCGATGGTAGGCGTGGATAAGATCCGAGACATGAAACTTGCGATGGGGCGCGTCACGGGCCACATCGGTCTCGCCCTTCTGGACCCAGATATTGGCCACCAGCAGTTTCATGGCACGGGAATTGGCACGGATGGCCTCCGGCAGCCCGGATACCTGCATAATGGGAATGATGGATGTATAAAGACTGCCTGGGGCGAAGATAATGATATCGGCCTCCCGGACCTGCTGCAGCGCCTCGGTGGGAAGAAAAGGCTGCCGGGCAAACTCGACCAGGACCCGATCAACCGGATAGCCGCGTTGAGCGCGGGAGGACTTGTCTTCCGATGTCACCCGCACTCCGTTTGCATACTGGACCTGGAGTCGGGCATTGGTGGTGGTGCAGGGCAGGACGCTGTACTTGCCGGCCCCTATGTTGACCGCCAGCTTGCCCAGTCCCTTGATCATGGCGGTCCGGACAATACGGTGGCCGGCCACAAGGTCAGTAATAGAAAGAGCGGGATCGAGCAGGAGAAAAACAGAGCTGGCAAGAAGCAGGTTACCCAGGCACTGTGGACGCTTGAGAGACGGAGAGAGCCTCTGGTCGGCAAAGATCTGTTCGGTCAGGATGACCAGCAGTTCGCGAAGCTCGTCCGGGAGGTTATCGAGCCGGGCACCAGTGTCCTCAAGAAGCTGGGCTGCGGAACCGGGCCTGGAGATGAACCTGTAGTTGAAGATCGCATGCAGCTCCCGGGCTACAACCTCGGCCTGAAGCCGATTCAGACTGTAACGCCGCTGCAGGTCCTGACGCCGGATGGAAGAAAGCAGCACATGGCGGATATCCCCCAGGGCCACCAGGGGCAGGTGCTTGAGCAGCTCTCCGGTGGAACCGCCGTCATCGGTGACACAGACTATGGAGTGCAGGTCCGGAAAAACCTCCTTGAGACCGGTGAAGGGGTGATCACGCCAGGCCGGCCGCCGGGAATCACCGCCGATGATATTGGACAAACCTGTCCCACCGCCAAAGACCACGACCTTGACCCCATCGGTATTGACCAAAGAGAAGGTCTGCACAAGTTGGCTCAAACGACGGCCCAGATCCGGGGCCAGGAAATCCGGGACCCCGGACAGAGACAGGTCGATTATTTTTTCCGCCAGGTTATCGTGCTGCAGGAAATCGAGCACAGGAACCGCCTGGGTAGTCAACTCCTGCAGCTCCCGACTCAGGATATGATGCGGTTCGACTCTGGGCATGAATCCGGGATTATTACGAAAGTCTCCAGAACACCGTTGCCGGGCGGGCGGACTTTCATTGTTCGTTGTTCCCCGCGCAGCGGAGATGCCGGTTTACATGAAAGTCCCGTCCCGCCCTCCAGGGGCAACAACTGCTTTCATCTTTCGTTGCGCAGGCTGTGCGAGCCTGCACGGGTGTTAGAGTCCGGTTGCGGCCATCTGCCGGGAGACCGCTTCCACGGAGTCGTCGAGGGCCTTCTTTTCCTCTTCGGTGAGGTCGAACTCAATGATGCGCTCGACCCCGTTGACTCCGAGGACCACCGGGACGCCAAGAAAATATCCCGAGATACCGAATTCCCCTTCCAGGTAGGCGGCGCAGGGCATAACCCGCCGACTGTCGCAGAGCACGGCCTCGGCCATCTCAATGGCTGCCAGGCCAGGAGTGTAAAAGGCGCTGCCGGTCTTGAGATGGTTGACGATCTCGATCCCTCCCATCTGCGTCCGCTTGACAATGGCGGCGATCTCCTCCTCGGAGAGCAGATCCGTGACTGGCACTCCGGCAACGTTGGCCAGCCGGACCAGGGGCAGCATGTTGTCTCCATGGATGCCCATGACCATGGCCGAGACATCCTGGGGCGCCACCCCGATGGCATCGGCAAGAAAGGTCCGGTAGCGGGCCGAATCCAGGACACCGGCCATACCGACGATCCGTTGCTTGGGCAGGCCCGAAACCTTGAAGGCGGTATGAACCATGGCGTCGATGGGATTGGTGACCACAATCATGAAACAGTCAGGCGAGTATTTGACCGCCTCCTCGGCGCAGGCCTTGACAATGGCCACGTTCTTTACCAGCAGGTCGTCACGTGACATGCCTGGTTTGCGAGCCAGGCCGGCAGTGATAATGACCACGTCTGAGTTCGCTGTGTCGGCATAGTCATTGGTGCCGATCACAGAACCGGCATAACCATCCAGCGGACCAGACTGCCAGAGATCAAGAGCCTTTCCCTGGGGAACGCCCTCCATGACATCCAGCAAGACAATGTTGCCGAGTTTACGGACAAGGGCCCAGTGGGCGGCGGTGGCACCGACATTTCCGGCACCAATGATGGTGATTTTCTTCTGCATGTTTTCCTCCTCAACCGGCATGGCCGATGATTGGATAAGTATCGTCTTTTCCGCTGAGCAGCGCTTCCACCCGCTCGGCATCCCGGGGTGTATCAACCTCGATGGAGTCATGGTCGGTGAGCACCACCCGGATGGTATAGCCGTATTCCAGGGCGCGAAGCTGCTCGAGTTTTTCAAACTGTTCCCATTCACCCTCGGGCAGGCCGACAAAAGTCAGCAAAAAACCCTTACGGTAGGCATAGAATCCCAGGTGCTTGTAATAGGTGGGTTGCCGGTCCTCTTCGGGATTGCGCTGAAACGGGATCGGCGAACGGGAAAAATAGAGTGCGTTGCCATGGCAGTCAAAAACCGTTTTCACATGGTTGGGATCGGCGATTTCTTCCGGCCGGACGATCTTGTAGATGAGGGTTGCCATGGGCAGGGCCGGATCCCTGATAAGAGGAGTCGCCACCTGACGGACCACTTCTGGATGAAACAGGGGTTGATCACCCTGGATATTCACCACCACGTCCTGTTCCGGGATATCAAGCAGCTCGGCTGCCTCGGCCAACCGGTCGGTGCCCGAGGCGTGATCGTTGCGGGTAAGCACGACCTCGCCGCCAAAATCCCTGACCCTGGCGGCTATCCTCTCGTCATCGGTGGCGACCACGACCCGGGAAAGCATTTCCACCTGCCAGGCGCGTTCCACCACGTGCTGAATCATGGGTTTTCCAGCTATGGACGCCAGCGGCTTTCCCTCGAAACGATTGGACTGGTAGCGGGCCGGAATAATGGCCACTACCCCTGGTTGTTCTTCTTTCATCTTCAGTCCTGCCTGCACGCCATCCACCCTCTCCGGCCGGATGACTGGTAATGGTTGACACACCCTTTCCGATATACTTGCATCATGATATATTGCACAACAAGAAATAGCAATATAACTTGACCGTATGACTTGGAAAAACAAAACCAGACCAAACCCATTGGCCGGGGTCATCACAAGCAGTGACAGGCCTGCCCGAAGAGCCGCTGAACTGGCCGCAAGGATGGAGGTCCCGCTCCTCACCCATCCTCCTGCCGACTCCCTTTTTCTGAGGGTTGAAGCAGATCACCTGGAGCTGGTTCACCACCAGAAGCATGGTGACCTGGCCGTACGGGTTGAATTTGTCAAGGGAACGGCCGGATACCGAAGGGAAAAAGGTGGCCGGGAAATGCTGCTACGGGCGGTGGGCGCCAGAAAAGGGGAAAGGCCCGATGTCCTGGACGGAACCGGCGGCCTGGGCCGGGACAGCTTTGTCCTGGCCCAGGCCGGGTGCCAGGTGCAGATGTTCGAACGTCATCCTGTGCTGGCCCTGCTCCTCGAAGACGGCCTGCAACGGGCGAAGGACAGCCCGGAAACCAGGGACGCGGCGGCACGGATCACCCTGCACGGCACAGATGTCATCAAGTACCTTGCATCATTGCCGCCAAGCGGGATAAGACCGTTTCAGGTCATATACCTGGACCCCATGTATCGGGACAGGAACAAGGCAGCAAAGGCCAAGAAAGAACTACAGGTCCTTCAGTGGTTGCTGGGCGATTCTCAGGACCGGGAAAAGGAAGAAACAATCCTGTTGGCAACAGCCATGCAAGCGGCCCGAAACAGGGTCGTGGTGAAGCGGCCGCGAAAAGGCCCCTTTCTGGGTAAACGGAAACCCTCGTACACCCTGAAGGGACGTTCAACCCGATTTGACATCTACCTGACCAAAGGACAGTGAAAAACGGGCTCTGTCCCGCTCGGCCAACCCCGTTTACAGGGCAGCGGCCTTGCCCAGGGCGGCAGTAATGGTATCTATCTGCTCACGTTGCATCTTCACCGGTATCTGGTAGACCAGGGTCCGGGACATGAGCTCCGCCGACTTCGGCAGGGCCGAAGGATGATAGATCACCCGCCGTTTTCCTTTCAGGCTAAAGGGCCAGCCGTTGTTGCAAAGGGTGGAACCGGCCATGAGATGCTCCCACCTGGGATAGAAATGCCAGGTGTTTTCGCCAAAGGCGATAGCCCCGGCATTGTTGTCCCGCAGGACCCGATTCACGGCCGCGGCCCGTTCTGCGCTCTCCAGCATGAAGGCCAGGAACGTGGCGGAATCGCCCTCTTCGTCAAGGATGGTGCGGAAACCGACCCCGGGAATGGCGGCCGCAGCTTCCTTGAGTAGTGCCTTGGTCTTCTTCTGGCTCGCCACCATATCGTCGAGTTTGACCAGCTGGGCCAGGCCGATGGCGCCCTGAAGCTCCATCATCCGGTAGTTGAAACCTATAAAGCGCCGTCCCTCGCCGCCGCGACCACCGGGGTTCACCACGTGGTCATGGCCATGGTCGTGATATTCCGACATGTTGCGCCACAGCTCTTCGTCGTTGGTGATCACCATTCCACCCTCTCCGGTGGTCATGGTCTTGACCGAGTCAAAGGAAAAAGTGCCGCAAGCGCCAAAGGTGCCCAGATGCTGGCCGTCAAGCCGGGCTCCAGCGGCCTGGGCCGTGTCCTCGATCACCGGAATTCCGTGTTTGTCGGCAATGGCCATGATCTCCCGGATTCTGGCCTGGGCACCCAGCATGTGCACCGGAATGATAGCCCGGGTCCTGTCGGTGATCTTCTTCTCCAGGTCGGCCGGATCCATATTCAGGGTTTCATCCACCTCGGTGAACACTGGTATCGCCCCGGCATCGAAGATGGCCTCCCAGGTAGCGACAAAGGTGAACCCTTGAGTAATGACCTCGTCCCCGGCTCCGACGCCCAGAGCGGCCAGGGCCACCTTGAGGGCGGCTGTTCCCGAGGTTACGGCCTGGGCGTGACCAGCACCGGTGTAGCGGGCAAAGGCCTCTTCGAACTCCCGAACCTTGTAAACCCCACGGCGCTGCTCGCCAAATTCGTAGCGAAACAGAACCCCTGTTTCAAGCACTTCCAGGACCTGCTGCTTCTCCTCTTCCCCAAACACTTCAAAACCAGGCATGACAACCCCTATTTATCCAGTTTGTCTTTAATCTTATTCTGCTCATCAAGGAGCAGAATAACCGGCCGAAACCTGTCGAGCTCCTGCTCCTCCACCTGGACATAGGTGACGATGATGATCAGATCACCCTTCAGCCCCTTGCGGGCCGCAGCTCCATTGAGCCCGATCACCCCGCTGCCGGGAGCGCCCTCGATGGCATAGGTGTCAAACCGCTCGCCATTGTTGATATTGTACACCTTAACCCGTTCAAAAGGAACGATACCGGCGGCATCCATAAGTTCCCGGTCAATGGTCAGGCTCCCCTCGTATTCAAGGTCGGCCTCGGTGATGGTCGCCCGGTGTATTTTTGCCTTCAACAGTGTTCGTTGCATATCAGTACTGAAAAATCATGATTTGATCAGAATCCCGTTGTCGATCAACCGGACCTTGTCGCGGATTCTGACCGCCAGGGCCAGCAGGGTATGGTCGTCGATCAGGGAAACCGGTTCCAGGGTCCGGCAGTCCACCAGTGAAACATAATCAATGGCCGTGGCCGGATGGGATTGAATAAAACGGGTTATCTCCTCCTGCAGCAGGCCGGCATCGACGAGCCCTTCGGCCACAAGCTTCCTGGCACGGGCAATGGACCGCGACAGGCAAAGGGCCGATTTCCGGTCTTCCGGGTCCAGGTAGGCGTTACGCGAACTCATGGCCAGGCCATCACTTTCCCGGACAATTGGATGGCCAATGACCTCCACATCCATATTGAGATCCCGGACCATGCGCCGAATAACGGCCAGCTGCTGAAAATCCTTTTCGCCGAAAACAGCAATGTGGGGCCAGACAATATTAAAGAGCTTGCAGACCACAGTGGTGACGCCGGCAAAATGTCCCGGTCGGTCGGTTCCGCAAAGATAGCCTGTGAGACCGGAGACCACGACCCTGGTCTGGAAACCATCCGGATAAATCTCCGTCGAAGCGGGGGCGAACAGCACGTCCACCCCTTCACTTTCAGCCAGTTGCCGGTCCCGGTCGAAATCGCGGGGATAGGTGTCCAGATCCTCGCCGGGACCAAACTGGGTCGGGTTGACAAAGAGGCTGACCACCAGCCGGTCGGCCCGCTCATTCCCAAGCCGCATGAGCGAGAGATGACCTTCATGGAAATAGCCCATGGTCGGCACCAGGGCCAGTTTTTCTCGCCGGACGCGGCACTCCCGGGCCCAGCGGATCATCTCGTCGACACTGCGGATAATCTTCATTTTTTCAAAAACGACAGCCCGGCCTGCCGGTCACTGGAGCCGGCCAAGACGGTACTGGATGATCTCGGTCTCCGGGTCACCATTCATGCCTCTTTCCCGCCCTCTTTCGGCTTCAAGAAATTTCTCATACATCTCTCTGGCCCGGTCGGTTTTGCCCTGAAGTTCATAAATCCGGCCAAGAGCCCGGTACGACTCCACTTCAAAACCCTTGAAATCACCAAGCGGCTGATAACTGGCCAGGGCCTGGTCGAGCTGACCCTGTTTCTCGTACAGGGCCCCGAGATTGTAGAGCAGAAGAGGCTTGAGCGGGTTGGAATCGCGCACCTTCCTGTTCACCGCGACCAGTTCATCAATAGCCCGGTCGACCTCGCCCTGGTCGGTCACCAGGTGGGCGATCTCAATCCTGGCCCAGGTTCCGGAAGGCGTGGAGCCGTACTTGTCGACCACCTCCTCCAGGGCCGCAAGCCGTTTACCCGTATCAGCCATCAAGGCGGCGTCCAGAACCGAGGCAGCCTTTTCCAGCCGGTACTCGCGCCAGGATCCGTACAGGGCCACGCCGACAACCAGGATGACCACCACTGCCACCCCGATCCAGATGGCCCGCTGGTTCCTGCGGATAAAGGAGATGGCGCCCGGCGGCAGATTCAACTGCTCCAGCAGTCCGGATGCTTGCACCAGGGCGGTCTTTTCAACATGCTGTCTGTCAAAGGCGCTCTTATCTGCCATGTCTGTCCTGTCAGTACCTTGAATATTGGCCAGGAACCGCGGCCCTGACTGAAAATAGAAATTGGTATTGCACTTGTCATGTAAACCGATAACTATACCCGCTACCGGGTTAAGCCGGAAGAGAAAAGTGCATCCAGAGGGAGGAAAAAGAGAGCCATGACCGGCCAGAGAATCTTCACCGTATCCGAGCTGACCGGATCCATCCGCGGCCTCCTGGAAACCAGATTTCCCCATGTCAGCGTGACCGGAGAGATCTCCAACCTGCGCCGTCCCCGCTCCGGTCATCTCTACTTCACCCTCAAAGACGACCAGGCTTCCATCAGGGCAGTGCTCTTCAAAATGCAGCAGCGCTACCTGGAAAACTTGCCGCAAGAGGGCCAGCAGGTGATTTGCCGGGGCCGGATTTCGGTCTACGAACCTCGGGGCGAATACCAGTTGATCATCGACACCATGGAGCTCCAGGGAGCCGGAGATCTGCGGCTGGCCTTTGAAAAGCTGAAGCGCAAACTGGCCGCCGAGGGGCTGTTTGCCAGTGAGGCCAAGAAGGACGCACCCTCCTGTCCGGCGCACATCACCCTGGTCACCTCGCCCGGCGGAGCTGCGGTCCACGACTTTATCCGGGTGGCCCGCAGCCGCTTCCCCCTGGTTCGCCTGGCCATCTACCCGGTGACCGTCCAGGGTGAGCAGGCCCACAAAGAAATGATCCAGGCCATACGCGACATCAACCGCCACCTCGACACCGACTGCATCGTCCTCTGCCGGGGCGGCGGCTCCATCGAGGACCTGCAGCCGTTCAACGAAGAGGAGCTGGCCCGGGCCATCTTTGCCTCGGATATCCCGGTGGTCAGCGCTGTGGGCCACGAGATCGACTTCACCATTGCCGACCTTGTCGCTGACCTGCGTGCTCCCACTCCCAGCGCGGCGGCCGAGATACTCCTGCCCGATACAAGTGAAATCAGGACCCGGCTTGCCCGGCTGCGCGCTACCCTGACCCGGGCCATGACCCGCCAGCTGGACATCTACCGTGACCGGCTGACCCTGCTTCAGGACAAGCTCCGCGACCGGCTCCACCCCGTGACCACCATGCTCCTCAAGGTCGATCATCTTGCCGAGCGGCTGATCCGGGCCATGGAGGTTCTGCTCGACTTCCGGCAGCAGCAACTGGATCAGCTCAAAACCAGGCTCAGGTCACGCAGCCCGGCCCAGAAGATCGACCTGGCCGGACGACGCGCGGACGAACTCCATCGACGGATATGCCAGGCCATGCTCAGCATACTGGAGGACAAACAGGCCCGCCTGGCCCATCTTGCCGGAGTCCTGGATGCGGTCAGTCCGCTTGCCACCCTGGCCAGGGGCTATGCCATTGTCAGAAAAGAAGGAAACAGGGGGCACGTGGTCACCAGCAGCAGGCAAACGCGGATCGGCGAGCGGCTGGATGTTCTGCTCCACCAGGGCCGGCTTCGGTGCCGGGTGGAGCAGATTATCGGGACCGAGAACAAAAAGGACGGACTATAAAGTAGATACCTGCGGTAATTTTTCTCGCAGCCCTTGAAATCTCCGTTTATCTGACCTTAAACAGGTAAAAGACGCCCAAAGGGAGACTCCGGGCAGGCAACGACTCAGGAAATCCTCTTCTTCAGACAGGCATTAATTGAGTATTTCGTTGACTTTCTGGTCGATTTCCCGGATCGTCTCGGCCAGCTTGCGGGAATCTTCTCCGGCCGCCTGCTTGAGTTTTTCGCCCCACTGCCGGAGCATCCTGGTGTCGATCCTCCGTACCCGGTTGTCACGACACCACTCCCGGCCGATCTTTTCCCCCAGGATCTCGAGCACCTTTTTCTGCTCCTCCTGCATCTCCAGGGGGGTCTTGTCGAGGATCTCTTCAGTGACCCGCTCCCAGCCGTCGGCCAGCATGTTCCCCTTGTAAAAGGTTTCCAGCCAGGCCCTTTCCCGCTCGGTCAACTCCTGCTCCCGGGCAGGATATTCATCATGGGGCCGTGAAGAATGAATCGAGGCGATCGCCTCGTCAACGGCATGGCTGAAATCAGCCGGCAGGACGGAGAGGAAACCTCCAATGACAACCGCACAGATTTTCTTCATGGCGCAGGTTCTCCATTTTTTTACCCATCAATTGTTAGCATCAGGCACCGTGTATGTCAAGCACCTGATCGGCGACAAAATCCAGTTACCTTGAGTGCCCAGCCGCACTCGCAGGGTCAGGAAACATCAAAAAGAAGAATCAGAATTCCTGCTGTAAAAATGGCCAGAAGAGAGCCAGTAAAAACAATCCTGCCGGCCTGCTGGATATGTTGCGGAGCAGGAACATGAACCGGATCACCAAGGGTTGGTTTTTCCACTGGTCGGCCAAAATAGACCGCCGGACCACCAAGCCGGACACCCAGTGCTCCTGCCATGGCAGATTCAGGGTGACCTGCATTGGGGCTGGTATGGTTATGGCGGTCTCTTCGCCAGACGGTAAACGCCCGCATGGCGTTTCCTCCGCCCGGGCGGGCGGCACCGATAATCAACAGGGCGGCAAGACGGGCAGGTACCAGATTGGCCAGGTCGTCGAGACAGGCGGCAAAACGGCCGAAAAGGAGATACTGTTCATTCTTGTAGCCAAACATGGAATCCAGAGTGTTCACGGCCTTGTAGAGCATGCCGCTCACCGCGCCCGCTGCCGGGGCGTACTGCGGCCAGCCGGCACACACAACCCCCAGGGCTGCGACCGAGCTCCAGAAAAGAGGGGCAATGACCCCGTCGGCCATGTTTTCCGCCACACTTTCCACACAGGCGCGGACAATGCCTGACCGGTCCAGGGTGGTGGTGTCCCGGCCAACGATCATAGCCACCTTTTTCCTGGCCGGATCCAGGCTCTCTTTGTTATCTATGAGCGCCCGATAAACCTCCAGGGCATGCTGGAGCAGGTCGCGCAGGGCCATGGTAGTATAGAGAAAAAAAACCGCCAGAACGAAAAGGGCTGCCCTGGAGAGCATTGCTGCCAAACCAAGGAGTCCGGCAGTGACCAGCGCCACAGTGGAGAGCAAAGCCAGAGCGGTGAGGGTTCCGGCCAGTCCCGGGTCTCGAAAAAGAAACCGGAACCTCTTCTCCAGGAACAAAGCCAGCCGTCCCATGAGCTGGACCGGGTGGGGAAACCAGCGGGGATCGCCAAACAAAAGATCAAGGAGAAAGGCCAGGTAAATGGCGGCACAGAAAATCATAGGGCCAACAGGCGGAAAAGCTCGTCCAGGTCAACGTGAGCACGGAAAACACCGGCCAGGCGATCCAGGGCCGGTTCGAGATCATAGGTGGCCCCGGGACCCGACAGAGGCTCCAGACCTTTCTCCCGCCGTAACCGGTTGATGAACCAGCGGCGAAAGGGATCGCTGTCGAAAACTCCGTGCAGGTAGGATCCCCAGACCCTGAGCGCTCCTTCAGGATCAGCGGCCAGGCCACAGGTGGCGTTGTCTTCGAACACCAGGAGCGGCTCTCCCCTGGTGCTGGTCACCCCGTGGTGAATCTCATAGCCATGGACCGGTGATCCGGAGGGGACATGGATACCCTGGCGTCGGATCAGGGTCTTCTCCGGGGCCAGCTCGGTTCGCATTTCGAGCAGGCCAAGCCCGCAACAGACCGATCCTGGCTCTCCTTCCAGTCCCAGGGGATCACCGATCTCCCGGCCAAGCATCTGGAATCCACCGCAGATACCGACAATCTCGCATCCCCGGCCGGCCAGTTCACAGATGAGTCCGGCCAGGCCTGATTCCTGGAGATAAGTGATATCGTTGATCACGTTTTTTGATCCAGGCAGGATCACAGCGTCCGGACAGCCCAGATCCTCGGCCCGGCGAATGATGCGCAAATCTACGTCCGGCTCGGCCAACAACGGCTCCACGTCGGTGAAATTGGAGATATGGGGCAGGTCGATAAGGGCCAGGGTCACGTGGACCTGGTCCGGCACGGGCTTGTCAAAAAGCCCGGCTTTGAACGAAACAGAATCCTCCTGGGGCAGACCAAGGTCTCTGATATAGGGCAAGACACCCAGCACCGGTTTGCCGGTCCGCTCCAGGATATAGTCGTGGGCCGAAGCCAGCAGCGAACTGTCGCCCCGAAAACGGTTGACCAGAAAGCCGGCCACCAGTTGCCGTTCCCACTCGTCCATGACCTCCAGGTGGCCGACAAAAGAGGCATAGACCCCGCCCCGGTCGATGTCCCCGGTCAGCAGCACCGGGCTTTCGGCATAGCGGGCCATGCGCATATTGACGATGTCATGCGACTTGAGGTTGACTTCTCCGGGGCTGCCCGCCCCTTCCAGGACCAGCACATCGAATTCCATCGCCAGCTCGTCGTAGGCCCGGCATACCTCCTGCCATGCCTTTTCCTTGTAGCGCACGTACTCGTCCACCCGCATGTTGCCCACCGGGCTGCCAAGAACGATGACCTGGGAACCCACATCCGACGAAGGCTTGAGCAGCACCGGATTCATCCGCACGTCCGGGTCCAGGCGGCAGGCCTGGGCCTGGACCACCTGAGCCCTTCCCATTTCACCTCCGTCACGGGTGACGTAGGAATTGAGTGACATGTTCTGGGCCTTGAACGGTGCCACCCTGACGCCCTCCTGGAGCAGGACACGACAGAGCGCAGCAGCCAGCACGGATTTTCCCACGTCCGAGCCTGTGCCGACAAACATGATGGAGCGGGCCCTGGCCGGGTTGCGACTGTTTCTGCTCCTGTTTTTGTTTTTCCGATCAGGGCCTGTGATCCCGGGCCGGGCCAGGAGTTGCTCCAGGGCTGCGACCAGGGCGCGGTTGTCCTCCTGTGGCCGTACCGCGACCCGGAAATAGCTCAGGTCAAGGCCCGGATAGTTGCCGCAGGTCCGGATGGCGATCCGATGATCGGCCATCAGCCGGTGGGCCAGCTCATCGGCTGCAATGGTGCTTGACCTGAGCAGCAGGTAGTTGGCCTGTCCCGGGAAAACAGAGAGGCCGGAAAATCGGGCCAGCTCTCCTCCAAGCCGCTCGCGCAGTTCGCCGGTGACGGTCACGGTCCGGGACAGATACTCCTTTTTGTCAAGAAAAGCGGTCCCACAGGCCTGGGCCAGGGTGTTGACGCTCCAGGGAGCCAGCTGGGCACGAATCCGGCCGGCCAGGGAAGGCGCTGCGGCGAGAAAGCCCAGCCTCAGGCCGGGGATGGCGAATATCTTGGTCAGCGAGTGGAGGGTAATCAAATTGTCGGCTGCACCGGCCAGGGAGTGCAAGCCGGAAACAAAACCGGCAAAGGCTTCGTCTACAATAAAAAACACGTCCGGATGGCTCTGTATGCACGTCAACAGGGTGTGATGATCTGTGACCACCCCGGTGGGGTTGGCCGGCTGGCCCAGGAAGACCAGGTCCCCTGGCCGGAGCATATTTCCCAGTTCCTCCAGATCCACCGCGAATCCGTTGTCCGGACTCAGGAACAGCCGCTCCACCGGCAGGCCGCAGACCCGGCAGGCAGATTCGTAGTCTATGTAGCACGGGACAGGGACAACGCCACGACGGACGGGCAGGCTGCGGACCGTGGTGAACAGCAGCTCCGACGTGCCGTTCCCGGCAACCAGCATGGCCGGATCAAGGTTCCAGGTCCTGGCGACCCGTTCAAGAAAGAGGGTCGAATCCGGATCAGGGTAATGGACCAACTCACCGATATGGCGGGAGAGGATATCGCGCAGCCCGGGAGGTGGTCCCAATGGGTTGAGGTTAGCGCTGAAATCGAGGATATCGCCTGGTTTGCAGCCATATTTCCGGGCCAGGCGCACAAGATTGCCCCCGTGTCCTGAACTCATCGCCCACCTCCTGCCATGGCTGAAAAGCCAAGGGCCATGAAGAGTTCGGCCAGTTCACAGGCCGCTCCCAGGGTATCACCGGTGGCCCCGCCGATTTTCCGGCGGCAATAGGCGGCAAACAGGCATATTCCCGCCATGGCTCCGCCCAGGATGACCAGTCCATAAACTCCGGAGATCAGCAGAGTGACCAGGCTGGTGAAGAACAGGGCCCAGATTGCAACAAGCCGGGAACGACTGGTGTAGAACAGCCCGCCCAGGCCTCCTTCGGGGCGGGCATAGGGCAAAAGCCCCATCATCAGAACAATACCACAGCGGCCGGCCAGGGGAAGAAGAAGGGAGGCGGCCATTATCGAGGACCTGTCGAGAGAGGAAAGGGCTGTGGTCTTGAGAAGCAACAGCATGATCAGAGCAATCACTCCCATGGCGCCGATCCGTGAATCGCGCATAATGGCAAGAATCTGCGCCCTGTCCGGCCGGGCACTGAAAAAACCGTCCGCGGTATCGGCCAACCCATCCAGATGCAGTCCGCCCGACAGGGCCAGCAACATCAGGGTCAGGCCGGCCGCCGCCGGAAGAGGCGGCAGAACCAGCCACAAAACCCAGGCCCCGGCAGCGCAGACCAGCCCAAGCAGGAGACCGATAAGCGGAAACGAGCCCACCGAGCCGGCCAGTTCCTCTTCTGTGGTCCCCAGTCTGCCGGGCAAAGGAAGGATGGTAAGAAAACGGAAAGCCGCCGCCAGATGGCCGGGAGTGAAGGGCGAACGCGGAATCACTCGACCGGGGTGCCGGTGACGCCGGCCTCGTCAAAAGTGGCCACTTCCGTGAGCACGGCCACTGCCGCCTCCACCAGATTCATGGCCAGGGCAGCGCCGGTTCCCTCGCCCAGCCGCATGTTCAGGTTCATCAGGGGCCTGAGCCCGAGCCGCTCGTGCATGGCCCGATGCCCCTTTTCTACACTGCGATGAGCGCAGATGATGAAATCGCGGACAAAGGGTTCCAGGGAATAGGCGATAAGGGCGCCGGCGGTGGAGATGAAGCCGTCCACCAGCACGGGCTTACGATGAGCGGCCGCACCTATGATGAGCCCGGCAATACCACCGATCTCGAACCCCCCCACCTTGGAGAGTACGTCGATGCCGTCGGACGGGTCCGGGCGGTTGATCTTCAGGGCCCGTTCCACCACCTGGATCTTTTTCCGGAGCTGCTCATCATCAAGACCGGTACCCCGACCGGTGACATCGGCCACAGGCGCGCCGGTCATGGCCGCGACAATGGCCGTGGAAGGAGTAGTGTTGCCAATCCCCATGTCTCCGGTGCCAAAGACATCGGTCCTGGGGGCCAGCTGGCTGGCCACCTCGATCCCGGCCTCCACCGCCATGACAGCGTGAGTCCTGGTCATGGCCGGACCGTGGGCCATGTTCTGGGTTCCGTGGCCGATCTTGCGGGCAATAATCTTGCCCTCTTTGACCAGGTCGTCGAGATCCGCGGCCGTACCCATATCCACCACCGTGACCTCGGCACCCGCCTGCCGGGCCAGGGCGTTGATCCCGGCCCCGCCATTGACGAAATTATAGATCATCTGCGCCGTGACCTCGGAAGGATACCTGGAAACACCCTCGGCAGTGACCCCATGGTCTCCGGCCATGACCACCACCCGCTTGCGCCTGACCGGTGGTTTGAGTGAACGTGTAATGCCGGCCAGGTCCACGGCCAGATCCATGAGATCACCCAGGGCCCAGTGAGGCATGGTCAACTGTTCCAGCCTGGCCCTGGCCTTCTCCCGATACTCGGTATCCTGGGGAAAGATCTTGCGAAAAGTTGCCTCGAGAAAATTCACCTGATCCTGTCTGGGCTGAAATGATTTAGGTCGCATCTTCCTGTATCGTTTTTAATCTTCGTTTTTCAGCTTCATTTCCGGCTGTACAGCTCAGCCTGAACAGAAGGCCATCGTCCAGGGGCCACCAGGCCATGCCGGGACAAAAGAGTGTCAGCCTTTTAACTTGAGAGGGACGCCACAGCTGACCAGGTAGACCTGGTCAGCCTGCCGGCCGACACACTGGTTACAGCGTCCGACCAGGTCACGGTAGCGCCTGGCCAGCCTGTTTTCCGGGACAATGCCCAGACCCACCTCGTTGGTCACCATGATCACTGTACCCGGCCGCTCACGGCACGTTGAAAGCAACTCTTCGGCCCTATCTTTGACGCTTTTTTCATCAACCAGTATACCCCTTTTTTCAGAAAGATAGAGCATATTGTTAATCCAAAGAGTCAGACAATCGAGCAGGATCGTGGCCTGAGGCGGACTGTGGCCGATGGCCCGGGCCAGGTGGATCTGCTCCTCCACAGTCTGCCAGCCCCTGTGGGCCCGCTCTTCCCGATGGAGCCTGATCCGTTCCTGCATCTCCTGGTCCAGGGGTGGACTGGTGGCAAGAAAAATGAGCTGGTCCCCGGTCTCTTCGGCGAGCTGCTGGGCAAAGGCGGATTTACCCGACCGGCAGCCGCCGCTTATGAGAATAACATGACCCATGTCAGATATTGAATCCAGTGAGGACGCCCCCCTGGGAATAGAGCAGAAGCTCGGTCATGGTTCCCGGCCGGACATCGAAAAGCAGGTAATGGCGCTCGGCCAGACCCAGGGCCAGGCAAATCATGGTCCGGATCACCCCTGCGTGGGTGATAACCACCACCTCCCTTTCCTCGCCCTGCTGAACCGCGGCCAGGAAATCCCTCACCCTGCCGGTAAACCCGGCCACGGATTCGCCGCCTGGAAAGACAAATCCTTTGTACCTGGCCCAGTCATCCATCAGCTCTGGATCCCGCCGGGAGATATCAGCATAGGAACACATCTCCCAGTGGCCGAAATCAATCTCCCGAATCCGGGGATCCATACGGACCTGCTGCGGTGCCCAGCCGGGGTCAACCGCCTCCAGGGTTTCCCGGGTACGGCGCATGGGACTGACATAAACCGGTCCGGCATGGGACTCGAGCAGGGGCCGAAGCCGCTGCAACATGTCCTTTGCTCCAGGTTCCAGGGCCACATCGCTCGAGCCGACATAGACACCCTCCGGGGCCACGGTCCGGCCATGACGGATCAGTCGCATCCGGACAGCCATCTCAACCGTCTCCCTGTATGCCAGCCTGCCGGTACATAGCATACATTGATAAACATTTGCAACTACTTGCTGTCCGTGAGTACACGGTCATAGAGTTTGCCGACCCCGTATTCCTGGCGGCGCTTGAATTTCTCCCAGGACGGACCGATGAGCTGCATCTCGGGATATTTCCGCTGCATCTCAAGGGCGATCTGCATCTCCTTGGTACAGCCGGTGGAATAGGTGGCGTCCTTGCCGGTCCATTCCGGCGGCACCTTTTCACCCATGAGTTCAAAGGATTTCTCAATGTCGGAATAGGTCTGGAAGCGCCAGATATCGATCACCCCGGAGCGTTGGAAGATTTCCCACATGTACATGATATCGTCGGCATCCATACCCTCTTCGAAATGTTCACCGGGATTGATGATCACCACGTCGGTGAGTGTGGAGCGCAGGTGTTCGACGAAGACGTTGAGAATCTTCTTGGCGGTTCCGAGCTGGCCGGGGATGGAACCGACGATGGCCGAGTAGAACATGATCTTCTTGCCCCTCTCCTTTTCCTTACGGGCCATGTAGATCAGGTGCTGGGCCTTGGCCCGCAGATCGGCTTCAGAAAAACGGATCACCGCCGGATGGCGCGGCTTGAGATGGATGGCCAGCCTGCCGGTGTCCTCGGCCAGGATGGAAACCAGGTCCCTGGTGAACTGAAAATGATTGTTTATGCACTCCCTGCTCTCCGGGCAGCGGCTGATCACCAGATCAGACTCCTTGAAGGCACGGGCAAAGGTGACCGAGGTCAACAGAGGGTTAAACTGCTCGCCGGTGCCATCGGAGATCACCAGCAGCCGGTTGTCCTTGTCCAGCCTGCCAAGGAGCTCCTTCTTGGAGATCCGGGGATCACCGATCACCTCGGCCCCGGACATGGCCTTTTCCAGCACCGGATCCTCCAGGACGTCGGCAAAGGAGATGTAGTCGTAGTAAAAGGCCTGCTTGACAGCCAGAATCACCTTGATCCCCAGTTTCATGAGGACTCGGATGATGGCCAGGTCAAAGACGATTTCCCCTGCCCGCCCCCCGAGCCAGAGCAGATAAGGCTTGTGCTGGCCGGAGATTACCCCGGCGAGCCGCTCGCAGAACCACTTCCAGCCCCCGGTCTCTATGGGGGTGTTCATGATCCGGCGCAGCTTTTTCATGTCCGGCGGCTGTTCCTCTTCCCAGATTTCCCTGACCGTGGACAGCAGCAGCAGTCGCTGAAGCCGGAGAAGATGCACCTGGAGGTCGATATCATCAAGCGTTGTCCCCTCGGTGATTTTCAATCCCTCGCGGCCGTTGAAGGCTTCAAGAAAATCCCGCGAGGCCAGAAAACGGGCCACCCGCTTGTTTTCCAGCTCCCGCCGGGAGGCCAGAGGCCGGCTGATATCCGAGATATTGGTAAAGATGCCCAGTAGCCGTTTTTCCAGTCTGGAGGGCAGCAGAACCATGGAGGAGGTATCGTGCTGATACTTGATGGTGAGCAGGCTCAGAAGGTACTGTCGCCGGTACGGATCGATGATCACCTTCCGGACCAGCTGTTCCAGTCGGCTCCAGATGCGGATATAGGCAGGGGTCAGCAACGTGTCGGCCCGCTTCTGAATAATTGCGGTGAACAGTTCGTCCGAACAGGGATAGTAGTACTGCTCCCTGTCCATGTGGACGATGAAATTAAGCTGTTCCGGCGAGGCGACCATGTCCGGGAAGGCCTCGTAGGCCATGTGGTTCTCGGTGTAGAAATTGGTCAGCCAGGCGTCGCGGTCCGGATCACCGCCCCGGATTATTTTTTTTTCAGGCTCACGCATGACGTGGTTTTCCCGGTCTTTCATCACAGGCAGCCGGCGATCTCGGCCGCCACCTCGTCAATGGTCCTGCCCTCCACGTTGATCTCCCGATCCGCGGCCCGCCGATAGAGCGGCAGCCGCTGACAGTAGAGCTCCCGGGCCTGGTCAAGATTCTGAAGAAGGGGCCGTTTCTTTATTTTTTTCTTAGCTTTGGGGTGCATGTTGATGGCCTGAAGTATGCCTTCCACCGAAGAGTGGAGGTAAAAAACCCTGCCCAGCCTCTGCAGATCACCGACCATGAAAAAACCGCCCCCGGTGGAAACGATGGTCTGCCGCACGTGGTTTTCAAGCCAGAGAGCAACCTGTTTTTCCAGCTCTCGAAAACGGCTCTCACCCTCTTGTGCAAAGATCCTGCGGATCTTCTTTTTGACCATGCTCTCTATCAGGTCATCGGTGTCCACAGCGACAAGACCGGTCCGGCGGGCAAGCTCCCTCGCCGTTCTCCCCTTGCCCACCCCCATGAAGCCTATGAGTATGATATTGTCTGCCATCTCATCCTCGCCTGTTCCTGGTGAGACAACATAGTATCATAGAATATGCTGTCCACAAATTGTTTGTCTCACAAGCCAATATCCTTCCCGATATTGGTGATCATGACTGTATCACGTGTAATGATGTCCTTCTTTGCCAACCATGCCCCAGGCCTGATGGTACACCCGGTTCATCAAATCCTCCACCAGGAGCCGCTGTTCCTCCAGGCCCTGGCTGTCCAGCCCCTCCGGGACCAGATAGGGTTCACCGTAGACCACATGGACCCGGGCCAGAGGCAGGGGCAGAGAGAGCCGGTCCCAGCTGGAAAAGGCCAGGTGACGGCTGGCCGACCAGGATATCGGGACGATGGGAGCGCGGGTTCGGCTCGAAAGAAGAATAGCGCCGGGCTGCAGGATGCGGGGCGGACCCTGGGAACCGTCACCGATCAGTCCGCAATTGTATCCATCCCGCATGGCCCTGAGCATACCCTTGAGGGCCCGCGCCCCATCATGGTTGCGGGAACCTCGTAACGGCAGATGGCCCATCTGCTCCGTAATCCGGGCCACATATTCACCATCGCGACTGGCACTGACCATGACAGCGGATGGATAATGCCGCAGATGATACAACATGTACAATACCGAGTAGTGCCAGCAGCAGGCAACCACCGGCCCCTTGTCAAGCCACGGGATAACACCCTCAAACCCGTAGACCCGTTCCCGGCAGCTGCCGTACCAGATGCGGCTCAACCCCAGATAAAACCGGGGCAGAACACCAAGTGAGAGATGATAGAGGGTATCAGCCAACTTCCAGCTCCAGCTGTTTAAGCCTCCTGACCTGGTCCCGGTAAATGGCGGCCTCCTCGAACTCCAGTTCCGCAGCAGCCTCATGCATTTTTTTCTCCAGCTCGCGAATACGGGAACGAAGATCGCCAAGGTCGCGATAGTCCAGCTCCGGTTCCGCAGCCTCCAGGAGACCGTGGGCGCTGTCCAAACCATGTCCCTCCCAGCCCGAAGCCTTGAGATGCTCGGTCATGGAATCCTTGACCTGTGAGATAATGGTCTGTGGCTCAATCCCGTGTTCGCGGTTGTAGGCGTCCTGTATGGCACGGCGGCGGTTGGTCTCGTCGATGGTGTACTGCATGGACCTGGTCACCCGGTCGGCATAGAGGATGACCATGCCGTTTGCGTTGCGGGCTGCCCGGCCGCAGGTCTGGACCAGAGAGCGCTCGGAGCGGAGAAACCCCTCCTTGTCGGCGTCAAGGATGGCCACCAGCGATACCTCGGGAATATCGAGCCCCTCGCGCAGCAGGTTTATGCCGATCAGGACGTTGAATGCGCCGCGGCGCATCTCGCGGATCAACTCCACCCTTTCCAGGGTATCGATATCTGAATGGAGATACCGGACGCGGACCCCGACATTTTCATAGTATTCGGTCAGATCTTCAGCCATCCGCTTGGTCAGGGTGGTTACCAGCACGGCCTCGCCACATTCCTCCCGCTGACGAATCTCTTCCAGCAGATCATCCACCTGGGTTGTGGCCGGCCGGACCTCGATCCGTGGATCAAGCAGACCTGTGGGCCGAATCAGCTGCTCCACCACCCGGCCATCGGCTCGCTGCATCTCGTAGTCGCCCGGGGTGGCCGAGACATAGATCACCTGGTTGACACGCTCCTCGAATTCATCGAACCGCAACGGCCGGTTATCCAGAGCCGAAGGCAGGCGAAAGCCGTACTCCACCAGGGTCTTCTTCCGGGACCGGTCTCCGTTGTACATGCCGCCTATCTGCGGCACGGCAATATGCGACTCGTCAATGAACATGATGTAGTCGTCGGGAAAGTAGTCAAGCAGGTTGGGGGGTGGCGCTCCAGGTTCCTTGCCGGTAAGATGGCGGCTGTAGTTTTCGATCCCGTTACAGTAGCCCAGTTCCTGGATCATTTCCAGATCAAACATGGTCCGTTGCTCGAGCCGCTGGGCCTCCACCAGCCGACCCGCGGCCTGCAGCTCGTCCAGGCGCAGTCGCAGTTCCTCGCGGATGGCGTGCATGGCAAGGCGCAGCCGCTCCCGGCCGGTGACAAAATGGCTGCCCGGGAACACTGTCAGTTCATCCATTTCCCGGAGCACCACTCCGCGCAGAGGATCGATGAGCGAAATGGTCTCCACGGTGTCACCGAAGAATTCCACCCGGATGGCCACGTCATCCTCGTGGACCGGGAAAATCTCGATCACGTCACCCCGGACCCGGAAGGTACCGCGGTGAAACGAAGTCTCGTTGCGTTCATAAAGCATGAAGACCAGCCGCCGCTGGACATCTTCCATGGGATAATCCGTGTCCCGGCGAAGAAACAGGTGCATATCCCGATACTCTTCGGGCGAACCAAGGCCGTAGATGCACGATACCGAGGCCACGATCAGCACATCGCGCCGGGTCAGCAACGAACGGGTGGCCGAATGACGCATCTTGTCGATGGCATCGTTGATCGATGAATCCTTTTCAATGTAGGTGTCAGACTGGGGAATGTAGGCTTCTGGCTGGTAATAGTCGTAATAACTGACAAAATATTCCACCGCATTGTGGGGAAAAAGCTCGCGGAACTCGGAAAAGAGCTGGGCTGCCAGGGTTTTGTTGGGGGCAATGACCAGGGTGGGCCGCTGGACCCGGGCCACTACCTGGGCCATGGTGAAGGTCTTGCCCGAGCCGGTCACCCCCAGGAGCACCTGGTCCCGGACTCCATCTTCGATCCCCCGGCTGAGCAGCTCAATGGCCCGCGGCTGGTCCCCGGCAGGGGTAAAACTGGATACAAGCTCAAAAGGTGTGTCCATACGTCCAGATGAATATCAAAAAAAGAAGTGGAGACAGATACGGTCGTTGCCCGATCCAGGGACAACCCTGCCACAATACTCCGCTTGTCGCTCAACCGCAACGGTGACAGCCATCACCGCTTGTCAAAAGAGGCATAACCAGGTAGCTTTGCAGAGCGATTGCCGGCGCCGGAGAGGAAAAAATCAGATTATGGCTCCGGCCCCATCCTGGTGCCCTGGAGACGGTCCGACAAGATGATGATCCAAAAGAAAGAGAAAAAAATATCCCCGGATCCAGGACCGGTACACCCTGCCCTTCACAAGCTGCTCCATGACCATGCCACCCGCTGCGTCCACTGCGGGTTGTGCGTGAGAGAATGCTCTTTTCTCCAGAAACACGGCTCCCCGGGATCCATTGCCGAAACTTTTGACCAGCGGATATTTGGTATCGCCTTTGGCTGCAGTCTCTGCGGATTGTGCACCGCTGTCTGCCCACCGAAAATCGGTCTTGATCCGGCCGCTTTTTTCCTGGCCATCCGCCGGGAAGCGGTTGCCCGCGGAGTGGTTGATTTTTCCCGCCACCGGGGAATCCTCTTTTACGAGCGGGCCGGGAATGCGCCAATATTAACTTTCCATGGTCTGCCCCGGGGCTGTGACACGGTGTTCTTCCCCGGCTGCGCCCTGCCCGGAACCCGACCCACCCGGGTAAGGCAGCTTTTCGATCATCTCCGGCAGACCATCCCGCGCCTGGGAACAGTACTGGCCTGTTGCAACAAACCATCCCACGACCTGGGCAGGCAGCAATCTTTCCAGGTCAAGTTTGGGAAACTGACAAGGTCACTCCTGGAGAAGGGCGTCAAAAGAATCCTGGTGGCCTGTCCCAACTGCCACCGGATCTTTTCCGAGTATGGTCAGGGGCTCCAGGTCATAACAGTGTACGAACATCTCGACATGACCGTACTTCCCCGGACCCCGGACATGGCTTCCGATGTCACCGTCCATGACCCCTGCGGCACCAGGACCCGCACAGATATCCATCAAGTCATCCGCCGACTGGCCGAAAAAAAATCACTCCAGATTCATGAGATGCCCCATCATGGCACAAAAACCATCTGTTGTGGCGAAGGGGGGTCGGCTGGCTGTGTCTGTCCGGAATTTGCCCGCAAATGGGGGGAACTCCGGAGCCGGGAAGCCGAGGGCATGGTCATGTTGACCTATTGTGCCGGCTGCACTGAATTTCTTACCCCGCTCACACCTGCTGTCCACATCCTTGACCTGCTCTTTGAGCCTGAGCTGACCCTGGCCGGCCGGACCAAGAGTGCCAGGACGCCCTGGACCTATCTCAATCGCTGGAGGCTAAAGCGTTTTTTTCAAAAGATCCTCATGGAAGCATGAATCTGTGGTTTGCACCATGGCTTGCCAGTTTTAAAACAAAAGACGATTTTCAATCATCCTCCTGAATTCAAACTGTTTCACCACAAACATACATATATTATGTCTGTCCATGCAACAAGTTGATAACACGAAGAGATCATGAATATCTCCGGCCTTGACAGCATACCTGCCCACCTGTTATTAAAAATTTTATGGGTTGGAACTGTGTTTTCAAAAGCCAGGTCCCGGCTGACATTCACCCCCAATCCGTCAGGCTGAAGTATCCACCGGACAGGTGAATGATCGCCACCGGGGAATCCTCAAAATACAGGAGAAACAGATGAAACGGTTCATACTTCCGGGTATCACTCTCCTGATGTTCACGCTCTTTTTTTCCACGACCATGGCGGCAGTGGAAAAAAAAGAGGAGAAAGTACTGACCATTGTCGCGCCCTGGCGGCTGAAGGGGATGGATCTCCAGAGGTCCGGATTTATCTTTACCAGGATGGGTTGCGTCGAGACCCTGACCACGACCGACGACCGGGGCCGGATTGTCGGCCATCTCATAGAGTCCTGGAGCGTCAGCCCGGACCGGTTGACCTGGACCTTCACCCTCAGATCAAACGTCACCTTCCATGACCAGACCCCCCTGACCGCCAGGGCTGTAAGCAAGAGCCTCAACCTTGCCCTGAAAAACAAAAGCATCCTTACCAGGGCAAGAATCAAGGAAATCATCCCGGTCTCGCCTCAAATCCTGCGCATCACCACCAGCCAGCCCTTTGCCCCCCTGCCCTCCTACCTGGCCCATTACTCAGCAGGTATTGTTTCTGAAAACTCCTTTGATGACCAGGGCCACCTGAGGCATGTTATCGGAACCGGGCCGTACATTCTCACCGGTCACGAGGGTGACAGCCGGTTCGATTTCCAGGCCAATCCCACCTACTGGGGAGAAAAACCACAGGTACAGCATGCTCGCTACCTGGCTGTACCCGAGGCCGGCCGCCGGGCTCTCATGATCCGAGACGGTGAAGCAGACATGGCCTTTACCCTCTCGCCCACTGTCCTGAGCCAACTGCGGGCCGCCGGAACCGTCCGGGTGGTGACCATGACTATTCCCCGCACCAGACTGCTGATCCTCAACTGTTCACAACCCTTTTTCTCCACAATTCGCAGCCGTCAGGCCCTGAGCCTTGCCATTGACCGTCGCGGCATTGCCTCCAGCATGCTGCGCCATCCCAACTCCATGGCCACCCAGCTTCTGCCCTATAGCGCCGCCATGTGGCACACCCCGGAGCTGAAACCACTGGAGTACAACCTGCTGCAAGCCCGAAAAATGCTTGAGGAGGAGGGCTGGCAGCCCGGTAAGGATGGTATCTTGCAAAAAAACGGCCAGCGGTTTGAATTCGAACTGCGGACCTACAGTACCCGACCCATGCTGCCGGTCATCGCCGCTTCGCTCAAGGAACAGTTACGCAGGATCGGTATCAAGGTGCACGTCGTCGTGGGCACGGGTTCGGATTACCTTGCCCATCGGGCCGACGACACGTTGCAGGCCGCCCTGGTTGCCAGAAATTTCGCCCTGATTC
Source organism: Desulfolithobacter sp. (assembly GCF_054025815.1). Lineage (NCBI taxonomy): Bacteria > Pseudomonadati > Thermodesulfobacteriota > Desulfobulbia > Desulfobulbales > Desulfobulbaceae > Desulfolithobacter > Desulfolithobacter sp. The sequence continues at coordinate 55,782 of NZ_JBPMMS010000035.1, read as the reverse complement.
CAGATGCCATCGGAACCATCTACAATGATTTTGGCCCCGACCCCGGCAACTGGGGCGCCTTCCACTGGCAGTCGGAAAAGATCAACGGAATGCTGGACAGGTATCTTCAAACCTTTGACGAGAACCAGGCCAAAGCATTGCGGCTGGAGATCCTGACTGTCCTCCAGCGTGAGCTGCCCGTTATCCCGGTCTCCTGGTATGAACACATCATCGGCCTGAGCGACCGGATCGAAGGAGTGAACATCGATCCCCATGAGCTCAAATCCTACCTGAACGGTGTGCGCTGGGCCAGATGATTCCCCGGCAAGCCAACGGCTGCTACTATCCGGCCACGGACCGTTGTTCACCGCTGCATCCCGACAAGACAACTTCGAGATGGACTCCAGGGTGACAGGCCTTGGCTTCAGGCAGGGCTTTGCCGCCGCGACCTGTCCGTTGGTAAAAAAAAGATATGGGCTTTCTGCGAGTTCAGCAGAGAAGAGTCTCTCAAAAAAAAACCGGAAACCAATGAACCGCAAACTGAAAATTCTCTTTCTCTGTACCGGCAACTCCTGCCGCAGCCAGATGGCCGAAGGCTGGGCCCGGGTGCTGCATTCCGACATCATCGATGTCTGGTCTGCCGGTATCGAGCGTCATGGGCTCAACCCCAAAGCGGTCCGGGTCATGAACGAGGCCGGGGTAGACATCTCGACCCAGAGCTCGACCCTCATCGAAGAGCTGCCGGAACAGGACTTCGATTACGTGATCACGGTCTGCGACCATGCCCACGAGTCTTGCCCTTTCTTTCCCGGCCATACCCGTATCATCCATCAGGGATTCGACGATCCGCCCAGGCTTGCAGCCACGGCAAAAAGCGAAGAAGAAGCCCTTGCCTGCTACCGAAGGGTACGCGACGAAATCAAAGCCTTTGTGGAAGCCATGCCGGCCAACCTCGCCTGAGACGATCAGGCTGCCACAGGGCGGGAAAAGAGATAAACAGTAAACAATAAACACTAAAATTCGATCTCAAAACTGTAGACCCCCTCCTCCAGACGACTCTTGACCTTGTAGCCCGAGTGGTTGAAAATGGCCTGCATCCGGTAGTTGTCCCGCAGAACTTCGGCCGTGAACCCGGCGATACCGTTTCGCTTGGCAATGGTGATCAGATGCCGGAAGAGAAAGGTGCCGATCCCCTTACCCTGCCACTGATCCTGAATCACGAAGGCAACCTCGGCCTTGTTGGTCCGTTCATTGAGATAATAGCGTCCCACCGCGATGATCGCCTCACCGTGGGCCTCGGGCACGGTGCCGACAACGGCCACATCCTTGCGATGGTCGATATAGACGAAATCGTGCAACTGCCGGTGGGTGAACCGTTTCTGCCGGCTCATAAAACGGTAGTAGACGGTCTCCTGGGACAGGTTGTACATCAGTTCGCGCATGTGCGGTTCGTCGGTGGGACGAATGGAACGGAAGGAGACCAGGGTCCCGTCGTCGAGCAACATGGTTGTGCGCATATAATCTTCGCCGGGAATGAAGAACCGGTCACCGAGCTCCTCCATTTCCGGGTGGATCAACCTGGTCTCGATCGCTTCCCGGAAAAGCTGTTCGCGAAAATCCGGATGAGCGATGGAAATCAGTGAAATGACCCGCTCCTGGATCGATTTGCCATGGAGAAAGGCTACCCCATACTCGGTGACCACATACTGGACCGTACCCCGGGTTATGACCACCCCTGAGCCTGGCTGAAGCCGGGCAACGATACGTGAACGGCTGCCGTCCTCGTTTACAGAAGGCAGGGTCAGGATCGACTTGCCCCCTTCCGAGCGGACCGCGCCTCGATTGAAATCGACCTGGCCGCCGATACCCGAATAGAACCGGCCGCCAACAGAGTCTGAGCAGACCTGGCCGGTGAGATCTATCTCCAGGGCCATGTTGACCGCCACCATCCGTTTCTGCCCGGCTATCACTTCGGAGTTGTTGACATATTCTGTAGGACGGAAACAGACGTTCGGGTTATCGTTGACAAAATCATAGAGCCTTCTGGTACCCATGCAAAACGAGGTGGTAATCTTGCCCTGATCGATGGTCTTGCGTCGTCCGGTGATCACCCCGCACTCCACCAGGTCGATGATCGAGTCAGTGATCATCTCGGTGTGAATCCCCAGGTCTTTCTTGTCGTAGAGATGATCAAGCACTGCGTGGGTCAGCCGGCCGAGACCCGGCACCCGACCCAGTCCGAGCTCCAGGGTAGCGCCGTCGGGAATGAGGGCGGCCGCGTACCTGGCTATTTTACCGCTGATTTCGTGGGTTGAATGATGTTCCTGCTCAATAAGCGGTGACTCTACCGGGACCAGAATATCGAGATCATAGACATCCACCTGCGAGCTGCCGTGGGTCCAGGGCATATTGGGGTTGACCTGGGCAATGACCAGGGATGCATTCTCCACCGCGGAACGAACGATATCCACCGAGATTCCCAGGCTCATCTTGCCCCGTACATCAGGAGGAGTCACCTGGATAAGAGCCACGTCCAGCGGCAACCGACCGCTGTGGAAAAGGTCAGGAATATCCGAGAGCAGAATGGGGGTATAGGCCCCAACCCCTTCCTGGATCATACCGCGGACATTGGAACCTATGTAGAAGGAATTGATGGTAAAACACTCTGCCAGGTGCTTCTCGGCATAGGGCGCGTCACCCTTGGTGATAAGCTGGACGATCTCCACATCAGACAGCTCTCCGGCCCGGTCGGTCATGGCCCGGACCAGCTCCACCGGTTCACCGCAGCCGGTACCAATAAAAACCCTCTGCCCGGGACGCAGGTGGGAGAGCGCCTTGGCCGGGGTGGCGATCATATCTGCAAAGCGCTCTTTCCAGTCACTGTTGTATTCCATGGGTTCCTCCTACCTCGGTGACGGAATATTTTTCGCTGGCGTCAGGGTCATCCTGGCATCGGCCGCCGTTGGTACGGTCCCGATTTCGCCGACGATCAGGGGGTTGATATCGAGCTCGACAATCTGGGGAAAATCCGTTGTCAACTGGCTGATCCGCTGCAGGGATCCGGCAATGGCCTCGATATCGACCTCCTTGCGGCCCCGTTTTCCCTTGAGCATCTCATAGGAGCGAGTGGACTTGAGCATCTGTACCGCCTCCTCACGGGTAATGGGTGCCAGGTGGAAGGTAACATCCTTCATCACTTCGACAAAGATACCGCCCAGGCCGAACATCAGCATGGGACCGAACTGGGGATCCCTGGTCATGCCGATGATCACCTCCAGACCAGGATCTGCCATTTTCTCCACATACACTCCCTCGATCACCGCGTCGGGCACCTGTTTTTTTATACGCAGCATCATCAGATCATACGCGTCCTCCACTTCCTGGGCTGTTGCCAGACCAAGGCGTACTCCACCGAGATCGGTCTTGTGGATGATATCGGGCGAGACGATCTTCATGGCCACCGGAAAGCCAATGAACCGGGCAATCTCGATGGCCTCGTCCACGCTGCCGGCCAGACTGCCCTTCATGATGTGAAAGCCGTACGCCTTGAGAATATCTTTACTCTTCACCTCGCTGAGCTGGAGCCTGCCGGTACGTTGCCGACGGGTGATGATCCGTTCCACCCGCCGCCGGTTAACCGGATAACGGGTCACCTGACGCGGCGGCCGGCGGCGCCAGACATTGTAATCGTACATGGCTTTGAGCGCTGACACCGCCCGTTCCGGTGATTCATAATCCGGGAGACCGGCTGCGGCCAGTTCCTGGCGTCCAGGCAGAACGTCCTTGCCGCCCATGAACGACGCCAGCACCGGCTTTGAGCCGTCCAGGGAGGCGGCAATGGCCCTGGCGGTATCCACCGGTTTGGTCATCGCCTGCGGAGTCAAAAGGACCAGAATAGCATCCACGGACTCATCTTCCTGGGCTGCTTCCAGAGCGGCCACGTACCGCTCCGGATCGGCATCACCCAGCACGTCAACCGGGTTGCCCACCGAGGCGCTGGCCGGCAGCCGGGCCCGCAGGGCCGTGGTGGTGTTTCTGTCCAGAACCGCCACCTCAAGTCCTGTTTTTTCCACCGCATCGGCGGCCATGGTCCCCGGACCACCGGCATTGGTGATGATGAGCACCCTCTTTCCCCGGGGCAGGGGCTGCATGTCCATGGCGGTCGCGTAGTCGAAAAGCGCTTCAAAGGTATCGGCCCGGCAGACTCCCGAGCGCTTGAAGGCGGCCCCAAAAGCTGTATCCGTCCCGGCCAGGACACCGGTATGGCTGGCTGCGGCCTTACGTCCGGCAGCAGTGGTTCCGGACTTGAGCAGGATCACCGGTTTTTTCAGACAGGCCCGTTCCGCGGCCTTGACAAAATGGTCGCCGGAACTGATATCTTCCAGATAGCCGACAATAACCGACGTGTCGTCGTCATCGGCCAGAGCCCTGAGCAAATCCACCTCGGTGATGTCAGCCTTGTTGCCAATGGAGACCAGTTTGGACAACCCAAGGTGCCGCTGGGCAGCCATATCGAGCATGGCGGTACACAGGGCGCCGGACTGGGAGAAAACCGCGATGGAGCCCGGCTCGGGCATACGGCCGGCAAAAGACGCGTTGAGATGAGTGGCTGTATTGATCAGTCCCAGGCAGTTGGGGCCAAGCATCCGGGCCCCGCCTCGACGGACGATGTCAGCCAGTTCCTCTTCCAGCTTGCGCCCTTCGTCACCAACCTCCCTGAATCCGGCGCTGATAACCACCACCGCCCCGGCCCGTTTGGCCACTGCCTCACGGGCCGCCTGCAGGACAAACTGACTGGGAAGGACGATCACTGCCAGATCAACCGTCTGGTCATAGTCGGCCAGACGCTGGTAGACCTTTTGGCCAAGAATTTCCCCACCGGCCGGATTGACCGGGACAATGGGACCCTCAAAGCCCGATTCCACCAGATTCTTCAGGATATCATGGCCTACCTTGCCCGGTGTCCTGGAGGCTCCGATGACCGCCACGGAACCGGGAGCAAAAAATTTTTCAAGTGTCATGAACCCATCCTCTTCTCACCCGGCAGTTGCACCGTAAAACCAGCCTGTTCTATGAGCCGGTGCACTGCGGGTATATTACAGGTACTGATCCGGAAATAAAGCATGTCCGGCTCGTTATCCCGATGATCGGAGCGGATCACCCGGGTCACATGGATATCGTGTTCTTCGAGGGCCAGGATCAAGCGTCCCAGTGCTCCCGGCTCCCCGCTATCTGTAGCCGCTACCAGGCACGAGCCCCTTTCTTTCAGGCCAAAAAGCGAACTGTAGGCCGAAACCAGATCGTTGAGAGACAGGATACCGACCAGCAGTCCCTTCCGATCCAGGACCGGCAAGGCCCCCACTTTGTGATTCTGGAACAGGAGCAGAGCGTCGTCCAGGGTCGAAACAGTGGAAAGGGTAACGAACTCCCTGGACATTATGGCCTGAACCGGTGTTCTCCTGACCCGGTCCAGGACCAGTTGCCGCTCGTCCTCGTCGAGCACCGACGACGGATAGGCCAGGCGCAGATCCCGGTCCGTGACCATGCCCTGCAGCCGGCCCTTGTCATCCACCACCGGAAGGTGTCGAAATCCGTGCTCCAAAAGAATTTTTCTGGCTTCGGGGATGCAGACATCAGGCCTGACAGTCACCGGTTTAGGAGTCATATGGCAAGTTACAAACATCTTTTATCTTCTCCCCTGTTATCCAGAACGGAGAAACCAGTGATTTCCGATCCGGTTACCGCTGAAAGCTGACCTGCCAGGTAGACCTCCACACTGGCGGCCAGGGAGTCCGGATGATAACCACCCTCAAGAATGGATATCATCCGCCCACGACATAAATGCGCCGCCCAACCACCCAGCCGGAAACCGATAAGCCGATACATGTCCGTGGACCAGGCCAGGCCCGACATGTCATCAAGCTGGTGGGCGTCAAAACCGGCGGCCACCACCAGGCACTCCGGCTGAAACCGCTCCAGGGCGTCTGTCACCGGCCCATCAAGGGCTTCGATGACCAGACCATCGCCGGTACCAGGTGCCAGGGGGATATTGAGCACCGTCCCCCGGGCCGAACCAAGCCCCTGTTCTTCCCGATAACCGGTTCCAGGATAGCTGAAACTGGGATGTTCATGGATTGATATATAAAGAATGTCCGCGTCGTCGGCAAAAGCCGTCTGGATACCGTTGCCGTGGTGGGCGTCAAAATCGAGCACGCAGATCCGGTGACGGCCATACTTCTTTTGCCAGTAACGGACCGCCAGCACACAGTTGTTCAGGAAACAGAAACCAAGAGGCATCCCGGGTTCGGCATGATGTCCCGGCGGCCTGGTACAGGCAAAGACCGGTCCGGAAAATCCCGCCTCCACCAGGTCAACCGCCACCATGCCACTGCCAGCGGAAAGCTGGGCCACCTGGAAGGTCTCATAACCCACCTGATTGTCAGGGTGGTCGATATAGGTGCGTCCGGCAAGGACGGCCTCTTCGAAACGGAAAAGCCAGGCTTCGGAATGAAAGGAGAGCAAGTCTTCCCGCAGCGGCATACGGGATGGGTGAAAAGCAAGACAGGGGCCCAGGGGTCCGTTCCGGATCTGCCGCTCGATGGCCAGCAGCCGTTCAGGGGCTTCCGGATGGTCACCGCCCCCGGTATCATGTTCAAGGAAGCGGGGATCCCTGATAAGAGCTATCTGTGGAACCGTGGTCATGACCTGTCCTGGATTAAAAAACGACACTCATGTGTGTAGCTGGTTTACCACCACTAGTCAACGACAATCCGCAATGAAGATGAAATTTTATTTTTTATTTAAATTCAGTATGTTATTATAAGAGGTACAGTTATCACCTTAAACCCGGGAAACAGGACGCATGAAAGATACTGACAGGAAAATAACCTTTTACAAATCAAGCATCTGACCGCGCTGCATACTGGTCAGCCGGGAGCTGAAAAAACTGGAAAAGGAGATACCGGGCCTTATGGTCAACCGGGTCGATATTGTGACCGAGCCCGGCCGGGCCTGGAAAGACGGAGTGAGAATGATACCAACCCTGAAGGCGGACGGCCAAAGCCTCAGCGGTATATACCTCAGCCCTGAAAAAATCCGGGCCTTTGTTACCAAAACAGAAACAGAGCAGCCCGGGTAACATGTCCGGCAGCGGAAACACAGACAACCATGCTGTGTCAGACTCAACCGCGCCCTCGACCGGTCCGGTGCCGGCTCAGTGGTTCTGCCGCAGGCGCGCCAGCACCTCCTTTCTGGTATTCTCAGGCTGGTTGAGCAAAATGACAAAGGGACGGCCATCCTCCAGGTATCCTGCGAAATTATACACCCCATGCAGGGTACCTGATTTGACGGACACCCCCTGGCGGGAATCCATCAGGCGCCTGTATGGTGTGAAAGCATGCAGCACCTGAAGCATTGCCCTGACGGTAACCCGGTTGTTCCGGGACAGGCCGGAGCCTTCTTCCTGGAGGATCGCTGCCGCGGTGTCTGCTCCCAGCTCTTCCTGCAGGGCCTCGGTCACTGCCCGGCGAGCCTTTTCCCAGGTGGCCGGAAAACCAAAACGCTTGGCCCCGCAGCCAAGATACACGGCATTTGCCATGACATTACTGGAAAATTTGAGCATCGAGGCAATCACGGCCTCAAGATCTCTGGAATTTTTGTGTGCATAGACAAGCCGGGCGTCCGGGGGTACTCGTTTTCTTGCCCAGGTCCCGGCTCCTGAAATAGAGGATCGCTGCTGCAGGCCTCGGAACAGCTCGGCCGTCAACCGGGCCATCTGCTCCCGTGGCTCGCAACCGTTTTGACAGATATTAAGCCGGTAGTGTGTCGAAGACAGACGTCGTGTCGAAGACAGACGTCGTGTCGAAGACAGGCTGGGATGCCCGGGACCGGGCGCCAGGGAGTGCATGATCGGCAGGGTCGGCGTCTGCGCCTCACCGGAACGAACCTTTCCGTCCCCGCCTACCACGATATCAACGGTATTGAAGTTGACAAATACCGCCCCGACCGGAGCATCATAAGGGTTAGCAGTCCTGCCGTGACCCGATGCCTGCCCGGACAGGGCAAAAGCTGAATCATCAATAAAAATATCATTTATCTCCCGCACATGGCGTTCACCAAGGCGGGTCAGAATCAGGGCAACTTCCTCGGAAGTAAGCAGCGGGTCTCCGTAGCCCCTGATATAGAGATTGTTGTGCCTGTCCTGAAAAAATTCCGTACGGAAACGGTATTCTCTGCCAAGAATGTGCAGGGCTGCAAGGGCAGTGGGAATCTTGACGACTGAGGCGGGAACAAACGGGGTGTCGGGACGGCAGGAACGAACAATCCGTCCGCTGCGGTCTGCCACGCCGTATCCACCGTTATGGATCAGGTCTGAAAAAGAACGGCAGGCCGCAAACACAGCCTGCCGTGATACACCGAGAACGACAAGGGCCAGCAGAAAAACCAGGATTTTAGACCGGGCCGACTGCTGCAAGCGCAAGATCCCCTGCTCAGTCGTTTTCGCCTGGCTTCGACACATTCGGCAGCTTGGCCAGGGAATCCTCGATCTGCTCCTTTGGATAGGAGTAATTATGGAGTTCACCCGCAAAATAACTGTCATAGGCTGCCATATCGATAAGCCCATGCCCTGAAAAATTGAACAGAATGGTTTTGGGCTCGTCAGGGTCCTGCATGGCTTCGATTATGGCGCCACGAATGGCGTGGGTTGTCTCGGGTGCAGGAATGATACCTTCGGTCTTGGCAAACAGGACCCCGGCCTCGAAGCATTCAAGCTGATGAACGCTTTTAGGTTCGATGATGTTGTCCCGGACAAGGGCCGAGACAATGGGTGCCATGCCGTGGTATCGCAGCCCACCGGCATGGATTCCCGGGGGCATGAAATCATGGCCCAGTGTATACATGTAGAGAAGCGGGGTCATCATGGCCACATCACCGGAATCATAGGCAAGCCTGCCAGCGGTCATGGTCGGACACGATGCCGGCTCATAACCGACGAAACGAATTTTCTTCCCTTCCAGGTAATCCGGGACAAAGGGAGCCAGCAGCCCCGCAAAGTTCGATCCACCACCACAGCAGCCAACGATCACGTCCGGGTACTCGCCCGCAATCTCCATCTGTTTCTTTGCTTCCAGGCCGATAACAGACTGGTGCAGAACCACATGATTCAACACAGACCCGAGCGCGTAATTGGTGTCGTCATGGGTGGCTGCATCCTCCAGCGCCTCCGAAATGGCGATACCAAGAGAACCGGGGGTATCCGGATCCTTTTCAAGAATGGCCCGCCCGGTACTGGTGTCCTGGCTGGGGCTGGCCACGATATCGGCGCCAAAGGTCTGCATGATGGATTTTCTGTACGGTTTCTGATCAAAAGAAACCCGCACCATGTATACCTTGCACTCCAGGCCGAACTTGGAAGTAGCCAGTGACAGGGCTGAACCCCACTGGCCGGCACCGGTCTCGGTGGCAAGCCTCTTCACCCCTTCACGCTTGTTATAATAGGCCTGGGCCACGGCCGAGTTGGGTTTGTGGCTGCCCACCGGCGAGACCCCCTCGTTCTTGAAAAAAATCTTCGCCCTGGTGCCCAGGGCCTCTTCCAGCTTCCGGGCCCGGACCAGGGGGGAGGGACGCCAGATCTTGTAGACCTCCAGTACTTCCTCGGGGATATCGATCCACGGCTCGCTGCTCATCTCCTGTTCGAGCAGAGCCATGGGGAAGACGGCAGAGAGTTTTTCCGGGCCCATGGGCTCCTTGGTCTCGGGATCCAGGGGCGGCTGGAGGCCACCGGGAATATCAGGCACCACGTTATACCAGCGGGTGGGCATCTCGTCTTCACGCAGAATGATTTTTTTCATGATCGCTCCTTGTCTGGTTCACTCTCTCTTGCTCTGCCCCCGGTTCCGGAGGCGTGTTTTTCCGTACCACCATAAACGGTTCCCCGAAACCGTCAAGTCCTCTCCGTCATGGCCGTGGCCCCGACCTTGCGAATATCGGCCAGCAGCGCCTCCCTGGCGGAAAAACCAAGGACCTTCTCCAGGATTTCCCGCGGCCCGGCTCCGGCCCGGCCATGGGGATTGAGCATTTCGAGCATGAGCATGTCGTCCTGCACCTCCAGACCGAGGACCAGGGGCCGCAGATCGAAAGTTTTTTTTCTGCCCTTACGCAGCCGCTCAACAGGAAAGGAGTCCCGGGCCAGAAAACCTTCCAGCCGCTTCATTGTTTCGGGCGGGAAGGACGAGGCCGGACGGATTTCATACGTGACCCGCAGGTCGCTCTGTTTTTTCTTTCTCGCCACCGGCTCCAGCCGGTGCACACGGATGAAATGGGGCAACTCCCGGTTGAGCCGTTCCCGAACCAAGTCCAGATCGGCAAGGGGTTCGCCAAGATCCATGTCGAAATATTCCACCAGGCTCTCCACCCCAACCGGCAGGGCCGGACTGAAGGAAACCCGGGGAGACGGGTTGTACCCTTGAGAGAAAAGAACCGGCAGCCGGGCCCGTTTCAAAACCCGAAAAACCAGCTGAAGGATCTCCAGATGGCCCAGGTAGCGGCTGTCACCGCATCGCTCGTAATGGGCCCGGTAGGTGAAAATCCGCTCGCTGCCACTGCGCTTCCGGTTGTGACGGCTGCCCCGGCCAACCACTTGAACGGCGTCCTCTTTTTTCAGGGGCCCATCCGACGATTTCACTTCGTTTTTGCGGCCATGGACCACCGGGTAAATGGTCTTAAAGTCGCACAGACCGCATTTCTGACAGCCGTGGTTACGGCAGTCCGGAGTATATTCCCGGGTCAGTGCCCGATGCCACTCCTGTTCGAGAAAGGAACGCGCAACACCGGAATCGAGGTGATCCCAGGGTAGGATTTCGTCCAGCTCCCGCCTGCGCAGGTACCATTCCAGTTCGAGCCCGATCTCGGCCGCCGCAGCCCGCCATTCATCCAGGCTGTAATGCTCGGACCAGCCGTCCAATCGGGTTCCCCGGCGCCAGGCAGCTTCGATGAGCCTTGAGAGCCTGCGGTCACCACGGGAGAAAACACCCTCCATCACCGACTGGTGCGGATCATGCCACTTGAGTTTGAATCCCTTGCGGGGCAGGAGCTGCTTGAGCAGATCGATCTTTTCTCTTGACTCGTCCAGGCTGATCTGCTGGTGCCACTGAAACGGGGTGTGCGGCTTGGGCACAAAGGTGGCCACCGAGACATTTATCTGGATCCGACGGCTCCCCCTGCCCGCTTCCTGCCGGGCCCGTTTGGCCAGATCGACAATGGCCTCCACGTCCTCGCTGGTTTCTGCGGGCAACCCTATCATGAAGTAGAATTTGATCAGATTCCAGCCCAGGCTGAAGGCATCGCGGCAGGTGGCCAGGAGATCCTTTTCAGTGATCCCCTTGTTGATTACCTCCCGCAGCCGGTCGGTGCCGGCCTCGGGAGCGACAGTGAAGCCGGTTTTGCGAACCCGGCGTATCTGATCCATGATCCCGGGCGTCAGGGTACCTACCCGCATGGAGGGCATGGAGACCGAGACATGGCTGCTGGCAAACCGGTCCATAAGCCGGGTCAAAAGCTGGGGCAGACAAGAGTAATCGCCGGAGGACAGGGACAAAAGTGCCAGCTCGTCAAAACCCGAGACCTCGATGCCCTGCTCGGCAATGGCCAGGACCTCGTCCATGGTCCGCTCCCGCACGGGTCTGTAAATGATGCCGGCCTGACAGAAGCGGCACCCCCGTGTACACCCACGGGCGATCTCAACCCCGAGCCGGTCGTGGACAGGCTTGACCAGGGGGACGAGGGGCCGACCCTGCTCACCGGGTCCGGTGAGCCGCGGCAGCACCCGTCGTCGTACCCGCTCATAACCGGAACGCAGCGGTTCAATGCCACACAGGGTTTGCCGCTGGTACCTGGGCTTGAAAAAAGACGGGACATAGACTCCGGGAATCCCGGCCAGGGTTTCGAGCTGTTCCTGTCGTGAGGCGGATTGTTCCCGCGACTGACGCAGGACGGTCCCTATTTCCAGGATGATTTCTTCACCGTCGCCAAGAACAATGGCATCGAAAAACTCGGCCACCGGTTCCGGGTTCAAGGAACAGGAGCCGCCACCAAGCACCAGAGGATACCGTTCGTCACGATCGACGCTGCGCAGGGGAAGGCCGGCCAGATCGAGGATTGTCAGGATGTTGGTGTAGCACAGTTCATAGGGCAACGTGATGCCAAGAACATCGAATTCGTTCAATGGACGGCGGCATTCAACGGAAAAAAGTTCGACTCCGTTACTCCGGAGTTGCTCTTCCATGTCCACGTCCGGGGCATAACACCGGTCAGCCAGAAATCCATGATGATGATTGATGACGTGGTAAAGGATCTGCAGTCCCTGATGGGACATGCCGATTTCATAGAGGTCGGGAAAAACCAGGCAGAAACGAAAATCAGCCCCATCCCACTCGGGACGAACAGCGTTGTGTTCTCCGCCGATATAGCGCCCCGGCTTACGTACCAGGGAAAGGATATGATGAAGTTGTTGCATGAATCGTCCATAATCCGCCGGGCAGCCCCCTGCCGGGCGGTCGCTGTATAGTTGAGGAAAGTGTGATGACGGACACAGCCGACCGCCCTGGTCCTGCCCCCCTGTCTTCCGCCCCGGACCTCTCCGGATCAGGGCTCTTTTACCGAAAATGAGTTGACATTGCAATGGTTGACGATGTAATCCTGATACTATAGCGAAGTCATGGAGTTACCACTCATCCACCTCACCGGTGCCAATTCATCGCATGGACATGAAAAACTATCCCTGCACGGTCATCACCCTGCTTATGGCAGTGCTGTTTCCCGCCGTACTGTTTGCGGCCACCGGTTCGGCGGTGCTTACAGATATCCGGTTTGAAGAATCGACCACCGGGGCGGAACAGGTCATCTTCAGCCTTGACAGGAGCGCGATACCAAAGGTTTTTGCCATCAAAGGAAAAAAACCTCGAGTGGTTTTTGATTTTCCCGCCACCAGACCCGTTGCATCACTGGCCCGCCAGATCCAGACCAGAGGGCGTTACATAGAGCGCATCCGGATCGGGATCCATCATAAACCTCATCTCAAGACCAGAGTTGTCCTGGACCTGCGCCCGGGACAAAACCTTGACTTCGACCAGCAATTTCTCCCGGAAAAGCACCAACTTACCATCAAGGTCTTCACCACGGAAAACTTGACAGAAACAAGAGATCAACCTCCGGCTGCCGACCAGACAACACAAAAAACGACCTCCCGCCCCCCGGACCAGGTCCAGGAGAAGAAATCCGCAGCCACAGCCGTGGCGCACGGCCCGGACCGCAAGGCGAAACAGACCGGTGAAGAGACAAAAATATCCCCTGGACCGAAAGATGAGGCCATACCCAGCCTGATCGGGGTGGAATTTGATACTTCCCGCAGCCGGGGCGAGATGATCCTTTTCAAACTCAACGGATTCTACCCACCCAGGGTTTTTGGTATTGCCGAGGGGTTGCCACGGGTGGTATGCGACTTCAAGGATACCCGCCTGGACAAATCCGTGCAAAGGCTGATCAAGGCAAACGGGCGCTATGTGAAGAGTATCCGGACCGGTCGACATGAGGACAGAATCCGGGTGGTACTCGACCTGAAGCAGGGAAACAACTACGATCTCCAGCAGGTCTTTTTCAAGGAAGACAACCTCTTTGTCCTCATCGTCAATACCCTGGACAACGCCCCTTCCACCGCCGAGATAGAAAAGCCGCTCCAGCGCCGTTGATCCCTTTCTACCTGACCCTGGTAAGGGTTACATGGGGTGGCAGCCTGAGCAGGAACCGATCGGGAGACACCGGCTCGGTGGAGTAAATCCGCTCAAATTCCAATACGATCCTGCCGGAAACCCTTTTCCCTTCTATCTCCAGGGTTCGTGGCCAGGGGCAGGGAAAATTGCCAAGAGTCCCCTCGTATGTTACTTCGAGTTCCGGTTCGTCTTCTGCAAGGATCCTGTGGTGCACCATCATGCCGCTGTCGGACAACAGCACCTGGTGACGGAGATTATCGCCACAGCGCAGGGTGTACCAGTAACCCCTGCCCTCCAGATCCCGGGCGATTTCCTCGACCTTGCACCGGACCGTATTCAGACGGGCAGACAAAAGAAAAAAAAGTTCCTGGTCTGCCAGGACTTCCGGCACATATTTCTTCCAGAAACCGGCCTCCACCGGTCCGGTATACGCCTCTCCTGTCCGATTATCGACCAAAGTGAAAGCAGTGCCATCACCGGTGACAAGTACCAGCGGTCGGCCAAGAGGATCAACCAGGGCCAGCCGGAGGGAGGAAGGGAGCTGCAGAAGGAGGGTTGCCCGGACCGTTCCCTCCTGTCCCCAGGCCTTCCAGCTGACCCGCAGATCAGCGTCCACGGCCTGACCACAGGAACGATCAACAAAACGGTACCATACTTCCTCGGCCACCGCTCTTTCCTTCCAATCGAGCGCCACCGTGACCGGCCCCCTGGTCCCGCATCCTCCCAGGACAAGAAGCAGCAGAGCCAGCACCGCAGAGAAAAACAGCTTGTGATTACCATCAAAAATCAAATAATGGCTGAGCCCGCGGATAAGAGCGCAACTTTCACGGAGACTGTAAAAAAAACGGTCTCTCGTTGACGGCTCGTGACAAACAGTTTTTCCAGAGTAAAGCACTGTCGTCCTTTTCCGCACCAGTGCTGAATTTTGGTGGGAGCCAGAAAACCGTTTGGAACTGCGAGACCATCTCATCACAGCTGTGTTCTCTTCTTCCGGCAACCCTTCCAGAAACATGCCTGAGGCCTGATGCTCCCACAAGCCTTTGCCACGCAACCGGACGGCGCGGTGCCATCGGGGTTTCATTCTCCGCCCTGCCCTTTGAGCAACTGCAACTTTTCCCGAACCCGGATAATATCCTGATGGTCTGTGAAAAGATCCTGCGCCCTGCGGTAGGCCTCCACCGCCTTTTGCACCATGTCAAGTTCCAGGTAGACATCGCCCAGGTGATCCAGAATGGCCGGATCGTCCGGAGACAGTTTCACCGCCTCTTCCAGGGCCTTACGGGCCTCTTCCAGCCGTCCAAGCCGGTAATAGACCCACCCGAGACTGTCGAGAATGTAGCCGTTTCCCGGTCGCAGCTCCACCGCCTTTTCGATATACTCAAGAGCCTTGTCCAGGTGAATCTTCTGGTCGGCCCAGGTGTATCCCACGTAGTTGAGAGCACCGGCATGGCGGGGCTGGACCCGGATCACCTGTTGCATCACCGAAAGAGCCTTATCATGCTCACCGCCGTGCTCAAGGAAGAGACCATACTCGTAAAGCAGGTCCCCGTCATCGGGAAAGGCCTCCAGAGCCCGACTGAAAACATCCCGCCCCTCGTCTTCCCGATTCTGCGCCTGGTAGAGCGCGGCCAGGAGGACATACATCTCGCTGGAGCGGCCTGATTCCTGGCGCACCGCTTCCTCGAGAATCTCGATGGCCTGTTCCACCTGCTTCAGGGCCCGGTAGATACGGACCTGAAGAAAGACCGCATCCTCATACTCAGAGGCCTGCCGGTCGATGCGTCTGAGCTGAGCCAGGGCCTCCTGGTATTTCTTTTGCTGAAAACAGATGAGAGCGAGGAGAAAACGCCCTTCGGACAGATCGTTTTTTTCCAGGACCTGCCGGAGGATGGTTGCTGCCCGGTCAAACTTTTTCTGGCGGGCGAAAAGCCGGGCAATGGTGAGGTCCACCCGGGCTGGATTGGAGGTTACGGATTTGAGCAGGTTCAGCTCCCGCAGGGCGTCCTGTTCCCGATCCTGAAGGAGATAGGTGTGGACCAGAGCTATTCGAACCCGTTCGTTTTCCGGATCATCGATCAGTATCTTGCGGTAAAGCTCCTCGGCCTTATCGTAGCGCTTCTGGAGCAAAAAGACCTCGCTCATCTCCAGGGCCAGGTCTACGGACCAGTTCAGTTCCAGGGCCTTTCTGTACTCCCCTGCGGCCAGGTCAAACTTCTTTTCCCGGACATCGATCCGGGCGAGAAGAATCCGGGCCGGGTAGGATTCCGGATCAACCCGAAGGGCTTCTTCCAGGGTGGCCCGGGCTTTCTCCATCTTTTCCTGGCCAAAAAAAATACGGGCCAGAAGGAGCAGGGAGTCGGTCTCCCGGGGATCCAGGGCGTGAATGGTGCGATACTGCAAAACCGCCTCATCCAGACGGCCAAGTCGTATCAGAACTCTGGCCAGCAGCATCCGGCTGTCGGTATCGCCGGGATGACGGTGGAGAAAATCCTCCAATCGCGAAACCGCATCCTGGTTGCGTCCCATGCGGAGGAGAAGAATGGGGATCTTGCGTTCGATATACACGGCCTCGGGGTCGCAGATAAGGCCCTTTTGGTAGGCCTCCAGGGCTTCGTCAAACTTCAGGGCCAGCTCGGCATGACGACCCCAGAGAAAGTAGAAGTAACTGCAGCCGAAATCAGGTTCCTCGGCCAGGGAAGCCATCTCCCTGCCACCGGTTTGACCGACCCTCTGCCCGCAGCCGCCCAGTACTCCGGCGGCCAGAACACAGAAGCACAGTATGGCCCACAGTCTCAGTGCCCGCATGGATATTTTTTCTCCCGGAGAAGGGTATCTACCTGTTTTCGTATCTGTTCCTGGACCAGGCTGACGGCTCCATCGGCCGGGACCCGGTGAATGCAGGAATGCCTGAACGAATCAAAAATTTCAGCCACCTGACGCAACTGATCCACCTGTTCGAAATCATTTGGCTTATCGCCGCGAACCTCGGCGATGCGACGGACACTTGTACCGGGATCCATGGTCAGCAGGATCACCAGGTCAGGTTGGGGCGCGAAACGGTTGCAGGCAAAGATATGGTCCACATCCATACCAGCTGCTCCCTGGTAGGCGGCAGTGGAGAAATAGTAACGATCGGTAAGGACGATCTTGCCGCTGGCCAGGGCCGGTTCGATCACCTCGCGGACATGGTCCTGTCGGTCGTTTATGAACATTTCCAGCTCCTCCTCCGGAGTACAGGAGGACCGGTCCCGGTACAATTCACGGATCCGCCGCCCCCAGGGACCATCAGTGGGTTCCCGGGTCACCACCACCTCGCACCCTTTTTGGCGCAGATAGTCGGCAAGGAGCAGGATCTGAGTCGATTTACCAGTGCCGTCGATGCCCTCGACAGCTATGAGGAGGCCTTTTTTCATGACAATCCCATACCCTTGTTCTCATGATCCGCCCGGTTGCGGACAATCTCCGCCGCCATCTTCCAGGCCGCCTCCAGGCTGGAAGGATCGGCCACCCCCCGGCCGGCGATGTCATAGGCCGTACCATGATCCACAGAGGTCCGGACAATGGGAAGGCCCAGAGTAACGTTAACACCATCATGGAAATGGAGCAACTTGAAGGGGATAAGACCCTGGTCATGGTACATGGCGACCACCGCGTCCCACTCCCCCCGGGCCCCACGGTAGAACACCGTATCAGGCGGCCATGGGCCGGAAACCAGGCATCCCCCGCTCCGGTTCAGAGACTCTATCACCGGTCCAAGTACTGTCTCCTCCTCCAGGCCGAACATACCATCTTCCCCGGCATGGGGATTGAGACCGGCAATCGCAATCCTGGGTCGGCAAACGCCAAAATCTTTTTCCAGGGCTGAGACGGTCAGCCTGATACAGTTCTCAACCCGCTCCCGGGTGATCTGGCCGGCCACCCTGGCCAGCGGCTCGTGGATGGTCACCAGAACCACCTTGAGCCGTGATCCGGCCATCATCATCAAAAACCTGTCCGTGCCGGTGAGATCGGCGAGCATCTCCGTATGGCCGGGGTAGGGATAGCCGCCAAGCTGAAGTGCGCTCTTGGAAATGGGGCAGGTGACCAGGCCGGAGAACACCCCCTGCTGGATTGCCCGCACAGTTTCCTGGACATACATCCCCATTGCCCTGCCGGTTTCCCGGTCGGGTTGTCCCCACTTCAAGCGCCTGTAATCAAGGGAGGAAAGAGGCCAAACCGGGACCGTGCCCGGTTCTATGACAGCCCCGGGACGCCAGATAACGATGTTTGACTCCAGACCAAGGAGCCGGGCCGTGGCCTCAAGAACTCTCGGGTCACCGACCACCACGGGAACCATAGCGCACCTGCGTCCCAAATGGTCATAGAGTTTCAGAACGATCTCCGGTCCTATGCCCACCGGACAGCCCATGGTGATGGCCAGAGGCAGAGGTTGTCTGTCTTCGACACACCGTCTGTCTTCGACACACTGCTGATTTTTTATGTCCGTCATCCAGGTTCTGCTTCAAAGGCGTTTTCAACCACCTCGATGGTTGCCCGGCCATCCCGGCCCAGGGTCACCGAAACCACGTCGAAGCGGGCCGGGGCCTCCTGCAGCCCGTGGGAAGCCAGGTATTCCTCGGCCACCCGGCAGATCTGTTGCTGCTTGCGCCGATCCACCGCCCCGAGGGGACCTCCGAACCGTCCTGAGCGCCTGGTCTTGACCTCGACAAAGACAGTGAAACCTCTGTGGCGGGCAATGATGTCTATTTCTCCAAACCGGCGCCGGTAGTTGCGACAGATAATGGTGTAGCCCTTTTTCTTCAGATATGCTGCGGCCAGCGACTCCCCATGCCTGCCGGTGGGCAGGTTTCCGCGCCTGTCTGTACCGGTCATCGTCAGTCACCACAGGTTGCGCTGACCGGGATTTGGTCGCTGCTGGTCAGGGTCGGCAAAAAACTCCCGTACACCCTTGAACGTCCTGCGGTGGATGGGACAGGGGCCATGCTCGGCAATGGCTCTTCGGTGATCCCGGGTGGGATATCCTTTATTCTTTAGAAAATTATATACAGGATACCTCTCGTGGTATCCGGCCATGATCCGGTCCCGGGTGACCTTGGCAATAATGGAGGCTGCAGCGATGGACGAGCTTTTGGATTCTCCCTTGACCAGAGATTGCTGGGGGAGCTGCATGGGAATGGTGAATTTGCCGTCGACCAGGAGAAAATCGATCGGGAGGTGAATTTTACCGTCCATGCAGTCAAGGACGGCCCGTTTCATGGCAAGAAGGGATCCCTGGAGGATGTTTATGGCATCTATTTCCCGGGCGCTGACCACCCCGACGCCGATCCGGGCCCCGCATTCGTACGCATAGGAAAAAAGTTCCTCGCGCTGGCTGGAATTGAGTTTTTTGGAATCAACAAACCGCTGGTAGCAGCAGTCCGGGGGCAGAACAACGCAACCGGCCACCACCGGGCCGGCCAGCGGGCCTCGGCCCGCCTCGTCGACACCGGCAATGGTCGTAAATCCCTGGTCATGCAGGACCCGTTCAAAGGCATAGGTATCGCCTGGATCCCTGGCGGGTGCCAGTGCCCCGAAGACCGACTGCATTTCACAGCGGAACCGGAAACCGGGGGCACGGACCAAAGAATTCATAATCCTGGAATATGTGCCCCCTGCACCTTGCGTGGACGAACCACGTCTTACCTGACACTACGCTCCCGGATACGGGCGGCCTTGCCGCGGCGCTCACGCAGGTAGTAGAGGCGGGAACGGCGGACCCGGCCAAGCGATACCACCTCGATCTTCTCGATCCTGGGTGAATGCAGGGCAAAGGTCTTTTCCACCCCGACACCGTGGGAAATCTTGCGCACGGTGAAGGTGGCATCCATTTTCCCGCGTTTACGCTTGATCACAACGCCCTGGAAAACCTGCACACGCTCCTTGTTTCCTTCAATGATACGGATATGCACCTTGACGGTGTCACCAGGACGAAAATCCGGATGATCGAACCGCATCTGCTCCATGTCAATTTTATCGATGATATTCATGATGTCTTGTTTTACGGGATTTCTGTTTCTAATGATGATTTCCCGAAGGATGCCTCCACACCATCCAAAGCCGGTCTTGCCGGAGTTTGACGTGTTTTTTACTTGTTACCTGTTCCAATACATGTCGGCAGGATGAGCCTGCGAGACTCCGAAGCGCTCATGCACTCCATGTACACTGCGCTTTTTCGTCTCAGTTTTCCTTGTCTCATCTTCGCTCGTTACGCTTTTCAACAGCCTGTTCTATATGAGTTTGGTGCGTATCCGGTGATCAGTTACGTCCTTTCAGGCGCCCAGCAGCCGATCCAGAATGATGGAGACCGCTGAACGCACAGACAGATGGTTGTACTCCCCTGGTCCCATGATGGGCGGCAGGGTCGCATCCACCCGCTGCAAAATCTCCGGAGCCAGCCCCCAGGCCGTTCCGAAAAGAAGCAGCATCGATTCTCCCTGGGCCAGCCTCTGCCGAGCCGATTCATAACCCAGGGTGTTGGTCTGCGGACGGGCGCAGGTGGCCAGAAGCAAGGGCTTTTTCCCCTGTTGCGACGTCACTTCTTCCAGCACCTGGTCCAGATCATGGCAAATCCTGATCAACTCCAGGGCACGTTGTCTGTCCGGGTTCACGGTGCTGCCGTACCCACTGCTCCAGTGGTCGACAATCTCCCCGGCCAGCCGGCGTTGCTCGGCAAAGGGCGAAACCACCCAGTACCGGCCAATTCCGAAAGTCGCCCCGACCCTGGCGATATCGTGCAGGTCCAGGTTGGTGATAGCCGAGCCGATAACCTCACCGCTCCGATTCACCACCGGATGGTGGATCAGGGCCACATCAAGCATGGTCTGTCCCGCCTTGAACCATTCGCTGGATCTGCCGGTCCAGCCCGGCCCGGCGCAACAGTTTTTCTTCTTCCCGGGTGAACCGGACATCAGCCAGCAGTTCAGGCCGCCGTTTCAGGGTCTCTTTTACCGATTCCAGGAACCGGTAATCGGCTATGGCCCGGTGGTCTCCGCTGAGCAGGACCTCGGGGACCTCCATGCCTTCAAACTCCCTGGGCCGGGTGTACTGGGGATGCTTGATCAGGTTGCGACTGAAAGTGTCGTTTCGGGCCGAATCCTCGCAACCGAGAACCCCGGGCAGCAAACGGGTCACCGAATCTACCACCACCATGGCCGCCAGTTCTCCACCGGTGAGGATGTAGTCACCAATGGAAATCTCCTCGTCGACATAGGTTTGCCGAATCCGTTCATCCACCCCCTCATAACGGCCGCAGATCAACATCAATCGTGGATAACCTGCCAACCGCTCTGCTTCCCGCTGGGTGTAGGTAGTACCACCGGGCGACAGGAGGATGGTCCTGGCCGGGGGGCCGCTGTCACGCACGTTCCGGATACAGGCTGCCAGGGGCTCAGGTTTCATGACCATGCCCTCACCGCCACCAAATGGACGATCGTCGGTCATCTTGTGTCGGTCCAGTGCATAATCGCGGATATTATGCAATCTGACCTCTATGTGCCCGGCCTGTACCGCCCGGCGCAAAATACCTTCCTCCAGAGGCGAGGCCAGAAGCTCGGGGAAAATTGTCAGAATATCAAACTGCATCGGGCCTATGGATTGATATCAAGCAGACCCGGGGGCAGATCAACCTCCACCTTGTCGTCGTCTATGCTGACAATGAAATCTCTCTGTACCGGGATCAGGTATTCCCTGGCTCCATCCCGAACAATCAGGATGTCGTGAGCTCCGGTATCAAGTATCCCTGTGATCCTGCCAATCACCCGGCCGTCCTGTCTGTCTTCGACATACTCCACGACCTGGAGTCCCTCAAGATCCTGCAGGTAAAATTCATCCTCGTCCACTTCGGGCATTTCGCTGCGCCGTACCCAGAGCTTCTGTCCGGCAAGGTTCTCGGCCTGATCACGAGTGGTACAGTCACTGAGTGTGAGCAGGGCAAACCGGCCCTGTACCCGGCTGCGGACAATCCGGTGGCTGATTTTCCGCCCGCTCTCGCCAGAGAGCCAGATTCGCTCATACAGTCCCAATCCGGCTGGATCACCGGAATAGGGATAGACCTTGATTTCGCCCCGGATACCATGGGGCTTGGTCACCTTGCCCAGGAGAACGTATTCGTCCACAGAAAAAGAAGAACCTGTCTGCTACTCCAAAATTTCCAGACGCGACCGCTTGTCCACCCTGCTGGCAGCCGCAGCAAGCACCGAACGCATGGCCCGGGCCGTACGGCCCTGCTTGCCGATCACCTTTCCGAGGTCTTCCTTGGCCACCCTCAATTCAATGGTTACGGTGTCGTCCTCTTCCTTTTCCGTCACATCGACCGCATCAGGCTGGTCAACCAGCCTGGTGGCAATAAAGCCAATGAGTTCCTTCATCAGGCAGTCTCGGTCTGACCACCACCGACCTTCTTCAGGAGACTCTGCACGGTCACAGTGGGTTTTGCTCCCTTTCCGAGCCAGTCCTCGAGTTTCTCCGCGTCGATGTTGATCACCGCAGGATCCTGCAGGGGATCATAAGTGCCGACAATATCCAGAAACTTACCATCGCGCTTGGCCTCATTACTGGCCACAACGATACGGTAAAACGGTTTTTTCTTACGGCCCAATCTTGTTAAACGAATACGTACAGCCATGTGTGTTTTTTCCTCCTGTATACGGATATCTGATGAACTCGCAACGGGTCCATCACACTTTATTTTCTATTTCCACCCTCTGCCCTCTGGACGAACTGGCCGGCAGTTACGGTGCCTGGTGGTCGGCGCCCTGGAAATGTCCCTGTAATGCAGCCGGGCAGATCAGCGGATCAACCCCTTGGGAAGCTTGCGGCGCTTGCCGCCCCGCATCACCGGTTTTCCGCGAAATTTTTTCATCATCTTGAGCATCATGGTATAGCTCTTCAGGACCCGGTTCACCTCTGCGACCGTGGTGCCGGACCCCTTGGCGATGCGCTGTCGTCTGCTGGCATTGATGATCTTGTGGTTGGCCCGTTCCTTCCTGGTCATGGAACGGATAATGGCCTCGGTCTTGATCAATTCCCGCTCATCGGGTTTGGGCGCATCCTTGAGCTGCTTGAGCTTGCTGACCCCCGGGATCATGTCGATGAGCTGTTCCAGGTTGCCCATCTTCTTGATCTGCTGAATCTGATCGAGAAAGTCCTCGAGGGTAAAGGTGTTTTTCTGAAGTTTGCGGGCCAATTTTCTGGCCTTTTTCTGATCAACGACCTTTTCCGCCTTCTCGATGAGTGACAACACATCACCCATGCCGAGAATACGGGAAGCGGCCCGGTCCGGATGGAACACCTCAAGGGCATCCAGAGATTCCCCCACACCGACAAATTTGATCGGTTTGCCGGTCACCTTCTTGACCGACAGGGCTGCACCACCGCGGGCATCACCCTCTATCTTGGTCAGGACAACACCGGTGATTTCCAGATCCGAGTTGAACTTGTCCGCCACTGTCACCGCATCCTGCCCGGTCATGGCATCGGCCACGAACAGAATTTCGGAGAGATGGACCGCCCGAGAGATATCCCTGAGTTCGGTCATCAAATCTTCGTCCACATGGAGTCGGCCAGCGGTATCGATGATGACCGTATCGTAGCCTTTGTCTTCAGCCTCGGCCACGGCCCGCTTGGCAATATCCACCGGTCGATCCTCGGTGGTGGATTCAAACACCGGTACCCCAACCTGCTCTCCCAGGACGTGGAGCTGCTGAATTGCGGCCGGCCGGTAGACATCCGCAGGCACCAGAAACGGTTTGCGTCCCTTTTCACGCAGCATCCTGGCGAGCTTGCCGGCCGTGGTGGTCTTACCCGAACCCTGAAGGCCGGCCAGCATGATGATCACCGGCTGCCTGCCATCCAGGCGGAGGGGTTCCTCGTGGCTGCCAAGCAGTTCCACCAGCTCGTCGTGAACAACCTTTATTACCTGCTGCCCGGGGGAAAGACTGGAAAGGACTTCCCGGCCCACCGCTTTGTCCGTAACCGCAGCTATAAACTCCTTGACGACCTTGTAGTTGACATCGGCCTCAAGGAGCGCCACGCGGACTTCACGCATGGCATCCTTGATATTCTCCTCTGTCAGCTTGCCGTGGCCGCGAAGCTTCTTGAATACGGAATCTAAACGATCTGTTAGGTTTTCAAACATGGCATCCGAAAAGGCAAAGTGAAAAAACACACGGCCTGCAAGGGGCAGGCAAAACTAAAAATTATTACCCCAGCACAGCTATCCTGTCAAGAAAGAAGCGCACCTTGCCGGAAAAACCAGCAGGTAGACGATGATTGCCGGCCAATGGTCATCCGGCCACAGCCTGAACCACCTGCTCCAGTTTTTCCGGAGTATCGGCCTGGAGACAGACAATACCCGATTTCCGGGGCAGAATCTTCTTCATCAGCCCGGTAAGCACGTTTTTCGGCCCCAGCTCGACGAAAACCTCGACCCCGTCCTCGACCATTCGCTGGACCGATTCCAGCCAGCGAACCCGGGAGGCAATCTGCCGGGCCATCACCGAGCGGATTGTGTCAGGATCAACTTCCGGTGCCGCGGTCACGTTAAAGACCATTGGCAAGGAGGGCGCGTTGAAAGGAACAGAATCCATGAAACCGGCGAAATCGTCCACCGCACCAGCCACCAACGGTGAGTGGTTGGCCACCGAGACCTTGAGAGGGACCACCTTGCCGCTCTTCTCCTGACACAGAACAGCCAGCCCCTCGAGCCCTTCACTGTCACCCGAAACCACCACCTGTTTTGCTGAATTGTGGTTGGCCACCACCACGGTGCCAGGGCCTTCGTACTCTGCCAGCAGACCATCGATCTCTTCGACGGTCAGTCCCAACACAGCCCTCATGCCACCCGGATTGGCTGCCCCTTCCCGCTCCATGAGCTCACCACGCCGGGTGACCAGGCGAAGACCATCCCGTTCACTGACAACGCCGGCAGCCACAAGAGCGGAATACTCACCCAGAGAGTGGCCGGCGACCCAGGCTGGCCGCAGCTCCGGCAGTGCCTTTTTGAGCTGCCGATAACAGATGAGGTTGATAACCGTCAGGGCCGGCTGCAGGTGCACAACCCTGGTCAAGTCCTCCAGGGGACCCTCACTGCACAGTCGGCGCAGCGGAAAACCACTGACCTCTTCGCCAAGCTCCATGAGCTCGCGGGCCTCGGAGTCGCTTTTAAGAAACTCCTGTCCCATGCCCAGATACTGTGATCCCTGGCCGGGAAAAAGAACGGCTGTTTTTTTCATCGGTTTCTCAATATATCAGGTTGGGGAGATCCTGGCCGGATCGCAGACAGCCCTCGATCGACCCGGGACACACCCGGAAATTTTCTTACTGTTTTTTGTTTTTCTCCACCATGAAATTGATCAGCAGAAACAGACCAACCCCAACGGTGATGGCAGAATCCGCCACATTGAAGGCAGGCCAGTGATACCCTTTGACATGAAAGTCGAGAAAGTCGATCACTGCACCGTAGCGGACCCGGTCGACAAGATTACCCAGGGCGCCGCCGCCGATCAGACCCAATGCAACCGTGAACCAGCGGCTCTGCCCGGCCAGCCGGCGGTGCATGACCACGATGGCCACCAGCGCGACCAAAGCCACACCGAAAAAGAACAACTGACGTTCCCAGCTCGGCTGTCCGGCCAGTATGCCAAAGGCGGCGCCGGTGTTGGTAAGAAAGGTCAGGTTGAACAGCCCGGGAATCACCACCACGGATTCATAGAGGGAGAAACTGTGGACAATCCATGCCTTGACCGCCTGGTCCAGGACCAGGACAAGGGCCATAACCCCGAAAAGGCGCAAGAATCACACCCCCAGCTGCCGAACCACTCCGGCGCAGCGGCCACAGAGGGTGGGATGGTCAGGATCCTCGCCTACGGTCTCGGATATGGTCCAGCACCGTTCACATTTCTGACCTGGCGCCGGATGAACAGCGATGCGAAGCCCGGGCACGGTTTCAGCGGCCACCGGCTCCAGGTCTGCAGCTGCAGCCGTTTCATCCACCAGCTTCAGGCTGGAGACAATGCAAATTTCCTGCAGCAACGGTTCCCGGCCGGCAAGGAAATCAGCGGTCTCCCCTTCTGCCACCAACAGGATCTCGGCATCCAGGGGTAGGCCGATGACCTTGTCGCGCCGGGCGCTCTCCAGCACCCTGGTGATCTCCTTACGTATGGCCAGTAACCGCTCCCAGCGTTCATCCAGCTCCGGATCGATCTCGATGTCGTCCACATGGGGAAAATCTTCGAAAAAGATCGACTCTTCGACGGGAGCATTCTGTTCCAGCCCCTTGAAGTGTTCCCAGGCCTCGGCCGCCGTAAAGCTGAGCACCGGCGTCATGAGCCGCAGCAACCCGTCCAGTATACGGTAAATAACGGTCTGGGCAGCCCGGCGGGCGGGATCGTCAGGCAAAGAGCAGTAGAGACGATCCTTGAGAATATCCATGTAGAGGCTGGAAACCACGGTGCCGCAGAAATTATGCAGGTTATGATAGACAGCATGGAACTCGAAGTCATCATAGGCCCTTCGGACCCGCTGGACCATCTGGGCAAACCGGGCCAGGGCCCAGCGGTCGATCTCGGTCAGGGCCTCGGGCCCGACCGCATCTCTTTCCACCTGAAAATCGCTGAGATTCGAAAGGAGAAAACGGATGGTGTTGCGCATCTTGCGGTAGGCATCCGAAACATGTTTGAGTATCTCGTCCGAGACCTTGACATCGTCCCGGTAATCCTCGCTGGAAACCCAGAGACGGAGAATCTCAGCCCCGTATTTGTCGATAACCTCCTGGGGCGCGACCACGTTGCCAACGGACTTGGACATCTTCTTGCCCTGGCCGTCCACCACGTAGCCATGGGTCAGAACTCCACGGTACGGTGCCCGGTTGCGGGTCCCCACCGAGGTGAGCAGAGATGACTGGAACCAGCCACGATGCTGGTCACTGCCCTCGAGATAGAGATCGGCCGGGGAACGCAGCTCCTCGCGCGGTTCCAGGACTGCGGCGTGACTCACCCCGGAGTCGAACCAGACATCAAGGATATCGCTCTCCTTGCGAAACCTGTCAGAGCCGCACTCACAACGCATTCCATCAGGAACGAAATCCGCGGCATCGTAGCGAAACCAGGCATCGGCACCTTCCTTCTCAAACAGAGATTCGATCCGTTCGCAAACTTCAGGACTGCGGACAATCTCGCCGCACTCTTCACACAAAAGAACAGTGAGCGGCACGCCCCAGGAGCGCTGGCGTGACAGGCACCAGTCCGGCCGCGCCTCGACCATGCCGTAAATCCGTTTCTGTCCCCAGGCCGGGGTCCAGGTAACCTCGTCGATGGCCTGAAGCGCCTTGTGGCGCAGATCATTTTTCTCCATGGAGATGAACCACTGATCCGTGGCCCGGTACATGACCGGCTCCTTGCACCGCCAGCAATGGGGGTAACTGTGCTCGATAGGACTTTCCCTGACCAGAAAACCGGCACGACGCAAGTCCTCGTTGATATCGCGGTTGACCTCGGGAATCCTGCCTCCGGCGTAGGGACCGGCCTCGCTGGTCAGTTGGCCATCTTCGTCCACCGGCGAGAGCGGCTCCAGACCATAACGCAATCCGGTGAGATAGTCGTCGGCTCCGTGGCCTGGAGCAGTGTGCACGCAGCCCGTACCCGAATCGGCGGTCACGTAATCGGCCAGGACCAGGAGCGAATCACGGTCCAGGAACGGGTGACGACACCTGCGCCCTTCAAGTCCGGCGGCCTCGAAGGTGGCAAGGACCTGGTACTCGAGCCCGAACTCCTTAAAACAGGGCTCCACCAGGTCCCTGGCCAGGATCCAGACCTCTTCGCCCACCGCCACTGCTGCATAGACGAAACCAGGGTGGAAGGCCACGGCCAGGTTGGCGGGCAGGGTCCACGGGGTGGTGGTCCAGATCAAGACCGAGACATCTTTTCCTGCCAGCTCAGGTATCAGGTCACTCAGGTCGTCCCTGAGGGGAAACTTTACATAGATCGATGGTGACGTGTGATCGTAGTACTCAACCTCTGCCTCGGCCAGGGCAGTGCGGCAGGTGGCACACCAGTACACGGGCTTGCGCGAGCGTACCACCGAACCGGAAAGGAGAAACCTGTTGAACTCCCGCGCAATGGAGGCCTCGTAGGCAAAGTTCATGGTCAGGTAGGGATCTTCCCAGTCGCCAAGCACCCCGAGCCGCTTGAATTCGGCCTTCTGGGTCTTGATCCATTTCTCCGCATATTTGCGACAGGCACCCCGTTTGGCCAGGGTTGATATCTTTTCTTTCTTGTCCCCGAGTTCCTTGTCCACGTTATGCTCGATGGGCAGGCCGTGGCAGTCCCACCCCGGCACATAGGGGCAATTGAAGCCGGACATGCGCCGGGACTTGAGGATAATGTCCTTGAGGACCTTGTTAAAGGCTGTGCCCAGATGAATATGGCCGTTGGCATAGGGAGGTCCGTCGTGCAGGATATAGAGCGGTTTGTCGGCCGCAGCCTGCTGCAACTTGTGATAGAGATTCTCCTTTTCCCAACGCTTCAGGTACATGGGCTCCTTTTGCGTCAGGTTGGCCTTCATTTTGAACCTGGTCTTGGGCAGGTTTAACGTGTCCCGGTAATCCATTTGTATATTCCGATTGATTTAAGGTTGCAGTCCGTTCAGGAAAACGCGCGCACCACACCGTCCGGCATGACTGAAAAACAGTAAAGAATACCAAGCTGATGCGAAGTTGCAAGAAAAAAGGGGACCCGGGCCCAATCAGGGCCCGGCGGGAAAGCCGGGAGAATGTTCTGGCAGACAGGGTAAAGCGCGCCCGCATGCCGGGGCAGGGAGTTCCGATGACAAGGCCTCAGAATTCGATACCTTCCTGGGCCCTGACCCCCTGGTGGTAGGGATGCTTGATTTCACGCATCTCCGTGACCAGGTCGGCAGCCTCAATGAGCCCATCGGTGGCCCCGCGGCCGGTCACCACAACATGCATGGACCCGGGCCTGGCGGCCAGGGTACGGACCACCTCGTCTTCATCGAGCATATCATAGGTTATCAGATAGGTCAGTTCGTCGAGAATAACCAGTTGGTGACGACCGGCTGCCAGAATCTGACAGGCAAAGGCCCAGGCCTCCCTGGCCAAGGCGATATCCTTGTTCAGATCGTCTGATTTCCAGGTAAACCCCCGTCCCATGACATGAAAATCAAGCAGCCCCTCAAAACATTTGGCTGCTTCGAGCTCGCCATATTTCCAGGATCCCTTGATGAACTGGATCATGGCCACCCGCTGCCCGTGCCCGAGGGCCCGCATGGCCAGGCCAAGGGCGGCTGTGGTTTTCCCTTTTCCGTTGCCGGTAAAAAGAAGAAACAGGCCACGGGAGCCGGTGGGATTATCAGCCATTCTTTCCTCCTCTACGGGTATCGCCGCCAGGATGCTGAGCCAGTCCTTCGGACATGGGCCGGCCATGCTGGCGGACATATTCATACATGACAATGGAGGCTGCCACTGAGACGTTGAGACTCTGGACATGACCCCATTGGGGGATGGTAAGAGAATGGATATCCGGATAATCGTCAGGGCTGAAACTCAGGCCGAATTCCTCGTGCCCGAAAATAAAGGCGGATTTTACCGGCAGGCCACCCTTGCCCAGCACTTCCGTGCCGCCGGGCTCGAGGGCGAAAAACGAGTATCCCTGGCTGCTGATCTGCGCATGACAGGAGGCAAAATCGTCATGGAAGACGTACTGTACCCAGCGCACCGAGCCCTTGGCCGGTTCTGGATCAAAAACACCCACCCCGACAAGATGGACCTCACGGACAGAGAAGGCGTCAGCGGTGCGAAAAATCTTGCCGATGTTGAAGTCCGGTTTCAGGCCGTCAAGAATGACGATGCATTCATGTATGCCCGGCCGGGCATCGACCATGTTACGGCGCCGGGCCCGTTCAAAACGGGTCTCCATGTCGAGCCGCCTGTTGAAACGTCGTCTCATGCTCTTGGTTTCCTTCTCTTTTCTCCTGTTGTTCTTTTTCGGTCCACGTTGTACTCTGGAGAAGAAAAAAAGACAACCATCATGGAGGGAGTGACGTGGAACAGGAACAGAAAACAGATACGTGCGAGCTGTGCGGGGCCGGAAAAAAAACCAGCCGGCACCAGGGCATGAAAGTGTGTGCCACCTGCCGTACCATTATCAGCAATGTGAAGAATCATCCTGACATTGTCCGCCGGGTCTGGCAGGAAATCCAGGATGAACCCATTCTCCCGCGTCCGGCCGAGGATGTCCATGCCGAAGATCCGGATCTACCCGACGTACTGGATGGTAAAAGATACCGGACCATCGACCGGGACCGCAACAAATGGTACCTCTCCATCAGCGAGCTCGACGGCCGTCCGGTGGAGGTGTTCGCCTCCACCGCCTTTGACCGGGACCATGAACTGCAATCACGCATCTCCAACCTGACCACCATCACCCGATTGATATCCCTCATCCTGCGCCATATCTTCATTGGTGAACGGCTGACCCTGGAAAAGGTGCTCAAGCAGATCAAGCGCAGCTCTCGACAGAAAAACGACCTGCCCGACATGCTTTATGGTGTACTGAGCCGCTATGACAACGGACAGGCAAAACAGGACCTGCGGCAAAAATCTGCCTGAGCCCGATGTTACTCCCGCCGATCAAGGATATAGAAAGATGGGTCTCTCCCCGGGTTGCCCGCTGTTACTGGGACAGAGACCTCAACTGTACGCCCACGAGTCTGCTGATCCTGGCCGAGGCGTTTGAAGTGGAGCTCGCAGACCAGGTTCTGGCAGCGGCCATCGGCATGCACGGGGCCGGACGCTACGGGGCCCAATGCGGACTGGTGGAGGGAGGACTCCTTTTCGCCGGTATCCTGGGTCGGAAGCAGGGCCTCACAAACAGGGACATCGCTCTGACCTGTCACCGGTTTGCCGAAACTTTCGAAAAAAAATTTTCCAGCCTGAGGTGCGCCCGCCTGAGACCTGGTGGTTTCCGGGCCAACGACCCGCCCCATCTCTGCGAACCCCTCACCGTTCGGGCCATAGCCCATTGCATCGATTTCCTCGCCAGAACCATAGGCCGGACACCACGTCTGGTGGAACCGGACTGATGCTGACTACTCTTCCTTTTTTTGAAAGATATTCAGCCATTTCCCATAACCGGCCGCTTCCATTTCCTCCCTGGGAATGAAACGCAGGGCGGCCGAGTTGATACAGTACCGCAACCCGGTGGGGGGAGGTCCGTCGTCAAAGACGTGTCCGAGGTGGGAATCCGCCATCCTGCTTCGCACCTCGCTCCGAACGGTGAACAGGCCGCGGTCCTGCCGCTCGACAATATTTTCTCCGACCAGCGGCCTGATAAACGAAGGCCAGCCGGTACCGGAGTCAAACTTGTCAGGTGAGCCGAACAGGACCTCGCCGCTGACCACATCGACATAGATCCCCTCGCGTTTGTTGTCCCAGTACGCGTTGCGAAACGGAGGCTCAGTACCGTTTTTCCGGACCACTTTGTACTGCAACGGAGTCAAAGTCTTTTTCAGCTCGGCTTCAGACATCCCGCGCCATGGTTTCTTTTCAGCTATCTTCTCTTTTCCAGCCCATGTTTTCTCGAGAAAAGCGGCCCGGCCGGAGCCTGACTTATACATGGAATAACGCAGGGCATGTTTGCGGTAGTAGTCCTGATGATATTCTTCTGCCTCGAAAAAGGGACCAGCAGGCAGGATTGCGGTGACAACCGGCTTTTCAAAGAGGCCCGAATCTTCCAGTTCCTTCCTGGACTTTTCGGCCAGAACCCGCTGGCGGTCGTCATGATAGAATATGACAGTGAGATACTGGGTCCCGCGATCGCTGAACTGTCCCCCATCGTCGGTGGGATTGATCTGCTGCCAGAACACGGTCAGCAGCTCCTCATAGGTTATCTTCGCCGGATTATAGACAACCCGGACCGCTTCGTAATGACCGGTGGTGCCGGAAGAAACTTCTTCATAGGTTGGATTTTCCGTCCGTCCGCCGGTGTAGCCGGCCCGTACACTGACAACCCCGTCCAGGGCCTCAAAGGGTGGCTCCATGCACCAGAAACAGCCACCGGCAAAAGTGGCTGTTTCCCGATTTGCACTGGCCTGAACCGGTGAAAGAGACAACGCAAAGGGAAGAACGGACAAGAGAAGCAGGGATATCCTGTTCATGATAACCTCCTGTGACTGAGCAAAAAAAAAACAGGGTCGCAGCATTGACAAACCCCGGTTCAATTTCCATTCATCACAGAATACCACACGAACCAGACAAAAACGATAACTATTATTACAAGTGTCGGGACTATTTATCGTCCAGGAGGTGAAGATAGAAGAACCAGAGGGTTCCGGGCAGCAGGAAGAACATGGCCAGGACCGCGACAATGGTCCTTGGATCGTAACCCCAGTCGAGCCCCTTGCCGGTAAGCCAGGTTGAACTGCTGAGAACCAGGGTAAGCAAACCCATCTCGGCGGCAAAGACCCGCCCCCGGAAACGATCCGGAACGGCCCGGTGCAGGAGTGTTGTGGAAAACACCCACTGGATCGAGCCGCCCACGTGGCCCAGGAAGACACACAGGGAACCAATCCACAGTACCGGCGCCCGGGAAAAAGACAGGTAGGCCACCGACGAGATGAAAAAAGCCGCTCCGATAGCCCGGCGCATGTTCCGGTCTCCCTCGCCAAAGAGGCGCCAGGCAAGAATCGGACCCACTGCTGCCCCGAGACCACGCATGGAGTAGAGGACACCAGAACCTGCACCCTGTCCGTTCTGGACAAAGACCTGCTCGCCAAACACGGTCAACATGACCAGAATGCCTCCTGACAGGGCCCAGCCTGACTTGACTAGCAGCAGGGCCGCCACCCGGCGATGACTGATCACATAACCGATCCCCTCGATCAGGTCTTCCAAACCAAAAATCCGGCCCAGGGTGAGCGGTCCTACTCTCTTTTTCTTTTCCTGGCGAATGGTTACCGTGGAAAGCAACATCGCGGAAACCAGGAAGGTAAGTGCATCGATCATGATGGCTGTCTTCCAGCCGAAAAGGGCGGAAACAAAACCGCCAAGACCGGCGCCCAGAGCCAGCATGATAGACCAGGAAGCCCCGGAAAGCCCGTTGGCCACAGCCAGTTCTTCCTGGCGGCAGAGAGAGGGAACAATGGCCTGCCGGGCAGGGTTGGCAAAGGTCCAGATGGATTCCTGCACAAAGGCCAGGAGATAGATAATCCACACCTGATCCGCATCCCGAACCAACAGGTAGGCAGGTACCACCGCAGCCCGGGCCAGGTCACAGCTGATAAGTATGAAACGGCGGTTGAACCGGTCGGCAACCACACCGGCCATGGGCCCGAGCAGTGTGGTTGGCAGAAACTTGGCGATCAGAAACCAGCTGACAGCAGAACCGGAGCCGGTAAGCTGGTTAAGGAGGACAAAAATGGAGATGTAATTGAACCAGTCACCGATTTGACTGATAACCCCGGCCACCCAGAAACGCCGAAAACGGGTATTTCGACGCAGTAGAAAAAGGTAGGACCGGAAATGACCGGCCTTCAGATCTCCGGCACCTGATTCAGCAGTACGTCCCATGAACACTCACCGTTTTTCTTTTTTGTCCTTCATGTACAGTGTGTTTCGGCTTCTCTGAAATACTTCCAAAAAAGGTAAAAAGAGAGGCGAACAGGCGGCACCCTGTATCACGGCCCTCCGGTTCCTGCATGTAACAGAACCTGATTGACGCATTATTCGATTTTCCCAGGCAGTGACAACAAAAACAGGGCGCCCAAGACAACCCCAAATCGGCACACATCCCGTGGAAACAAAAAAGCCCGCGCAACTGATGCGCGGGCTTTTTTGTTTCTGGCAAGCCTTATCAAAAGCTACCGACAGAAAAACTCACCATTTTCCTTGATGGTCTTGCTGGAAGTACATTTCATTTCAACAAATGGCCAAACACAGGAAATGAGGCTTGGCAAGACCTTTCTACGGACAAACTGAACCGTGAGTATTTCAAAGCGTAGCAGTGTCGGCCAGGAGGTGACATCGAAGATTTTTTCGGGTCGTTGGCTTGACCCGCTGCAATGCAACGGATCGAACTTTGTACGATGCCATCTTCCTGAGAATCAATTGGTCGGGAAGAGAGGATTCGAACCTCCGACCCCAGCGTCCCGAACGCTGTGCTCTACCAGACTGAGCCACTTCCCGACCATGTGTAATTACATGTTTTTGTTACACCCCGTCGTCGCTGCACCTTCTGGAGAGATGAAGCGGCGACGGGGTGTATAAGGTAGAAAACAGCCGACAAAAATGCCAGCTGTTTTTTCAAATTCAGCTGTTTTTTATTTCACAGCATCAGCCAGCTTGCTTCCCGGCTTGAACTTGGCAACTTTTTTGGCAGGAATCTTGATCATTTCACCAGTACGGGGATTTTTGGCCTGGCGGGCAGAACGTTTTGCAACTGAAAATGTTCCAAAGCCGACAAGGGTAACCTTGTCGCCGTTCGCCAGGGCCTCGGTCACCGCCATCAGCATTCCGTTGAGAGCTTTTTCGGCCGCAGCCTTGCTGATATCAGCGGCACCAGCCATGGATTCTACCAGTTCCTTCTTGTTCATACTTCCCTCCCATTTGAATT
This sequence comes from Desulfolithobacter sp., assembly GCF_054025815.1. Taxonomy (NCBI): domain Bacteria; kingdom Pseudomonadati; phylum Thermodesulfobacteriota; class Desulfobulbia; order Desulfobulbales; family Desulfobulbaceae; genus Desulfolithobacter; species Desulfolithobacter sp. Next base: position 21,377 of record NZ_JBPMMS010000035.1, on the reverse strand, counting down.
GGCATTGCCAAGTTTAACCAGGGGCAACTCCTGATTCCTTCCTTTTTTTAACACAGACGGATTTAAAACAAAATCAACACACTTTGTCAAAGAAAAAAAAGACGCTTATTCCCAGTATACATACATTACAGCCGATTTTGAGTCGCCCGGAACAGATGAATAAGGACTCATTTTTTTCGCCCTTCCAGGTCCACAAAAACCTTTTCCACATTATTTTTTTGAAGAAACCGAAGAACAGCCAAACGAAAAGACGGTTTAAAAATCCGTTCCAGATCAACCGCCTGCAACTCTACCTTCACCTGGACTGGAGAGACCGCAGAGATCTTAACCCGGCAGCCGGCAAGCCCCATGTCCTCCAGCCCTCTTTCCCACGCCTCGATCTGTCGGAGCCGCTCTGAAGTAATCCTGGTTCCATGGGGAATCCTGGTGGCAAGACACGATGAAGAAGGCTGATCCGCCGTGTCGAGACCCCTGACCCGGCTCAACTGCCGAATCTCTTCCTTGGCCAATCCGACCTCCACAAGAGGCGTTTTGACACCCAGCTCATGGATGGCCCGCAGCCCCGGTCGCCGCTCCTTGAGGTCATCGGCATTGGTCCCGTCCACCAGGCAGTGAAAGCCACGGGCCTCTGCCTGTTCCCTGAACATCCTGTACAGCCGGAGCTTGCACAGATAGCACCGATCCTCGGGGTTGGCGACAAATTCCTTCCAGGAGAGGGGGTCGACATCGATCCAGGCCTGCTCGACCCCGGCGGAAATTCCGTGCCGGGTCAGCCAGGAGCCGGCCCGTTCCCGGTCACTCTTCTTTTGAAGAACGGAGCGACCGTGCAGCACCAGAACATTACCAGCTCCCAGCTCGTCAAGTGCGATACGAAGAAGCAGAGAGGAGTCCACCCCGCCGGAAAAGGCCACCGCCACCCGACCGTATTCTTTCAGCAGCCGACCAAGAAAAGCGGCCTTCTGCTCAGGCAGGGAGAGTGCCTTCCGGTCCTGTACGCCCACCAGGCTCAACTCTTCTCATCACTGTCAAAAGAGAAATCAACGGAAGGAAAATGGGCCACAGGTTCTGAAAGCAGGAATTTTTTTCTGAGTATCCAGTCCCGCAGGGTATCGGCGATCTCCCGGGCCTTGACCATGGACGACAGCGGTGCAGTGGGGACCTTCTTGCCGGCCACTTCTATCATGCCACTCTTGAGCTCAGCGTAGCTGACCTCACCATAATTGCGCTGGATACCGTTGGTGTAGTCGTGGCCGTAATCCACCACCTGGGTGAAGATCTCTTCGTCGGACACGCCGGTGAACCGGGCCATCTCCTCGTTGAGGATCGGAATGGGCACACCGATACCCACGGCCAGAGAGCAGCCATATCCCTGGATACTCACGCCGCGCAGCCACCTGGCAGACATCTGTTTTAAGTCTCCCTGGACCATCATGGTCCCGGAAGGCCTCCGGGGAACCCCGTTTTCCCCACGGGGAGCGCCTGGATTATGCTGGGTGCCGTGCCAGGTCACATAACCTATACCACCACCAAGAAAAATCCTGGTGCCGATGCCTATGGTCCGATACAGAGGGTCGTTGAGCAGCGGACTCAACTCGCCGGCACTGCAGTAATTGGCGTTCCGGCACTCCGGTTTGAGCATGCCCATGTACGTATATACTGTGCGGTCGGAAAAATTGACCGCACAGTTGTAGTTCTGATAGCCGTTGCGTGGATTGCAGAGCAGGGCGTAAGGCATGTCGTTCAAGGTGAGCTCCTTCTTGCATTTCCGATTGGCATAACAGTCTGTGGGATAGGCCTTGGCCTCAAGGAACACAGTTTTTCCGGCCACCAGATCCTCTATGACATGACCGCCTCCGTAGCGGAATTCACCGGGATAGACCTTGTTCAAGGGGTCATCCTCAGCCAGCTCCGTGGCCCCGAGATAGATGTCAATGGCCGCCAGCCCGGCATAAGCCGACACCTTGTTGATCCAGACCTTCTGGGCCTTGATGGTCGGAACTGTCTGTCCGAAGTTGAAAAACGCCCCGGAGGAACACATGGTGGAAAAGGTTCCGGTAGTCACCACGTCCACCTTGCGGGCAGCTTCCACCGGACCCTTGCTGCGGACAATGTCCACCATCTCCTCGGCGGTCACCACAACGGCCTCCCCGTCCCTGATCCGGGCATTTATCTCTGCATACGTCTTGTTCACCTGATATTCACTCATATTTTCACCATAAGTCTGGGCTCGGTTATCAAGATATGGAATACTGTATATTATTGCACTCATCCCTGAGCGCAACTCCTTTTTCGATCCCGATTCTCCGTAAACGCTGCCAAGCCCCATATCATACCGTGGTCTGCCGAAACCGGCCCCGAAGGCAGGATATACCACAGGCCTCCCCTGTTACAATGACCACAACGTGTCCCCACCATTCAGCCACCATACCGGCGCTCTCCCGGATAAGAATACCCTGCCCATCCCACCACCTGATCCACTTTTTGCTTTGCAACTTCCTGCAGATGCTTTAGATTTAAAAATTTGCATTGTATACACCATCTGCCCGGAAGATGGTCAACAGGGGGAAAAGACAAACTTTTCCACCCAACCCCACGATCCTCTCCCGGCACCTTGAGCCAGGCCCTGCAGTTTTCTTCAGCGGTTCTGCTGACAGAGCAGTCGCCGTTTGAACCGGTTAACCTTTTTCACGTACAGTTTTCATGGGCGACAAACAGACAATTTCAGAAGTACGAAACCGCATCGATGCCATTGACAACAACATCCTCGAGCTGCTCAAAGAGCGGTTGGAATGCGCCAAGACCATCGGCAGACTCAAGGACGAAACCAGCCGGGCCAAATGGGACCCATTAAGAGAACGCGAAATATATGAACGTCTACTTCGCAACAACAAGGGCGTTTTCCCTGAGCAGGCCCTGCGCTCCATTTTCCACGAAATCATCACCACCTGCCGGCTGTCGCAGAAAAAGATCGAGGTTGCCTACCTGGGTCCGGAGGCCACCTTCACCCATCTGGCCGGGGTGAAATATTTTGGCCAGTCCGCCTCGTACAAGGCCATGGAATCCATAGACGAAGTGTTCAACGACGTGGAAAAAAAACGGGTCAACTACGGTATCGTACCGGTGGAAAACTCCATCGAAGGTGCTGTGTTCTCAACCCTTGACTCGTTCATGAAATACAATGTCAAAATATGCGGTGAAGTACAGCTGCCCATCACCCACAACCTGGTCTGCCGCTCGGGCGACATTGAGGACATCCAGACTGTGGCCTCCCATGCCCAGCCACTGGCCCAGTGCCGGGAGTGGCTGAAAAAAAACCTGCCCGACGTCCCTACCCTGCAGGTTTTCTCTACCGGGGCGGCGGCGCAGATGGCAGCCAACAACCCCAACATTGGCGCCATTGCCTCATCCCTGGCCATCAAGACTTACGAGCTGCAGGTTGTGGTTAAAGGAATTGAGGACTACCAGGGCAACACCACCCGCTTTCTGGTAATCGGCAACCAGTCGCCGGACCGGTGCGGCTCCGACAAAACCTCACTCCTGCTCGGCCTGCTGGTCAACCGGCCCGGGGCGCTCAACGAGGTACTGACAGTACTGGCTACCCGCAACATCGACCTGACCAAGATCGAATCGCGCCCTATCAAGGGAAAGCAATGGAAGTACCTGTTTTTTCTGGACATCGCCGGCCATATTGATGATCCGATCATCCGGGAGGGCTGCGATATCCTCAAACAGATCTGCGCCTACTACGAGTGGCTTGGCTCCTACCCGCGGGCCGACACCATCGACCTGGGAGGAAACGGTTGATCCCGGAGGGCTCATGAGTCAGCTCCTTTCCTGTCAGGATCTCACCAAATCCTTTGGTACACAGACCCTGTTTACCGGGGTCTCCCTGGGTCTTCACTCCGGTGACCGCATCGGCCTGATCGGACCCAATGGCTCGGGTAAATCGACCCTGCTCAAGATTCTCTGCGGTCTGGAATCGCCGGACCGCGGGCGTATCATTGTCAAAAAACATGTCCGGGTCAGCTATCTGCCCCAGAGCGATGTCTTTGCCGAGGACCGCTCCGTTGCTGACAACCTCTACGCTACGCTCAAAGACCTGGACCTGGACGAGACCGAACAGTACAACCGGGTACACACCCTGCTCAGCCGTGGTGAATTCAGGGATACCGACCAGCCAGCCCGACTGCTTTCCGGGGGCTGGCGCAAACGACTGGCCATCTGCCGGGCCCTGGTGACACATCCCGACATCCTGGTCATGGACGAGCCGACCAACCACTTGGATATTCATGGTATCCTCTGGCTTGAAAAAATGCTCCAGGCCCGATTGCCGGAAAGCCCGGCCGCCTGGATCATGGTCAGCCACGACCGGCGTTTCCTGGAAAATACCGTCAACCAGGTCATCGAACTCTCGGCTGTGTATCCGGGCGGTTCGTTCCAGGTAGACGGTCGCTACAGTGACTTTGTCCTCAAGCGCGAAACCTTTCTGGTCCAGCAGCAGGCCAGGGAAGAACGGCTGGCAAACAAGGTGCGGCGGGAAACCGAATGGCTCCGCCGTAATCCCAAGGCCCGGTCCACCAAAGCCCGTTACCGGATCGACGAAGCCCACCGGCTCCAGAAAGAACTGGGGCGGGTACGAAGCCGCAACCGCACGACCGACAGCGTGGAAATCGCCTTTGATGCAACCGGCCGCAAAACCAAAAAACTACTGGTTGCCCGGAAAATCAGCAAGCGCTATGGTGACAGTCTCCTGTTTAAAGACCTGGACCTTACACTGAGCCCGGGCACCAGAATCGGGTTGCTGGGACCAAACGGATGCGGCAAGTCGACCCTGATGCAACTCCTGGCAGCAGCAGGGAGTGACGGCGAGCCAAGGCCTGACAGTGGCGAGATCAGGGTGGCCGATGGGGTGCAGATCGTCAGCTTTGACCAGAAACGCGAACAACTGGACCAGACCCTTACTCTCAAGCGTGCCCTGGCCCCGGATGGCGATTCTGTCATCTACCAGGGGCGCAGTCTGCATGTGGTTTCATGGGCAAAAAAATTCCTCTTCAACACCGACCAGCTCGAGACACCGGTTTCCAGGCTGTCCGGCGGTGAACAGGCCCGGATTCTCATTGCCAACCTCATGCGGACCCCTGCCGACATCCTCCTGCTGGACGAGCCGACCAACGACCTGGACATCCCCTCTCTTGATGTCCTGGAAGAAAGCCTGGCGGAATTTGCCGGTGCCGTGGTTCTGGTGACCCATGACCGTTTTCTCCTGGAACGACTGTGCGACCGGCTGCTTGGCTTCGACACCCGGGACGGTTCTGTTGGCTGGTTTGCCGACTGTGATCAGTGGTTGCGGCACCTCGGCGACGAAGAAAAAAGGCGAAACGGAATCGGTCTTACCGGCACCAATGCTGACCGGGAGAAAAAGGCCGCAAAGAAAAAACCCGGCAGACTCTCCTATATGGATCAGCGGGAATACGACCAGATGGAAGAGAAGATCATGACTGCCGAAGCTGAGCAGGAAAAACTCAGACTACAGATGAATGATCCAGATACCGCCTCGTCCCCGGACCTGGCCGCGGAATGCTGGGAAAAACTGCAGCGGATAGAGGAAGAGATAAACAGGCTCTATGCCCGTTGGGAGGAACTGGAAGAAAAGAAACAGGGATAACCTGTCCACGCCCCGGAGAGACGGAACCGGCTTGAGTATCCACGACCGTTATTCCCGTTCCAGGACGGAAAAGACAACAAAAAAAAACAAAAACCCCGCCAGTAATCTGACGGGGTTTTTGTCCTTCTGTACCTGGTCGGTTAATCGATAACCGTTACAGGGTGACCACGTTCTCTGCTGCCGGACCTTTGGGTCCTTCAACAACATCAAAGCTCACCCGAGCACCCTCTTCCAGGGACTTGAAACCCGTGCCCTGGATGGCGGTATGATGAACAAAGATATCTTTACCCTCGTCCTGCTCGATGAAACCAAAACCCTTAGCATCACTAAACCACTTTACTGTTCCTTCAGCCATCTTCTTGTACTCCTTGGTACTGCTGGTTCCCGGGGGGAACCTTTTTAAAAAACTGGATTATCACCCTTGATAATCCATCGGGCAACCATAATCATGTTGCCAAATCGTGATAAGGATCAGATTCCAGAGCAAAAACTCTCACTGAGTCGGGTAGAATTGTCAACTCACCTTTCCATGGAACTCGTTGAGTTCGGACATCACCTTATTTGTTACTGTCTTACAGATGTTGGTTGCAGTATACCAGGGTGCCTCAAAAATAGCTCCTTTTTTCTGCAAAGAAAATATCATCACTGAACCAGGCGGAAACCTGTGCCTATCCACCAATCCGGGACATCCTGCCATGACAGTCGCCACCATGTTCACGGAGCCGCTCAGCCATCTGGTGTCCTTTTGGCTTGTTGCGGATGGCGGCCAGAAGGGTTTCGGCAATTTCCCCGTCACTGCAACCGCGGCGCAGTACTGCTCGCAGATCAACTTCTTCGTCGTGCAGCAGACAGGAACGCAACCTCCCCTCAGAGGTCAGACGAAGTCTGTTGCACCGGTCACAGAAATGATGACTGATGGGACTGATGAAGCCAATTGATCCCCGGGCATCCTTACCTAAACGGTAGACCCTGGCCGGCCCGTCCGCCCGTCCTGACTGCAGAGGGATCAAATCTCCCATGGCGGCGATTCGTTCCATTATCTCGTCCGAGGACATATAGGTATCCTTGTTCCAGCGGGATGAAGCACCGATAGGCATGAACTCGATAAACCGGACCTGCAACCCTGTCTCCCGGGACAGGCGCGCGAAATCAACCAGTTCATCATCGTTGATACCCCGCATGACCACCATGTTGACCTTCACCGGTTTAAAACGGAGTTTCTGCACTGTCTCTATCCCCTCCCAGACCTGATGAAAATAATCCATCCCCGTGATCCGGGCAAACCGCTCCGGTTTCAGAGTATCAAGGCTGATATTAACCTTGGTGACCCCGGCCTTCTTGAGCTGGCCTGCGTACCTGGCCAACAGAACCCCGTTGGTGGTTATACGGATATCATTGAGGTGCTCGATATTTCCGAGCTGATCGATGAAATGCATGACACCGCGTCGCACCAGGGGTTCGCCACCGGTGAGACGCAGCTTGGAAATACCCATATTCACCGCCACATTCACCACCCGCAGCAGTTCTTCGTAACTCAGGAGATCTTCGGCCGGGAGCTTGGTCAGGCAGCTTTCCTCCTCTTCAGTTACACAGTACATGCAACGGAGATTGCAGCGATCGGTAAGAGAGAGGCGGAGATAGGATATAGTGCGGGAAAACAGATCCGTCAGCCCGGATCCTGCGGTTTCGGACAGGGAAAGTTGCTCATTCATGGAGTTTCCTGGTTGACCTTGCAAAAATTTGGTATATATACGTGTCATCACGATCCGGACGCATGGTCCGGCACCCCCTGGAGCCAGTATTCGGTATTCTTTGCCAACGGTTATTGATGGACTCCCAAGAAGTCCTCCTCCCTTGAGAAAAAATCAGGATAACCGGTATACAGACGATATTTTCAGGACCGAATCCAGGGAAAAAGCCAACTGTTACCACCTTGACGCTCCGATTGCAACCGGAGCGCATGATATATATGCGTATACTCGCCATCGAAAGTTCTTGCGACGACACCGGCGCAGCTGTTCTTGAGGGACCGGCGCAGATACTCTCGAACATTGTTTCCAGTCAGTTCGACGTCCATGCCCGCTATGGCGGTATAGTTCCCGAGCTGGCCTCCCGCTGCCATATCGAGGCCATCTGGCCTGTGGTTCAGGAAGCCCTGTCGGTGGCAGGGACCTCGCTGGAAGAAATTGACCTGATCGCCGCCACCCGGGGTCCCGGCCTGGTCGGATCCCTGCTGGTCGGCTTCACCTTTGCCAAGGCCCTGGCACTGGTTCGGCAGATCCCCTGCGTGGGGGTGGACCATATGGCCGGCCATCTGCTCGCTGTATTTCTCGAAGATAACCAGCCGCAATTTCCCTATATCGCCCTGGTGGTCTCAGGCGGCAACACCTCGCTCTTCAAGGTGGACAGTCCGACGGGATTCCAGCGCATAGGCCGGACCCTGGACGACGCAGCAGGCGAGGCCTTTGACAAGGTGGCCAAGTTGCTGGAGCTTGGTTATCCAGGCGGACCTGTTATCAGCAAACTGGCCCGAAAAGGAAACCCGGCCGCTTTTACCTTTCCCCGGGCCTGGCTGGACCAGGACAGCCTGGATTTTTCCTTCAGTGGACTCAAAACCTCGGTGGTCAACCAGGTCCATCGCCTGCAGCAAAAGAAGATCTCCTTGCCGGTCGCTGATATCTGTGCATCTTTCCAGGAGGCCGTGATCGAGGTCCTGGTGGAAAAAACCATCCAGGCTGCGAAAAGATATGACTGTTCCACAGTGGTGCTCGGCGGTGGAGTTGCATCCAACCCACGGCTGCGCTCGATCATGAGCGAGCGCAGCAACCGGGAAGACATGGAGCTGTTTGTCCCCGCCCCCGGGCTCTGCACAGACAATGCGGCCATGATCGGACTGGCCGGTTACCACCTGTTTCAAAGAGGCCATACCGTTGCCCCGGATACGGATGCCTATTCCCGCTCGCCACTGATGTGACCATGAATTTTCACCCTTCCAGAACCATTCGTTATCTCTACCTGCGACTGAAGAGGCTGCAGGGAGACCCCGAATCACTGGCGCTCGGCATGGCACTCGGTGTTTTTATAGGTATCACGCCAACCATCCCCCTGCACACGGTGCTCACCATCGGCCTGACCCTGGCCTTCCGAGCCTCCACCCTGTCCGGCCTCATTGGCACGGTCCTGGTCAGCAATCCATTGACTATTGTCCCGCTCTATTACCTTTGCTGGAAAATAGGCAACTGGTTCATGCCCGACAGGGTCACCTGGGAACGACTCAAGACTCTACTGGACCACCTCATGAGCCAGGGCCTGGTGGAAGGGGTCCGCACCCTGAGCCACCTCAGCCTGGACGTGGTCCTGGTCCTGATGAGCGGCGGCCTGGTGCTGGCCATCCCTCCCTCGGTGATCAGCTATTTTCTCGCCCGGCACCTGTTTCTCAAGTGGCAGCTTAAACGGCAGCGCAAACACCTGCTCAACTGATTCCCCGCCCCGGGCAGCGGAATCACCCGAAAAAAAACATTCTCCGCCACGACACCATAGCGGAGCACCTGCCTCAAGGACACGAATTTTGTGAGCTATCAGAAAACCAGGAACATTCTCAAGGCCCGTGGACTGGCACCCCATAAAAAACTGGGCCAGAACTTTCTGATCCATCCCCATACGGCCAACCGCATTGCCGACCTGGCCGCAATCCAGCCCGAAGATACCATTGTCGAAGTCGGTGTCGGGCTGGGCGCCCTGACCCTGCCACTGGCTGCCAGGGCCCGCAGGGTCATCGGTATTGAAACCGACGCCGGCCTGATCAGCTGGCACAGGGAGGAGGGCTGCCTGCCCGACAATGTCTTGCTCCGCCACGAAGACATTCTTAAAACCGACCTGGTACAGCTGGCCAATGATGTCGGCGGGTTACGCTTTGTCGCCAATCTGCCCTACTCCATATCCACCCCTTTCCTCTTTCGCCTGATCGAACACCATGAGCTGGTGGACTGGGCTGTGATCATGGTTCAGAAGGAGGTGGCCCTGCGGCTCATGGCCGATCCCGGCACCAGGGAGTACGGCGCCCCAACTGTACTGCTGGCCGCCTGCGCCACAGTGGAACCTCTTCTCCTGGTCAAGCCGGGCGAGTTCCACCCTCGTCCCCGGGTCGATTCCATGGTCATCCGTCTTCGTTTTTCCCCGGCAGCGCCCATGGCGAACAATCCCGGGGTATCCCTGGAATCTCTGCGCAGGGTGGTGAACGCCGCCTTCGGCCAGCGCCGCAAAACACTGGTGAACGCCCTGGCTGCCGGAGGCCTGGGTATGGATAAAAAAAACCTGACCGAACGCATACAGAACGCCGGGCTGACACCGTCCATCCGGGCAGAGAAACTGCAACTCGGCAACTTCATCACCCTGACCGCCTCACTTTTCCCGTGCCTTGATTCTGCGTCTGAATCATCCGGTCCTGACAAAAGGACAACTGAAAAATAAACAGAAAATTCGAAAATAAGAAAAATGCAGAACTTTGTCTTTCACAACCCCACCAAAATCATTTTCGGCCAAGGCACTATCGATTCGATCGGGCCGGAGACCCGTGGACTCGGTTCCATCTGCCTGCTGGTATACGGTAAAGGCAGTATCAGGAAAAACGGTATCTATCAGCAGATCTGCAAGTCCCTGGCCCAGGCCGGGGTCCGGATTATCGAGCATCCCGGGGTCCGCTCAAACCCGGTCCTCTCGCATGTCCGCCAAGGAATTGACCTGGCAAAGAGACACAAAATCGATGTGGTGGTGGCAGCCGGGGGCGGATCGGTTGTGGACGAAGCCAAAGCCATCGCTGCCGGCGCCGTGGTGGAGCATGATGTGTGGAAATTTTTCACTGGCAAAAAAAGTATCCGCGCCCCCCTGCCCTTGACCACGGTATTGACTCTGGCCGCCTCCGGCTCTGAAATGAACTCCGGCATGGTGATCACCAACGAGGAAACCAGGGAAAAGTTCGGCTGCGGCAACCGGCTTCTCCACCCCAGGGTCTCTGTCCTCGATCCCGAGACAACCTACACGGTACCGCCGAACTACACGGCCTACGGTGCCATTGACGCCATTGCCCATGTACTGGAATTCTACCTCACCACCGAAGATCCCTCGACCCCTGTACAGGACCGGCTCATGGAGGGCCTGGTGGAAAACAGCATGCTGGCCTGCGATCGATGCCTGGCCAATCCCCGCGACTATCAGGGCCGGGCAGACCTGATGTGGACCGCCACCCTGGCCCTGAACGGCCTGACCGCGGCCGGACTTGGCCGGGTCGGTTTTCCCATGCACATGATCGAACATTCCCTGAGCGCTCTTTATGATGTTCCTCACGGTGCCGGACTGTCAGTGATCATGCCTGGATGGCTCACCTGGCGGGCCGGGACAAAGCCGGAAAAAATAGCCCAGTTGGGCCGGCGGGTCTTTGGCCTGGCCGACCGACCGGTGGATAAACTGGCAACCGAGACCATCGACCAACTCCGCAGGTGGTTTATGAGAGTAAAAAGTCCTGTTACCCTGGACGAACTGGGCATTGATCAGCAGGATATCCCCAGGATAGCCAGAAATGCCCTTGGGCTGGCAAGGGTATGGCGTCTCAAAGGGTATGATCAGCCACGCATCGAAAAAATCCTGCGATCCTGCCTGTAAGATGAACTCGTAAAAATCAAACATTTCCATGAGGATGAATTCGTAAAAAGTCCATCATACTCTATATATGGATAAGCACAGAAAATCATCCAGAGAAAAGCGATGTTATCCTCTGGCGCACCGGTGTAACGAGTGGGAGGTAATCAGAAAAAGTTTTTATGATCCTGTTCTATAATATCCTCGTTTTCCTGCTCCTTTTTTTCAGTTGGCCTATACTGCTGATTATCAGCGTTGGCAAAAAAAAATACCGCGGCCGGATCCTGCAGCGGCTGGGCGTGGGGCTGCCGGAAATCCGTCCGGCCACCACCTGCAATCCGCTCAGCTCCGCCTCGGACCACAGAGTAAAAGCACCCGTCATCTGGCTCCACGGGTTATCGGTGGGGGAGATAACCTCGGCCTTTCCCCTGCTCAACAGCCTGCGTCGTGAATTTCCCGAAGCAGTCCTGGTGGTGACCGTGGCTACCAAAAGCGGCATGGAACTGGCAGCAAAGCGACTGGAGGGAATTGTCAACCACCTCCTCTACAGCCCCCTTGATCTTCCGCCGGTGATCACCCGCTTTATCAACCGGTTACAACCGGATCTCTTTATCCTCGTGGAAACCGATTTCTGGCCCAACTGGCTCCTTGCCCTCAGGGGAAAAAAAATTCCTTCCCTACTGGTCAATGGCAGAATCTCCCAAACCTCCTTTTGCCGCTACCAGCGCATGGCTTGGTTCTTCCGGCCCATGTTCCAGAGCCTCACCCGCCTGTCCCTGCAGTCTGCCAACGACAGGTCCAGGTTCCTTAAGCTGGGCATTGCGTCCGATGCCATGCGGATACTTGGCAACTTGAAGTATGATCACGGATTAGCGGATAACCACCGGACGGCGGCCCCAACCAGGGAACAAGCTGGACTGGATCTCCAGGCACGGATATGGCTTTGTGGCTCAACCCACAGGGGTGAAGAAGAAACTCTCCTTCGTGTCGCCCTGGAGCTTAAAAGCGAAATTCCGGATCTGGTGCTGGTCCTGGCGCCCAGGGATATAAATCGGCGCGAAGAACTTGTCCGGCTGGCGAACAAATTTGGCTTAGAACCGGTATTGCGTTCGCGCTGGCTCCAGAAACCCGGCAGTAAGGAGAGGATCGACAAATTACTCCTGCTCGACACCATAGGCGAACTGGCCAGCTGGTACCAGCTGGCAAACCTGGCCTTTATCGGCGGCAGCATGGTCCCGAAAGGGGGGCACAACCCCCTTGAGGCCGCAACCTTCTCGGTTCCGGTCCTTTTTGGGCCCCACATGGATGATTTCACCGATATAGCAGCCGAAATGCTGGCCTGCGGCGGAGCAAAGACCGTTCATTCTGCCAGGGAACTGCCTGGCCTGGTCCGGGATATCCTCAACCGGCCCAATCAGCACCAGGCCATGCAGCGGGCCCAACAGCAACTGATGGCAAGACACAGGGGGGTGACCACAAGACATCTTGAAGAGATCAAAGCCCTTCTCCACCAATCCGGTTCCTGAAAGCCGATCCACCCGACCTCACTGGCACCCTGTTCTCTGGTGCTCCAACAATCTCTTGCCCGTGGTGGCCGTCTGCTTTGTCATCGGAGCCTGGTCTGCCAGATCGTTCCCCTTTCCGCCAGACCTGTATCCGGCCTTCATCGCGTCAGCATCTGCCTGCAGCCTGAGTCTTCTTTTCCTGTATCACAAACGCCGTCCCACCAGCCTTCTATTTCTTCTGCCCCTTTTTCTCCTGGCAGGATATATACATACTGCCCGCCACCTGCTCCCGCCGGCCGATCCAAACCATATTTTCCAGCGCATCACCCAAAAGACAACCATCCACCTGACCGGCACTGTGCTTGGCATGGTGACGTGGGACGGAGAAAAAACCCGGCTGACCCTGGCCAGCGAAACCCTGTTCCTGCCCGGCAAAACGCACGGGAGACTGGCGGAATCAACAGAATTCCGGCCAATTCACGGCAAAATCCGCCTGTCCCTGCGCGGCCGGCCAAGCCAGCCTGTCAAGAGTGGCGACCGACTGCTGCTCATGGCCACGGTTGACCGAATCCGCAACTTTCAGACAACAGGCAGTTTCGACTACCAACTGCATATGGCGGCCCGGGATATCCATATCTCCGGCTGGATCCCCTCCCCTGATCACATCTGGTTCATTCCGACCCAGACCTCGCTCTTCCAGCAACTCAAAGAGCTGCCAGGTCGGGTGCGCCAAAAACTGGGGGATTTTCTGGCCACCACTCTGGATTCAGAACCATCCGGTCTCTACCAGGCCCTGCTCATCGGCGACCGGTCCCAGGTTCCGCTGGACGTGCTCGAACATTTCAAGATTTCCGGCTGCATGCATTTGCTGGCCATCTCCGGCATGCACATGGGGTTGCTGGGGCTCATGCTTTATGGCTCCCTGCTCTGGCTTCTGAAAAGATCCACCCGCCTCATGCTTGCCTTCCATGTAGAGACCCTGGCCGCCCTTCTCACCATGTTCCCTCTTTTTCTCTATGCCCTTGTCGCCGGCATGAATCTGCCGGTGCTCCGATCCCTGATCATGGCCCTGCTTCTGCTCCTGGCCCTGGTCCTGCGGAGACACAGGTCTCTGATCCATGTCCTGGCGGCCGCCCTGCTGGTCATCCTTGCCATCCAGCCCCTGGCCCTGTTCACGGTTTCTTTTCAACTTTCCTTTGCCGCTGTACTGGGCATCATTCTAACCATTCCCAGGCTCCAGGAAAAATTCGCCCTGGCCGGCCACGGGACGGCCCGGATCAGGACCTGGATCCAGGGTGCCTTTCTTGTTTCCTGTCTGGCCACCGTTGCCACCCTGCCCATCATGTTGTTTCACTTCAACCGGATTTCCCTGATCGGTCCGTTCATGAACCTGCTCATCGAGCCCCTTTTATGCCTGTGGGCCCTGCCGCTGGGTTTGATAGCCGCACCCCTTGTCGTCATTCATCCCGGCCTGGCCCAGGCCCTCTTTAACCTGGGCAGCCTCGGACTGGAAGGGGCCCGGTACCTGACAGCAGGGGCCAGCCGCCTTCCCCTGGCCAGCGTGGATACGATCAGCCCCTCGGCCGGAGAAACATGTACTTACCTGGCAGCGCTGACACTCTTTTTCCTGCCCTGGAAAAAAACATGGTGCCGGATTGGAGGAACCATGCTCCTGGCCCTGGTAACGTTCCATTTCACGTCCGGACTCTGGTATACGAAAAAACCAGGCCTGACCACGGTGGCCTTCCTCGATGTGGGCCAGGGTTCCAGCACCTTTATCCGCCTGGACGACGGGACCACCCTGCTCATCGATGGCGGAGGCAACCACTCCAGCCGCTTTGATATCGGTGAACGGGTCATCGGGCCCTACCTGGCCCGCCAGCGGGTATGGCGCCTGGACCAGATGATCATCACCCATCCGGACAGAGACCATACTTCCGGCACCGGTTTTCTTCTGGAAAGATTCCGGCCAAAAATCATCCATGCCAATACCATTGATCCTGATGATCACCGGTCTTTTGGTCAATTGCTCTCCCGGGCCAGGAAACGAAACATTCCTGTTGTCGCGGGACGCAAGGGCGAGGTGTACCACCAGGGTGTCAACACATCTCTGCGCTGTCTTGGTATGAACGGGGCCGGGGACCTCTCCGCCCTCTCGGGTAACGACCTGGGCCTGGTAATCAAGCTGGATCACGGCAGCATCGGTTTTCTCTTCCCCGGAGACATCTCAGCCCGGGCAGAGAAAATCCTGCTGGCCGACAAGTGGAGCGACAGAGAGCTTGCCGCAGATCTGCTGCTCGCCCCTCATCACGGCAGCGACACTTCATCCTCCAGGGATTTTATCTCCCGGGTCAACCCACGCCTGATCATCGCTTCCGCAGCCCGGACAAAATCAGACCGGTTTCCGGGACAGCGGAACCTTCAATTCTGGCGTCAGGAACAAATTCCACTGCTCACCACCGGCAGACACGGCACCATTACCTGCTCCACAAACGGTGCCTGGCTGGAATGCACAACCTTTGAGAACAGGCATTTGAGGCTCGAGTAAAAAACCAGGGAATCCACTTCCAGACAGAAAAACAAAAATCCCTTGTTCCCTGAGAGGACAGCGAAAATCAAACCTCGGTGAAGTCGACGGGAGGTTTACGGAGAAATTTGACAAACTTCTGTTTTTCCACGCAATTTGCGTAGGCATCATCGGCACTGATTCTTTTTTTCTGGAGCAACTCCATAATCGCATCGTCCAGAGTCTGCATCCCATATTTTTTGCCGGTCTGCATGACCGATGGAATTTGATAGGTTTTGCCCTCCCGGATCAAATTCCGGACCGCCGGGGTACAGATAAGTATCTCTAGAGCAGCAGCCCTTCCCTTTACATCTATCCGTTTAAACAGGGTCTGGGAAACCACTGCCCGCAGGGCATCCGCCAGGGTGGAACGAACCTGTCCCTGCTGGTTGGCCGGAAAGATTTCAATAATACGATCAACGGTTTTCATGGCATTGAGGGTATGCAAAGTACCAAAAACCAGATGACCGGTCATGGCCGCCTCCATGGCCAGGGAAATGGTTTCCAGATCCCGCATCTCACCGACCATGATAATGTCGGGGTCCTCGCGCAGGGCCCCGCGCAGAGCGGTGGCAAAGGATTTGGTATGGGTTCCGACCTCCCGATGATTGATGATGCATTTCTGACTCTTGTGAACAAATTCCACCGGATCCTCGATGGTGAGAATATGATCTTTCCTGGTCTTGTTGGCCTCATCGACAATGGCGGCCAGGGTGGTCGACTTTCCTGATCCGGTGGGACCGGTCACCAACACCAATCCCTTGGGCAGGGCTGCAAGCTTGGGTATGACCTTGGGCAGCCCCAGTTGTTCACAGGTCAGAATATCACTGGGAATTTCCCGAAAGACCGCTCCAATCCCGTTTTTCTGTTGAAAATAGTTGCAGCGGTAACGGGCAAGACCGGGGATCTCGTAACCGAAATCCATATCCCCGGTCTCCTCGAAGACCTTGATCTTGTCTTCGGGACAAATCTCGTAGAGCATGGCCCGGAGTTCTTCGTTCTGCAGCACCTTGAACTTGACCCGCTCGATATCCCCGCGTATACGAAGTACCGGCTGCTGGCCGGCGAGCATGTGCAGGTCTGAAGCACCTTCGTCATTCATCAGTTTAAAAAAAGCATCTATCTGCGCCATGTGCCCTGTCTCCTACCTGCCTGAGCTTCTATGGTTTTTTAAACATTTTCCTGAACCCGCCCAAGAAAGTTAGTGGATCTGCTCCATGTCCACACTGACTCCATCTTGACGGATTCAAGACTCCCTGCGTGATTATAGCACCACCTGGAAAAAGAACGAAATCCGCCGCACATTTTTTCCTCTAAAAGACCACGGTTTTACGAATATGGCGGACCACTTCGTCCACATCGTCGATGACCTCAAAAAGCAGAAGATCCTCCTCCTCGATCTTGTCACTCTTCAGCAACCGGTCCTTTATCCAGTCCATCAGCCCGCCCCAGAAATCCGACCCAACCAGGATGATCGGAAAGGGTTTGACCTTTCTCGTCTGGATCAGGGTGATTGACTCAAAAAACTCATCCAGCGAGCCAAAACCACCGGGTAGACAGATAAACGCCATGGAATATTTCATAAACATGACCTTGCGGACAAAAAAATACCGGAAATCAAGAGGCAGGTTGACATAAGGATTGGACTCCTGCTCATGGGGCAGATCAATGTTGAGTCCGATGGAGATACCGCCTGCTTCCGCAGCCCCGCGATTGCCAGCCTCCATGATTCCGGGCCCGCCGCCGGTAACGATGGCATAACCGTGGCCGGCAAGACGACGTGCTATCTCCCGGGCCTTGATATAATCGGGATGATCTTCCCGGGTCCGGGCCGAGCCATAGATGGTTACAGCGGGCTGCCTGATGGCGGACAGGGTATCAAAGCCCTCGACAAACTCGGACAGGATACGAAACATCCGCCATGAATCTCCGGTGGTCATCTCTTCAAGACAGTATCCATTCTCAACCTGAAGCTTTCTATTGAATTTTCGCTGCATTTTATCTTTTTTTCTCCTTCACCGGTGTACCAAGTTCATCGAGCCGCCGGTGCACCAGATCCTCCACCGGGGCGGGTAGATTTTCATATTGCAAAATCCTGTTGAGCTGGTCTGCAGCCCTTGATCTGTGCCCCGTTGCAGCCCACAGCTCGGCCCGGAGAAGATCAACCGCCAGCCGGACATGCTTTCTTCGTCCGACACGACGGAGGGCCTGCCAGGCCTCCCGGTGATGCCCCAGCCGACACAGTGCCCGGCCCAGGTAGAGCCACAGCCAGGGGTTGGCCTCGTTCATGGCCAGCGCCTTGCGACACAATTCCAGGCCCAGTTCATCGCCCTGACCGGTCAGGATATAGGACAGGCCAAGCATACTGATGGACCTGGCGTCGTGGGGGTAAACCAGCAGTGCTCGCTGCAACAGAGTAACCGCCCTGTCCACCTGTCCCGTTTCCATGCAGGCAGCACCAAAAAGACGCCAGTAATAAAATTCCTGTCTTCCAGACCAGTCTTCCTCCAGGCGCTCAAACAGGGCCACAGCTTCCGGGAACCGGTACAATCGGCAGTAAAGCCTTCCCAGCTGCAGGGCAAGCTCCCGCAAACCATCTGGATTCTCTTCCTGCTGTTTGAGGACCAATGCCTGTTCGAAAAAGGCTACGGCTTCCTGTTCCCGTCCCTGAAGGCGCCGGACATAACCAAGGTTCACCAGTGCCATCTGATCATCCGGATTCTGTTCCAGGACGCGACTGAAACATCTCCCGGCCTCGCGCAGCCGGTTCATCTCGCACAGGGCCACCCCGAGACTGTTGAGCAGATTGGTATCGTCGGGACTCAACCGCAGTCCCAGGCGATATTCACGTACGGCCTGGCGGTAGTCACCTTCGTCGAAAAAATGATCGCCGCTCACATTGAGACTTAAATGATCAAAAACCACACAGGACCCTAAACCGTAAAAGGAACCATGAAGTATGGCCTTGCGACAGTTGCGGATAGTGGCGGTCCTGGGGTATTCCAGGCAGGGCCAGCAGCAGATTCCAGCGGAAAAACATGCTCCAATTCGTCGGGAAAGATGGTCAAGAAGATTCCTGGCCTGCCCTCTGGCCGCATCGCCTTCCATCCCGGGACAGAGCACAAAAACCCGGCGGGAGCCCCAGGGAACAAGAGACACACCATCTGGCAGGACATCTGGCAAAAGACCGGGCCAGGAAAGCGGCGGCTGTTCTTCGCTCTCCATAAGCACCAGAGCGAACCGGTCCAGGCCCCGCCAGAGCCGTTGCAGCCGGGCAATCACCCGGCGGGGGGGCATGGCCAGAGGATGGCTGGCGGGATCGGTGACATCCAGACCGGATTCACATAGACTGAAAGGCCCGCGGCGCTCAGCCGTCAGCAGAGCTCCCCAGCACTGTTCCAGCATATGGCTGAGGGATTTTTCCGTGGCAGAAAAAAAACCGACGTGCACTCCATTGCACCCCTCCCGACGCAACACACGCAGCAGGCGGCGGGCAATGGCAGCCGGTTTTTCCGTACCATCAAAGACCAGGCAGAAAAGCCCCTGCCCCAGGTAAAATCGGAACCCAGGCTGGGCAGCCTCAAAAAAATGGGCAAGTCGAATCAACTGCTGCAGGCCGGTAGCGGCCCGGGTGGTCCGGAAAATGGTTCGAACAAGAAGCATGGACCGATTCCGGCCGGCGGGAATATCGCCCCCCTGCAGTGCCCGCAGGGAGTAAAGACCTGTGAGAGGATCGACATAGCCCAGGCAGAACTGCTGCAGCTGACGCTGAACGCGGCGCTGGAGATCACCAAGCCACTCTGGAGACATCTTGCAAAGCAAAGAGGCATTCACCTCCGAAACAAGAACAGCCCCGGATTCTCCACCTGAAAGAGCCAATGGTATCACCAGGATATCCCGACATACAGCCGGGCATCCATCCCGGCAGACGTTCGCCAGTTCCGTCTCCGGGGCCAGGGAGTCCGGGATTCCCGGATGCCAGAAATCGATTCGGGCCGGCACAGGAAGCAGATCAGCGACCACCGGAATCAGTTCTCCGGCCAGGAGCTGAAGGTCCTCAGAACAGAGTTCACGGTCCCGGGAAAAAAGAGGTTGCTGCATGCTCAGTTCACACCCAGGACAGAGATGATCACGGAGGCCAGGTCCACCACCTCGTCATCAGCAACGGTGCGCATGTCCAGGACAAACCGATTTTCTTCTATCCGACCAATAACGGGCAGATCCTGCTGCCGCAGCAGATGCTCCAGACGACTGACCGAAATATCGGGCGCCAGGACCACAGCCCGGCTGACCAGATCCTGCTCCGGCATAGCCCCGCCACCGACCCGGGACATGGTTTCTTTCACAGTAATCCGGCAGTGATCCGCCAGCTCCTTGCGCAGCCTTCTTGCCAACCGTTTTGCCCGCCGATCCACCTGCTCCACCGGAGCTGAAATCATCGCCAGGGTAGGTATGGTGTCCAGGGCCTTTTGCTCATCGAGATAGAGGCGAAGGATGGATTCCAGTCCGGCCAGAGTAAACTTGTCTATCCGCATGGCCCGGTTCAAGGGATTTTTCTTTATCTGGTCGATGAGCTGACGACGCCCAAGAATAATACCGGCCTGGGGTCCGCCGAGAAGTTTGTCACCGGAAAAGGTCACTACGTCGATTCCGGAAGACACCACCTGCTGCACCGTGGGCTCCTTCATCAATCCGAACCGGGAAAGGTCAACAAAACAACCAGATCCCAGGTCCTCCATGACAGGCAGGCCATGGCGTCTGCCCAGGGCCACCAGATCCTCGTTACTCACCTGACTGGTAAAGCCGATGATGCGGTAATTGGAGCAGTGGACCTTGAGCAAAAGTCCGGTCTCCTCGGTCAAGGCATTTTCATAATCACGCAGATGCGTACGGTTGGTGGCCCCGACTTCCTTTAACAGCGCACCACTGCGGGCCATGACATCGGGAATGCGGAACGAACCACCTATTTCAACCAACTGGCCACGGGATACGATAACCTCCTTTCCCCGGGCCAGGGTTTCAAGCACAATAAGAACAGCGGCAGCATTGTTGTTGACGACCAGGGCAGCCTCGGCTCCGGTCAGATCACAGAGCAGTTCTTCTACCAGAGAATAGCGACTGCCACGCCTGCCGGTGTCAAGATCAAACTCAAGGTTGGAATAGCGACTTCCAGCCTGCTGGATTTGTTCCATGGCAGCGCGGGGTAACAGCGAACGACCAAAATTGGTATGGACAATAACTCCGGTTGCATTGATTAAGCGCCGAAAGCGGGAACGATTCTGCCTCCGAACCTCCTCAAGGATACGGGCAAGGACCGGCTTCATGCCCAGATCCTCGGTTTCAACCACCTCCCCGGCAAGGATGGCCTGACGCAGGGTATTGAGCACCTGACGTACGACCTTGGTCACCAGTGTCATTGGTACGTCCGTTGGCAAAGATGGCTCCCCTGCGAGGCGGAGGATGCATTCATCTACCTTGGGAATTCTGCGAAGGAGATGATGGCAGGCTTTGCTGCCAGTTGGGGTCGTCTGTTCCGGGGCCATAATGCAGGACTCCTCCTGTAGTTAGTTGTCTGTCGTTACGGAATCTGGGTGTGATAGACTGTCACGGCAGGCATGTTACGATATCTCGGAGAAGGAAGGCAATGAGAAAAAGAAAACCGTGTTTGGTTCCAATAAGTTTTCAACAAAGGAGCAAAAAAACTATTCTTGAGCCAGATAAATATTGACAGACAAAAAACGATGCAGTAGATTGTCGTCCCGTTGCTCGCGAACAGAAGATCGTGCACAACAACGCAGCCTTGAAAAATATCTTGACAAACAAGGTCAAAGGCGCTAATCTGAATAACGCTCTTGATAGAGCACAAACCACTTGACCACCTGGTCAAGCGGGATTGATCTTTGAAAACTGAACAGCATTCAAGCGGGCCGAAACGAACCTGACCGGTGAGAGCTGGTTAGGCTTTTTTGTTGAAGTCCAATCCTTGAAATCAATTCATGTGATTGGT
>NZ_JBPMMS010000034.1:0-393243 GCF_054025815.1 Desulfolithobacter sp. | reverse complement strand
ATTCCGAACACGGAAGTTAAGCTCCTCAGCGCCGATGGTACTGCGTGGGAGACTGCGTGGGAGAGTAGGTCGCCGCCGATCTTTTTATTAAAAAACCCCTGTCAGATTACTCTGGCAGGGGTTTTTCTTATTCAGGACTCTCCTTCACCTTCTCGCCGAAACACTGTCTTCTGCAGGCAGCAACTATTCCGTCACTCCTTTCTGGAAAGCAGAAAACCACTACAAAGTGACACGATATGGCTTGATTATATCTTGCTTTCACATGTACTATCATGCTAACCATTTCTTAAGGCAGGCATGACATAATCCATTTCCATTCCAGGACATAGAACTGCAGGACCCATGGCATACTGCACACCATCATCTGCAGGACCCTTTGGCATCATCGTCGGTGGTTCCGGCCTTGTTGGTGGCTCCATAGTGTACCATTTCAAGAAATGGGGGTATGACATCCTGGCGCCCAACTCCAAGAAGATGAGCCTGGCCAATCCCGATGACATAGCCTCCTATTTCAACAAGTACCGGCCCGATTTCATCATCAACACGGCCATTGCCGCCATTGACGCCAACCCCAAGCTGGCCTTTGATGTGAACTATGTTGGCAGCATCAACCTGGCCAAAGTGGCCATGGCACTGAAAATTCCCTACATTTTCTTCAGCTCAGCCGCCGTGCTGCCGCCGGGCCTGAACCTCAGGGAAGAAGATCACCTGCCGCTCAGCTCTGATATCACCAACTATGCCAAATCTAAACTTATGAGCGAGATGACCCTGCGTCATCTGGGAGAAAACGAAGGACTTGATTACACCACCATCAGGCTCGCCATAGTCTACGGCAAGCATGATCATAAAATCCAGGGGTTCCACCGCATGCTCTTTGCCATTGCTGATCAGTCCATGCCTGTGCTGCTGACCATGCCAGGGATTTACCATTCCTATTCAAACACCAGGAAAATTCCCCACTTTGTCCGCCACATTTTGAACAACCGGGAGGAATTTTCCGGCCAGACCTTCCACTTCGCCGATTCCAACCCTGTTGAACTGGCCCAGCTCATCCTGACCATTCGCAACTACCTGGGACTCAAAAGCCCGAAGGAAGTGTATCTCCCGCTGTCCATTGCCCGTTTCGGAGCCGCATGTATTCAACACCTGATTCGTTTCCTCTCCAGGATCGGTATCAAAACCCGCATGCCGCCGGAATTGATGTTCCTTGAAAATTTCTATCAGAGCCAGACCCTTTCCTGCGAAAAACTGCTACGTTCCAGTTTCCAGGATCCTTTTCCCGGGGAGACCGTTTTCACCCGGCTCCCGGATCTCATTCAGTACTACCTCACCCGCTGGGAACAGCTGAACCTGATGTCGACCAATGCGCAGGATTTCTTTGACCCCCAGAAACTCTCCGAAGAGTTTCTCCGTAATCCGGCCCAGCTCTTGGAGGCTATCCATGAACGTCGAATCTCCCCTTTCATGGAACCGAAGTTCAATTCTTCGTGCGGCGTCAGAAAATCTGTGGCTACCCGCACCACCACCCAGCGCTGATGTTCGCCCTGCCCCCTCATCGTCCTTTCTTCTCCGACCCGGGCTCCAGGTAAAATTCCCAGGGCTGAAGGTCAGGAAAATGCATGGAACTGCAGCTCAATGATTTGACCTGTGCAAAGACAGACAAGGCCCGATCATCACTGATATATTCTCTGGTTCTGAACAGGCTGCAGCGGTACAGGCAGCGACCACAGCGTGAACTGCAGTCGTAATTGGTTGTCCCCCGGCCACTGACAAGCTGATTAATGGTCTCGACCTGTTCCCGTCCCATGCCCTTCTCTCTGGATTACGTTTATCAAATGCGGCAGGAAATCAGGGGCCGACCTGTGGTATGGTCATAACCCCTCACTGTCCCAGATGTTTCACGGGCCTGCCCCGGCATACTCTGTAACCAAATTTCCTCTGCCATTCTCCCCATGCCTGCCAGGCTGCGAAAGAACCTGGCCACCCTGGCAAGGAACCGAAACTGATCCGTTGACAGGTGGGCTACTCTGGTCTTACCGGATACAAACCATTCCAGATGACCGTTCTCTCTCTTGATCACCAGGGGTCCATCCCCGTTCAAGACAGCATCCTCACCAAGAAAACAGACCTCGTTCAAATCCAGGCTATCGTCTGTCATGGTAAAAGAAAACAATGTTCTGCCGGCAATTATTCTGTATTCCATTCCCTTCCTCCTGTGTTCTTTTCATCCTTCAGAGCCCGGTCACCTGGTTTCCGCCGGCCACCGCCCCCCGGCGCAAAAATATTTTCTTGATTACCGCCCAAACAAAGCCTCGGTGCTGCAAAGAATAACATCGCTTCGCTCCGGACAACCATCTGTCAGAATGCACCAGTAAAAGACCCTGAATTCAACGTTTTCGCATAAATGGCATTTTATCTTCCGGCTCAGACATTTTTTTGATTTTGATGAAAATTGCATAATGCTTTTCTGCTCTTTTCCTTGACTCTACCAGGAGAGGAGTGTCATATAGTGAGCACCCCCTGTTTTTCCATTCTTTTTTCTTGAAAAAATGCCCGCCGGAATTAACCGGGGGCGTCGAACAATCGTGAGCCAGTTAGAAAGAATCTATTACTTTCACTCCCTGCTCAGCGAAGGCCGTTATCCCAATACCGTCCAGCTGCAGAAAGAGTTCGAAATATCCAGGGCCACCGCCCATCGGGATATCGCCTATCTCCGCGACCGGCTCCTGGCGCCACTGGCCTTTGACCAGCGAAAAAACGGCTATTACTATACCGATGCGACCTTCCGCCTGCCCTTTGAAAACAGCCCTTCCCTGACCCTGATCCTCGGCATGCTCGGCAACATGATCCGCGAATCCGGCCTGGCCTCTCTACCCGAACTTGAGGAACTCAAGCAGCGCCTCGAATCCCTGATCTTTCCCGGACAGAAAAATATCGACGACCTGCTGCATTGCGAATGGATCGAAATGGAACAGGTTGATGTCAAGGTATTCACGTCGGTCCTGACTACTCTCCGCCGGCAGAGACAACTCAAGATCGTCTATCATGTACCCGCCGGCGGGGTCTCACGACGCACGGTGGATCCGCTGAAACTCGTCAACTACCAGGGCCGCTGGTATCTGCTGGCCTGGTGCCACCTCCGCAGACAGCGACGAATGTTTCATCTTGGAAGGGTAAAAAAAGCTGTCCCGGGAGACAGGGAAGTCCAACATTCGCTGAAGACAGGAGACACCTGGCTATATGAAAGCTTCGGTATTTTCAAGGGCAAGCCCACGGCTATGGCCACTGTCCGATTCACCGGCAAGGCCGCAGGTATCGTTGCCAACCAGCGCTGGCATCCCAGGCAACTGATGAAACAGACCGAAAAGGGCCTTACCCTGTCCCTGCCTGTGGCCGACGACCGGGAACTGCTGATGAAAATCCTTCAGTTCGGCAGCCAGGCCGAAGTTCTTTCGCCCCAATCTCTACGTGACAAAGTGCTGCACGAACTTCGAGCCATGCAGCAGCTCTACTCCTCCGGAACCCCTTGCATTTGACTGCCTGTTGTTGATACAGTGAACACCATATTTTCAACTTTTTGAGCGGAAACGAACCATGAAAGATATCCTTGCGATTATTCTTGCCGCAGGCAAGGGCACCAGAATGAAATCTGATCGGGCCAAGGTCCTGCATGAAGTCTTCTATCGGCCCATGCTCCACCACGTCCTTGATTCGGTCACCACAGCCGGTATCCAGAATATAGCGGTTATCGTCGGCCACCAGCGCGAAGCGGTTATATCCTCCCTCTCGTCCTACCAGGTGACCCCGATAGTCCAGGAAGAGCAGCTCGGCACCGGCCATGCTGTGCTCTGCGGAAAAAAACATTGTGACCGGGCGGAACTGGTCATGATTCTCTGCGGTGATACTCCGCTCATCCAACCGAAAACCCTGCGGGCCATGGTCGACACCCATCTGCAAAGTGACGCCACGGTTACCCTGATGACCACCCGACTCGACGATCCCTTCGGCTACGGCCGGATCATCACGGACACGGATGGCACTATTGTGGAGATCGTGGAGCAAAAGGATGCCACTCCTGAACAGCGGCGGATCACCGAGATCAATGCCGGCATCTACCTTGCTGACCGGGAGTTTCTCTTTAAGGCCCTCAGACAGGTGGGAACCGACAACAGCCAGGGCGAAGTCTACCTGACCGACATCATCGGAATATGCAGACACCAGGGAAAAAAGGTGCAAACCTTCCTTCACCCCCTGGCTATCGACGTTCTCGGGGTCAACTCCCGGGTGGAACTGGCCCTGGCCCACCGGGAACTGCAGATGCGGCGCAACCGGGAACTCATGCTCTCCGGCGTCACAATGTATGGTCCAGAGACCATTTCCATTGCTCCGGGAATTGAAATCGGCAGCGATACGGTGATCCAACCGGGGGTCCAGGTGACCGGCAGATCCGAAATCGGCAGCGGTTGTATCCTCCATGCCGGAGTCATGATTCATGACGCCATCCTCGACGATCATGCTGTCATCGGCGCCCACTCAGTGCTTCAGAACTGCCGGATAGAAGAATCCGAACACATTCCTCCCCTCACCCTTCGGGTCAGCTGAAGTCATGCTTGTGGTCAATGAACAGCCCTGGCCCTATCGCCAGGATATGCGCATGGAAGACCTGGCCGCCGAGGTCAAACCATATGCCGACGTCTTTGTGCTCAACGGCAAACCGGTGGGCCCGGAAACGCTTCTCAAGGATGGAGACCGATGCACCCTGATCAAGAAGGGCGAGATCCCCTCGGCCCTGGACATGGACAAGGTACTTCGAATACGTCACAGTCCAAAAGTACAGGAACATCTCAGAAAGGCAACAGTAGGGGTAATGGGTCTCGGTGGCCTGGGATCGGCAGTGGCGGTAAGTCTTGTCAAAATCGGTATTGGCAAGCTCATCATATGTGATTATGATGTTGTCGATCTAAGCAACATCCATCGGCAGCAATACTTTATCGACCAGATCGGCCAAAAGAAAACCAGGGCCCTGAAAAATACCCTGGTCCGGATCAATCCTTTTGTCGCGGTGGAACCCCTTGATGTCCAGCTCACCGAACAGACCATCACCGAGCTGGCCGGGCGGGTTGATATTCTCGTGGAGTGCTTCGACCAGGTGGCCATGAAAAGCGCAGCCCTCAGGGTGGCGCTCAAATGCATGAAGAACAAGGGATTCGTCGGAGCTTCCGGACTGGCCGGTTATGGACCTGGCAACACCATCCGGACCCGAAGGATAAAAAACAACATCTACCTCGTGGGTGATAACGAGTCCGACGTGGCCACCACGGGCAGTCTCCTTGCCCCGAGGGTCGGCATAGCAGCACACCAGCAGGCCAACCAGGTGGTACGCATCCTGCTGGGAGAAAACGAGGTCTGAGAAACGCGATTTTCAGGAGACCTGCCCCAGACACCAAAGAGCACGAAGAGCCAGCACCAGTGGTTGTTGTTCTTGCGTGCTCTTCCCTTGTTACAAACATATTTTTCACCCATTATGCACATTATCTGTAACGGACAACAGCAGGAAATAAAGGCGGAAACAACACTCTCCTCCCTGCTCGATTCTCTTAAACTGAGGCCGGAATCCATCGTGGCCGAGGTCAACAATAATATCATTGATCCGGACCAGTACGACACCCTTCTTCTCCAGGACGGAGACAGGGTCGAACTGGTTCGTTTTGTTGGAGGCGGCTGAAATGCTGACCATTGCCGAGACCCCCTTTGCCTCACGCCTCTTTGTCGGTACCGGCAAGTTCGCCTCTTCCGAACTAATGGGAAGGGCCATCGAGGCCTCTGGCGCCCAGATGGTGACCGTGGCCCTGCGGAGGGTGGACCTGAACAACCCCCAGGATGATATCATGACCCACCTGGACCATGACACCATCCACTTTCTCCCTAACACTTCGGGCGCCCGGAATGCCGAAGAGGCCGTCCGGCTGGCCCGAATGGCCAGGGCCGCCAGTGGTACCAGCTGGCTTAAACTGGAGGTCACCCCTGATCCACGAACCCTGCTCCCGGATCCGGTGGACACGCTCAAGGCCACTGAACAACTTGTGAAGGAAGGGTTCATCGTCCTGCCTTACATGAACGCTGATCCCATCCTTGCGCTCAGACTGCAGGACGCCGGCGCAGCAGCGGTCATGCCCCTGGGTGCCCCCATTGGCACCAACCTGGGGATCCAGACCGATCTCCAGGTGGAGATCATCATTGAGCAGGCCAGAGTTCCCGTGGTGGTCGATGCCGGAATCGGTGCCCCATCCCATGCTGCTCAGGCCATGGAAATGGGGGCTGATGCCGTGCTTGTGAACACCGCCATTGCCGTGGCCGGTGACCCGGTGCGGATGGCCAGGGCTTTCAAGGCAGCAGTAGAGGCCGGCCGGGAAGCCTATGAAGCCGGGCTTGGCCGGCCGTCCAAAAAGGCCAGCGCCTCCTCCCCGCAGGAAGGAATGCTTACCGAAAACCTTGATTTCCTGCAGAGATGAACATCATGACCGCCCCCGGCACCCCACCGCCACGATTCACTGTCCCGGACTTTTCCGCCCTTAAAGGTCTCATCAGCCAGGCAACGGTGGACGATGTCCTGGCTGCCCTGCGCCGGGAACACCTGCGGATCGATGACCTTGCCTCCCTGCTCTCACCGGCGGCCGGGACCATGCTGCCCCAGCTTGCCGCCGAGTCAAAAGAAATCACCACCCTGCGCTTTGGCCGGACCACCCAGATCTACGCTCCGCTGTATCTTTCCAATCTCTGTACCAACCGCTGTGCGTACTGCGGCTTTTCCGCAGACAACAGGATCGCTCGTCGCAAACTCAGCCTGGAAGAAGCCGAAGCCGAAGCCGAGATCCTGCGGAAAAGGGGGTTCCAGCATATTCTCCTCGTCAGCGGCGAAGCACCGGCTGCGCTTGGGGTGGACTACCTCGAAGCCATTGCCCTGCGCCTCCGGGACCGATTTGCTTCCCTGTCCATCGAGGTCCAACCGCTCGATACCAAAGAGTATGCCCGGCTGTTTGCAGCCGGAATCACCGGTGTGGCCATCTACCAGGAAACCTATGACCGCCGCGTGTATGACCAGGTGCATCTGAGCGGCAGAAAATGCGACTACGACTACCGCCTCGAGACCCCGGCCCGGGCCGCGGCCGCCGGCATGCGCGAGGTCGGCATCGGTGCTCTGCTGGGGCTGGCCGACTGGCGCTGCGAGGGCCTGGCCCTTGGCCTGCATCTGGTCTGGCTTCGCAAACATTTCTGGAAAACCAACTTCACGGTCAGCTTTCCCAGGCTGCGCCCGGCGGCCGGATCCTTCAAGCCCATGGTCCCTGTAACCGAGACGCATCTGAGTCAGCTCATCTTTGCCCTGAGGATCTTTGATCCAGACGTGGGACTCATCCTTTCCACCCGGGAAGAAGAACGATACCGCGATGGTATGCTCGGACTGGGACCCACCCGCTATTCGGCGGGATCCTGCACTGCGCCAGGTGGATATTCCCAGGATGAAGAAAAAGGAGATCATCACGACGGCGAACAGTTCAGTGTCGGTGACCACCGCAGCATAGGCGAAGTCTGCGCAGCCATCCGCCGCAAAGGCTTTGACCCGGTCTGCAAGGACTGGGACAGGGAGTTTCAACACCTGGAAAATCAGAAGCCGGTTCCTGTTCCGGCAGAATAAATCAACGAGGCCAATTTTCAGATGAAGGAGAGAAAAAAAGATGTCAGACATTAAGAAGATGTACACCACTATCCTCGGGGACTCCTTTCCCCTGGAAATGTCCATTTCTTTTGGTGATCAGACCCTGGTATACCGAAAAAAAACGTGGAAGATCACCAAGGAAGACGGCACGGAAGAGGAACGTGGCCTGCGTTACGGCGAAAACCCGGATCAGGAGGCCGCTCTCTATGAACTGGTCAACGGCAATCTGGTGCTGGGCGATTGCAAATTCATCGAACCCGGAAACTCCCTGGTCAGCGGTATCACCGTGGAAGACATGCTCCAGGTAGGCAAACATCCAGGCAAAATCAACCTCACCGACGTGGACAACGGCCTCAACATCCTCAAGTACCTGATGGACAAACCGGCCGCGGTCATCCTCAAACACAACAATCCGTGTGGCGCCGCCCTTGGCGAGACCCTTGCTGATGCCTATAACCGGGCCAACCGGGCCGACCGGATCGCAGCCTTTGGCGGAGCCGTCATCATGAGCCGTCCAGTGGACAGGGAAACGGCCGAGCTGATGTCCCAGAATTACCTGGAAGTTGTCTGCGCGCCGGATTTTGAAGAGGGTTCACTGGAAATCCTTGCCCGGCGCAAGAACCTGCGGGTGATCAAAATTGAGCGTATTGATCGTCTGGCCGAATTTGAGAACTACAGGTTTGTTGATTTCAAATCCCTGATCGATGGTGGCATCATTGTTCAGCAATCAGCGGTCAACTCCATTCGTTCGAGGGAGGATCTCAAACCGGCCGTGGCCACCTGGAAGGGCAAGGAGTACCGCTGCGACAGACAACCCACCCAGCGTGAGATCGACGACATGATCTTCGGCTGGGCCATCGAACACGGTGTGACATCAAACTCGGTCATTTATGTCAAGGACGGCTGCACCGTAGGCATCGGTACCGGCGAGCAGGACCGGGTCGGGGTGGCGGAGATAGCCGTCTACAAGGCCTATAAAAAATATGCCGACATCACCTGCTTTGACAAATTCGGTATTCCGTACGCCGATCTGGAACTGGAAATCGAGCAGGGTAAGCGGGACAGGGCAGACAAGGAAGAAATCGACGCCAAAGTCAAGGAAGACCGGGCAGGTCTGCCTGGTTCGGTGATGATCTCCGACGCCTTCTTTCCCTTCCGGGATGCCGCAGACGTAGGCATCCGCGAGGGTGTCAGCGCCATCCTCCAGGCTGGTGGCTCCATGCGTGATTACGCCTCCATTGAGGCCTGCAACGAGGCTGATCCCAAGGTGGCCATGATGTTTACCGGTCAGCGCTCGTTCAAACACTAAGGGAGGAACCGACAACCGGATCGAACACTGGCGGCTGGAACCTGCTTTTTTTCAGCCGCCTTGTTTGTTTCAGCTGGAAAAAACAAACACAAACCCGATCGAATCAAGATGTCGCAAAATAACAGGAGGCATGTCCATGGACGCAATAGAGTGCATCAAGACACGGATGAGTATCCGGGCCTTTAAGCCCGAACCTGTACCCCGTGAACTTATTATGGAGGTCATCGAAGCGGCTCGATGGTCTCCGTCGTACAAAAACAGCCAGCCCTGGGAAGTGATGGTTCTGTCGGGAGAGAAAAAAGAAGCACTCTCCAGATTTCTGATCGAACTGCTGGAGCAGGGCGAGGAACCCTGCCCTGACATCCCGGCTCCACAATCCTGGCCGCCACCGGAACAGACCCGGATCGACGACCTGTTTCGTAAGCGCAAGGAGGCCACCGGTATTGACCTGGCGGCGCCGGAGATGATTATCAAGGCGAAAAAGACCAATTTCAGGTTCTACAATGCCCCGCACGGCATCTTTCTCTACCAGGATGATTCTCTGTCCCAGTGGTCACTCTTTGACCTGGGAATTTTTGCCCAGAGCCTGATGCTCGCGGCACATGCCAGAGGCCTGGGAACCGTTCCCCAGGCATTTGCGGTCGACTATGCCCGGCAGACCAAGGAATTCCTCGGTATTCCAGGCAACAAACGATTGGTCCTGGGCATGTCCATCGGCTATCCGGACATGGATTCACCGGCCAACAAATTGCGGACCGACAGGGCACCTGTCGAGGAAATCGTCACCTGGCTTAACTGATGCTTAAATTGAGCGTTTCACCCATCCGGAGTCTTTGTTTACCTGCAACACTTTAAAGAAGAAAACCAATTATAATCATTAATCATTCGCAGACAGGTGAAACGCACAACTTGGGTGATGTCAGTGTCAGCTACAAGGAACATCCACCCATTGATTGAGTCGGGCTGATTCCAGGCATGCCGCGCAGCAGCGCAGGGCCTGAAGGCCATCGTCTCCGGTGACAGGGTTGTCCGCTGTTCCACTCAGGAAGTCGTGCCAGTCACGGAGCAGGGGGACTATGGTGGAAACCGGTGGACCGGGATCCAGGGATAACCGCCGGGTCCCCTGAATCAGCTCCAGCTGGTTATAGATCTGCTCTCCGTGCAGCTGACCGTTTTCACAGATAAATTCAAAACGGCCAGACCGGGCCTGCCCCACCTTGGAACAGTCCATGGTCCCGGAAACTCCGTTTTCCATCTCCACAAGAACAGCGACCAGGTCTTCAAGCCAGGTGTTATGCTGCCGCCTTGTCACGGCCATAACCCGACGCACCTCCAGGCCTGTAATAAAACGCAGGGCATCAAAGACATGAACAGCGGTATGGAAGCTGACCCCGGCTCCTGCCACGGACGGTTCCTGATGCCAGGAAAGAGTTGATGGTTCCAGCCGCTGATTGGCGGAAAAGAAGTAAAGGGAACCAAGCTCAGGAAGATGGCGACGCAGATCCCGGATCACCTGGTTATAGCGCAGGGTCTGGCCCACGGTCAGAGTGAATCGTTTTTTTCCCTCTGAGGCCAGGGCAACCATTGCCTCGCCTTCCGCGACCCGGGCCGCCAGGGGTTTTTCCACCAACAGTGGCTTGGCGGACGCTGCACAACAACGGGCTATTTCCAGATTAAAGGCCGGTGGAACCACAGAGATAACCGCTTCCACCTCCGGCGCTGCGACCAGGTCTCGCCAGTCACGGTACCAGGAACAGTGGTATTGCCCGGCCTGTGCCCTGCCCTGCTCCGATCTTCTGCTGATGGCGACAAGCTCCAGCCCGTCCACATCATTGAGTATATGCCCGGCATAACGGCTGCCGTGCCGACCGGTACCAATGATACCCACACGTATCATGCCTGCTCGTGCTCCCGGGACCGACAGAGTTGCTCCCATCCTTCCGGCAGCAGGGCTGGATCCATTTCCAGTTCCACCAGAAAACCCTTTAATGTTTCCACGCTACAGTTGACCGATGACGTCCGCTCGCCGCGTCCAACCTCCTCCAACTCGTTCTCGAGGAAAGACAAGAGGCTATTGCGGAGCAGATCCGGAAAAGAACCCCAGTCATGTCCGGTACGCTGACAAAAAGACTTGAACCGGTGAAAATTGATTATGGTCCGGGCGATTCCCCGGTAGATGGATAAATCGCGGTTGGACGGTTTCAGGTCGCGCAGGACAATATCGCGAAATCTGGCCGCAGCAGCGTTCTGCAGTACATGATACTCTTCTGGATGGAGACTGAGACCGGGGCCGTCCGGATCCTTGGTCAGATAATGGAGAGTCGCATGGAGGGCAATTTCAGGGATCTCTCCGGAATCGCGGAGAATAAAAACCTCGTCTTCGATGATCTGTCTGCGTTCCCCGGACATCACGATCCTTTGGAATCGTCACCGTTATCCAGCTTAAACAGGGTGCGGACCGTATTGATCCGTTCCTGGCGCTGACTGCAGTGGTGATCGGTTTTCAGGTACTGCATGGGATGATGCAGCATTTTCGATACAATGGCCACGGCCATTTTTTCAACAGCCTTCCGCTCCTTGCTGCTTAAGCCCTCCAGACGGGGAAGCGTTTTTTCCAGCTCGGTCCGGCAGATGGACTCGGCCATCCGGCGCAGTTCGACAATGGTGGGAGTAACCTCCATGTTCTCGAGCCACCGGCCGAACTTCAGGGTCTCCTCCTCCACTATACGCTCGGCCTTGACCGCCTCTCTGTCCCGTTCAGCCCTGTTCATCTCCACCACATTGTTCAAATCATCAATGTCGTAGAGATAGACATTCTCCAGGTCGTTGATTTTGGGATCGAGATCGCGGGGAACGGCAATGTCGATGAAAAAAAGCGGCTGGTTGCGGCGCTCTCGCATCACCGACTTGACATCATCCCTGGTCAGAATGATTCCCGGCGCCCCGGTGGAACTGATAATGATATCCACATTGAGCAACTCCTCGACCAGTTCATCAAGCGAGACCGCACGGCCTCCGAAACGCCGGGCCAGATTCACAGCTCGCTCCAGGGTCCTGTTACAGACCACCACGTCCTCAATACCCTGTCCCACCAGGTGTTCGGCCGCCAGTTCGGCCATTTCACCGGCGCCAACAAGCATGACCCTTTTGTCACGGAGTTGACCGAAAATTTTTCTGCCCAGCTCCACAGCCGCGTAACTGATGGACACTGCCGCAGCGCCGATACGGGTTTCGGTCCGCACCCGCTTGGCCACGGAAAAAGATTTATGCAGCAGCTTGTTCAGGATGGTGCCTGCGGTTTGTAGTTCAGAGGCGTATCGAAAGGCCTCCTTGAGCTGGCCAAGAATCTGGGCCTCCCCCACTATCATGGAATCAAGGCTGGAGGCCACCATGAACAGGTGATGGACAGCCTCCTGGTTCAGGTAGCGGTACACGTACCTGTCGAGTTCAGCCACTGGTACCGCCTGGCCAAAAAGCAGGTCGAGAACCTCCTGGATAGAATGGTCCGGATCCTCACAGGTAAAGAGCACTTCGACCCGGTTGCAGGTGGAGAGGAGATAATACTCCTTGAGTCCGGACAGATTGCCCAGAGCGGCAAGCGGATCCTCATAGCCGCTTGACAGTGCAAGCTTCTCCCGCACTGCCAGGGGAGTGGTCTTATGATTTACCCCGAGCAGGACTATGGTATCAGCTGGCATAGGTATGCACCCCATCCAGAAGAAAGGTAACGCCCCACAGGGTAAAGAGAACGGAAATAAAAGCGATGATGGTCATGATCGCCGCCCGCCGGCCGCGCCAGCCAACGGTAAAGCGCTGGTGCACCAGGGCGGCATAGAGAAACCAGGTGATAAGTGACCAGGTTTCCTTGGGGTCCCAGTGCCAGTAGGCACCCCAGGCCTGTTTGGCCCAGATGGAGCCGGTGACAATCCCCAGGGTGAGCAGAGGGAAACCGACACTGAGGCAATGCTGGTTCAGTTTGTCCAGTGCGTCGAGAGATGGGAGGCGGGAATAGAACATGCCAAAACGTTTTCTTTTTATCTCACGCTCCTGAAGCAGGTACATGACACCGCCCACACAGGCAAGGGCGAGAAAACCATCGGCGATAATGGAGATGGAGGCATGGATCGGCAGCCACCATGACTGCAGCGCCGGCACCAGAGGCATGACCTGCCGGTTGGCAATACCGGCCAGAACCATCATCAGCAGGGTCAGGATACTGACAAAGGTACCGAAATTTTTGACCGTATAACGCCAGCGAAAGGAAAGATAGCACCAGGCAATGGACCAGGCAAAAAACGAAACCGTCTCGTGCTGGCTGGTTATGGGAGTATGGCCTGCTTCAAAATAGCGGGCGACAATATTGCAGGTATGCAGGATGGCGGCGACAAAGAAGATCATTCGGGCGATGCGCCGAATACCGCTGCGCTGGGTGATGAAAAATACGATATAAGCCGCCGTAGCCAGCACATAGGCGACAAAACTTATCTGAAAAAGCAGATAGCTCATGGATATTCATGCCAAAAATTATGTGACTACCATCAAAATTCAGAAAATGGCCTCTCTCTGGTACTCCCTGACAAACAGTTTTTCCAGGACAAAGTGATGTTATCCTTTTCCGCACCAGTGCTGAGTTTCGATGGTAATCACAAAAATTGAGAGTCAGGAGCGGACAGTTGCTTGAGCCGGCGCAGGTCGATGCTGACATCCGGACCTAAAATATTGCGCAGATGGCCTTGCACCCGTTCCCAGTCGCCCCTTCTGATCCAGGTAACTATATCGTCCTGTAAGATATTTTGAAACAGAATTTTCCGGGCCGAGCAACCGGCTCCTCCCTGAAGGACCTGCTCCCTGACCATGGAGACCAGCTCAAGCAATATCTGGTATTCAGGCCCGAAACGCTCTTCAAGCTGACGACGGACCATGGCGGCCACCGCCGGGCTTTTGCCCCCGGTGGCGACCATCAGGGTCAGCTCTCCCCGGCGCACAACGGCTGGCACATGAAAGCTGCATTGTTTGGGATCATCCACCACGTTGACCAGCTGGCCGGCCGCTTCGGCTTCCTGACAGACCGTTTCCTGGACCTGCCGGTTATCCGTGGCAGCGAAAACCAGAAAGGCCCCGGAGAGGTCTCCCTGTCGATACGGCCTGTCAAGCCACTCGATACGACCGGAATCGGCCAGACGGACAAGTTCCGCAGAGGCCTCGGGGCTTATCACCCGAACACAGGCTCCGGCCTCGAGCAGGCCACTGACCTTGCGCAGGGCCACCCTGCCGCCCCCGACCACCACACACAGCTTGCCGGTAATGTCTAAGCAAACGGGATACAAGGCAGCTGCACAATCACTCTGTTGTCATGACCAGGAAGAGAACCCAACTTAGCGCCTGGAAGAAGTCAACCGGTTGAGCACAATCACCCTGTCCTCTTCCAGGCTGCGCAACCGACGCTTCATGGCCGCAACCTGATACTCCTTTTGCGCCAGCTCAAGAAAGGGCTGCACACTCTGGCGGTCGGCATCGTGGGCCAGATAGATCACTCCACCAGGCTTAAGCGCCCTGCGCAGCACCCTGAGAAGTGGCTCAAAGAACTCTTCCCGAAAGAGTATCTCAGCCCCTATAATCACGTCAAAGGGCTCCATGTCCGGCGGATCGAGCCAGTCCAGCAGTTCAAAAGTGACATTATCCGACACCTTGCTGGCAGCGGCGCTGACCCTGGAAAAATCCAGGATCAAATCCTCATAATCGGTCAACGTGACTCGGGCACCACAGGCGGCAGCAGCCAGCCCCGGGGCTCCGAGCCCGGCCCCGAGCTCCAGAACCCTTGTTGCCCCGCTAAATTTTTGACCGGTAAGAAACTGGGCCAGAACAATGGCTGCTTCCCAGAGTTTGATCCAGAAAGGGAATTCCGACACATCCTGAAACGGATCCCTGCCGTCAAGAATCTCCTCAAGATCAGTAACCTTGAGAAGATTGAGGCGCACCTCGCCTAGTTTAAGAGGCTCGAAAGCCACTTTGTACTGTTTTCTTATTCCTGTATAAATGTCCTGCACCTCGGCAGGCAAGGTCTGCGGATCCATAACGCCTCTTGCTGACTCGTAGTAAACAACACCATCTTTTCACGGTCAGTCGCTCCTGCACAAATCTGGAGCAACTGGGGTTGCGTACGTTTTTTCCTTTGCTGTATCGGTATATCGGCCAGGTTCGTAGCCTGTGGCCGGTTACCAACGCGGTTCGCCTGTTTCAGTGAAGAAAATACCAGCTGAAACCAATTCCGGAAACGAGAAAACAGTAATAGCCAAACCACTGCAACTGGCCCCGGCGAACGATATGCATCAGAAGGACAATGGCAAGATATCCCGAGATGGCGGCAGCCAGGGTTCCGGCCAGGATATTGATCATTTCCGCCCTGCCGGGAGGATTGGTCAACAGATCGCCCAACTTGAGTACCGCGGCCCCGATGATGGCTGGAATGGACATGATGAAGGAAAAGCGGGCTGCGGTCTCCCGGTTGATCCCCATGAGCATCCCGGCAAAGATGGTGGAGCCACTTCGCGACAGGCCGGGAAGAATGGCCATTGCCTGGGCAATGCCGATGGTAAAGGCCCGGGGACAGGTAACCGGAGTGCCCTTCTGGCGGAGAAAACGGGTCAGGACCATGATGGCACCGGTTACGGCCAACATGGTGAAAGTCACCAGAATATTATCGAAAATACTTTCGATATCATCCTTTAAAAACAGCCCGACCCCCACGGCCGGCAAGGTAGCGACCACCACATATATATTCCACAGATAGGCCTGACGCAGCTCCGGATCTTCTTTACGGGCCGTGGACGAAGAAAACAGGGCGGTAACCATCAACCGGAGTTCTGTGCGAAAAGCGATCACTACTGCCAGCAGGGTGCCAAGGTGCAGAAAAACCTCAAAGGCAATACCCGGCCCCTCAAATCCAAGGAGAGCTGAACCTATCACCAGATGTCCGGAGCTGGAGATGGGCAGAAACTCGGTCAAACCCTGGATGACACCCAGCACCATTGCCTTGAAAAGATCCATACACATTCCACCAGGCAGAAGACAAAAAAAGAGAGCCGATCGATGATTCCCATCAACCGGCTCCCATAAATAAAAATCGTTGAAAAATACTGGTCAGCAGCCTTCGATGGCCTTCTTCTTGGCAGCCTTGACAATAACCTTCTGACCGGCTTTCAGCTTGCTGGCCTTTTTGCAGGTCATGGTGACTTTGTCGCCATCCACGGAGTCAACGGTGCATTTCATCCTGGCTGCCATTGCAACCCCTGCGCTCAGGGCGAAAGCCACTACCATCACGACGGTTACCACTTTTTTCATGATCTTCTCCTTTAATTAATGGGGGTTATAACAGTTCCCTTCGCCTCACCATAACACTGTAAATATATATTTGCTTTAAGGAAGCTTGTCAACCTTAATTCCTCAGTACCACAAGGTGTTACGGCACACCAGGCCTATTGAAGCACCATTTCTATATCCCTTTTGAGCAGGGCATGGGGCACATAACCGGGATACTTCTTCACCACCTGGCCCTTTTTATTGACCAAAAACGAGGTCGGGATACCAGAGATCCCGCCAAAATCATCGGCTGTTTTCCGATCGGCCATCAGGACAGTGTAATTGATTTCCTCCTGTTCCATGAGCTTGGCGACCACCTTTGGCCCTCCCTCGTCCACAGACAGCGCGACCACGGCAAATCCCTGGGGACCGAATTCCTCATTGAGCCTTTTAAGGGTCGGAATCTCCTGACGGCAGGGTGGACACCAGGTGGCAAAAAAGGTGACCAGGATGGCCTTGCCCTTATAGACATCACTGGATACTGTCTTTCCATCCGGAACCGAAGGCAAAGAAAAAGCAGGCAGCTGAACCGCGGCCCCGAGTGGAGATACGAAGCCAAAAAACAAGACCAGCACACCTGTGGCAACAGTGACCTTTTTTATTCTTTCAAGCCACAACATATCTATACAACCTCCTGTCTCAACAGGGCATGTTTCACCCGCTTGTCATGAATTGAGCCGCTGGCCCTGACCTGGACCGGGACACACTGAACACTTGTTCCTATTTACACACAGACTCCCAAATCTGCAACAGAAAGAAAAAGACCGGACAGAACGCCCGGTCTACGGAAGAGGAGAGGAGCTAACACTGATCGGCAACTGATCAGCTTTGAAATTCGAAAGAAAATTGTGTAACAGTGAATTACTCAGGCTGTAATATCCAGTACACTGTCCATCTTGGCTTGTTCAGCCGAAATGGTTTTCATCTGGGCCTGATACATGGCCCGAGCCTGCCTCATGTCCGACAATTCTCGAGATGGATCGGTAGACGAGTGCTCAACCATTTCCAGCCCGAAAGGGGCCTCCATCTGAATGGACACCTCTGAACCATCGACACGTTCAGGAACTGCCAGCACGCCGCCGGTTTTCTGCTCTTCAAAAAGCACCCGGGCTCTTCTGTAGCCTTCGGTGTTCATATTGGCCACATTGGAAGCCACGGCCGTAATCCGGACCCCTGATGCCTGCAGTCCTGAAAATGCGCTCTGTACACCGGATATCATACCAAGCTCCTGCCACAGATTTTCTTTCACCCTTTTTATGCATCAACCATGCCATAACAAAACCTTCTCTCCAAATCCTCTCCCATACATGATCGACGAACCAGGGCAGCCATCCCCCCGGAAACGACAGCAGAAGCGAGCATCTGTGAAAAATATTGCGCAGTCGCATGGTTCAGAGTAGATTTCAGCGCTGAACCAGCGCATCATTATTATATGTGTTGCCCCTCAACCACTTTACAAACCATCTATCTGCCATGTCTGTACGATTTAGCTGGTTAACAGCCTTTATCCTGCTTTTTTTTACCTGCACCCATCCTATCTGCGCCGCCGATATCGTCGACCGGGTTGTGGCAGTGGTGAATGACGATGTCATCACCATGTCCGAGGTCAACCAGGAAGGAAAAGCCCTGTTCAAGCGCATCGCCGAGCAGGTTCCACCCGATCGCCTGGAAGAAGCCCTTGAGCAGGCCAGACAGAATGTAATCGAGGAATTGATTGACAAAAAGATTCTCCAGCAGGAAGCCCGCAAATATGATCTCAAAGTCACCGATGAAGAGGTCGACAGAGCGCTTCAGCGTATTCTGGAGAGAAACAATACCACCATAGAGCAATTTCGCCGCGATCTTGCGGCCATGGGAATGGACGAGCAGCAATACCGGGAAAATCTGCGCAGCCAGATCCTGAGCTCCAAGCTGGTCAACATGGAAGTCCGTTCCAGGGTCATCATCCCTGAAGAGAAAATCCTCGACTACTACGACACCCATTATATGGAACGCATGGGGAATGGGGGATATTATCTTCTTCAGATAGGCATTAACGTGGACCCCGACAATCCTGATCCCGAGCGGGCCAGGGCCGAGGCGAGAAAAAAGGCCGAAGAGATCCGGGAACAGGCCCTTGCCGGCAAGGATTTCAAGGAACTGGCGAGAAAGTATTCCGACCTGCCGTCGTCCGCCGATGGCGGCGATATCGGTGTCTTCAAGGCTGATGAAATGGCCCCGGCAATGCGCGAAGCCGTGGTCAAACTCAAGCCCGGAGAAATCAGCGAACTTGTCGAGACTCCTTCGGGTTTCCAGATATTCAAATTGCTTTCCAGCAAACAGGGGCAGATTGTGGCCAAGGTCCCCTATGACGAGGTCAAGGAAGAGATACGCAACATTCTCTACCAGCAGGAGACAAAGGAACTCTTTGACAACTGGCTCAAAAAGATGCGTGAAAACGCATACATTAAAATCCTGTAGGAACCATGAAGAGCGACTCTCTGCAGCAAAACCCCGTCGAAGAATGCGACGAGCAGGCTGTATCTGAAAATGTGGGCAGCTACCTGCAGCGCCTGCGCCTGAAAAAAGAGCTCAGCGTGGAAGAGGTTGCCAGGGCCACCAGGATATCCCATTCCAACATCCGCGCCATTGAGGCTCAGGCTTATCACCAGCTGCCGGCCGACACCTTCACCAGAGGGCTGATCTCTCTGTACGCTGACTTTCTCGGAGAAAATGGCTCTGAACTGGCGAGCCGATTTATCGAGGAACGTGATCGGGAACAGGGTCCCACCAGACGGGGCGGACGACAGAAAGCCCTGCGCCATAACAACCTGGCCCCTAAAACCCTCGCAGAACCGGCCCATGTTTCTTCTGCCGCCATGGCCGGCTTCCTCCTCCTTTTCATCACCCTCAGTTTTACAGCCTTTTGCGTCTATACCTCATGGAATCCCTTTTCCTTCCTCACCGAAGGAAAAACCGATGCCCGAAGCGGCATGAACGACATGTTCACAAGTGGCGCCCTGCTTGAGAAAAACATATCCGAAGCAACCGCCAGCCCGGAAAAGCAGTCCGACAGGAACAAGGAGGCCTCTCAAGCCGTTGCCCAGAAGGGCCCATCTTCCCCTGCAAAAGCTCCTCCCGCCGCCCAAGATCCCGAAGCGCTCTATACCCTGAATCTTGCCTTTGACAAAGACTGCCAGGTAACCATCACCATCGATAACCAGGAGCCAGCCCAACGAACCTTCAAAGCAGGAGAAGAGCAGCAATGGCAGGCAGACAAGGCCATTATCCTCCAGTTCGACACGCCCGGGGCAGCCACGCTCATGCTCAATGATAAAGAGATTCCCTTCCCTGCGCCGGATGACGACGGAAAGATAATCCTGCACATCCCCGAAGCCCTGCTTGATCTGTAAAGCCTGTCAACCAACGACATGAAGGAACGCAGGACCAGGGGTATTGTTCTACAGGTCAGGGACCACGCTGAATCGGACAAGCTGGTGACCTTCTACAGCCCAAACCTGGGACGGGTCACCGGTATCGCCAAGGGTGCCAAGCGCAGCAAACGCCGTTTCGTCAACAAACTGGAGCCCTTCACCCAGCTTCACATCTTCTACCGACCGTCCCGGAACTCCAGCCTGCTCTTTCTCGCTAACGCGGAACTTGACAACGCCTATCTCTCGCTGCGCCAACAATACAGTCGCTATGTCACAGCCATGCTCATCGCCGAACTGGTTCTCTGTTTTACCCGGGAAGGGGATGGTG
Source organism: Desulfolithobacter sp. (assembly GCF_054025815.1). Lineage (NCBI taxonomy): Bacteria > Pseudomonadati > Thermodesulfobacteriota > Desulfobulbia > Desulfobulbales > Desulfobulbaceae > Desulfolithobacter > Desulfolithobacter sp. The sequence goes on along the minus strand of NZ_JBPMMS010000034.1, from coordinate 373,120 downwards.
ACCCGACCACATTCCGCCTGCTGGCATGGGCTCTGGGGTCCCTGGACCGCGGACTGCCACCCCTGCAGACAGCAACACTCTTTCACCTCCGGATTCTGGGAGAAGCAGGATACCGACCGGTTCTTAACCGCTGCAGCGTCTGCGACAGAGAGGTTTCACCAGACATCATCTTCTTCCTCCCTCCGTCCTCGGGAATGCTGATATGCCATCGCTGCCGCAACGAGTCGGCAGCATCAAACTTCACCCTCTCGACCCAGACCCTCAAGTTCCTCCACAATGCCCAGATCCTCGACCTGAACCGGCTGGAACGGCTCCGCATGTCCCGTCAGGCCACCGTGGAATCGCTGAATATCCTTTACCGGTACACCCAGCACCTGCTCCAGCAGGACATTCACAGCTATCGTTTTTTAAACCTGAGCCTGAAAGATCCTCCCAAAAAACAACAGGAAAGACGTCCGTCTCCGGCAGTTGACACAACACAGAACCTGCCCCCCGCCCTCAACCGCTGCGAATGAGCTCCAGAAGTTCTTCGGCACTGATACGGGCCGAGACATCGGCACCCTCGAGAAGAGAATTTGCCAGATCGCGTTTTTCCTGGTGCAACCGGACAATTTTCTCTTCGATGGTCCCGGCGGTGACCAGCCGGTAGACGGTAACCGGCCGTTTCTGACCTATGCGGTGGGCCCGGTCTGCGGCCTGGTCCTCGACGGCAGGATTCCACCACGGGTCCATGTGAATGACATAATCAGCCGCTGTCAGGTTGAGCCCCAGTCCTCCGGCCTTGAGACTGATGAGAAAAAGATCGCCCTCCCCCGCCTGAAAAGCCTCCACCTGACGCTGCCGGTCCCTGGCCGGAGTAGTCCCGTCAAGATACTTGTACTCAATGCCTCTGGTATCGAGAAATTCCCGAATCAGGGCCAGGTGACCGGTAAACTGACTGAAAACCAGAGCCTTGTGCCGCGAAGCCAGCAGCTCTTCGATCACCTCGGCAAAGACCTGCAGCTTGGTGGACGGGATATCGGTCTCCGGCATGACAAGCCTGGGATTACAGCATGCTCGCCGCAACCGCATGATTTCGGCCAGGATCTGCAGATGTCGACCTGATTTTTCCGCACTGCTTTCGATATTTTCGATGGCCTGCTGGCGGATGGCCTCATAGAACTGCATTTCCTCGGGCTTCATCTCCACCCGCATCGTTATCTCGGTGCGTGGCGGCAGCTCGTCAAGGACCTGGGACTTGATCCGCCGCAGCATAAAGGGCCGGATCAGTTTCTTGAGCCTGCGCCTGGCCTCCAGGTCATGGTGCTTTTCAATCGGAATCCCGAATCGGGCATTAAACTGCTTATAGGTGCCAAGCAGGCCGGGATTGATGAAACGAAACAGGTTCCAGAGTTCACCCAGGTGGTTTTCAATGGGAGTACCAGTGGTGATCAGGCGAAACCTCCCCTTGAGACGCATGGCGGCCCTTGACCGCTTGGTGGCCGCATTCTTGATGGCCTGGGCTTCATCCAGGACAATGGTCTGCCAGTCCACCAGTTCCAGCAGTTCCACTTCCTGCTGCAGGAGAGTATAACTGGTAATAAGAAGATCAAACTTGCCCAGCGACTCGATAGTCTCCTTCCGATTCGTTCCGGTCAGAGTGCGGATATTGAGGGTGGGAGCAAAGCGAAGCGCCTCCTGTTCCCAGTTCATACAGACCGAGGTGGGCGCCACTACCAAGGTCGGTCCCTTCTTGGCCAGGTAAAGAATAACGGCCAGGGCCTGGAGTGTTTTACCAAGACCCATATCATCGGCCAGACAGCCGCCAATGCCAAGGTGAGCCAGCCTCACCATCCAGACAAACCCCTCGGTCTGATAATCCCGCAGGTCTGCCTGCAGGGTAGAGGGCACTTCCGGAACCAGATCCTGAGCATACTGAATGGCCTCGAGCTGCTTTTTCCAGCCCCCGTCCGCAGTGGTACGAGTCTGCCTGGTAAGATCATTCAGGGCAATAGCCGCCAGGGGATGGATATGGACCTCATCCTCACCCTCGACCGATTCCATATCGCCAAAGAGTATCAATTCATCCAGCTGTTTACGAAATTCTTGAGTCAAGGCGAGAAACTGTCCTTCGCCAATGGGAATAAAGCGGCTCTTGGCCTCGCGTACCTTTTCCAACAGGACCTTGAGTTCGATCACCTCGTCCTGATCCACTTCCAGGTGGCCGGACAAGGCGAACCAGTTCTGCTGACTGGTTCGAATATTGAGATTGAGCTGATTGATTCCCGCCCTGCGCCGGACCGCCAGTTTTTCGCCCTCCGGCCACTCAAGAACCACCCGGTCACGGATTTCCTCGATCTCAAGCAGGGCCTGCAGGCACTCTTCCGGATCAAGTAGATGCCATTCCCGCTTGTTCTCCTGCTCCATATCAATGGCCAGATCCAGGATTGGGCAACTCTCTTCGATTTCCCGGGCCTTTTCCTCTTCAAGCTTGAGATTGCGCCGGGTCTGCAGCCGACGGCCACCTACCTCGGCCATGAGATTGGCCACCCCGACGCCGGGTTTAAGATAGAGCCCGCCCTTGCCAAAAGGCTGGACAAACATCTCCAGCCTGAATCCGGAACCATAGGGAATAATATGAATATGGATGGTGGGATCGGCCTCGACAATGGTGACATCCTGCCCTTCCACCGACACGTCAATGGCCGAGTGTACGGTCATGAACGAGGCAATATTGCCGATGGCGTCCAGCACCTGTCCCGACGCGGCCATGGGAACCCGCAGTCCATGGCGTCCGGTGATCCCGGCAACGCGACGGTGCTCATCCTTGATCTGGATAATCCGAAAACGGGTGGGGGTTTCCTGCCAGACTGCAATCTTGCCGTCACCGATGTCCTGGGCAAAATGGATAAACAGGAATTCACCCTGTTTTTCCACCAGCAGCTCCGGCTCTCCGGCCACAAGCTCAACAGGGGTGGAAGGAGATTTTTCCAGAAAAACAAGAGGATGCCCAACAAGGGCTGGCAGAGCCTCATCCAAATCAAAGGCACAGCCACCATTTTTGGCCGTGGAATCTCCCTCCTGGCGGATAGCGTCGCAGACCTTGCGATCCTGGGAGGTGAGAAAATCCAGACCCCGGGACTGCATCAGACGGTTGAGGGCAACAATCCTCCCCTTGCTCCAGGTACCCGAACTGCTTTTCTTCTGCTCACGGGCAGAAAGGTGCAGCCGACCATCCTGGTAATCAACCATCCATGCCAGCCGGGTCCGCCGCCTTGGTTCCCGGGCCCGGGAGGTGACACTGATCAGCTCCTGGAGACTCTTTTTCCAGTCGTCCTCAGGCGAGATGATGTGCACCACGGTCCGGCAGCCGACCTGTTTCCGCAGGGACACGGCGACAGGGCCATATTTGGCCCCATGCTCAGGATTAATGGCAGCCAGCAGTTCGGCCGCCTCCATGGCCACCCAGAAAAAACCGCTATCCTGCCCCTGCTCCACCAGATGAACCAGGGCATCCTGGAATTCCGGCGGTATTTCCACCCCCATCCAGTGAAGGGAAAGAACCGAGACAAGGATGGTCAGGCTGCGGTTGTCTGCCTCCAGTCGCTGGGTAAGTTCCATCATGTCCGGCATGTTTCCGTCTGTGGAACGGACCACGGCATCGAGAAAACGAAACGGAATTTCCTCGGGACAACCTTTACAGCGCGAAAGGACAATGGCCACCGCCCGCCGGACCATTTCCCGGTCTGCCGGTTCGTTACGCTCAAGCATGCTCAGAAGACAAAAGATCCCTGTTATCCCGAGGAAAAAATTCCCTTCATCACCTGCATACGCGTTGAGCTGCTCCAGATCACGGACATAGATATCCCGTGCCAATGAACTTTCTCCCCTCAGGAAAGCCACCGTACCGGCAAAACCGGAACCCTGAAATCCATCCGCATTGTCCTCAACCAGGCGAGCCAGAGGGTCTAACTTGCCCTGGAACAGATAGTAGTTGGCCAGCATACGCCGAAACGGCAGCAGTTCGAATTCGGAAAGAGAACTGGTGATACCGGCTTCAAGATACTCCTGAACCCGTGGAAAAGAGACCAGGGATTCCATGGAATAGCGAACGACCTGATCCAGGAGAAAAAACTGCAGAGAACCGGGAAATGAAGCAAACCAGGAAATATCAAAACCTGTGCCTGCCATCCGCACCCCGGGCGGTTCAGGGCCGAGATACTCCTTACACTGCTGTTCAAGAAATGCCTGGGCTTCTTCTATCTTGTCAAAATCCTGGCTGTAGACACCGATACGGAACTGGCGCATGGCCCGCCAGCAGCGAGTAGACCATTTTCCATAGGTGTATGAAACTGGAGCTTCCTTTTCAATGAGGTATGCCAGGGTGGAGAACAGGCCATTCTCCACAGCCTTCCGGGTCATCAATTCGGCCAGTACCGGGACAGCCTGGTTGTGACGGTTCAGGAGACCAAGCTCGCGCAGACGGAGTACCGAGGCCTGAATTTCCTCCTTCACCGGCGCCCGGCCGCCAGGGAACTCCATGTCCACCCGGCCGAGGCAGTTGGCAAGAAACGTCACCGAAACCGGTTCATAAATGATGGAGATGAACTGGAGGAGGAAAAGATCCGTTGGAGACAGACTGCTGAGAATGTTCTGATCAAAGGTGGTGGTTTCGTCGGTCGGCATATCCTGCTGCACACAAAAAGAGTAAAAAAAATCCCAAGACATTTCATACTACCATGCCTGTCTGATTTCGCTAAAGAAAAATCATCAGCCGTTAGTTTCCACCCCAGTGCCCACAGACTCTCCCAAACCAACCGGGAGTCTGGATAATTCAAATTGTGTTTTACACAGGTTGCTATCATGGAACGGGCCAAAACATATTTTCCCTTGCTGGTTATTATGAAAGTCTCTTGCACACCGTTGCCAGCCGGGCGGGGGGACTTTCGTTGTTCATTGTTCCCGCGAGCGGAGATGCTGGTTTATGCGGAAAGAGAACGGTGCTGAACCTTCCTGGGCATGCATTTCATCCACAGGGAAATGTGCTTTTTGCCATTGCTTTCACGGCCGGGAAGCCGAGAGCTTATCCGGAAAAAACGACAAGAAATCCTGGAAAAGAGAAACATCGATCCCTGTGGGATCATGAGCCAGACAAGAGATGTCAACTTTGGTATCCAGTGAAGAAAACAGACTATTTTCAGCGCATCAACTACGTTGTTCCTGGTTGACAAAAAGACAACTACCTGTAATCATAGTTGTCATAATGTCAACCACACACACCCTCTTGTCAACCGTTGACAAGAATCGATGACAGGAGCTCTCAATGACTGCCTTTGGCTATCTGTTCATAGATATAGAGAAAAAATTCAGAGTACCGGTAGCTGACCAGCAACAGGTTATCGAACAGTACAGCCAACAGCTTGGCTTGAGTGTGGACCAGTTTTTCATCGAGCAGAACATCTCCGCCCGGCGCCCTTTTGGCGAGCGCGACGAGGGACATCGGCTGCTGCAGGTATGTCAGGCCGACGACACAATCATCGTGGCCCGGGCCGACATGGTCTTCTCCCGGGCCAGGGAAGGAGTACGGCTGATCCGCCGCCTGAAGAAACAGGGAATCTCACTGCATATTGCGGAGCTGGAAGGAGATGTTGTCAAGCCACAGGAGCGGAAACTGGTTATTTCAACCGGAATCGCCGACCTGGTCGCCACCCTGCTTGAGCGCCTTGCCCAACGGGAGCGATCCGGACAAAGCGCCGCTATTCGCCATGCGAAAAAAATCCAGCAGAAGCAGGGCCGGTACCTGGGCGGCCCCGTACCCTTTGGCTGGCAGGTGAATGGGGAGGGACGACTGGAAGAAGACCGGAAGGAACAACTCATCATCGAAGAAATGATGGCCATGCGGGCAGACCGGTGGTCATATCGGGACATCGCCCGGCAGATGAAAGAAAAACATGGTGTGACCTTTTCCCACGAGGGAATCCGGAAGATCCTGGCATCCAACCGGACCCGCAGGGAAGAGATGGTCCGGCGGGCCGGCTGAAAAAAAGCGGATCTCGACCGGAACGAGTGGCGGCCCGGGTCCGGTATGTATTCCCGGACAGAGCGCTGGCCGCAGGCAGAGGCTTAATCGTAAGCACTACCTGCAAAAAGTTCGTGAGAAATCACTGGAGAAACTGCTCGTTGGTCCAGATCTTGGCGCGCTGCTGAACAAAGGAAAGCCAGTCGGCAAGCAGCCGACTCTGTGCCGATGCCTGGAGCTGCTCGCGAAGTTTTTCCTGTTCCTGCCCGTCCAGTGGCTTGTCCGACTGACGACGCTCCTTGACCGCAAAGACATAATAGGAACCGCCAACTTCCACCGGACTTCTGGCCAGGTTTTCCCTGGCCGTCAAGGCAAAGGCATCCCGGACCACCGGCAGGGGCGGTGTTGTCCCAGCCTGGAGAGTGGCTCGCTTGAAAAATCCGCTCTCCAGTATTTCCACTCCAGCTCCTGATGGAAGCCGCCCGTTTTCAGCAACAGCCTTTTTGAGAAACTCTTCAGCCGCCTTTCTGGCCAGATCAGCAGCCCTGTCTTTCCGGTAATCAGCCACCACTCGATCACGGACCTCATCCAGCTCCGGCACAGCAGCCTCCTGTATGCCGGCAACGTAGAGGATGGCAAAACCGTTTTTGAGCTCCACCAGCGAGCTGAGCTCTCCTTTTTTCAGACGAAAAGCCTTTTCAAGAAAGGCCGGATCCGACACCTCTCCGGCCGGCGGCTGGCTGCGGGAGAAATAGTCGGTTACCAACACCTTTGCCTTGCCAAGTTGTTCGTACTTGTCGATGCTGCCGGTCCTGATGATCTCTTCATAGGCCTGTGAGGCCTGCTTGAAGGCCTCGCTCTTGTTCCCGGTCTCTTCCCCCTGGCCGGCCTTCACTGGAAAGAAGAGGTATTTCAACTTGACCTTGGGTTCCAGACGATACTCTTCCTTATGTTGTTCATACCAGGAGACAAGATCCCCTTGGTTTACCTGTACCTGGCCGACATAATCCTCAGGCTTGAACACTGCGTAGTCAAGCCGGATCTCCTCACCAAGAAAATCAAGCCAGACCTGAAACTCGGTATCCGGGACCACGGCAAACGAGCTTACCGCATTGGTTACCCGTTCGACCAGCATGTCTCGCTGCAGTCCTTTTTCATAGGAAGAGGGGGTCAGCCGGTTACGGGCAAGTAAATCCTTGTAGCGCTGGAGACTGAATTGGCCGTTTTCATGAAACACGTCCATATTTTTAATAGCCTCCTGGGTGGCCAGTTTGGACAACCGGATCCCCATGGCCTCACCACCCTGCCGCAGCAGCTCGGCCCGAATCATCTGCAGCATCACCTGCCGCTTGATACCAAGCTGCTCGAGCAGGCCCGGCGGCAGAGCGCCGCCAAACTGCTGGCGGTACTGGTCCACGGTTCGTTCGTAATTGCGCTGAAAATCCTGCAGCGAGATCTCCTCGCCGTTGACCACGGCAATGGAGTTTCGCTTGTTGGTCATATTGGTCCCCACGCCCCAGAAAATAAAGACAATGGCTATGATCAGCACCAGCCCCTGGATCAGGATCGACTGGGCCTGTCTTCGTAAGATACTCAGCATTATATTATAGCTCCTGCAATGTCGATTATATAGAGTCCGGCCCGGACCGTAAGCGGTATAATTACCCCGATTACATGTTACCTTACCAGTAAAAAATGCATACCTCCCTGCCCTGCGCCTATGATTGGCTCCTCATTCAAAAAAAACAGAGGGTCAACTTGACAAACAGTCAGCCCTATAGTATTAAAATTTTGTTTTATGTTACAGGGGATAAACTAAATCAATTCATATTACTTTGCCGCAAGGAGGACTAACCATGGCAACTATCGAGTTCAATGGAAAAACCTACGAGGTAGACGAGGACGGCTTCCTGACCAAGGGAACCGAAGAATGGGACGAGAACTGGGTCGAGTATGTCAAGAGCGTTGAAGGCATCAGCGAGCTGACCGATGAGCATCGCAAAGTTATTGACGCCCTGCAGGAGTACTACAAGAAGAACGGCATCGCTCCCATGGTACGTATCCTCTCCAAGACCACCGGCTTCCCGCTCAAGCGCATCTACGAGCTGTTCCCGTCCGGACCCGGCAAGGGAGCCTGTAAGATGGCTGGCCTGCCCAAGCCGACCGGTTGTGTCTGATTCGTAGACGATCCACCGTTTTACGATACAAGGAAGGTTGCCAGCCAGGGCAACCTTCCTTTTTTTTATGCACGGACCACACTACATGTTAAAAGACCGTGGCATCATCCCAGCGTCAGCAGGCCGGCCAACAACTCCTCGTGTACCTGCGCCACCAGCCGGTTGTAATCATCCTGGGTCAACCTGCTGCCCCGCAATCCCCCGCGAAGATTAATTTCAGATAACCACACCTCGCCACTTCCCGATACCAGCAGATCCACGTGGGCATAGGGAAAATCGGCCCGGGCCATGACCTCCCGACACAACTTCTCTTCACTTTCCGAAAGAGGCCAGGGCCGGCCAACCCCGCCACAGTGCAGGTTGTGTCGGAAATTATCCGGGTTATGCCGCTCGTAGGCATCCACGGTTTCACCCAGCAACACCACCCGGACATCGCGACAGTCGCTGATAAAAGGCTGCACCACAAAGGGATAGGTCAGGACGCCGAGAACGGCCTGAGTAACCACCTCTTCGATAGTCTTGAACCAGAGAACACCCTGTCCCCCGTTGGCACGGTCAAGCTTGCACACCACCTCGCCCAGTCCTTCCCGGCCCCAAAAGCCAACCGCATCCATGAGGTCGTGCCGGTCATGGATCGCCCGGGTTCCCGGCACCATATACCGGCCAAGCAACCGGGTCTGAAGCACTTTGGAACGGCTGCAGACCTGAGCCAGGCCCGAGGGGATCAGGTGAACAGAGCGGGCGGCAAGATCCAGGAGCAGCAACTCCTCACCGGGCCGCATACGGATCCTTCCGACAACAACGTCACCGCCGGCCAGTTCCTCATAAAGCTTCAGGAGGGTTTGGTTGTCCCTGACGATCCGCCGGCCCACTAAAAGATCATCTCCAGGAAATGGCTGTGAAAACGACTGAGATCGGCATTACAGTTGCCGCAGAACAGATGGATCTCTCCATGGATCTCGGTGTCATTTTGCTGGGGGGTGAAACTCCCGTCCATATTCTGTACATAATGGGTCGTCACCACCACATCCTCGGCCACTTCGACAAAATCCCTGTCATTGCCGCAGTGGGGACAACTGATCCGGCCGGCCGGCTGTCCCGAAGGAACCTGTACTTTACTCATCTGTTATCCCTGAAAAATCAATACCTGATATGAAAACCGCCCAGCTCACCCTGGACAGGCGCAGTTTCCTCAAACTTAACCGCCGAGACCCTGGACAGGGGTGAGCCGACATGGAGCCAGTCAAGCATCTGGGCGACCTTATCCTCGTCCCCCTGGAACATTACCTCCACCGTACCGTCGGCAACATTGCGCACCCAGCCTTCCAGGCCCAGCTCAAGAGCTTTTTGCCGGGTATGATCCCGAAAAAAAACTCCCTGCACCCTTCCGTGCACCATGGCATGAATCCGTTTTTCAGCCATCATGAATCCCCCTGCAGCAGATCAAAAAACTCCTGTTCGCCAAGAATCCTCAGTCCCATTTCCCGGGCTTTCTTCAGCTTGCCGCCAGGCCTGACCCCGGCGACCACATCGGTCACCTTGCGGCTCACAGTGGTGGCCACCTGGGCCCCGAGCTCCTTGGCCCGGGCCTTGGCCTCGTTGCGGGACATGGCCTCAAGGGAACCGGTAAACAGGAAAACACGGTTTTCCAGTGGTCTGGGAACCCCGGCCTCCACCGGCTGGATCCGAAGACCGTTTTCCTGCAATTTCCGCAGCATGGCCCGAACATCCGGGTCGGAAAAGTAATCCAGCAGACTGTCCGCCGCCTGATCACCCACCCCGTCCACCTCGAGTAAATCCTCCCGGGAGGCCTCCATGATTCGCTCCAAAGAGCCAAAATGACGGGCCAACCGGGCAGCGGTCACCTCGCCCACAAAACGGATACCAAGGGCCGCCAGAAAACGATCCAGAGTCGGACGTGAAGCTGCGCGCATGGCACTGATCACATTTTCAGCCGATTTTCTGCCCCAGCCGTCAAGTCCCTCAAGCTCTTCCACCCGCAGACGGAAGATATCCGGCAGGTCCCGGACCAGACCGGCCTCGACCAGCTGCTCCATATTTCTCTTCCCCAGGCCCTCGATATCAAGGCCGTTCTTGCCGGTAAAATATATCAAGCTTTGCAGCCGTTGAGCCGGGCAGTGCGGATTGATGCAGCGGATGACCGCCTCGTCCTGAGGACGGACCAGAGGGTGGCCGCACTCTGGACATTTTTCTGGAAACAAAATGGGTTGTTCCCGACCGGTCCGCTTTTCCACGATCGGCTTGATCACCTCGGGTATGACATCCCCGGCCCGCTGGATCAGAACCGTATCGCCAATACGCAAATCCTTGCGCCGAATCTCGTCCTGGTTATGGAGAGTGGCCCGTTGAACCGTTACCCCGCCCACGGTAACCGGTTCCAGGATGGCCACCGGGGTGACAGCTCCGGTCCGCCCGACCTGAAACTCCACATCTTTTATTCTCGTGGTGGCCTGAATGGCCGGGAATTTCCAGGCCACAGCCCAACGGGGAGCACGGCTGGTCGCACCAAGCCGGTGCTGTAACTCAAAGCTGTCCACCTTGACCACCATACCATCGATTTCGTACTCCAGCCGATGGCGTACCTCCTGCAGATGATGGTAGCGGGCGACAACAGTCTCGATGTCCGGACAGTGAAGGACAAGGGGATTGACCTTAAAGCCAAGCCTGGCCAGCCACCGATAAAGCTCCTGCTGGGTGGAGCATGGGGTGGCACCGGTATCGGCCACCCCGTAGACAAAAAAGGAAAGCGGCCGGGAAGCAGTGACCCGGGGATCAAGTTGTCGCAGCGAACCGGCCGCTGCATTACGGGGGTTTGCAAACAGCGGCTCGCCCCGGCTTGCCCGTTCCCTGTTCAGTGCCTCAAAGCCCTCCAGGGGCATGTAGACCTCACCACGGACAATCAGACGGGGCGGTGCATCTCCGACCAATCCCTGCAAGCGCAGAGGAATAGCCTGGACAGTCCGGAGCTGGGCGGTAATATTCTCGCCGACCAAACCGTCTCCCCGGGTGGAGCCAATGGTGAACATCCCCTCGTCATAAACCAGTTCCACGGCCAATCCGTCCAGTTTGGGCTCGGCCGAGTAGTGGATTTCTTTTTCCCATTGCAGAAACCGGCGTATCTTCCCCTCAAACTCCCGCAGCTCCCCTTCAGAAAAAACATTGTCCAGGCTGAGCATGGGCAGGGGGTGCTCCACGGTCTCGAACCGGTCCAGCGGTGGCCCACCCACCCTTTGACTGGGCGAATCCGGTGTGACAAGGTCGGGAAACTGCTCCTCAAGCTCCAGCAGTTCACCAAAAAGCTGGTCATATTCTCCGTCCGAGATGACCGGGTCATCCAGCACGTAATAACGGTAATTATGGTAGTTGATCTGCTCGCGCAGTTCGGCAAGGTGCTTCCTGGCCTGCTCCCGGTCCATGGCGCTGAGACTGTTTTTATTTTTCGTCGAGCAGAACACCGCCGCTGGCGATATTTTCCCTGCTCTCTTCATCGATGAAGATCAAAATGGACTCCTTGGGTTTGTTGGCCGCCTTGGCAATGACGTCTGTCACGCCCCTGGCGATTTTCTTTTTCTGCTTGCGACTCAACTTTCCTGCGACACGGATGGATACATAGGGCATGACACACCTCTTTTTTCCCTGTTTACTGTGAAATTTCAAACTGTTTGCATTCTATCAGGATTTCGTTTTGAAGTCGATCAGGTTTTTATGATATACAGTAAGAGTATCCAACCGTTCCCATCTCCATCCTTTCTCTTTCCTGGAGTAAGTGTCATGCATATCATCGTCACCGGCGGTGCCGGTTATATCGGCTCCCACACCTGCCTGGAGCTCCTGGAGGCGGGCCATCGGGTCACAGTCCTCGACAACCTCTGCAATTCCAGCCGGGAAGCCCTGAACCGGGTTGAAGAGCTGACCGGTCAGAGCATCCGCTTTTTCAAGGCCGACCTGTTGAACCCCGGTGAGGTGGAGAGAGTATTTCGCGAAAGCCCGGATGGAGACGCGGTCATCCATTTCGCCGGCCTCAAGGCGGTGGGCGAATCCGTACAGCAGCCGCTACGCTATTACCACAACAACATCACCGGCACCCTCAACCTCTGTCAGGTCATGCAGAACCAGGGAATCAAGAACATTGTCTTCAGCTCGTCGGCCACGGTATACGGCGATCCGGACACGGTTCCCATCCGCGAAAATTTTCCGCTCTCATGCACCAATCCCTACGGCAGGACCAAACTGATGATCGAGGATATTCTCCGCGACCTGCATGTTGCCGATCCGGAGTGGGACGTCGCCCTGCTGCGCTACTTCAACCCGGTGGGAGCACACAAGAGCGGTCGTATCGGCGAGGATCCGGGCGGTATCCCCAACAACCTCATGCCCTACATTTCCCAGGTGGCGGTGGGCAAACTCAAGGAACTGGCCGTCTATGGCGACGACTACCCGACCCACGACGGCACCGGAGTGCGGGACTACATCCATGTGGTGGACCTTGCCCTTGGTCATATCAAGGCCCTGGAAAAACTGACCCAAAAGCCAGGAGTCGTCATCTACAACCTGGGCACAGGCCAGGGGTATTCTGTCCTGGACATGGTGCAGGCCTTTGAAAAGGCCTCGGGCAGAAAGATACCCTATCGTATCACCGACCGGAGACCCGGTGACATTGCCCGCTGCTTTGCCGATCCCGGCCTGGCTGAAAAGGAACTGGACTGGAAGGCAACGCGCTCCATCGAGGAAATGTGCGAAGACACCTGGCGCTGGCAGTCAATGAATCCCCGGGGATACCGTTGAAAATGTGGCACCTGAGAGAGGCAACGACCTCTCTCTTCTTCCTTTTCTGCAAAACAATGATTAGTGTACACACTACATCCTGCCAACCAGACCGGCAGAGCAGGTCTTAAGATCCACCATCCCATAGAGGAGGGCGCCGATGAAAAAGCATGTTGAAATGATCTGTGTGTCGGACATCGAAGGGTTTGACAGGGACCTGTATGAGAAATCCAAAAAGAAACTGGCCGAGCACCTGGCCCGCTTTGGCTGGAAACTTGAAGACTGTGTTTTCGAAGAAGGAGACAAGGTATACTCCTGCAAACCCGCCGCCATCTGGTTTCTGATCCCCGATTTTCCCACCGACGACTGGGATTGAGTATACAGCCGCTCTTTCCTGACGGGCCATCTCCGGATGGCCCGCATCCCCGCCCCTCATCATTCCTTCTTTCTGCCCACCGGACCAGATCCGTCAAACGGATCCGTTCACCTTCTGCTCAAAGCGTTCGGCAGCCCCGGCCAAAGGCACCTGAATGACTCCTGAACCCCGGAGTCCGTGCCGTGAAAATTATTGTTTCTTTGTTATCCAACAACAAAGGTATTCTTCACAATAAAATTGACAAAATCCTGTTGTTAGGTACTATCGTCACGTTGTTGCCCTGCCTGCGGCCCCATAATTACGCGTCCAAAGCCAAGACCAGGCCCGGGCGAGAAACGAATCTCAAGTCACCGATAAACGGAGGCCCCATGCACAGACTACTTCTCGCAATAACCATTCTGCTTTTTTCCGTATCCCTGGCCGTGGCCGGTGACCCGGTCAAAATCGGCATGATCACCACCCTGTCCACCAAGGCAGGCTATCTCGGAGAAGACATCCGGGACGGGTTCAAGCTGGCCATAGCCATGGAAAACGGCCGCCTGGGCGGTATACCCGTAGAGCTCCTGGTGGATGATGACGGCCGGAAACCGGAAAAAGGGCGTCAGATAGCCGAGCGGTTCATCAAGCGTGACCGGGTTGATATCCTCACCGGCATCGTGTTCTCCAACGTGGCCATGGCCGTAGTTCCCAAGGTGGTTCGCCAGGGCATCTTCTATATCAGCCCCAATGCCGGACCTTCCAGGCTGGCTGGCCGGGGATGCAATCCCTACTACTTCAACGTTGCCTGGCAAAACGATAACCTCTCCGAAGTGGTGGGGCAGTATGTGCAGGACAAGGGATTTTCCAACGTCTATCTGATCGCGCCGAACTATCCGGCCGGCAAGGATGCCCTGGCCGGCTTCAAGCGTTACTACAGGGGAAAGATTGCCGGCGAGGTCTATACCACACTCGGCCAGTCCGATTACGCCGCTGAACTGGCCACCCTGCGCGCCGTCAACCCGGACGCGGTGTTCTTTTTTCTCCCTGGCGGCATGGGCATAAACTTCCTCAAGCAGTACGCCCAGGCCGGGCTGAAAGACAGCATTCCCCTGTTCGGACCGGCCTTTTCCTTTGATGAGCGGCTGCTCAAGGCCGTGGGCGAGGCCGCTGTCGGGGTAGTCAACGGCTCCCAGTGGTCGGTTGACCTGGACACCCCGGCCAACCGAAAGTTCGTGGCCGCCTTCAAAAAAACCTACAACAGGACCCCGACCCTCTACGCCAGCCAGGGCTATGATGCGGCTGTGCTGATCGGCTCCGCTCTCAGGGCCGTGGATGGCGACATGAGCCGCAAGGACGAGTTCCAGTCCGCCCTCAAAAAAGCGGCTTTCCCTACCGTTCGTGGCAAATTCAGGTTCGGACCCAACAACCATCCCATCCAGGATCTCTATGTCCGCAAAGTAATCCGGGACCAGGAGGGCAACTATACCAACCGTATCCTGGAAAAGGTCTTCACGGATCACCAGGATGCCTACGCTGGTGAATGCAGGATGAAATAGACCCTACTATCAGGCTGCGTTCACACAGACGGCTCTGTCCTCCCTTTTGCAGACAGAAAAAATGAAAAAGACTTTCGTTGTCGTGACCTGGTTCCTGTTACTCCTTCCATGGTCGGCCCCGGCCAGGGAGATGGAACCGGTCAAAATCGGTATGATCACCACCCTGTCCACCAAGGCGGGCTACCTTGGGGAGGAAATCCGCGATGGCTTCCAACTGGCCATTGACATGGGGGACGGCCGCCTGGGTGGAATTCCGGTTGAGCTCCTCATCGGCGACGATGGCCGCAGCCCGGAAAAGGGACGCCAGATAGCCCAGCGGTTCATCAAGCGGGACAAGGCACAGATCCTCACCGGTATTGTCTTTTCCAACGTGGCCATGGCCGTGGTTCCCGGGGTGGTACGCCGGGGTATCTTTTATCTCAGCCCCAATGCAGGCCCCTCCAGGCTGGCCGGCCGGGACTGTCATGAAAATTTTTTCAATGTCTCCTGGCAAAACGACAGCCTTTCCGAGGTAATCGGCCAGTATGCCACCAACCAGGGCTACAAAAACGTCTACCTCATTGCCCCCAACTATCTGGCCGGCAAGGATAACATCGCCGGGTTCAAGCGCTACTACAGGGGGCAGATCGCCGGCGAGGTCTATACTACGCTTGGCCAGGCTGATTACGCAGCTGAAATCGCGGCCCTTCGCGCCGCCCGTCCGGATGCGGTCTACTTCTTTCTGCCTGGCGGCATGGGAATCAACTTCCTCAAGCAGTATGCCCAGGCCGGGCTGCAGGGCGTAATCCCCCTGCTTGGCCCGGCGGCCACCGACGGACGGCTGCTCCAGGCCGTGGGACCTGCCGCGGCTGGAGTCGTCAACAGCTCCCAGTGGAGCTCTGAGTTCGACAATCCGGCCAACAGGGCCTTTGTCGCCGCCTTTGAAAAGAAATACGGCCGTTCCCCCACCCTCTTTGCCAGCCAGGGCTATGATACTGCCCGGCTCATCGGCTCTGCCCTGGCCGTGGTCCATGGAGACCTCTCAAACAGGGATCGATTCCGATCCGCCCTGGAAAAAGCGGATTTCGCCAGCGTGCGAGGAGCCTTCCGGTTCGGATCCAACCATTTTCCGATCCAGGATTTTTATGTCCGGAAAGTGGTGATCACCGAAGATGGAGCTGTCCGCAACCGGTTGCTGGGCAAGGTCTTCTCCAGCCACCAGGACGCCTACGCCGGGGAATGCAGACAATAAGCCGCCATGCTCTTTCTTGAACAGCTTCTCAACGGCCTGCAGCTCGGGGTCACCCTCTTTCTCATGTCCGCCGGCCTGACCCTGGTCTTTGGCATCATGCAGGTGGTCAACCTGGCCCATGGCAGTTTCTATATGATCGGCGCCTACGTGGCGGCGACAGTGACCATGGGTAGCGGCTCGTTCATGCTGGGCCTGGTCGCCGCCCTGCCGGCCGCGGCCCTGGCCGGCATGATGGTGGAGATGCTCATTTTACGCCGACTCTACCACCGCGACCACCTGGACCAGGTACTGGCCACCTTTGGACTGATCTTTTTCTTCAACGAACTAACCCGGATAATCTGGGGCCGGCAGCCCCTGTTCATGGACGTGCCGCACTGGCTCTCCGGTTCGGTGGAGCTGCTGCCGGGAGTCGACTATCCTGTCTACCGGCTGGCAATTATCGCGGTGGGCATGGCGGTGGCGCTGTTTCTCTACCTCCTTTTCTCCCGAACCCGCCTGGGAATGCAGATCCGGGCCGGGGCCACCAACCGGGAAATGGTGGCCGCCCTGGGGATCAATATCCGTCTGCTCTACACCCTGATATTTGGGCTTGGCACCCTGCTTGCCGGTCTGGCCGGCGTCATGGCCGGCCCCATCCTGGCAGTGGAGGCTGGCATGGGCGAATCAATTCTGATTCTCACCTTTGTGGTCATAGTGATCGGCGGGATCGGCTCGGTGCGCGGGGCACTGGTCGGAGCAGTACTGGTCGGGGTGGTGGATACCCTGGCCCGCTCTTTTCTTCCCGACCTGCTGCGCCTGTTTCTCGACTCTTCGGCCGCCGACCGGATGGGCGCTGCCCTGGCCTCCATGTCGGTCTATATCTTCATGGCCCTGATTCTCACCTGCAAACCGTCCGGCCTGTTCCCTGTCAATGACTGATTCCGCACCCCAAAAAAAATATACCCTCCTCACGATCTGCAGGCAAAACCTGGCCATATTCCCGGCCATTGGCCTCCTGCTGGCCCTGCCCTGGATCCTGGATCTCACGGACCAGCAGTACCTGCTCTCCCTGGCCACCAGGATTCTGATTTACGGTCTGGCCGCTTCCAGCCTCAATCTGATTCTTGGCTATGGCGGCATGGTCAGTCTGGGACATGCGGCCTTCACTGGAATCGGTGGTTATACCGTGGCAATACTGGCCTTTCACAGCTCCGAAAAAACACCAATCCTCGGCTGGCTTCCCTGGCTGCATGGTACGGAAAACGGACTGGTGTCCTGGCCGCTGGCCATGTCCCTGGCCGCCCTGTTTGGCCTCATCACCGGTGCCATCTCCCTGCGGACCAAAGGCATGCACTTTATCATGATAACCCTGGCCTTTGCCCAGATGGTCTACTTTTTCTTCACCTCCCTGGACATCTATGGTGGCTCAGACGGCCTTGTCCTGTACAGCCGGAACCTGCTGCCCGGCCTGGATCTCGGCGCGGACCGCAATTTCTACTTTCTCTGCCTTGGGATCCTGCTGGCCTTTCTCTACCTGATGTCCCGTCTGGTCCATTCCCGGTTTGGCCGGGTACTGATCGGCAGCCGGGAAAACGAGCAGCGGCTCCAGGTCCTTGGATATGCGACCTTTGGCTACAGATTACTCTCCTATTGCCTGGCCGGAGCGGCCGCCGGACTGGCCGGTGCCCTGCTGGTGAACCAGGGAGAGTTTGTCAGCCCGGGGTTGATCCACTGGACCCGCTCCGGAGAAATTATGGTCATGGTCCTGCTGGGCGGCATGGGTACTCTGACCGGGCCGGTGCTTGGCGCAGCTGCCCTGCTGCTTTTGGAAGAATACCTGGCCATGTACACCGAGCACTGGATGCTCATCCTCGGACCTTTCCTCATTCTCGTGGTCCTCTTTGTCCGGGGCGGTCTCCATGGACTCCTGTTTCGGCAAAAGGAGGAGTCATGACCAAACCTCTGCTCCAACTGCGAAACATTCAAAAATCCTTCGGTGGACTAAGGGTCTGCGACCAGATCGACCTCAAGGTGGTCCCCGGTGAACTGCACGCTCTCATCGGTCCCAACGGTGCCGGCAAAACCACCCTCCTGAACCTGATCACCGGCTTACTGAAAGCCGACAACGGAACCCTGTATTTCAAGAAAAAGGATATCACTACAACTCCTGTCCATGTCCGGGCCCGGCTCGGCATGGCCCGCTCTTTTCAGATTACCTCGCTCTTCCAGGGTTTTACCGTCGAAGAAAACATCCAGCTTGCCGTGCAGGCCCTTGAGGGCTCCAGCTACCGGTTCTGGAGACGGGCGTACAACGATCCGAGCCTGGTGGAACCAGGCCGCCACATCATGGAACGCGTGGGACTTTTGCATAAAGCTGCCAAGCCGGCCGCGCAACTTTCCCATGGCGAGCAGAGACTGCTGGAAATGGGCATGGCCCTGGCCACAAAACCGGACCTGCTGCTCCTGGACGAACCCATGGCCGGGCTGGGGCCTGGAAGTACAAAAAAAATGACGGACCTGATCCGGAAGCTGAAAGGTTCGCTCACCATCATGATGGTTGAACACGACATGCAGGCAGTCTTTTCCCTGGCCGACCGGATAACAGTCCTGGTCCAGGGACAGGTCGTTGCAACCGGGATTCCAGACAACATCCGCGCAAACCCCCTGGTACAGGAGGCCTACCTGGGAACGTCATGCTGAAGCTGGACAGTGTAGAAACATTTTACGGCAACGCCCAGGCCCTGTTCGGCGTCTCCTTCACCGTCGGCCAGGGGGAGGTGGTGGCCATCATGGGCCGTAACGGTATGGGCAAAACCACGGTCATCCGCTCTATCATAGGACTGACCCCGCCGTCCAGAGGCACCATCACCTATCACGGCCAGTCCCTCCATACCCTGCCCTCATTCAGGATCGCCCGCCTTGGTATTGGTCTTGTCCCGGAAGGACGCCAGATCTTTCCCACCCTTACGGTACGGGAAAACCTGCTCGCAGTGGCTGCCAACTACAACCACAGTTCCAGGCCCTACAGCCTGGAGCGAGTGATCTCCATCTTTCCCCGGCTGGCGGAACGGCTCGACCACCTGGGCCGCGAGCTTTCCGGAGGTGAGCAGCAGATGCTGGCCATAGCCAGGGCCCTTATGATCAATCCCTCGCTCCTGCTGCTGGACGAGGCAACCGAGGGACTTGCCCCCCTCATCTGCGAGGAGATCTGGCAGGGACTGACCATCCTCAAGGACCGGGGACTCTCCATCCTGGTGGTGGACAGGAATATCGACGCCCTGCTCCGGATCTCCAACCGGTGCTGTATCATGGAAAAGGGTCTGGTTGTCTGGAGCGACACCGCGCCCTTCCAGAGCTTCACCGACCAGGTGAAGAGGCGCTATCTTGGCGTATAACAAGCTTTTTCTTCTTCCCTGCCTTTTTCTTCCGTCCCTCTGACCGTTTCCAGCTTTCACTCCCTGATCAGTCCGTATCTTTCCTGTCGAGCCCCTTGACCAGTTCCTGTCCAGCGAAGTCATTTTCATAGTCTGCCAAAGACCACCGGTTATCTCAATCCCGCCCCCCGTCCATCCCCCTGCTCCCAATAACAAGGAAAATAAAAATCAGTATTAAACAATATTATTTCTTGACAAAGAAGAAGAAACAAAGAATAATCATTTGCAAGAATAATTATTACCGACAATCAAAAATGACTGCGAATACGGAACTGATTACCCGCTTTGAAGAAACATGCCGGGCCCATGGACTGAAGATCACCCACCAGCGGATACAGATTTACCGCACCCTGGTCGATTCCAGCACTCATCCTGCCGCCGAAGACCTCTACAGACAACTGGTCCGGCAGATCCCTACTCTGTCTCTGGATACAGTGTATCGAACTCTGGCCACCTTTGAGAAACTTGACCTGGTGAAGCGGGTGGAGACCACCGGCAATCAATCCCGTTTTGAAGCCAGAACCGAACAGCACCACCATTTTTTCTGTGATGATTGCGGCCAGCTGCTTGATTTCACCTGGCCCTCGTTTGACTCGATGCCCCTGCCAGAGGACCTGGAAAAACTGGGCAGCATCCGGGAAAAAAGCCTGATCCTGCACGGCCTTTGTTCCCATTGTCAGGCAGCAAAAGACAACAAAGAAGAGAAGGCCCAACCATGAATTGAGGAGCCATCGATACCACTGCCCCCAAACAGTTTGGCGCAGTGGTACGACGGGAAGAGATAAAATCATGCGGGATGGGCAATATCCACACCGCAAAATTTGTGACACCAGAACAACACAACAAGGAGACTAAAAATGTCGGACAAAAAGAAATTGACCAGTAACGGTGGGGCGCCTGTGGGCGACAACCAGAACGTATTGACCGCAGGCCCCAGGGGACCGATGCTGCTCCAGGATGTATGGTTCCTGGAAAAACTTGCCCATTTTGACAGGGAAGTTATTCCAGAGCGCAGGATGCACGCCAAGGGTTCAGGTGCCTACGGCACTTTTACGGTCACCAACGACATCACCCGCTACACCAGGGCAAAAATCTTTTCGGAGGTGGGCAAGAAGACCGAACTCTTTGCCCGCTTTTCCACCGTGGCCGGTGAACGTGGCGCAGCGGATGCGGAACGGGATATCAGAGGATTTGCGGTTAAATTTTATACTGAGGAGGGAAACTGGGACCTGGTGGGCAACAATACGCCGGTGTTTTTCCTCCGGGATCCACTGAAATTCCCGGACCTCAACCACGCTGTCAAACGTGATCCGCGCACCAACATGCGCAGCGCCAAAAACAACTGGGACTTCTGGACCCTGCTTCCAGAAGCCCTGCACCAGGTCACCATCACAATGAGTGATCGCGGCATCCCTGCAACCTATCGCCACATGCACGGGTTCGGCAGCCATACCTTCAGTCTGATCAACAGCGATAACGAGCGGTTCTGGGTCAAGTTCCACTTCCATACCCAACAGGGTATCAAGAACCTGACCGATGCTGAGGCCGAAGCCCTGATCGGCCGGGACCGGGAAAGCCACCAGCGGGACCTGTATGAGAGTATAGAAAACAGGGACTTTCCCCGCTGGACCATGTACATCCAGGTAATGGAGGAAAAAGAGGCCGCCAACTGCCCCTACAATCCCTTTGACCTGACCAAGGTATGGTACCACAAGGATTATCCTCTGATCGAGGTGGGAGAACTGGAGTTGAACCGGAACCCGGAGAACTATTTTGCCGAGGTGGAACAGTCAGCCTTCAATCCCGCCAGCATCGTACCGGGCATCGGCTTCTCGCCAGACAAAATGCTGCAGGGCCGTCTCTTTTCCTACGGCGACGCCCAGCGATACCGCCTTGGCGTCAACCACCAGCAGATCCCGGTAAACGCCCCGAAGTGTCCCTTCCACAACTACCATCGCGACGGCGCCATGCGGGTGGATGGTAACCACGGCAGCACCATAGGTTATGAACCCAACAGTTTTGGAGAGTGGCAGGACCAGCCTGATTTTACAGAGCCTCCACTTGCCCTCGAAGGGGCAGCAGATCACTGGAATCACAGGGAAGATGACGATTATTACACCCAGCCGGGCAAGCTCTTTCGCCTGATGAGCGCCGAACAGCAGCAGGTGTTGTTTGAAAACACGGCCAGGGCCATGGGTGACGCGCCAAAGGAAATCAAACTGCGTCACATAGCCAACTGCATGAAGGCCGATCCCGCCTATGGTCAGGGAGTGGCCAAGGCCGCAGGTATCGCCCTGGACGAACTCTCCGACTGACTGATAGAATCAATCCGATAATAACCGGAAGAAAACAACAAACAGAACTCCCCTCCCCCTGGCCGTCGAACGATGCCAGGGGAAGGGGATGTTTTACAGATAGACAATCTCGCCGGAATATTCCACTGTCCGGCCCCCGTTATCCAGCCTCAGTATCAGCCCGCCCTGGTTATCCACCCCTTCCACCATGGCCTCGTAAAGTGGTGAGCGCTGGACATCAAACCCGTAGCGCACCCGTTTCCCCGCACTGTCACTGAGACGGCGCCAGCCTGCCAGGACCAGGTCCACTTCCCGGTCGTTTTCAAGTTCCAGTTCTTCCTGGAAATGAACAAGTCCCAGGTTCCAGGAAAGCCGTGCCAGCAGACAGCGGGTCGCAAGCCCCAGATCCACCTCCCGGCCTGTCTCCAGAGCAATACTGGTGGCCAATCCGTCAAGCTCTGCCGGAAAACGACTGTTGTTCACATTCATGCCGATACCGAGGAGATGAAACCGCTCTCCACCCGGACTGATATGGGTCTGAGCCAGCACACCACATAGCTTTCTACCCCGCACATGAATATCATTGACCCACTTGATGGCCGCTTTTTCGACCTGAAGAAAACGGGCTGTTTCACAACAGGCCACGCCCACCGCCAAGGGGATAAGGCTGGAATATCTGGGAAGCAGGGTGTCGGCCCAGGCCAGGGCCAGCCACAGGCCACCGGGCGGGGCATACCAGTTGCGGTCAAAGCGACCGTTCGACCCGTTCAGGGTCCCGGCAAGAACCACGGTACCGCTGGCCAGGGTAGAGCCATCTTCTTCCGCTGCCCGGATAAGTTCCCGCAGCCGATCCATGCAGCGATCCAGCCGGGCATGCTGTTCGATAACAGAACCGACCACAGCCCCGTAGCGATGTATCTTGCCGATGGCCTCCTCACCCAGGGCCGGATCGGTAAAAAGTGGTGCTGATCTATGGAGAAAATGGAGGATATCGTGACGAGATAGCGGGAACACACATGTCACCGTAAACAGCTGCTATCCACAGGAAAACTGGACCCTGAGATCAAGCTGGAACTCAATCCCATTCGGCCTTGACCCGCGTTATGATCTTCTGCACCAGTGGTAATTTCTCCTCGGCACAGACACCGAAAAGAGGAACTCCCTGGTCCACGGAATCACCAGGCTTGAAATAGACGGAATGGATGATACCCGGCTCTCCTGTATAATACACCGGTGTGTCGCGTTTCATCAGCGACATGATGATAATCTCGTCTCCGGGATGGATCATCACCGAACGAGCCCCTTTCTGGTTGATCCTGGCCTGGATATCCATGGCAAAGTAATAACGGGCCCGTTCAGGAGCTGGAAAAAGATAGAGAACCTCCTGGAGGATAGCCTCGATGATCTCTTTCTTCTTCAGAGGATGGCGGATCGTAAGCAATTTTTCACCGGCCTCGACAAACTGCCCTTCCAGTTCGCCGCGGATCATGGAGACGGTGCCGTTGGTCCGCGCCGAGACGATCTTGGGGTTGCGCTCGCGGGTAATTTCGTAAAGCGGCGTGCCGGGAATGTGCTTCCATTCACCGCTTGGTCCCTTCACCTCGGCCCCATCCTCGACCAAAAAACGTACTTTTCCGGTGTGGATGGCTTCCATGTCCACATAATCGTAAGGATCGGAACGATAACGGCTGATTATTTCGTTAAAATGAATTTCCTGCTGGGACACGGGTCTTGTCTGGTCTCTCTTGGCCGGCCGGACCGGCAATTTTTCTCTGGCTTCAGCCTCTCATGTCGTGGCCTGAAACCGCCTCACCTTCTTTTCAGGCCATCCTTCAGTTGTCAACTGGCTTCAGTGACCACCACCGGTTTCATGTCCTGTTTCCTTTCCGCCATGTCCGGCCGCGCCGGGAGCGGCTTCATTATGGCCACCTCCGTGCCGGTGGAGGGAGAAAAACGGTTCAGTCACCAGCTCGAAATCAACAAGCCGGCAACTCAGGGACTCGGCCCGGCTGTTGACATAACGTGAAGTCATCGAGACATGCCCCATTGTCTTTCCCGCCGGCAGAATGCCGCTCAAAAGAAACGGTTCCCGGTCCAGATAGCGGCCGCTCTTGTCGAAAAACTCGCAGAGAATCTCGATATTTCTCACTTCGTGCTCACTGGCGTTGCCGAGCACAAATTCAGCGCTGACAATGTTTGGCTGCTCTTCACCAAGGTTATAGTCAACAAGCGTCACCTTATCCATGAACAAAGCTGCCTCGGGTGACGGTTCCGGATCCGAGACAAAAACCCCCCTGGGGGTAAGAGCTGAACTGATCCTGGTGACTCCGGTCAGCACCAGAAGCAACAGCACCACACACAGAGCAAAATTTGCCCAAAACTGCTTGTTCATGGTATCCTCCCTGATTCGGTGGAAATACGGTTTACCTACCGTGTATTTTAACCTGCATTTTATACTTTCACTTTGACAAGATAGCAAGGCTATTTTAGTTTGAACCAGATGATCACTCCTCCTGGCAAAAACAAAAAACTTTATAATTACAATCTGTTTTACATTCAATCCATTGCCGTCCCGCACCTCAATGACCTTGGAGTATTGACAGACAACCAGTTGGCGAGCCATCAGGCATCCCATGGAAGCAGATAAGCTCTACATAAACGGTACGGTCCTTGAAAACTTCACCTTCAACGAGCGGGTGGCTGAAGTCTTCGATGACATGGTCTGTCGGTCTGTACCCTTCTACGGGGCGGTGATCGACTGTATTGCCGGCCTGCTTCAGCAGATGGCCCGACCGGGGGCCACACTCTTTGATCTTGGTTGCTCCACCGGCTCGACCCTGCTTGAACTCAGCCGAAGGCTCGAAGGCCTGGACATGCGTTTCATCGGGATCGACAACGCCCCGGCCATGCTGGAAAAAGCCAGGCGCAAAGCGGCCATGTTTTCCCGCACCGGAGACATCCGCTTCATCGAGGCCGATATCACCTCGGTGGACCTGTCAGGCGCCGACATCATTATCTGCAACTATACCCTGCAGTTCGTGCGCCCCCTGGTCCGTCAGGATTTTGTCAACCGACTGGCCCGCCACCTCTCTCCGGGCGGCATCCTGATCATCAGTGAAAAGATCATCAGCCATGATCCGCGCCTCGACCGCGAATACATCAACATGTACCACCAGTTCAAACGTCAGCATGGCTATTCGGAACTGGAGATCGCCGCCAAACGCGAGGCCCTGGAAAACGTCCTGATACCCTTTTCCATCCAGGAGAACATGGAACTGTTGCGCCAGGCCGGTTTCACCTCGATAGAAACATTTTTTCAGTGGTTCAATTTCGCGTCCTTTATCGCAGTCAAAACTCCTGAAGACAGGAATGGATAGATATCTTCATCACTTCCCGCAGGCGCACACACAGGCCATCCTCAAGGTCTGGGCGGAAAAGAACCATTGGGTCAACCAACCCAAGAAAGGTTTCCTGCGCTACCGGGAACCCATGCAGAGCGTTTCCGGCTTGCGGGCTTCGTCCTGCGACTTTACGGGTGACACAGTGGTCATCGGCCGGCCCGACGACATTTCCTCCGACCAGCATGCCCGGCTTTACGCTGTCCTGCGCCAATTCATGCCTTGGCGGAAGGGACCGTTCGAAATTTTCGGTATCGAGATTGACGCCGAATGGCGCAGCGAGCGTAAATGGCGCCGTATCCTCCCGAAACTTCCGGACCTGCGGGGCAAGGTTGTGGCCGACATCGGCTGCAACAACGGCTACTACATGTTCCGCATGCTCCCGCACGAACCAGCCTTTGTGCTTGGCTTTGAGCCCTATGTCCAGCATTACTACACCTTCCACACCCTCAACACCTTTGCCCGCCAGAAAAACCTCCGTGTGGAACTCTTTGGTATCGAACACCTGCCCCTGTTTCCTGACAGCTTCGATGTGATCTTCTGCCTGGGTATTCTCTATCACCGGCCCTCGCCCATAGAGGCCCTGCGAGACCTGCACCGGGCGCTCAGGCCCGGCGGCACGGTGATTGTCGAGTCCCAGGCCATTCCCGGCGAGGAACCGGTGGCGCTATTTCCGGAAAAGACCTATGCCAAGGTACCGGGCACCTGGTTCGTGCCCACTGGTGCATGTCTGCATAACTGGCTTGCCCGCACCGGTTTCACCGATATCGATCTGTTTGACAGTCACCCAATGAGCAGCAGGGAACAGAGGCGGACCGAATGGATGGTCTTTGAATCCTACGAAGATTTTATTGACAAGGAAAATCCGGCGCTTACTATAGAGAAGTATCCGGCACCCTGGCGGGTGTTTTTCAAAGCCACTAAAAACAAGTAGTTGTTAAACCCCGGAAAGGAGCCGCGCATTTTCAAACATGCCGTGCGGCATCCGCTTTCCGGACGGGCACTAACCCAAAAAGAGGAAGACTGTCATGAATCCAGAAGAGTGCACCCTGTACCACGGCGGCCTCAAAGGCGCGGAATCGCTCTTTGGCGAAACAGCAGAAAAATACGGGGTCAAGGAAGTGATTTTCACCTTCGAAGGGCACCGGCTCAACCGCGACAAAAACCCTGTGGTCCTCAGCGACGAAGAACTCCTGCGCGGCGACATCTCCATGGAAATCGCCTCCAGGATGATGAACCGGACCTATTACGAGACCGAAAAGATCCGCAAGGTTCTCCAGACCATCTTCCACATGGTGAACAAGGGCCACCAGATCTTTGTCATTGGCACCATCCTTGATGACAATTCGGTCAAGGGTGGAACCGGCTGGGCCGTGGAACTGGCAAAGCTGTTCAACCGGCCACTCCACGTCTATGACCAGAACCACAAAAAATGGTTCACCTGGGAAAACGGGTCCTGGCAGGAAGATACCCCGAAAATCACCTATGACACCTTTGTCGGTTCGGGTACCCGTTACCTGAGCGACGATGGCCGGTCCGCCATAGAGCAGCTCTTTGCCGACAGTTTCCAGAAATAGTCGTTTTTGTTTTTCTGCCGGGCGGCCCTGTCCTTTACTCCGCCCGGCAGCACTCCAGCCATCCACCCGGCGTACACCCCGTCCAGCCCTTTCTTAACACTCTGTTTTCCCGTTTCTTTATATGGACACCGATACTATTAGGCTTGCATTACAGCCCCATGGGGAGTATAGAAAAGAGGATTATTCATCCGGGACCTCTGTAACACAAAGACGTATCATATTTCTCCGGCATTCTTTGGCCGAAAGAGAACCATAACCCTGATCACCCATGGCTGACGAAACACTCCATATCATTGTTACCGGAGAACAGGGCCGCGGCCGCACCTTTGTCCTCCGCACCAAAACGATCCGCAACTCCCTGCTGGGCATGCTTCTTCTGACCCTGCTCCTGGGCACAACATCCCTGCAGGGGCTACGCTACTTTCAGAAAAACCTTCACCTGGAAAGTAAAATTGCCACCCTTCACGCCCGTCTGGCCGACCGGGACAGTAAGCTGACAGCGCTCAATGCGGATCGAGAATCCCTGCACCAGCAGCTTGCCAAAGCAGCAGAAAGACAGTTGCAGCTTGAAGAAGAAAAAGAACAGCTTGCTGCATCCTTTGAAGAAAAAATCGCCGCTCTCAAGAAAGAACGGGAAGAGCTGCTGGCTACTTCCATAAACCGGCTGGACCAGCGAAGCCGCATTATCGAGACTGTCATGGATAAACTGGGAGTGGAGCTCAAAATAGAAGATGATCCGGAGCACAGTGGGGGCCTGTTCATTGCCATGGATGGCAAATATGGGGATAAGCTTCTTGGCCGGACCGACCACTACCTGGAAGTACTCAACCAGATACCGCTGGGCAGACCGGTCAATGCCAGCATCAGTTCCAGGTTTGGCCGCCGCACCGACCCGATGAACAAGAAGCAGGCCTTTCACTCCGGCATCGATTTCCGAAGCAATTACGGTGACAAGGTCCGGGCTACCGGCGACGCGGTAGTCAAGGTCTCATCGAGCAACAAGGGACTGGGCAAGTACATTATCCTGGACCATGGCAATGGCTACGAAACCGTCTTTGCCCATCTTAGCAAACGACTGGTCAAAAGGGGTGACAGGGTCACCCGCGGCCAGGTAATCGGGCTGGTGGGCAACACCGGTCGCAGCACCGGCGCCCATCTCCACTACGAGCTCCGACGCAACGGCCGGGCCATCAACCCGATGCCGTTTTTCACCCTTGCCGGGCTCGACCTCAACGCCAACAACTGATTACATGGTGCTGTTCAGCAAAAAAAACGATCTGGAAAAGGAGGAGGTACGCGCCTCCAAAGAGGCTATCTCCTCCATCATTGCCAAGGAAATGCAGATTACCGGAGAAATCCGGTTCAAGGGCAAGGCCCGGATTGACGGGACAGTGGACGGAAATATCAGCGGTGAATACCTGGTGCTCAGTGAAACCGGCAGGGTAAACGGAGATATTGTAGTCGACGCTCTGGTCTGTCACGGCACCATCGAGGGAAATATCCAGGCCAAACTGGTGACCGCCCACACCACGGCCATCATCCGCGGCCGCCTGGAATCAGCCAACCTCACCGTCGAATCCGGAGCATCCCTGGAGGGCGAGATCAAGGCCATACGTAAACAACAACCTTCCGGAGACAGATCAACACCTGCTTCATCCTCTCCGAAGAAACCGTCCTCCAATCCCAAGAGCACCTCTACTTAGTGCCTGGCCAAAAATGAGGATTTCGTCCGGGATCAGGTAAGCAAGCTCAAAGTCTGCGCTTATCTGCACGACTCCAAAAGACCATTTCAGGACAGACACTGGTTTGGGCCAGGAGGACCTTTACTTGCCGATACAGAAGCTGGAAAATATCGTATCCAGCACATCGTCTGGAGTGGTGATACCGACGATATCGCCAAGATAGTCCAGAGCCGCCTGCAATTCCACCGCCAGCAGGTCCGGTGGTGCAGACTGATCCAGGGCCCGGCGCAGCCTGGAGCTGGCCCGGGCCGCCTGTTCCAGAATCAACCGGTGGCGCAAGTTGGGTGCGCAGGCCGGCTGTTCCTGCAACCGGTCATCCCCGCCAAGGAACCTGCAACTCATTCGCTCCTCCAGGATATCCAGCCCCTGACCCTCCAGGACCGACACCCTGACGATCTCTTCTCCGGTAAATCTTTGTTCCAGGAGTTCAATATCCCCCCTGGCCGCCACATCGATCTTATTGAGGACGATAATCCGTTCCTTGTCGGCAATGGATTCGTACAGGGCCTGATCCTCCGCTTCCACCCCCCGGGATGCATCCGCCATGAAAAGGATAAGATCAGCCTCCCTGAACTTGCTCCTGGCCCGTTCGATTCCCAATTCTTCCACCTGATCAGCATCTTCCCTGATACCGGCGGTATCGACCAGAAACACCGGAACTCCATGAATAGAGACCACCTCTTCGATGGTATCCCTGGTGGTGCCGGGCACAGCGGTGACCAAGGCCCTGTCTTCGCGCAACAGGGCGTTGAGCAGGCTGGACTTACCCACATTGGGACGCCCGGCAATAACCACCTTCACCCCTTCGCGCAGGATTCGACCCCGATCTGCCTCGGCCAGCAACCGGGCCAGCGGCTCCTCCACATCCTGATACAGCCGCTCCTGCAAATGCGAAACATCGAGGATTTCCACGTCCTCATCGGGAAAATCGATCGCCACCTCGACCACGGCCAGAAGAGAAACCAGACCCTGGCGGATCCGTTCCACCCGGTCATAGAGCTCTCCCTGGAGCTGGTGAACGGCAAGCTGGACCCCGTCGCCGGTCCTGGCCTTGAGCAGGTCGATGACCGCCTCGGCCCGAGTGAGATCGATACGGCCGGCCAGAAAGGCGCGCTTGGTGAACTCACCTGGCTCGGCCGGTCGGGCACCGCACTCCATGACCGCGGCCAGAATCGACTGGAGAACCAGGTAGGACCCGTGACTGTGCAGCTCCACCACATCTTCCCTGGTATAGGTATGCGGAGCCCGCATATAAACAGCGAGAACCTCGTCCAGTACCTTTCCCTTCGAGTCGGTAATGGTGCCGTAATAAAGCTTGTGGCTTTCAAAGGCAGAGCGGGGTCGGGCTGGACTGAACAGCTTTTGCATAATACCAGGTGCCAGCGGCCCGCTGATGCGGATAATACCTATACCGCCGGTGCCGGGAGGAGTGGCAATGGCGGCAATAGTATCACTTACTGGAAGTACGGCCACCGGAGCGACCTCGACGGCGGGACTGGGAGCGGGATTTGCGGCCCTTGCCCGGCTTATAGATAAGCACTTTCTTGAACAACCCTTCTCCCACCGAGCGGGAACGGATTTCCTTGTCTTCCTGAAGCACCATATGCACCACTCGCCGCTCAGGAGGATTCAGGGCCGGTATGGCCTGGGTTTTACCATGTTCTTTGACCTGCTCGGCCAGTTCCAGAGCCCGCTCCTTAAGCTCCTGCATCCGCCGCTCACGGAAGTTGCCGACGTCAATGGTCAGCATGATCCGATCCGGCAGCCGCTGGCTCATCATCTTGCGAAGAAGATACTGGAGACTGTCCAGGGTCCGTCCGTCCTGGCCGACAATCGCCTCCTCATGCTCACCGGAAATATGACAGAGAACCGTATTCTCACTGAAACTTACCCGAACCTCGGAAGGATACCCCATCAGGACCAAAATCTGCTCGATATCCGCCTTTACAGCGGCCAGCATCTCTTCACCCGGAGGCTCAGGCGGTTCCTGGACCGATGCTGCTTTCCCGGTTACCGCGCTGTCCGCTGTCGGGGCCGGTACACATTCTTGCACGTCTGTACCTTCCCTGGAGGATGAAGAATCCGGGCTGGGCCGATCCTCGACCGCAGGGGCTGCAGGGGGGTGGACTGGTCCTTCTTCTACAGCAATCTCCCTGACTTTACCTTTGCCCTCGACAGGGGCAGGTTTGCGGACCCTTTTACCGGGCTTCTTTTTCTCCCCCGGGACATCCGCTTGCCGCCGGCCGGCACGGATATGTGCCTTTTTCCTGCAGAGTCCGAAAATTCCTGCCGAACCGGTCTCCAAAATTTCTATATCCAGTTCTTCCTGAGAAACGCCCAACTCCTGACAGGCCTTGTCTATGGCCTCGGGAACGTCGGATCCGTAAAAATCTTGTACTTTTGCCTTTGCCATCTATGACTCCTGTGCCAGAACTTATGCCTTACTGGTCTGCCGGTTGATGAGCTGCTGCTGCAGAATGGAAAGCAGGTTGTTGACAAACCAGTACAATACCAGCCCGGAGGCAAAATTGATAAACATGAAGGTAAAGAGGACCGGCAGCCACTGCATGATTTTTGCCTGGGTCGGATCGGCGGTGGTCGGAGTCATTTTCTGCTGCAGATACATGGACGCCCCCATGAGCAGGGTCAGCACCGGGATGCCGTGCAGCACAGGGATATCAATCCCGATCCACAGCCGGTCAGGGGCCGACAGGTCGGTGATCCAGAGCATGAACGGCGCATGACGCAACTCGATGGACATCAAGAGAACCTTGTAGAGGGCGAAGAAAAACGGAATCTGAAGCAACATCGGCAGACAACCGCCCAGGGGATTGACCTTGTACGTCCTGTACAGGGCCATCATTTCCTGGTTCATCCGCTGGGGATCATCCTTGTATTTCTCTTTGAGCTTGGCGACCTTGGGCTGCAGCTTCTGCATATTCTTCATGGACTTCATACCCTTGGAGGTAATGGGCCAGAAGATACCCTTAATCAGCACAGTGAGCAGGATAATGGCCACCCCATAATTGCCCACATAGTCATGGAAAAAATTGAGCAGCCAGAGCATGGGCTTGGCGATGATGTCAAACCAGCCGAAGTTGATGGCCCGGGAGAGTTCATACCCTGTCTCCTTGAGGATGGACAGTTTCTTGGGGCCGAAATACATCTTGTATTTAAACTCCTGCACCGCCCCGGGATCCAGATGGATCACTCCCTCGGCGACGATAGTGTGAACCTTGTCACCAGCCGCAGCCATGGTGACCATCCTGGTGGTGGGCTCCTGGGGAATAAGGGCACAGATGAAATAGTTGTCCTCGTAGGCCGCCCAGATAACATTTCCCTGGAGAGTCTCGACCCCCTGGCTCAGTTTCTTGCCCTTTACCTCATGGAGTTCGTCGTTGACCAGCGCCACTGGGCCGGAAAACATATAGCGGCTGGAGGCGGTTCCTTCGGTAAACGGTTTATTGGTCAGCACCATGGCCGGTGCGGCCTGAAAGGGAGTATCGCCGTTTTTCACCATGTAACTGATACCGACGAGATAAGTGGACGGATCAAAAACCAGGGTTCGGATCACCTCCACTCCGCCGGCCAGCCGGGCGGTCATTGTCAAGGTGGTGACCTGATCTTCCTGGCTCAGTGTGATATGGTCCCGGTCCGCCCGATACAGGGGCAGATTCTCCGCAGCCCCGTTATCCAGGGTAAAGAGTACTGGCAGGTCCAGGGGGCCTTGAGTCTTCACCAGCTGCATCAGGGGCGAATCCTGCCTGTTGTGCAGCTTGTATTTCTTGAGCTCAAAGCTCTTGAAACCACCACCCTGCTCACTGATGACCGCGGTATAGAGAGGTGTATCAATGACAATATCACGGGCATTGGGATTGGCCTCCACCTTTTCCACCCTGGCAACGGCCGCAGGCTCCTGTCCCGGAACCACCGCCGGGGCGGCAGGGGCGGTTTTTTTCACTGCTGAGGCCCCGGCGCCGGTATTGTTCTGCTCGGTCTGCTGCTGACCACCCTGCTGCTGAAGCGCCGGTTTGACAAAGAAAAACTGGTAGCCGATCAATACGAGAAACGAGAGAACAATGGCCAGAAAAGCCCTGTACATATCCATAATTATGTTCCTTTGTTATTACCTACAACACGAAAAAACCGGTCGCCATACATGGCCAGACCGGTAGTGTTCCACATACATGATACAGGTGGGGCTCCGCGGGCACAGTTCCTGCGACTGCACTGAAACAGACACCCCGCATGCCTTCCCCGATCAAGATCATCGCACCGGATCGTACCCGCCACGGGCAAAGGGGTGGCAGCGCAGAATGCGCCAGAGGGCGAGAAGCGATCCCCGGATCACACCGTGGCGACGCAAGGCCTCAATGGCATACTCTGAACACGTCGGGGTGTATCTGCAGCTTGGCGGGAAGAGGGGAGAGATGAAATACTGGTATCCTCGAAAACATCGGATACAGAACCGGGCCGCGATTCCGGGCTGTTTCCCTGCCCCTTCCAGGTCCGGACCTGAACGCATTGCACGAGCCATGGTGTCTATTTCCGTGCCTTGCCGGACGCCATCATTGCAGCCACGGTGGAGGTGACATCATGGGCACTGTCCAGACCAAAATCGGGCCGAACAGTGATAACGATATCGCTGTTTGAAGGATAGAGGTCCCTGTTGCAGCGAAAACTTTCCCTGATAATCCGTTTGATCCGGTTGCGCCGAACCGCTCCGCCAGTCTTTCTGTGCACGCTGATACCCAGCCGGTTGTATGGCAGGTCGTTTGGTCTGAAGATAATCTGCATTCCATGGCCACGCAGCCTCCTGCCCTGCCGGTATACCCGGTCAAACTCCCGTGATTTCCGCAGAAGATGAGCCTTCGGGAGCCGGAACCGTTCCACCCGGGTCAGACGGCCAGGCGCCTGCGCCCCTTGGCCCGACGGCTTTTGATCACCGCCTGTCCTGCCCGGGTACGCATCCGGACACGAAATCCATGGGTACGTTTACGTCTGGTATTGCTGGGCTGATACGTTCTTTTGCTCATGACTTTTTCCTTGTGATCTTTTCTGGTCCCGGCAGGTCGTTGCCGCTCTCTTAATCCACCTGTTATCGTACATTCCGTGATAAATATATGGCGCGTTCTTCAGCCTCGCGGCACACGTCAGTACCGGAGATCTGCAGACGACCTGTCCGGAGATGAAATTGCGTTGTGACAGCAGGAGTGCAACCGTCTCCGTGTCTTTCGGAATGGGTGAGCGGACAGCGATCTTGCCATTTACTTTATGAAAATTTTGTATTTTAATCACAGCCGACCATCCCTGTCAAATTATTTCCGTCACAAACGGTGTTTCAATGGACATAACCTGTTTCGAAGACATAGACTGGAACGCACTCTGGCACCTGGCCAGGAAAAAAAAATCATGGCGCTCCAAGGGAGCGACGGACTGGGACAGGAGGGCACCCTCCTTTGCCCGTCGTACCGCCAGCTCCATCTACACTGAAAAATTCCTCCAGCTGCTCCGGCCCGACCCTGGCTGGTCTGTGCTGGATGTGGGTTGCGGACCGGGCAGTCTCACCCTGCCCCTTGCCCAACAAGTTCGCAGGGTCACGGCCCTGGATTTTTCCCGGGCCATGCTGGACATCCTTGAACGGGACGCGGCCCGGCAGGATATCGACAACATAACTCCAGTCCACCTCTCCTGGACCGACGACTGGGGCTCCCACTGCCTCAAGCCCCACGACCTTGCCATCGCTTCACGCTCCATGTCTGTTCCCGACCTTCGCGAGGCCCTGGAAAAACTCAACTCCTTTGCCATCAAGCGGGTCTGCTTGACCGACCGGGTGGCTCACGGCCCCATGGACCCCGATGCCTTCGCTGCCCTGGGACGCAAACTGGAATCAGGACCCGATTACATTTATACGCTCAACCTCCTCTACCAGCTGGGACACCGTGCCACGGTGGATTTTATCGAACTGGAAAAGGAGCTCCTCTACAACTCCCTTGCCGAGGCCCTGGAAAGCTACACCTGGATGTTCAGAGACCTGACCGCCGGGGAACGGCAGCATCTGGAAGACTACGTCTGCTCCATCGCCACCTTCCACGGGAACGGCGAGGTCACCATCCGGCGCCAACATCCGCCCATCTGGGCCTTCATCAGCTGGAAACCGTGTCAGGAACGCAACTGAGGGTTCTCTTGCAAAGATTGTCACTTGGGCATATAATCGACCCCCGGCTGCGGGAACAATCTCCTGCTGCACTGTAAACAGGCGGTCCTGCAGGATATTCGATACTCTTGAAGGAGAAATTCCACGTGCGGATCATGATAGTCGGTGCCGGCCTGGTGGGCCAGTACCTGTGCGAAAAATTTTCCTCAGAAGGTCAAGAAGTTACCCTTATCGACCGGGACAAGGAAAAACTGCAGCGCCTGGAGCGGGAACTCAACATTCTCGTTGTACACGGCTCCGGTGCCTCGGCCCGGGTTCTGGCAGAAGCCGGCATCTCCAAAACCGACCTGTTCATTGCAGTCACCGACAGCGACGAGGTCAACCTGGTGGCCTGTTTCATGTCCCGCCAGTATGAGGTGACCACAAGAATTGCCCGGGTCAAAAGCGAAGATCTGCTCATGCCCGGCTCGGCTCTGAACGAAGACGCCCTGGGTATTGACCTGATCATCAGTCCGGATTGGGCCATGGCCGAGGAAATCATCAAACTCATCCATGTTTCCGAGGCCTTTGACACCGCCGAGTTCGCCGAGGGTCAGGTCATGCTGCTCGGCTACAGCGTGCACGAGAACCATCCCTTCATCGGGTTGTCTCTTTTTGAGCTCGGCCGCAGGCACGGCGCCCAGCAGTATGTAATGACCGCCATCATCCGCAACGGCGAGACCATCATTCCCCGGGGCGAGGACGTAATCCAGGCCGGAGACAAGATCTATCTCATGGTTCTGCGGCGCGACATGGCCAAAGTAGAACAGCTGTTCCATTTTGCCAGCCGGCTGCCCAAACGAGTCTTTATCATCGGCGGTGGCGATATCGGCTACATGGTGGCCCGTCAGCTCGAGGAACTGCATATCGATATCAAGATCGTCGAGGTTGACGAGGAACGATGCGAGTTCCTGTCCGAAAACCTGGCCCACTCCATTGTCCTCAACATGGACGGGCTCGAGGCCCACGATCTGCTGGAGGAGGGGATTGACCGGGCCGACCTGGTCATCGCGGTGACTGATTCGGCCACCACCAATATCCTGGCCTCCCTGCTGACCAAGCACCATGGCACAAAACGGTGCATTACCAAGATAACCCGCCACGACTTCATCCCCATGCTGGACAAGCTCGGCATCGACGTGGCCCTCAGCCCGCGTCAGGTTGCAGCAGACATGATCCTGCGCTATGTTCGCCGGGCGGATATCATCTCGGTGGCCACTATTCTGGACACCGATGCCGAGGTCATGGAAGTGACAGTACCGGACCACAAGCGGTTCGACAACGTTCCACTCAAGGACCTGGGCTGTCCCCGCGGCTCCGTGGTCGGCGCTATTGTCCGGAAACGGGAGGTTTTCATCCCCTCGGGTGAGAGCATAATCCGGCCAGGAGACAACCTGGTCATCTTTTTCACCAGGGACGCGGCCAGGGATGTGGAGAAATTCTTCAATCGTGATGCCTGAAATATCCTTTTCCTTCCTGATTCTTTCCAGGCTCAAGGACAACTGAAACGTACCTGTTATGCGAATCGGTGGTGTACTCAACCTCCTGGGCAAGCTGCTCATCATCCTGTCGCTGATGCTGCTCACCCCGGTGCCTTTTTCCATCTATTATAACGATGGAATGATGGCTACCTTTCTGGCCTGTTCCGGCCTTGGCCTGGTGGCCGGCACCATCCTGGTGGCCATTTTCCTGCCGGAAAAAGAACTGGGATACAAGGACGGTTTCGCCATTGTCGCCTTCAGCTGGCTGGCCCTGGCCCTGCTCGGTGCCCTGCCCTATCATATTTCCGGCCATGTGGGCTCGTTTATCGATGCCTTTTTCGAATCCATGTCCGGCTTCACCACCACTGGCTCGACCATCCTCAGCGATATCGAGATTCTCCCCAAGAGTCTTTTATTCTGGCGCACCATGACCCACTGGCTGGGCGGCATGGGGATTATCGTCCTGACCCTGGCCATCCTGCCCCTGCTTGGGATCGGCGGCATGCAACTCTTCCAGGCCGAAGTGCCCGGACCCACCAAGGATCGGCTGGCACCGCGCATCCAGGACACAGCCCGCATCCTCTGGTCGGTCTATCTGCTGATGACCGTCATGGAGACCGTACTTCTGATGTTGGGCGGGGTGGACTTTTTCAACGCTCTGACCCATTCGTTCGCCACCCTGGCCACCGGTGGATTTTCCAACCACAACGCCTCCATCGCCCAGTACCAGTCGCTCTACATCCAGTCGGTGATTATTCTCTTCATGTTCCTGGCCGGGGCCAACTTTTCCCTCCATTTCCTCATCCTGCGGGGCGACTTCAAAGCCTACTGGAAAAACGAGGAATTCCGCCTTTATCTGTCGATTATCCTGATCGCCACTCTGCTGATATTTACAGCCAATCAGTTCTCCGGCCTCTATGTTGAAGCCGGCCGCAACCTGCGCGACGTCCTCTTCCAGGTGGTCTCAATCATGACCACCACCGGTTTTGGCACTGCTGATTTTGATACCTGGCCGCCCTTTTCCCGTATCATGCTGGTTACCCTGATGTTTGTCGGCGGCTGCGCCGGCTCCACCGGCGGTGGGATCAAGGTGGTCCGCTTCCTCCTCTTCTTCAAGTACGCCCGTTCCCAGCTGCACAAACTGGTTCATCCCCGCCAGGTGGAGACCATCAAGCTGGGCAACACCCGGGTACCCCAAGACGTGATGATCGCTATTTTAAGCTTCTTTGCCATTTACCTGGCTGTTTTTCTCGTCGCCAGCCTGATCATCACCGCTCTCGGAGTGGACATCATCACCGGGCCAAGCGCGGTGATCGCCACCCTCAACAATATCGGCCCCGGGTTACACCTGGTGGGTCCGACCCAGAATTTCGGCCATCTACCGGACCTGGCCAAACTGGTGCTCATCTTCTGCATGCTGGCAGGCCGCCTGGAGCTCTACACCATCGCCATCCTGCTCACTCCTTTTTACTGGGAGATGACCCGGCGGCCGAAGCTGCGCTGGCAAAAAAGAACCACTGAACATAAATAACAGACCGTTCATTCACATATCCAGAGACAAAGAATCTCCATGCCATCCTCTGACAATCAGTATGATATCTGTGTCATCGGCGCCGGTCATGCCGGATGCGAGGCAGCCCTGGCCGCTGCCCGCATGGGCTGCCGAACCCTGGTCTGCATCATCAATGCCGACACCATTGGCGCCATGTCCTGCAACCCTGCCATCGGAGGCCTGGCCAAGGGACACCTGGTCAAGGAAATCGATGCCCTGGGCGGCGAGATGGCGAAAAACATCGATGCCACCGGTATTCAGTTCCGCCGCCTCAATACCTCGAAAGGACCGGCGGTCCGTTCTTCCAGGGCTCAGGCCGACCGGCTGCTCTACCGACTGCGCATGAAAAAGGTCCTGGAAAACCAGGCGAACCTGGAAATTCGCCAGACCGTCGTCGACGAAATTCTGGTCCGGGACAACGAGGTCACCGGAGTGCGGACCTCGCTGGACGAAATCATTCCGGTTCAGGCGGTGGTGGTGGCCACAGGTACTTTTTTAAACGGTCTCATTCACATCGGCCTGAAAAATTTCCCGGCCGGCCGGATGGGAGATGCGCCCTCAACCAGCCTCGCCCGCTGGTTTGCCCATATGAATTTTCGCATGGGAAGGATGAAAACCGGAACCGTCCCCCGGCTGGACGGCACCACCATCGATTACGCCAACCTGGAACCTCAGTACTCCGACGACCCGCCAGCCCTGTTCTCCTTTTCCAGCACCGGCAGCCCCCCCCTTCCCCAGCTGCCGTGCCACATCACCTACACCAATCAGCGCACCCACGAGATCATCCGGGCATCCATTGATCAGTCCCCCATGTACGCCGGCATTATCGAGGGTATCGGGGCCCGTTACTGTCCATCCATCGAGGACAAGGTAATGCGATTTCCGGACAAGGAACGTCACCAGGTTTTCCTGGAGCCGGAAGGACTTGATACTGTGGAAGTGTATCCCAACGGCATCCCCACCAGCCTGCCCCTGAAGACCCAGGTCGACATGATCCATTCCATTCCGGGGCTTGAAAAAGCCCGGATCATCCGGCCCGGTTATGCCATCGAGTACGACTTCATCGATCCCATGGAGCTTCGCCCCACCCTGGAAACCAAGCGGGTCCGGGGGTTGTTTCTTGCCGGACAGATCAACGGAACATCAGGATACGAGGAAGCAGCGGCCCAGGGGCTGATGGCCTCCATCAACGCGGTCCAGTATGTACGCGGCGACAAGCCGGTGATCCTGGACAGGTCCCAGGCTTACACCGGCGTGCTCATCGATGACCTGATCACGCTTGGCACCCGTGAACCCTACCGTCTGTTCACCTCCAGAGCGGAATACCGACTCCTGCTCCGCGAGGATAACGCAGACCTGCGGCTGCGGGAAATCGGTTACCGGCTTGGCCTGGTGGACAGGACGACCTGGGACAAGTTCCAGGAAAAGAAACACTCCATCGAAGAAGCGGCCCGGGTGCTGCGCAACACCCGACTGACCCCTCTGCCTGCGGTCAACGACCTGCTCGTTGAGCTCGGCTCAACCCCGATGACCCAGCCCCTGAACCTGGCCGATCTTCTTCGCCGACCTGAAATCCACCTGGGTCATGTACAGGCCCTGGCACGGCGAGCAGAAATCGAGCTGCCCTTTAACCTGGCTGAGCTGCCCTTTCGCGATGAGATAGAGATCGAAACCAAGTATGAGGGCTACATTCGACGCCAGGAAGAGCAGGTGGAACGATTCAAGAAACTGGAGCATATCCTCTTACCAGAAGACATGCCCTACGAGGCCCTCCCCGGACTCTCCAACGAAGTGGTGGAAAAGCTGACCACTGTCCAGCCGCGCTCCCTTGGACAGGCCTCGCGGATTTCCGGAGTTACGCCGGCGGCCATTTCGGTGCTCCAGATTCATCTGAAAAAAATGGGGAGGCTGTAGAACGATATGCTGCCCTATCCGAAAATTGACCCGGTGCTTATCCACCTGGGTCCGCTCCAGGTCCGCTGGTACGGACTCATGTACGTGCTGGGCTTTATCGCCACCTATGTACTGGTGAGCTTTCAGACCAGAAAGTTTCACTGGCAGGAGCTGGAGAAACGGCTCGACAATCTCAACCTGGTCCTCATCCTCGGCGTGATCCTGGGTGGCCGTCTGGGCTATGTGCTCTTCTACAACCCTTCCTATTACCTGAACCACCCCCTCCAGATACTCGCCACCTGGCAGGGTGGCATGTCGTTTCACGGCGGCTGCATCGGAGTGATTATAGCCGGGGCGATCTATTGCCGCCGTCATCAGCTCGACTTCTGGAAAACAGCGGATCTCTATGTAGTTACGGTCCCTGTCGGCCTGGGCCTGGGCCGGATCGGCAATTTTCTCAACGGTGAGCTGTTTGGCCGGGTCACCGATGTGCCCTGGGCCATGGTATTCCCCGGCGGCGGCCCGATACCCAGGCACCCCTCCCAGCTCTACGAAGCCTTTCTGGAAGGATTGGTCCTGTTTGTGGTTCTCTGGAGCCTGAAAAGCAGGCCGTGGCGGGAACAGCACCCGAACTGGCCCCATGGTTCCATGATGGCCCTTTTTCTCATCCTCTATGCGCTCGTGCGCATCTTTGTCGAACAGTTTCGCGAACCGGACCCGCAGCTGGGAACCGTTGCCCTGGGAATGACCATGGGA
This sequence comes from Desulfolithobacter sp., assembly GCF_054025815.1. Classification (NCBI taxonomy): domain Bacteria; kingdom Pseudomonadati; phylum Thermodesulfobacteriota; class Desulfobulbia; order Desulfobulbales; family Desulfobulbaceae; genus Desulfolithobacter; species Desulfolithobacter sp. The sequence continues at coordinate 332,716 of NZ_JBPMMS010000034.1, read as the reverse complement.
CAGATCCTGAGTCTCCTCATGCTGGTCGGCGGTACCGTACTCTGGCTTGTGCGGATACAAACAAAAAAAGCGCCCCGGATATCCTGAACAGATATCCGGGCCGCTTCTTCGGAGAAAAAAGGTATCTGTACTGATGCAGACACCGGAAGACTACTGAATCTTCTGAACCAACTCCTTGCCGGGCCGGAACTTTACCGCCCGACGGGGTGGTATGCGTACTGCTTCACCGGTTTTGGGATTGCGACCGACCCGAGGCGCCCGGTCGACGATGGAAAAGCTGCCAAAACCCACCAGGGTAACCCGCTCTCCCTCTTCCATGGCCCTTGACATGGAAGCCAGCATCCCGTTAAGTCCCCGCTCTGCCGCCACCTTGCTGATATTGGCTGCACTGGCAATTGACTCGATAAGATCACTCTTGTTCATGATTCGTCCCTCCTATCGCTGTTTTTTTGACAGGCAATGCCTGTATCCACTCTTGCCCAGTCCTTTTCGTTGATTTAATTAAACAGCGACTGGCCCAAAAAACAATTGTGGGAGTTACCCATTCTTCAATAGGTAAATATACCTATAAAGCGCTGGCGCAGAAGAAAAAGGGAAGAATTTGAAACAGGGACTCAGTCAGGGACGACTATGGAGTTACGAACCACGTAATTAACCAGATCGACCGTATTTTTCATCTTGAACTTGCGCAGAAGGCTGGCCCGGTAATGGTCGATGGTCCGGGGGCTGAGACAGAGCAGTTCGGCCATCTTCCTGGAAGTATATCCCTTGACCACCAGGTGCAGCACCTGTTTTTCCCGGTCGGTCAATGGAACCGGCAAGACATCCCTTTTTTCCCGGAAGGCGGTGATCATCTCGTTGGTCACCTCCTGGGCAAGCTGGGGGGACATATAGATTTTCCCCTCCTGAACCGTGCGGATGGCATTCAAAAGCTCGGTATCAGAATCATCCTTCATCAGGTAGCCGTGGGCCCCGGCCGAAATCGTATGATAAAAATACTGGCTGTTGCGATGCATGGTCAGGATGAGAATCCTGACCTCAGGGTACAGCTCCCTGAGCTTCCCCAGAACCTCGAGTCCGTTGAGCCCGGGCATGGAGATATCGAGAATGATCATGTCCGGCCGGGCCTGTTCCAGCAGCTTGAGCAGCTCGTGGCCGTCAGCCGCTTCGCCCATGACCTCGAAACTGGATTCCTGCATGATGATCGACTTGATACCCTGTCGGATCAACCCATGGTCATCGGCCAGTATGATACGATAGGATTTCATGACTGAGAGCTCAAGATCGGTTTGCTTAGAAAATTATCTGTCCAGGACAGCCTCATACATGCAGCCATCGATTTTCAGAGAAACGTCAGGCTGACCGGACAATGATCCGAGCCAGCCACCTCGTCGTGGATCGCAGCCCCCCGTATCCGGTCCCGGCTGGCGGGATCCACCAGAAAATAATCGATCCGCCAGCCGATGTTCCTTACCCGGGCATTGAATCGATAACTCCACCAGGTATAACAGCCGGGATCCTGGTTAAACTGGCGAAATGTATCCACGTAACCGGCACCGACCATTTCGTCCATCCAGGCCCGCTCCTCAGAGGTGAAACCGGGATTTTTCACATTGGAATCCGGATTGGCCAGATCAATCTCCCGATGGGCTACGTTGAAATCTCCGCCGACCACGACACTTTTCTTTTCGGCAAGAAGATCCAGATACCGGCGCACAGCCCGATTGAAGGCCAGCTTAAAATCCAGTCGTTTAAGGCCATGCTGGGCGTTGGGGAAATAGATATTGACGAAATAGAACGAATCAAACTCCAGGGTCAATACCCGCCCCTCGTGATCAAACTCTTCCCGGCCAACTCCGTACACGACATCCAGGGGCTCTTTTCGGGTGTAGATTGCGGTGCCGGAATAGCCCTTCTTTTCGGCCGGATACCAGAAGGCATGGTATCCCTTGACCTCTCTCAGCTCTTCCGGGAGCTGTTCCGGCATGGCCTTGATCTCCTGGATGGCGAAAATGTCTGCATTGAGCTCGTGGAAGCTGTCCAGGAAACCTTTTTTATGGGCAGCCCGCAACCCGTTGACATTCCAGGAAACAAATCGTTGTCCCATTTTATTGCCCTCTTTTTTTCGTGCCCCGTCAGCCACTACGTTCCTCGGCGTGATACCGATCCTGGGACAGTAACGAGCCACAACGCATTGATCGCAGTGGGGCAGCCTCGGCTTACAGGTTCCCTGGCCAAAAGCCACCAGGATGGAGTTGACCTTGAGCCAGTACCCGGACGGTAGTTTCTCCCTCAAAGCCATTTCGGTCTGCAACGGAGTGGACGTGGCGACATAGCCCCAGATGTTCATGATCCGGTGCACATGGGTGTCCACACAGATGGCCGGTTTGCCGAAAGCGACCGCCACCACCAGATTGGCGGTTTTGCGGCCGACTCCCGGCAGCCTGACAAGATCCTCAACCCGATCAGGTATCCGACCGCCGAACATATTGGCAAGGGCCGGCGGCAGCTTACTAAGATACCGGGCTTTGTTACGGAAAAAACCCACCGGATAGATGAGCTTCTCCAGCTCTTCCACGGACAGCCGGGCCAGCTCACCGGGTGTCGATGCCCGGGCAAAAAGCCGTCTACTCGCAGCGGCCGTCACCTCGTCCCTGGTCCGGGCAGACAGGGTGGTGGCCACCAAGACCTTGAACGGATCCCCTGTCTGAGCGGCGATAAGGTCGACCACCGGAACCTGGTAGTCCCTCACCTCTTCCTCAAGAAGAGAGAGAACCTGCTCAATGGGAAAGGTCATTCTTCACCTGCCTTACGTCAAAAACCGGTCCTCCAGCAGGACGGTAATCAGCAAAATCTTTCACCCGCCCGCCCTGATCCACATCTGACCGGCTAACCCAAATTGTCCTATATTATCAAAAACCTCATCCCGCGCCAACTACCTTCCTCGGCAAACCACAGGCTCTGGCCGCTCCGGAGAACCTGACCACTGAGGACCCATTCATTTTTCGTTCGTTTCCGCTTGACTTTGTTGGCAACAATGCTATGACTTAAGATGGTTTGCAAGGTTTTTTAATTTCCACCTCAACGATACAACAGTAACAGTAATGTTCTCCGGTCCACTGTTCTGCCAAAGACAGTGTGAGCGGCAGTGCATAGTTTTGTCCTGTGCACCAGTCGGTATACGGTAACGGAAATCAGGGTGTATAATGCGGCTGAGCCAGCGATGGAGCGTGGGTGCCACTGCGTTCCAATCCAAAATTCCTTCGAGTCTCCTGGACTCGTTTGCCCGCCGGCCATTCTCTTCTTTAAAACCAGAGCCGGGACCTGCAAAAGAGGTCCGCTCAGGTACGATACACGCCAACCATTATCACAACTGACTGCCCATGGAATCAAGCACCTTCTTTTCAAGGGTCTGATCCTGACCTGTACTGTCTGCCCGGAGGGCATTCTGTATACCGGTATCATTGAGATCCCTGTTCTATTTCACCGAGGAGGAGAAGTACATGGAGAGTAAACAAAATATCAGAGCTGACGAAGCGATAGAACGGTTGCTGGAGGGAAACCGTCGCTTTGTTACTGCTGAGATCACCCATCCGCACCAGGATCCAACTCGTCGCATGGCCCTGAATCAGGGACAGGCTCCGTTTGCCGCCGTGCTGGCCTGTGCCGATTCCCGGGTTCCGCCCGAGGTAATCTTCGACCAGGGCCTGGGAGATCTTTTCGTGGTCCGGGTTGCCGGCAACATTATCAACGATCAGATACTGGGAAGTCTGGAATATGCCTGCGGTCATCTGGGCACCCCCCTGATCATGGTCATGGCCCACTCGTGCTGCGGGGGCATCGGCGCAGTTGCCAGCGGAGCAGAACTGGAAGGCCACATCGCCAGCCTGGTCCCGGAAATTCAGCCGGCCGTGGAGCGGGTCAAGGGACAGCCCGGCGACCTGGTGGACAACGCGGCCATGGAAGTGGCCCGTACGACAGCGGAAAAGCTGAGACACTCGGAACCGGTTCTTAAAAAGCTGGTGGCAGACGGCAGGGTCAAGGTCGTATCGGCTTTTTACGAGTTGGAATCGGGCGAAGTGAAGCTGCTCTAACCTGGTTGGATCATATTGCCGCACAGTCCTGCCTCAGCAGATAGCGAAGACTTCAAAGCATAAAAATCAACCTGTTCTTACTTAGGAAGACTGCCAATGATATTTAAAATTTTTCCGTTTCTTCTCTGGTTCAAGGGCTACAAACCAAACGACTTCAAACTGGACCTGGTGGCCGGCGTCACAGTAGCCCTGGTACTCATCCCCCAGTCCATGGCCTACGCCCAGCTTGCCGGACTGCCGGCCTACTACGGCCTGTACGCCGCATTTCTGCCACCCATGGTCGCCGCCCTGTTCGGGTCCAGCCGCCAATTAGCCACCGGGCCGGTGGCCGTGGTCTCACTGATGTCCGCGGCATCCCTGGAGCCCCTGGCAACAGCAGGGTCCCCTGAATTCATCGCCTACTCGGTGATACTCGCCCTGGTCGTTGGTCTTTTCCAGTTTTCCCTGGGTATTCTCCAACTGGGACTGGTGGTCAACTTTCTCTCCCATCCCGTTGTCAACGGCTTCTCCAATGCGGCAGCGATCATTATTGCCTCGTCCCAGTTTTCCAAATTTTTCGGCGTCTATGTCGACAAGGCACCGCATCATTACGAAACCCTGATCCGCGTAGCCAAAGCGGCCATGGACTACACCCACATCCCCACGCTGCTCTACGGTGTCAGCGCGGTGATCATCATGGTGGTCCTGAAAAAAATCAATCCCCGCATCCCCAATGTGCTGGTGGCGGTCATGATCACCACAATCCTGTCTTATCTCACCGGTTTCAATCATGATGCCGCGGTGGACGTTTCGAAAATCCGCCACCCTGAACTCAAAGAAATTATTCAGGATTACAATCAGACAGTAGAAAAAATCAAGGCCATCGGCAACGAACGGGCCGCTCTTGGACTTAAACTCGACGAACTGAAAAAGGAACTTAAGGAATCAAAAGGGCACGGACTTCCCATTGAACTCATCAAACTGGAGAGCGAAATAGAAATTCTCACCGCCATGATGGCTGAGTCCAAACAACATGCCCATGAACTGCGCTATCAGCTGCGGCACCTGAAATTCGCCGGGGTCGAGGAAGGAGACCAGCTGGTCTTCTATCCCAAGGACAAGGTACCGCCCGGGATGACCGCCGACGGCCGGACCTGGCGGATCAAGGTCAAAAACAACCCCCTGGATCTGACCAGGTTGAACATGATGGGCGGCGGGGCCGTGGTCGGCAAGATTCCCGAAGGTCTGCCCTCCTTTGCCGTTCCCGAACTGACCGCAAAAACTTTTTTCAAACTGCTGCCCTCAGCGGTCATCATCTCCCTGCTGGGCTTCATGGAGGCCATTGCCATTGCCAAGGCCATGGCCGCCAAAACCGGTCAAAAGCTGGACCCGAACCAGGAACTCATAGGCCAGGGGTTGGCCAACATAGTCGGCTCCATGGGCCAGAGTTACGCGGTTTCCGGCTCCTTTTCCCGCTCGGCCGTCAACCTGCAGGCCGGAGCTGTTTCCGGCGTATCTTCAGTTGTCACCTCGCTGATGGTGGTCATCACCCTTCTTTTCCTGACCCCGCTGCTCTACCACCTGCCCCAGGCAGTTCTGGCTGCGGTCATCATGATGGCGGTCATCGGACTGGTCAACACCAAGGGTTTTGTCCATGCCTGGAAGGCCCAGTGGTATGACGGCGCCATCTCTGTCATTACATTCATCGTCACCCTGGCCTATGCTCCGCATCTCGACAAGGGCATCATGGTCGGAGTGGCCCTCTCCATGGGTGTTTTCCTTTACAAATCCATGCGCCCGGTAGTGGCGGAGCTGTCCATGCACGAAGACAAAGTTCTCAAGAGTGCAGAGCATTACCGGCTCAAGGGCTGTCGCCACATATCGGTTGTCCGCTTTGACGGCGCGCTGTTCTTTGCCAATGCCAGCTACCTGGACGAGCAGGTGGCCAAGTTTCGGACCGAGCACCCGGAACTGCGCTATATCCTGCTGGACGCCAGGGGAATAAACGACATGGATGCCTCGGGTGAAGAGGCTCTGGCCCTGCTGGTGGACCGGGTTCGTGCCGCAGGTCTTGGATTTGCCATGTCCGGGGTCAAAGGCCAGGTTATGGCGGTTATGGAGCGAACTGGTCTCCTGGGCAAAATCGGACAGGAAAGTCTCTACCCGGATACAGAGAGCGCGGTCGCCGACCTTATCGACAAGGTTCATAACGAGATGGGAGTCGATGAAGACGGATGCAAGGACTGCCCCCTGACCCACTACGTGCCCAGAACGACCTGATCCGACAGTCCGGATTCAGCACCAAAAAAGCGGGCCCGCGGGCCCGCTTTTTTGGTGCCTCAAAAGAACAAATCAGCGTCCATGGGCATAATAATATTTCTGCTGGTACTCGTAAGAACCAAACATCCTGGCTTCCAGAACATTGGTCTTGTAGGCATTGAAGACCAGCCCGACAATCTTGTCCCGGCCGATGAGCTCCACCAGATCCTGAACATACTCCCTCCGGCTTCCTCCCCAGCGAACCACCAGGACCACACCATCCACATGCTGAGCCAGGATGGCGGTTTCTGAGGCAGCCTGCATGGGCGGACTGTCAAAGAGGATGATCCGATCGTCGTAACGGGAAGTCAGTTCATCGACCAGCCGGCCCATGGTTCCGGAACCAAGCAGTTCCGATGGATTGACCGGCGGAGGCCCGGCAGGAATAAGTGAAAGTTTGTCGACCCCGGCCTTGAGGATAATCTCACCCACATCGTCCCGGTCACGGAGAAAATTGACCAGCCCCTGGTCATTGGGAAGTCCGAACAGGTCGTGGAGAGCAGGCTTGCGCAGATCACAGTCCACCATCAGGGCATACTGATCCACCCCCTGGGCCAGAACCACTCCAAGATTGGCGCAGACAAAGCTCTTTCCTTCGCCAGGAGAGGCGCTGGTGATCAGCAGGCTGCGTGGCGGATCACCCTGGAAAGGGTGAAGGATCCTGGTCCGCAGAGTACGAAAACTTTCCGCCACCGGAGCATTGGTGATGGAGGCGTTGACCAGCCGCTCGTCCCAGTTTCCGGCCACAGGCCCGGGCACTTTCCCGGCCGGTCGTTTTAGCTCTTTTTTCCTTTTTCTGCCGGATTTCGGCTCCTCGGGAGGTGAAGGAGTGGGCCTTGAGCGGGACAATTCTTCAGCCGATCCGGCCTTTTCCAGTGCATCAAAAACCTTTCCCATGCAAGCCTCCAGCTAAACGTTCTAAAAATAAATGAAGAGTATCCCGCCACTGGGGCGGCAGGATAAACTGCAGCGGAGAATAGGGCCTGAGCTGAGGGATAGCTTCCACCACCGCAAAGCCAAGCAGCAGCAGAAGAAGCACTGTCAGACTGCGGCCAGCGAGCCCTCTCTTCCCTGGATCTTTTTTCTGCTGAACCGGCAGGGGCAAGGATGTTTCCTCTCCGGGAAAATGCAGTTCACCAATACACTCCCGGATAATGTCCCCGTCTATGATCGATTTTTCCCTGGCAAATCCGGTGAGCAGAGCATGATCACAGATAATATTGATCAACCGCGGGGTACCTTTGCTCGCCTGATAGATGAGGTCCATGGCCTCGCTGGTGAACAGGTCAAGGTGCCGCCCCCCGGCCCGGCGCAGACGAAAGAGGATATACTGCCGAGTCTCCCCGGAATCGAACGGCCTGAGATGAAATCGCATCCCGATCCGCTGACGCAGGGGCAGCAACCGGTCATCGGACATCCGGACGTTCAGCTCCGGCTGCCCAACCAGGAAAATCGACAGGACCTCACGTCCCTGCCGGTCCTGATTGGACAACAGCCTGATCTCTTCCAGAAGCTCCACCGGCAGAACGTGGGCTTCGTCCACGATCAACAGGACCTTTTCCTGCCGCTCCTGACACTCCATGAGAAAATCGGCGAAAGCGAGGAGAAAGGCGGCCTTGTTACCCTGAAAGCTCAGGCCGAAGTAGTGGCAGATGTAGGTGAAAAACTCTTCCCGCTCCAGAACAGGATTGTTGAGCATGCAGATATGGACCTGCCTGTCCAGCGAGGCCACCAGCGCCTGGAGCAGGGTGCTCTTGCCGGTCCCCACATCACCTGTCAGGACCAGAAACCCCTTGCTCGACATCACCCCGTAGCGCAGGATGGCCAGGGCCTCCTGGTGGGGCTCGCTCATGTAGACCACTTCTGGATCCGGGGAGAGCTCAAAAGGCTTTCTGGATAATCCGTAATATTGTCGATACATGAAAACAGTTACCAACCAGGACCAGACACATCAGTTCCCTTAACGGGCTCAGATGATGATCATGCCCTTTCTCCAGAAATAGACCATGGCCCCGAACAGTGCAACAGCGTAGAAAAAGAGCACAGTGCCCCACAAGATGGAACCAAGCCGCTGCCGGCGCATCTCTGCCCGGGTCGGGAGATAGGGCACGGTACAGGAGACAGCGAGTCCCAGGGTATTTTCCAGGTCTTCCACATCCTTGAACGAAGTATCGATAAAATCCAGCCCAAAGGCCAATCCCACGCCCAGGCCTATCCCGCCGGCAAGGGCCATGAGGATCAGCTTCTTGAAATCGGGTTTGAATGGTTTTTCCGGATACCGGGCCGGATCGACGATCTTGAACTTGCTGCCCTTCTGTTTCCGCTCCAGATGTTCCACCGAGGCCGCCTGCAGATTCTGGGCCACCAGGTAATCATAGTGACGGCGCAGCTCGTTGTAGTCCCGGGTGAGAGCGGCCCACTCCGCCTCCCGTATGGGAGCGGCGGCGATCCATTTCTTGTACTTTTCGATCTCCGCCCGGATCTTGACCTGGTCTTCCCGCAACTTCTTGATATTGAGATTGATTTCACGAAGTTGCAGCTTCAGCTGTTGCAGCTGCGGATCCTGCATCCTGGCGGCGAGACCACTTCGGGCCGTATCCTCCTCGCCCGGAGCGGCCTGGTCCGGCTGTTCGAGATCCTTTTCCAGCTTGGCGATAAGCTGCTTTATGCGTCGAACTTCCGGATGTTTATCGGTGTACTTGAGCAGCAGAGTATCCAGCCGGCTGTGCAGTTCCTGGAGACGCTCAAAAGGAGTTGCCGGGCCCGTGGGCACAGCCGGAGTCTGGACAACAGGACCAAGCTGGGATGCTCCGGCAGCCAGTTGTTTTCTCAGGGCAATCTGCTCCTGGACCATCACCTTGGTCCGCTCCAGATCCTGGATCGAGTCCTGGATATTCTGATACTGGTCCTGGAGCGCGGTCAGCCGCTGCATATTTCCCGCTCGCTGATCCGGCATCTCGTTATAGTATTTGAGCTTGTAATCGCGCATGGCCTGTTCCTTGCGGTCCAGGACCTCCTTGGCCATGTTGAGTTCATCCTGGGTGTACTTGGAGGTCTCGGTGGTCCTCTCCTCGCGGTACTTCAGGTTCTCTTCGATAAATTTGGCCGCCAGGGCATTGGTCACCTTCATCACCTTGTCCGGATACCGGCCCTGGAAAGTAACAGTAAAGGTATCCCCACGGGAGGATGGGGATATCCTGATATTTTTCCGCATCAGCTCAATCACATCTTCGATGGGCAACTGCTGGCGGGCCTCGGGATAGAGGTTGAACTGCTTGATCACCTGTTCCAGGTTGTTGCGGCTGGTGACGATATCGGACAGGGTGCTCACTGTGTCCCGGAGCCTCCGGGTAACCTCGGGCGCCATTCGGGCCGGGTTGATGCGCTGCTGTTCGTAGCTGAGCAGCGCCGAGGCCTGATAGAGCTTGGGCATCCGCATGTACATCCCCAGCCCCAGGGTGAGGGCCACCAGGGTGAACACGACGATCATCTTCCAGCGAAAGGCCAGAAGACCCACATATTTCTTTACCTGTTGACGCTGATCGTTTTCCATGATTTATTTTGTACCGTTCAAAGGCTCAGCTTTCTTTAACTCTCCAGCGACCCGACGGGTTTCCATATGCTCCGTACCTGTGTCATCGGTGACATCCACGGCTGTATCCACTCTTTTTCCATGCTGCTTGAACAGGTCCGGGACCGGGCTGATACCATTGTTCTGCTCGGAGATTATATCGACCGGGGACCTGCCTCGCGCCAGGTGATCGACCGGATCCTGGAATTGAAAAAAGAACATCCCCGGGTCATCACTCTCCAGGGCAACCATGAGCTGATGCTGCTCAACTACCTGGAAGGCCGTGACCAGACCGTCTTTCTCCGGGTCGGCGGCCTGCAGACCCTGCAAAGCTATGGCCTGGATCCGCGCGGAGAACCCGTGACCAGAGAGTCCCTTCCCGAGGACCACCTGGACTTTTTCACCAGCCTGCCCCTCTTCTGGCAAGACAACCATGGGATCTATGTCCATGCCGGCCTGGAACCGGGATGCCACCTGAGCTGGCAGAAACCGGACTGGTGTCTCTGGGTTCGGGACAAATTTATTCACTCCAGTTTTGATTTCGGCAAACCGGTTATCTTCGGCCACACTGTATTCAAAAAACCACTGATGGAACCCAACAAGATCGGCATCGACACCGGCGCGGTCTACGGCGGCCGACTCACGGCCCTGCTACTGCCGGAACGGGAATTTGTCAGTGTTCCCGGAGAAACAACCCATCCCTTTCCGACCTCGTTGTAACATCGTATATCATCTGATTATAAATTACAAACAGGGGGTTACATATTTTGAGGGGAAAAAGGGACCACCTGGGAGATTTCTTCGGCCCCTGTGAGCAACATGAGCAACCTGTCAAACCCAAGGGCGATACCGGCGGCCGCGTCCAGGGTGTCCAGATCGGCAAGAAACTGTTCCGGCATGGTGAGCCGGAGCCCGGCTTCTGCGGCCCGGGCAATCTCTCTGGCAAACCTCTGCCGCTGCTCCCGGCTATCCACCAGCTCTGAAAAACCGTTGGCGAGCTCGATCCCGCCAATGTAGAGTTCGAAACGCTCGGCAACCTCGTCCCTGTTTTTTCTCCTGGCCAGGGAGGCAAGCTCCAGGGGGTAGTCATGGAGAAAAACCGGCCGGGGCCAGCCGAGATAGGGTTCGACCCGGGTTACCAGGATCTCGTCAAATCGGTCCGATGCCACCGCTTCCACAGCGCTCACCCCTGCGTAACGATGAAAGGCCTCGGCCACGGTCAGGCGATCAAACGTCGAATCAAGATCGATACGGCGGTCCTGACATGCCAACACACCAGGCCGGGCAAGACCCGGAAAATCACCGCAGTCCCGGGCCACTGCCCGGATGAAACTTTCGCACTCCGCCATCAGATCATTGTAATCCCAGCCCAGCCGGTACCACTCCAGCATGGTGAACTCGGGCAGATGCAGACGGCCGGATTCACCGCTGCGAAAACAGTGACAGATCTGAAAAATCCTTGGCCATCCCCGGGCCAGGAGCCGCTTCATGCACAGTTCCGGCGAGGTCTGCAGCAGCCAGTCCCCGGAGGCGACGGGTTCTATCTCGGATTCAGGGATGAGGGTGGGAAGGCGTATGGGGGTGTCGACCTCGATATAGTCGCGGGCGAGGAAAAAACCACGGACCGCCTGCAGCAGCCTGGATCGCAGCTGCAGGCATCCGGAAGGGACATTCATGGTTATTCTTTCACACGGGTAATATACTCGCCACTGCGGGTGTCTATCTGAATCTTATCGCCCTTTTCCACAAAGGGCGGTACCTGCAAAACGTACCCGGTTTCCACGGTCACCGGCTTGGAATCAGAACCAGAGGTGTCTCCCTTGACCCAGGGATCTGCCTTGACCACCTCGAGGTTTACGAAGATCGGCAGGTTGAGATCAATGGGCCGGTCGCCGAAGAAAAGAACATGAACCTCCATGTTGTCGACCAGAAAATTGATATTATCCCCGATCTGGTCACGACTGAGAACATACTGTTCATAGGAGTTGAGATCCATGAAATGGTATTCATCGCCCTGGGAATAGAGAAACTGCATTTTCCGCTCCTCAAGGTCCGGTTTTTCAAACTTGTCGTTGGAGCGGTAAGTCTGGGTGAACTGGTTGCCGGTGATCATGTTACGCATCTTGGTCCGGTAGAGGGCCTGGCCCTTGCCGGGCTTTGAAAACTCAAATTCCGTAATAATATAAGGCTCACCATCTATCTGAATCTTCAACCCTTTTCTAAGGTCAGAAGCACTGTACATTGTCGACCCCCCATGCTCATGGTTAGAGTATTTTTTTGTCGTGCATGTTACGGGATAGACACCTTTTTTGCAACCGCTTCCTCTTCTTTTCTTGTTTTCAACCTCTTTCTCTTTTACACTGTTGAGGCTTTGGTCCCGGCTGACGACAGCGACACTGTTTCCACACCTTTGCAACACAGTTCTTCCTGAAAAACAAAAACAACAACCAAAGACAGACACAAAAGTATGATCAAGGCAGGCATTCTTTCCGACACCCATCTCTTTGCTCCGGACGGGACCTTTGCCAGCCAGACTGCCCGTGCCTTTGGAGACTGCGAAATAATCATCCACGCAGGAGATCTGACCGAAGCCAGTGTCCTGGATATCTTCGGCGACAAAAAGGTCTATGCGGTCCATGGTAACATGTGCAGCCGCATCACCCGGGAGCGTCTTCCGAGTCAGCAGAATTTTGAAGTGGGCGACTTTTCCTTTGGCCTGATCCACGGAGCCGGCCTGGGTTACGATATCGAATCCGCTCTCTGGGATATTTTCCCCGAGGCCGACTGCGTAATCTACGGACACACCCACCAGGCCTCCTGCCGCCGCCAGGGCGACAAACTGTTCATTAATCCAGGCAGTTTCCGGTCCACCGGCCGTTACGGAGCACCTGGAACCTACGCCCTGCTGTCCATTGGTGAAACCCTGAAGGTTACCATCCACGAGGTGTCGTCCCCATGAAGACCCTGTGGACACCCTGGCGCATGGAACATGTTCTGGGCAGGGCTCCAAAAGTTGAGGGCTGCCTTTTCGAACCGCCTGGAGACAGTTCCCGGGACCGGGCCCACCTGCTGCTTTACCGGGACCGGAGCGTGGTTGTCCTGCTCAACCGCTTCCCCTATGCCAACGGCCATCTGCTGGTAGCCCCCCGGCGCCACGTGGCCGACATCACTGACCTGGACCGGAAAGAAAACAGTGCCCTGATGAAAATGCTCCAGGACTGCTGCCGCATCCTGAGAAACCACCTGCATCCCGACGGTCTCAATATCGGCTGCAACCTTGGCCCGGCAGCAGGAGCCGGCATTGCCGACCATCTCCATTTCCACATCATTCCCCGCTGGGAGGGAGATCATAACTTTCTCACAGTGAGCGCCGATATCCGCACCATCCCCCAGCATATCGATCAAACCTTTGATCTCCTGGTGCCTGATTTTCAAAACCTGCTCTCAGCCCTGACGTCATGACAAAACCCGTTAAGATGACCCCCATGCTCCGCCAGTACCTGGAAATAAAGGAGCAGCACAAGGACACCATCCTTTTCTACCGCATGGGTGATTTCTATGAGATGTTTTTTGACGATGCCATCACCGCGTCCCGGGTCCTGGGAATCACGCTGACTTCCCGTAGCGCAAAGGATGACGCCAACAAGGTTCCCATGTGCGGAGTGCCTTACCATGCAGTTTCCTCCTATCTTGGCAAAATGGTCCGGGCCGGATACCGGGTCGCCATCTGCGAACAGACAGAAGATCCCAGGCAAGCCAGGGGTATTGTCAAGCGGGAAGTGGTTCGGGTGGTTACCCCGGGAGTAACCACCGAAGAACAGATCCTCGATGAAAAGAACAACTGTTATGTCTGCGGGCTTGTTTTTGATAAACAGAAAAAGACAAAAATTGCAGGCATGAGCTTCCTCGATGTCTCCACCGGGGAGTTCCTCGTCTGCGAACACCAGGTGGACCGTGAATACAGCCGGGTAACCGACGAACTGACCAAGATGATGCCGGCCGAGCTTCTCCTGCCGGAATCACTGGAAGAACAACTGGCACAGCTGCTTGACACCCTGAAAACTCTGCTGCCCGGACTCTGTATCACCTGGCGGGCGGATCACCAATTTGACCGCGACACCGCCCTCACCGGCCTGACCGAACACTTCAAGACCAGTGGCCTGGAAGGGTTTGGCTTAAGCGACCTGCACACCGGCATCCGGGCCGCCGGCGGATTGCTGCTCTATATCAGGGAGACCCAGAAGACCGACCTCTCGCATATTCGACGCATTTCCTCCCTCAGCCGTGGTGAGCACCTGGTTATCGACGATGCCTCCCGCCGGAACCTGGAACTGACCGAGACCATTATCGGCGGCAAGAGAGAAGGGAGCCTGCTGTCGGTCCTCGACCTGACCCGTACTCCCATGGGTGCCCGCCTCCTGCGCCAGCGTCTTCTCTTTCCACTCCAGGACCGCAGCCGAATCAAAGCCCGGCTGGACGCCACGGAGCAACTCCTGGCCGATCCCGGCCTCCGCAGACGACTGCGCGAAATTCTCGATTCAATCTATGACCTGGAACGTCTCTGCAGTCGTCTGAGCCTTGGCCAGGGCAATGCCCGGGACATGACCAGCCTGAAGATATCCCTGGCCAGACTGCCGGAGATGAAAGAAATTCTCCTGGAACTTGGCTCCGGACTGCTCTTTGATATCGGCACCGAACTGGACCTGCTTGCCGACCTGCACGAGCTCATTCACCAGTCCATCCGCGAGGATGCCCCGGTGAGCCTGCGTGAAGGCGGCCTGATACGGGAGGGATACCACGACGAACTTGACGAACTCCTGGTCCTGGTGCGCGACGGCAAACAGCTGATCCTTGGCCTGGAAGAGAAAGAACGGCAGCGGACCGGGATTCCCAAGCTCAAAGTGGGCTACAACAAGGTCTTTGGCTATTTTTTCGAGGTCTCGAAAATCCATGCCGAAAAGGTCCCGGAGGACTTTATCCGCAAACAGACCCTGGTCAATGCCGAACGCTTCATCACCCCGGATCTCAAGGAACTGGAAAACAGGATCAGCACGGCCCAGGAACGGCGCCTGGAACTGGAATACGAACTATTCCTTGAAGTACGCCGCCAGATAGCCTCCCACTCGGATCGGCTGCTGACCACTGCCTCGGGGATTGCCCGGGTGGATGTCCTGTGCAGCCTGGCCGAAGCCAGCCACCGATACCACTGGACCAAGCCAAAGCTGACCGATGACAGCGCCATCACCATTATCGAGGGTCGCCATCCGGTCATCGAGCGAAGCCTGGAACCGGGCCGCTTTGTACCAAACAATGTCCATCTCGACCAGGAGACAAACGAACTGCTGATTATCACCGGGCCCAACATGGCCGGTAAATCCACTGTTTTGCGCCAGACCGCACTCCTGGTGCTCATGGCGCATATCGGCTGTTTCGTGCCCGCCGACAGGGCTGAGATCTGTCTTGTGGACCGGATCTTCACCCGGGTGGGGGCCATGGATGATCTGCGCCGCGGCCAGTCCACCTTCATGGTCGAAATGAACGAAACCGCCAATATTCTCAACAATGCCACGGAACGCAGCCTGGTGATCCTGGATGAAATCGGCCGCGGCACATCGACCTATGACGGCCTGGCCATTGCCTGGGCCGTGGCCGAAGAGCTGGCCGGCAAGAACGATCGCGGGGTCAAGACCCTCTTTGCCACCCATTACCACGAACTCACGGAACTGGCCCGAACCCATTCACGAATCCAGAACTATTCCATAGCGGTACGGGAATGGAATGATTCCATCATCTTTCTTCACAAACTGGTCAAAGGGGCGACCAACCGCAGTTACGGCATCCAGGTGGCGGGCCTTGCCGGTGTGCCTCCCCACGTGGTCAAACGGGCCCACGAGATACTCAAAGGCATTGAAGAGCGCGAATGGCAAAAGAGCCGACCGAGCCTGCTGAAGCGGAAAAACCAGCCGGAGGAAGAAGAAAACCCCACCGCTTCCCAACCGTGCCAGCTCCCGCTGTTCTCCCCCGGAGAGGATAAACTGCACCGGTTCATGAGAGAGATCAATCCAGATGAGCTTACTCCCAGGCAGGCCCTGAACCTCCTTTATGAGGCCAGAAAGTTGCTGGACGAAAGGAAGCGCAACTGAACCCGAACCAGGACAAAGTATTTTGTGATTGCCATCAAAATGCAGTATACTTCCCGGCAGGATGTCCGCCGCAGGCCATACCGGAAAAAACAGGGGGCCAGACAGGCATTGTCTCTGGTTTGGGACCTCTTGTCTGCTCTCCCGGATTCGTTGACCCGCACCGGGCAGAATGCAGCACAATTATTGCTCCCTGGCTCCGAGCTACAGCGCACCTGATGCCATCTCACTTCGACACCCTATCATATCCCTGCGTTGATACCGGAAAGAGACTGCTGCTCTTCCTGTTCATTCTCCTGGTGCTGCCCACCTGTGTTTATGGTAAGCAGGCCCCCGGCCAGTCCCCGGCTACCGAACAGAACTCCCTTGAAAAACAGTACAAGAAAGCCAAGGACCACTATTTGCGTCTCGAGCGGGACCCTGAACTCGGCCGGAATCGGGACAACTGGCTCACCGGAGTGCGAAACTTTCGTCGCATCTACCTGGCCGCGCCCAAGGGTTCCCTGGCCCCCTCCTGCCTGTATATGATGGCCCGCATGCACCTGCGCATGTACCACCGTTTCCAGAAAGACAGCGATCTCGAAGAGGCGATTTCCTACTACAACGACGTGGTCACCATTTTCCCGGACAACCGGCTGGCCGATGACGCTCTGTTCGCCATGGCAGAAATCCAGCGCCGGGACAGAAAAAATCCGCACCAGGCGGTCCGCCTTTATGAAAAGCTGGTCAAGCAGTTTGCAAAAGGAGACAAGTACGCCCCGGCTCTCAGTCGCCTGCAGGAACTCTCGGAAAAATATAACATTCAGATTCCAAAGAAGATGAGCCGCCTCAACCTGCAGAATCTGGTTCATGTCCTGCCGGTCAAGTACTGGTCCTCCAGCAACTATACCCGCATCGTCATCCGGGCCGACAAACCTGTCCACTATACCGCCAGGCTGCTTGAGCGTGATGGTGACAGGCCCAGGCGGCTCTATATTGACTTCAGCCAGAGCTATATCCCGCCCCGATTTCGCTCCCCCATCCCGATCCAGGACGGACTGCTCAAGCGGGTCCGCACGGGCCAGTTCGATCCGACCACGGTTCGGGTGGTTCTCGATATCGAGTCGATTTCCGACTACAAGATATTCAGTCTCAGCGACCCTTTCCGGGTGATTGTCGACGTCCATGGGCAGAAACAGGAAAAAAACCGTTCTGCAGATGTTGCTGCCGATGATTCAACAAAGCCCAAACCGAGAGCCGGGGCCCCCCCCAGGTTGGCAACCGACCCAAAGGCGGTGGGCGGTGAGACCAGACAACCACCCCCTTCATCCTCCTCACAGTCATCCTCCATCATCACCCTGGCTGACAGCAAAAAGAAAAAGCCGGTTACGAGGCCGGAGGACACCTCCCTGTCAAACCTCTCCCTGGCCCAGCAACTTGGTCTCCGGGTCCGAAAAATCGTCATCGACCCTGGACACGGGGGCAAGGATCCTGGAGCCATGGCCCATGGCCTCAAAGAGAAAGACATCGTCCTCAGTGTGGCCCGCAGGGTCAAAAAAATCCTCGTGGAACAATACGGCTACGAGGTACTGCTGACGCGTGATCGGGATATATTCCTGCCTCTGGAAGAAAGGACCGCCATTGCCAACACAAGCGATGGAGACCTCTTTCTCTCCATCCATGTCAATGCACATCCAAAAAAATCGGTCAGGGGCATCGAAACCTTTTATCTCAACCTGGCCACCAACACCGAAGCCATGCGGGTGGCGGCACTGGAAAATGCCACCTCGACCCATAATATCTCCGACCTGCAGGATATTTTGTCAGACCTGATGAAAAATTCAAAGATTGAAGAGTCCTCACGCCTGGCAAGATACGTCCAGAACAGCCTGGTCAACGGGCTGAACAAACAGCAGCACAGGGTAAAAAACCTGGGAGTGAAACAGGCCCCCTTCTATGTCCTGATCGGGGCCGAGATGCCGGCAATTCTGGCGGAGATTTCCTTTATCACCAATCCCCAGGAAGCCCAGTTGCTCAAACAGGACAACTACCTTGAAGAAATAGCCTCCAGGATCGCCGCCGGGGTTGCCCGGTACGTGGACCACCACACGACCGCTGCACTCCAGCTGTGAATGATGCTTGCTGCCCGTCAACAAAAAAGGCGCCCGAATCCAGAAGCTGAATTCGGGCGCCTTGTTACTTTTTCAGCCGGAGCCGACATTGCGGCTCCCTGAACAGCCTGTCAGCTCAGATAGTTGACAAACTTCCGTCCTGCATAAAGGTCCTTCCCCTGCATGTACCGGTCCATGGATTCGGCTGCCACCTTGCCCTGGAACACGGCCTTGGCCACGGTCTGGGGTCCGAGCACATCATCGCCACCGGCAAAAACCCATTCAATACTGGTCTGCAGGGTCTGCGGATCAACCTCATAGGTTCCCCAGCGACTCAATTTAATATCAACTCCGGCAACCGCTGTATGATCGACTTTCTGACTGATGGCAGGAATGATAGAATCTGCCTCGATGATAAAGTTGGAACCCTCGATGGGAACCGGTCGCCGACGTCCGGACTCGTCAGGCTCGCCAAGTTCCATGCGGATACACTCAACCCCTGTCAGCCGTCCATTCTCAGCATGTATTTTCACCGGCGCGGCAAGAATTTCCACCCGTACTCCCTCTTCCTCCAGGTGATGAATCTCAGCCCTGGAGGCAGGCATTTCCTCCCTGGTCCTGCGATAGAGGATAAATACATCCTCGGAACCGGTCCGAAGTGCGGTCCTGGCAACGTCGATGGCCACGTTGCCCCCTCCGACCACCACGACCTTCTTACCTATATGGACATCCTCGCCGGTGAGCACTTTACGCAGGTAATCGACTCCGTGGAGCACACCTTCGGTGGAGTCCTCGCCCTCAATACCGAGCTTCCTCGACTGATGGGCTCCGACCCCGAGGAAGACAGCGTCAAATCCTTCGTCTCGCAGGTCCTGCAGAGAGCGATTACGGCCGATGGTAACACCGAACTCAATGGTCACTCCGCAATGCTTCAGGGCGTAAAGCTCTGCCCCGATTATGTCTCTGGGCAGCCTGTAGGGAGGAATGCCGACAGCCAACATGCCACCGAAAACCGGTAAGGCCTCAAATATGGTGCAGTCGTAGCCCATATGAGCCAGGTAAAAGGCTACTGACATGCCGGCAGGACCGGAGCCGATAATGGCAACCTTCCTGCCATTGCTGATGGCGCAGGACTGAAACAGATTTTTGTTGTTGGCCACCATCCAATCGGTCAGATATCGCTCCAGCATCCCGATGGCCACAGGTTCTCCTTTTTTGCCCCGCACACAACTACCCTCGCACTGAAATTCGTGTGGACACACCCGGGAACAGACTGCAGGCATGGTGGATGTCTCCCGGACCTTCCAGTAGGCCTCTTCGAATTTCTTTTCCCTGAGTAAACCTATAAAGGCCGGGATATCGTTTCGAATGGGACAGCCATCCACACAGCCGGGTTTTTTGCACTGCAGGCACCGGTTGGCCTCCAGGATGGCGGTTTCTTCATCATAACCAAAAGTCACTTCGTCAAAAGTGGTGATCCGCTCTTTCGGATCGAGTTCCCTGGGCTTCTGGCGCGGGATGGCCATACGTTCTTTTGCTTTCATCCTACCTCCTGTTCATCAAGCTTCCATGAAAATATTAACAGCGGAAAATAACAGAATATTGGCATTTTGGCAAGGACACAAGCAGCCGGCATGATTTTCGAGCAAAAAAAAAGCCGCCCGAAATGGGCGGCTTTTGCAGGGGAAACGATGTGGTACTTACTGCTTGGCCATCTCTGCCGTTCTCAGTCGGGCCATGGCACGACGCAAGGCTGCTTCGGCACGGGCCCGATTGATCTTTTCAGACTGCGACTGGGCCTGGGCAAGACGCTTTTCAGCACGTTCCTTGGCCCGCATGGCGCGTTCCACATCTATGTCGTATCCATACTCAGCGCTTTCAACAAGGAAGGTTATCTTGTTGTTGGACACTTCGGCAAATCCGCCGCTGACCATCAGATAGTTGGTCTGCTTGTCCTTTTTATAGCTGAGCGTTCCGATTTTTATGGTACTGAGAAAGGGTGCATGGTTAGCCAGAACACCGAACTCTCCACCATAACCGGGCGCGGTAACGATATCCACATCATCGCTGATTACCGGTCCCGTAGGGGTCACTACTTCAAGATGAATCTGTGCCATCGGTTATACCTCTGCGCGTCCTGCGGACGATTAAGCCTCTGCCTTTTCACCGGCTGCCTTCTCGACAGCTTCATCAATGGTACCTACCATGTAGAAGGCGGTTTCCGGCAGATCATCATGCTTCCCTTCCAGGATCTCTTTGAAGCCACGTACCGTGTCCTCAACCTTGACATACTTGCCGTCCATACCGGTGAAGACCTCGGCAACATGGAAGGGCTGGGACAGGAAACGCTGGATCTTACGGGCTCTTTGAACTGTAAGCTGATCTTCCTCGGAAAGCTCGTCCATACCGAGGATGGCGATAATATCCTGCAGGTCCTTGTATTTCTGCAGGGAAACCTGGACGCCCCGGGCAACCTTATAATGTTCTTCGCCAACAACGTTGGGATCAAGGATGCGCGAGGTGGAATCCAGCGGGTCAACGGCAGGGTAGATACCAAGCTCGGCAATCTGCCGCGAAAGAACAACTGTACCGTCAAGATGGGCAAAGGTTGTTGCCGGTGCAGGGTCGGTCAGGTCATCGGCAGGTACGTATACACACTGTACCGCAGTAATGGAGCCCTTGTTCGTGGAGGTGATACGCTCCTGCAGGGCACCGAGATCGGTGGCCAGTGTCGGTTGGTAACCAACTGCCGAGGGGATACGGCCAAGAAGGGCGGAAACCTCGGAACCGGCCTGGGTGAAACGGAAGATATTATCCACGAAGAAGAGCACGTCCTGTCCTTCCTCGTCACGAAAATACTCGGCAGCAGTCAATCCGGTCAGGGCTACCCGTGAACGGGCCCCGGGAGGCTCGGTCATCTGCCCGTAAACCAGGGCGGCCTTGGGAAGTACTCCTGACTCCTTCATCTCCATGTAGAGATCGTTTCCTTCACGGGTCCGCTCGCCGACGCCGCAGAATACGGAAATACCACCATGCTGCATGGCGATGTTGTTGACCATCTCCATCATGATAACCGTCTTGCCGCAACCAGCACCGCCAAAGAGTCCCATCTTGCCGCCTCGGGGAAACGGTACCAGAAGATCAATAACCTTGATACCGGTCTCAAGCACGTTTACCTCTGTGTCCTGCTCGGTGAACGCGGGAGCAGGGCGATGGATCGGCATCTTCTTGTCCGAATTGATCGGCCCCTTACCGTCGACAGGACGACCGACAACATTCATGATGCGGCCAAGGGCCGGCTCGCCGACAGGAATCTGGATCGGAGCACCTGTATCACGACATTCCATCCCCCGGACAAGACCGTCGGTCTGGTCCATGGCGACACAACGAACAACATTGTCACCAAGATGCTGGGCAACCTCAATAACCAGGTTGTCGGGCTCGTCACTGATAGCCGGATTTGTCACCATCAATGCATTCAAAATTTCCGGCAGCTTTCCGTCGGCAAACTCGACGTCTACAACCGGGCCAATTACCTGTATAATCTTACCAACTCGTGAATCACCCATTTGAAATGGCCTCCTCTAATAATCAAAAATACTCTTCCGTATGGAATTATCCCTTCAACGCCTCGGCACCGCCGACGATATCCATGAGTTCGCCGGTAATTGCAGCCTGACGAGCCTTGTTGTAAAGCAACGTAAGTTCATTAACAATATCTTTACAGGCGTTGGTAGCATTATCCATGGCAGTCATCCGGGCGGCATGTTCACTGGCACCAACCTCGAGCATGGCATGATACACCTGGACATTGAGATACATGGGCAGCAGGACTTCCATTATCTCGCCCGGCTCCGGCTCAAAGATATAGGCACCACTCATGGAGCCGGATGTATCGCCGCCCTCTTCCTGCTCAACCGGCTTAATCGGCAAAAGCAACTCTGTCTCAGGCTTCTGGACGGCCACTGAATGAAACTTGCCATAGACTATCTTGACCTCGTCACTCTCACCGGAGATAAAAGCATCGGCAATGGTCTGGGAAATTTCGCGGGCATTGAACATCTGAAAGGTGCCCATGATGTCCTTATACTCAACCCGAACCTTACCTGTTTTCCTGAAATACTGACAGGCCTTGTTGCCAACACATATGAAGCTTACTTTCTTTCCTTCGCTTTCATACTGTTGTGCCAGTTTCTCAGCCGCACTGAGAATGTTTGAGTTAAAGGACCCACAGAGACCTCTATCGGAAGTCACAACGACAAGCTCCACCGACTTGACATCGCGAACCTCCATCAGCGGTTGACTGCTGGCTTCCATGCCGGAAGACAGATTCTGCATGGCCTGGGCAAACTTCCCGGCATAAGGCCGGAAAGACTCCATTTTCTCCTGGGCGCCCCGCAGTTTTGCCGAGGCAACCATGTTCATCGCCTTGGTGATCTGCGAGGTTTTGGTTACACCCTCTATCTTTGTTTTGACATCCTTTAATCCAGGCATGGGATTGTTTCCCCTCTTCTCTTAGTTCAGGCCCTTTGTTGCCTTGAAGGTCTCACCGAAGGCTGTCAACGTCTTCTTCATTTTCTCTTCCAGGGCAGTATCGATCTCCTGCTTTTCCTGGAGATCGGAAAAGATTGAGGGCTCGTTCGTCTCGATATAGGTGTAGAGTTCCTGTTCGTAATCGGCCAGGGTGTCGACCGGCAGTTCATCGAGGAAGCCGTTGGCACCGGCAAAAAGGATGGTGACCTGCTTCTCCATGGGCAGGGGCTGATACTGCGGCTGCTTGAGAATTTCAACCAGACGTTCACCACGGGTAAGCTGGGCCTGAGTTGCAGCGTCAAGATCGGATCCAAACGATGCAAAGGCAGCCAGCTCTCGATACTGGGCCAGATCCAGCCTCAGGGTACCGGCAACCTGTTTCATAGCCTTTACCTGGGCAGCACCACCAACACGGGAAACCGACAGACCAACGTTAATGGCGGGCCGGACACCGGCAAAGAAAAGGTTCGGCTCAAGGTACACCTGGCCGTCGGTGATGGAGATAACGTTTGTCGGGATATAGGCGGAAACGTCACCGGCCTGGGTCTCGATGATCGGCAGCGCTGTCAGTGACCCGGCTCCCAGCTCGTCGGACACCTTGGCGGCCCGCTCGAGCAAACGGGAGTGATTGAAGAAAATATCACCCGGATAGGCCTCACGTCCTGGCGGACGCCGCAGCAGCAGGGAAAGCTCTCGATAGGCGACAGCCTGTTTGGAAAGGTCGTCATAGACGATCAGCGCGTGCTGGCCATTATCGCGAAAATACTCACCCATGGCGCAACCGGCAAAGGCGGATACGTACTGCATCGGCGCCGGGTCCGAGGCACAGGCGGCGACGACCGTGGTATACTCCATGGCGCCGTGCTTGCGCAGGGCCTCGACCACCAGGGCGACTGTGGACTTCTTCTGGCCGATAGCCACGTAGATGCAGTGGACATCGGTGTCTTTCTGAGCGATGATGGCGTCGATGCAGAGGGCGGTCTTGCCGATCTGGCGGTCACCAATGATCAGCTCACGCTGTCCGCGCCCAACCGGGGTCATGGCGTCGACAGCCTTGGCACCGGTGTAGCAGGGCTCATGAACCGACTTACGCTCGATAACACCAGGGGCCAGAACCTCGATTTTGCGGGTCTCTTTGGCATCAATAGGCCCCTTGCCGTCAATGGGCTGGCCGATACCGTCGACGACCCGACCTTCCATTTCCGGGCCGACCGGAACCTCGGCGATTCTTCCGGTCCGCTTGACGATATCGCCTTCTTTGATCTCGCGGACATCACCAAGAACAGCGCAACCGACGTTATCCTCTTCAAGGTTGAGGGCAAGACCGTAAATTCCGCCGGGGAACTCGAGAAGCTCCATGGCCTGGCAGTTCTCAACGCCATAGACACGGGCAATACCGTCACCAACAGAGAGGACGGTTCCTGTTTCCTTCAGGTCGACATCGCTCTCGTAGCCAGCGATTTGATCCTTTATGATCTGACTGATTTCTTCGGCTTTGATCTGCATTTGACTATTCTCTCCCCTTGATAGATTCTTTTAATCCATTAAGTTGCGTCTTTATACTTCCGTCCAACACCAGATCGCCAACCTTGGCAATGATTCCGCCGATTATCGATGGATCAACCTGGGTTTCGAGAATCACCTTGGTTCCTGTTATTTTCTCAAGCGTGGCCTGAATCTTCTCCAGGAGTGACGCATCCAGTTCTATGGCCGAGACCAGTGAACCGTGGCTGATACCCTGCTCCCGGTCGACCATTGCCTTCATCTCGAGCGCGATGTCAGGAAGAATGCCAGCTCTCTTCTTCTCAACCAGAAGATCGAGAAACCGGGTCAAAACAGCATCAGCGCCAGCACTCTCCGCTATCCTGGCCATGACCTTCTGCCGTGCCTCAAGGGGATAGAGAGGGTTGGTCAAAGCATCGGCAACCCCTTCCGCCTCTTCGAACAGCGCGGCTATTTCGCCGAGCTTTTCCGCGTACTCCTCAGCCTTACCCTGCTCTTTCCCTAAGGAAAAGAGCGCCTTGGTATACCGTCGTGCTAAGATTGTCTGTTTCACTGTACCGCACCTACCCTGTCAAGATACTGCTCGGTAATCCGGACCTGATCCTCGGGGGTCAGGTTCTTCACGATCAATTCCTCTGCCATGGCCGTGGCTTTCTCCGCCACTTCGTCCTGCAACTCGCGCCGGGCCTTGACGATCTCCGCCTGGATGGCAGCCTCGGCCTGACGCTTGATATCTTCAGCCTGCCGTTCGGCATCGGCAAGAATCTTCTCTTTCTCCGCCTCGGCCTGCTTCACGGCCCGTTCGACAACGACCTCCATTTCTTTTTCCATGCCGGCCAGCCGGGCCTCGAACTCCTTATAGGAGCGCTCGGCCTCGTCACGCCGGGCCTGCAACTCTTCAAGCTCTTCCTTGATTTGCTGACGGCGCCCGGCAAGCCCGGAACCGATGGGCTTGGCGAGAAACTTGACCAGAATGATAACCAGGGCGATAAAATTCACCGTCCGCCAGAAGAGATCCTTGAGCTTCTCGGGGGTAAACATGGGGGCCGCATGACCTCCATCGCCCTCATGTCCGCCCACGGCTTCATGACCTGTGGCCGCCCCATGTCCGTCGGCTGGAGCATGGGTGCCCCCGGCGGCCTCGGATGCCGCATGGTCCATTGTTGCCCCGTGGATCCCGGCCGCAGCAGGTTCCGCCTCATGCGCTGACGATGCCAGCGCCACCGATGCCAGGCTCAAGCAGAGCGCAAAAAGCACCGGAAGTACACATTTTGTCATTCGCGATCTCATGCTTCCAGACTCCTTCCAAGTATCTTCCCAGCCATATCAGCGGCAAACTCCGACGTCTTTTCCTGCAGCGTCTTCCGGGCCGACTCTATCTGAGCGCGGATCTCGGCGAGCTGTTTTTCCTTCGCAGTCTCGGCTTCCTGCCGAATCGCGGCAAGCTTTTCAGCCCCGGCGGCCTGAGCCTCTGACCTGGCACTGTCAAGTGCCTTCTTGGCCCGGTTGCTGGCCTCCCGCATCTTCCTGTCCACCTCGGCCTGTCGACGCCGGGCGTTCTGCTCGAACTGCTCGACATCCTTACCAAGAGACTCCATGGTCTCTTCACGCCTGGCCAGGATACCCAGGACAGGCTTGTAGAGAATGGTGTTGAGGACAATCATCAACACGATCATGTTGATGATGTGAATTACCAGGGTAATGTCAATTGTGATCATTCCAACCGCTCCTGATTGTTCAAAAAAATAATGTTTTGACCCCTGCGAAGTGAATGGTGGTTCAGCCCACTGAGGAGATAAGTACTGAAAAAACCTTTAGCTGTCAAATCTTTTTTTATTGCACTTTTTACACATTACCCTTTAAGGCCGGCTTCGGCGAACCACTACGGCGCGAATCTGCTCCCGGTGTCAGGATCTGTTTTACTCATCTTTTCTCCCAAGCCAGTTCAACAGTTTTGCAGTGCCACCGCTGGTGGTAGTTTCCGGAACATAACCCAGCAGCTCTTTCGCCGACTCAATACTGAACCAGTGGTCCCTGGCCATCTGCTCAGCCACAAACCTGGTCATTTTCGGCTCCTGCTCACAACCGGTGAGCACATGGATTGTTTCCAACAGCCAGCCAGCACTTCTTGCCAGCCTGAAAGGGACCCTGGCCGTCACCGGTCTGATTCCACAGGCTGCAAAAAGGTCGTTTATCCATGACCAGAGCCTGATCGGAGTGCCGTCCGAGACAAAAAAAGGTCGGCCCGCTCCCCGGCCTGGCCCCATGAGATCCCTGGCCGCCACCAGATGAGCCTGTACCACATTGTCAATATAGGTCAGGTCCACCCGGTTTTCTCCTGAACCGACGATCTTCAGGCTTCCTTCTCTGCCCCGGGCCAGCAGTCTCGGAATCAGGTTGGTATCGCCAGGACCGTAGACAAGGTGCGGCCGGATGGCAATTGTTCGCAGTCCCCTGTTATTCACGGCCAGCACTTCCCGTTCGGCAATGATCTTGGTGGCCGCGTAGGCACACAGGGGCCTGGAGGCATAGGGCAGCGATTCGTCGGCGCCCTGCAGATCATGGCCGTCAAACACCACCGACGGCGTGGAAGTGTAGACCAGTTGGCGAACCCGGTTTCTGAGACAGGCCGCCAGTACGTTGAGGGTCCCGGTGACGTTAATAGAATAGTACTCGTGGAAAGGGCCCCAGACCCCGGCCAGGGCCGCGACATGGAAGACCACCTCCTGGCCGGACATGGCCCGGCTCACAAAGTCGAGATCACGAATATCACCGACCAGCGACCGCGCTCCCAGGGTCTGGACTTCCGGATAGACGTGCCTTCCCAATACCGTGACCCTGACCCCGGCCTGACGCAGGGCTCTGGTCAGGGCCAAACCGACAAACCCTCCCCCACCGGTGACCAGGGCTCTTTTCATGTTCATGGTCCCCATGAGCCTCCACCCTATCAGAGTCCGTCCAGCCGCGTGCACGGAGCAGACCGGAGCTTTCTCGCGGCCCACCTTGCCAGCTGTTCCCTGAATATCTTGGCATTGTGACGTATATCCACCGGAAAATCCGGATGGACAAGAAAGGTTTTTATATCCCGGGTCAGGTCATTGGCCAGGGCCAGGGCCCGGAGCTCGCCCACAAGATCCTTCCTGTCGACCTTTCCATCCTTGAGCTCAACCACAAGCACGGGCAGCTGCTTTCCTGGTTCACCCACCCCCACCAGTGCTGAACGAAACACCAAAGGATGCTCATTGAAAACAGCCTCGCAACAGACCGAGTAGAGCACCCCCTTTTCCGTCAGGACCCGATGGGCCCTGCGGCCGCAAAACCAAAGTCGCCCCTGGTCGTCCAGGTAGCCCATATCCCCCATCCGGTGCCAGAAACCGTCCCCATCCGCAATCTTGGCCTGCCGGTTTTCCTCTTCATTACCGTCATAGGCCCGGGTGACCACCGGCCCGCGGACCAGTATCTCACCAACCTCCCCGGTCGCCACCCACCGTGCAGCGCTCACATCACCGACCGGCCCCTCCACGGGTTCCATAATCCGGATATCGATACCGGGCAAGGGCCGTCCCACACAGGTACCTCTGCCCTTTCGTGTCTGCGGCCAGGTCTGGGCAAGTATCTCCCGACCGGTGATCGAGGCCACAGGCAGACTCTCGGTGGCCCCATAGGGCGTATGGATCTCCCCGTCCGGGGCCATGATCCTCGCCACCCTGGTAATGAGCTCCCCTGGAACCGGGGCACCGGCCATGAGTATCTTCTGCACCGGCAGCCGGATTCCCCGGTCCAGGCAATAGCGGCTGACCACGTTCCAGATAGCGGGGGAACCGAAAGAATAGGTGACTCCCTGGTCAAGGATTGAGCGGACAAACCGGGCCGGATCCACCCGGGCCGGCCGGGAAGGATCCATGTCTGGAATCACAGCCCTGGCACCCAGGGCAACGGAAAACAGTCCGAAAAGCGGAAATCCAGGCTGATCCACATCGCCAGGCCGGATGCCGTAGTGGTCACGGATGAGACGGAGTTGGGCGTGGAAAACCCCGTGGCTGTACCGAACCCCTTTTGGAGGCCCGGTGGAGCCGGTGGTGAAGATGATTGCCGCCGGATCCTCGCTGGCGGCGGAAACAAAGACATCTCCGCCCTGATCGCCAGAAGTGATGGCCGTCAGACTGTGGCCAAACAGATGCAGGGGAGACGGCCCGACGCAGATGCGTGAACGCACAGTGGCAAAGGGACCGGGAAAGAGCCGGGACAGAAGTTGAGCCGGGGGGATGCCGACAAGAACCGCCGGCCGCACCGAACCGATACAGCCAAGCAGGTTCTTCCATCCCATCCCCGGATCAATGAGAATCACCACCGCACCCAGGCGAAAAAGGGCAAAGGTGAGGCAATAAAACTCCAGGGACGGGCGCACCATGAGCATGACCCGGTCACCCCGGCCTACCCCGATGCCGCTGAGTCCGGCAGCATACCTGCGAGCGGTCTGCTCCAGCTCGCAAAAACTCCAGCTCCGGTACCTGCCGTTTCCCCGCGGGACCACCAGGCCGGTCTTGTCGCCACGGTCCGCCGCGACCCGGACCAGGGCACCGGCTATGTTGTACTCAGTCATGACAGGACATCAGGAAGTATTGGACAAGAGGAATGATCTCTTCCCCGGCATCTTCAAGAACATAATGCCCCGCCTCGGGAAAATAACGGGCCCGGGCGGCGGGAAAACGACGGCGCCACTCTCTGTAAAAAAAGCGGTTGAAACAGAAATCCCGCCCACCCCAGCATATCTGCATGGGTTTGTCGACCAGCCTGAACAGTCCCTGCTCCACCGCCACCAAGGTCTCCCACGACGGATGACGGGGATGCAGGGGAATATCCTGGACAAAACGATGTATTCCCACCCGGCTCTGCCAGCTGTCATAGGGATACAGGAACCCCTTTTTCACATCCGGCTCCATCTTCCGGCAAACCGCCATGGAGGTGGCCGGCCAGGCAAAGCCGTTCAAACCGCGAACAATGAACGCTCCAAAAAGCGGCATGCGGCAGAGACTGATCCGCAAAGGGATACGCCTGGCGAGAAAGGCTGCCGTATTGAGGACCACCACTCCCCTCACCCGATCCGCATGACGTCCGGCCCAACCGAGGCCAATGGCACCACCCCAGTCATGCACAACCAGCACGCAGCGGCGGACATCCAGGTGATCGAGCAGGGCTTCCAGATTTTCGATGTGCCGGCTGAGCCGGTAGGGATAATCCTGGGGCTTGTCAGACAGACCACAACCGATATGATCCGGAGCGATACAGCGGTACCCGGGCGCCAAAGCGGAAACAAGGTCCCGGTAGAGATAAGACCAGGAAGGATTGCCATGGACCATAACCACAACATCTCCCAGTCCCTCGTCCACATAGGACATGACAGCGCCATCCCCAAGCTGATATCTTTTCGGCCGAAAAGGATACCCGGCCAGTTCCAGCATTTCTACCATTCAACCCCCAGCATGAGTGAGTTGATCCCGGAACCGATCCCCATGAGGGCGGCCCGTTGACCGGCCGAAAGAATACCCTCTTCCACCCCCATGGCCATGGTGATCGGGGCCGAAACCGAGCCCACGTTGCCAAGAAGCGGCAAGGTCTCGAAGTTTTTTGCCGTATCCAGCCCCAAACGGGAAAACAGCAGCTGGGCATGGGCCCGGCCCACCTGATGGCAGAAAAACCGGTCAATTCCGTCCGGTTTCCACTCCAGCCGGGCGAGAAAATCCTTCCAGCAGCCGGCAGCGGTTTCCACACCCTTTTCCAGTAACAGTTCGGAGTCCGTGGACATGAGCACTCCCTGCTCGCTGTTCTGGCCACCCTGGCAAAGATCGTTATGCTTGGTGTTGGCCCGGATCGCCCCGCCGACGAGGTAGTGGCCTGTATCGAAGAGACGCCGGTCTCCAAGGACCATGGCCACGGCACCCGAGCCGATGGTCAGGGAAGCAAAGGCCGGTTTGATGGAACGGCGGGTCAGGGATTGATCGCCAAGCAGCTGCTTGATGGTGGACTCCACCAGATCCTCGGCGGTCTCGCTGGCCACCACCAGACCGGCCCGGATCTGGCCCAGCTCTATCATGTTGGCCACCATGACCATGCCATTGAGGAAGCCAAGACAGGCGTTGCTCAAATCGAAAAGCTGACAGGAAGAGGGCAGCGCGAGACTCCGGTGGACGAAAGAGGCGGTGGCCGGCTCCATCATGTCCCGGCTCACCGAAGTGAAGATAAGGCAGCCTATTTCCCTCCGGTCCACAGCGGCAACGGACAGGGCCTTTTTCCCGGCCAGAGCCGCGCCCTGGCTGGGACGGGTACCAGGATTCCAGAACCGGCGACTGCGGATTCCGCTCATCAGTTCAAGCCGCCCTTCAGGGAGCTTGAGTCGCCGGTACACCGCCTCAAGCCGCTTCTCCAGAGCGGCAGAGGTCACAACGTTTGGCGGCAGGACGTAGCCGAAATCGTGGAGGCAGACATTGGTATAGGATATTGTACAGTTCACTTTCTGTTGTCAGCCCCTGTCTGGCAGGTATTACTCTGAATCAATGCGAAAATTGGAAGCCCAGGTGATCAAGAGGGCCACCAGGGCGAGATCGTCAAGCATGCCGAGCACCGGTACCCACTCCGGTATGAGGTCCCAGGGTGAAAGAACATAGACAAGACCGCTGGCCAGCAGCAGCTTGACCGGCAGCGGCGTCCCGGGAGCCCGGAACACTGCCACCGCATGGCGGGTCATCTGCAGGATCCTGGACAGTGTGGTCATCATGGTGCGCGATCAGCTCACTGTTTTAGAGACAATTTCCCGGTCAAAATAGTTCATCCCCATGCCGGCATCCACCACCAGGCACTGGCCGTTGATTCCTGAAGAACGGGGCGAGAGAAGAAACGCCGCCACATTGGCGGCCTCGCATGTCTTGAGCGCCTGCTTGCGGGGAATAACCTTTTCGGCAAAGAGATAACTGTCGATATAGCCGGGAATACCGGCCGAAGCAGAGGTCTTGAGCAGGCTCGGGCAAACAGCGTTGAACCGGACCCGGGAGAAGGCGGAAAAAGACTTGGCCAGGAAGCAGAGCGACGACTCCAGGGCAGCCTTGACCGGAGCCATGTAACCATAGTTCTCGGCCGCCATCCTCGTGGTCGAAATGGAAATGGTGACCACCGAGCCGTCCCTGTCCAGCAGCTCCCTGAAATGGTTCGCAATGCTGATCAGGGAAAAACAGGAAATATCCATGGCCTGGAGAAAATCCCTCTTCAGGGTCTCGTGAAAGGGCTTGAGCCCCTCGGAGTAATTGGCAAAGGCAATGGAATGCACAATTCCGGCCACCGGCTCGTCTACCATGGCCGCGATCTGGTCGCGAACCCGGATGATATTGGCCTCTTCCTCCACGTCACAGCAGAAGACCGGAGAATCGGGAAAGAGCCTGAGCGCGGTCCGGGCGCGCTCTTCACTGCGCACCACATGGATCACTCTGGCACCGTTTTCAACCAGCACCCTGGCAATGGCGCATGCCAGGGATTTCCTGTTGGCCAGGCCAAAGAGGACAATGTTCTTGTTCTGAAGCTGTAAAAAATCCACGCCTGTCATTCCTTGAGAGCGCAGGCAAAACGTACCTGCACCGCCACTTTACCGCCCACCCTGACCAGGCCTTTCAGAAACCAGGCCCGGCCCACCTGCTCCACCAGGGAGGCACGTATTGAAATGGTCTCTCCCGGCCGGACCTCGCGTTTAAACCTGGCGCTCTGGATCCTGGTCAGCACCGGCACACCATCCACCTTTTTTCCTTCCTTTTCCAGCAGGATCCCGACAAGCAGGGCCCCGGCCTGAAACACGGCCTCGCAGAGGAGAACCCCGGGCATGAGAGGATGATCCGGATAATGGCCGCGAAACAGGTCCAGATCGGCGGGGATATCCTTTTCCATCACAATGTCCTGTTCACCAAGCTCCATCACCCGGTCCAGCCAGAGAAAGGGTGGCCGGTGGGGAATGCGTTCCAGTATGTACTGTCTGTCCTGTTTCATCGTATCGTCCTGCCTGACCCCGAAGGTACTGTCCCGGGCTCTGCCCGTCTGCGCTCCTTACAACCCACCGGTGATGTCGAGGACCGAGCCGGTGATATAGGACGCCTTCCGGCCGGCCAGGAACAGAACCGCCTCTGCCACTTCATCGGGTTGTCCGAAGCGACGCACCGGTACCATTCTTTTGTACTGCTTGACCTGGTCGGTCGTAAGATCCTCGATGAGATCCGTAGCTATAAAGCCGGGTGATACGCAGTTGACAGTGATTCCCCGCTTGGCCACCTCTTTGGAAAGAGACTTCATCAAGCCGATCTGGCCTGCCTTGGAAGCCGCATAATTTGCCTGACCCGGAAACCCCAGATGGGCCATGGGTGAGGTGATGAACAGGATACGGCCATATTTTTGCTTCATCATAAGAGGAATCACGAACCGGGACATGTTGAAACCACCGGTCAGGTTAATGTCAAGGACCCGGCGCCAGTCCTCCTCCTTCATCATGGCCACCACCGCATCACGGCGGATACCGGCATTGTTGACCAGAATATCTATTGTATCGAACTGTTCTTCCATGGCCGCGTAAAAGGACTGTGCCGCCTGGTAGTCGCTGACATCCACCTTATGGAGGAACAACCGGTCCGCTTCCGGGCCGCATTCCTGCCTAAACCTCTCCGCAACCTCATCGTTACCCCCGTACACACCGATAACCACAGCGCCCCTGGCCAGCAGGGACTCGGCAACAGCACGACCTATACCACGGGTAGCCCCGGTTACAATGGCCTTCTGCCCGGCAAAATCCATCTTGCTCACACCTTTTCTGTATTAACTGCGCAGATACGCATCCACATCGTTTGCCACGATTACCCCGTAGTTGATCGCCCCCAGCCAGCCGGACATGATAATCCCCACCGAACCGACATGGAACAGCCCCGGCACGACCTTGAAGATGGAACGGGAGATATCGAGTCCCTCAAACTTGGTCCCGAAGGATGTTCCCCGGGTATGCAGGGTGTAGCGATAAAAGGTCTTCGGGGTGGCGGTCTCCACCGTATCGATCTTTTCCCGAATCCCGGGTATATAACGTTCCAGGTCATCGAGACACCGCTGGACCATCTCCTCCTTTGCCTTCCGATACCTGTCCCCTTCCAGACCGGCCCAGTCATCGTAGTTGGCGTTCATAGAGGCAACCACCGTGTAGTCGGGTCGCTGGGGGCGGGTCTTGGGATAGTAGATCGAAAAGGTCCGGCTCCTGGTATCCGGGCGCCGCATCTCATCGGATGAAAACTCCGGAGCGGTGGAAGTGAAGAGCAGGTCTCCCACATCGGAAAACGATTCACCCTTGCGGATCCCGAAATAAACCTGGCAACTGGAGTTGTTGACCCGCACCTGCCGGAACCGGTCCCGGAAGTCGGCCGGCAGGTGGTCAGGACCAAGCAGTTCATCGATGGTATTGGTGATCCCGGCATTGGAGACCACGCAACCGGCACCGATCATCCGGCCACCAACCTCCACTCCACGTACCCGTCCCTTATCGAAAACGATCCTCTCCACCCTGGCCCGGGTGCAGATGGTCACCCCGTTTTTCACCAGTTCCGCAGCCATCATCCCAATCAGCCGGTCGGTCCCGCCCTCAAAGGTGAAGACCCCTTTGTTCATGAAATTGGAAAATACGATACCATAAGTGATGGCCGGCTCATCCAGAGTCGAACCGTTGGCATAGGTGATCGGCTCCATGAGCAACCGGTGGACGTCGCTGCGGCCGGGGAAAAACTGCTCAAAAAGCTCCCTTGTGGTCATGGACCGGTCATCGTAGAAGTTCATCTTGCCCACGGTGGTGAAAAAATCCTCGATCACCGTCCGCGGGACCCGGAACTCCGTCTCCAGGATACGGGTGAAGTCCTGCCGGTCAAAAGTGGTGGTCAGGGAAAACTGGGGATTGTCAAAGACGATTTTCTTCAACTGGACAATCGAGTCCATGATTGCCCGGTTCCAGTACTTGCGGCAGGTCTTGACCATGCCGTAAGGAAATCCGTGCAGAGAAACATCAAAGATATGACCGCCTCTCTTGAACCAGGCTGCAAGCCCGCCGAGCTGATGGTGATGCTCCAGGAGCAGCACCCGGTGACCGGCTCTGGCCAGCCGGTTGGCGCTGGTCAGGCCGCCAAGACCGGAACCGACCACCACAACATCATAGGAGTCTTTGATCTTGTCAAGGGGAGTAAACTGCATGAAATTCTGTCGGTAAATAGGGATTCTGCACGTACCGGCCGACCGGGGCGATGTTCTGTACCATCTTGCCAGGTAACGGCTATCGGCGCAACAGGTGCTGATTGACGATACTCACGCCGGAAAGCATGGAGCCCACAATACCAAGATAGCCCTGGTCGGTGCCGGCCAGAAACAGATTGGCAAAGGGCGTCCGCCCGTCCTTGATTTTGACAGGGCTGCCATAGACTGCACCTGCGGCCTTTCCGGTGAACCGCTCGATGGTCACCGGCGTGAAACTATCCTGATATACAACGTCCCGGGTGTAATTCCCAATGATTTTCCGGACAGACGCCGCCGATTCCCGGACCCATTTTTTCTTCATCTGCAGGTATCTTGCCCGATCCGCCTGTTTCCAGAGATCGTAATTGGCCGCATTGGTCACCCGGATCTGAAACAGCTCGCTCATCTCCAACCCGTGAAAGTTGTCCGGAAAACAGATCACGCCCCAGGATGGATCCAGGGGTGCCTCGGGTCTGCAGTAGTTCAGGGTGTTCTCCATATTGTAGAAAATAATTGTCCGGTCGCTTTTAAGGGAGCCGCGTGCGGCCGCGGGCAGCAGGGAAATGGTCTCCATAAAGGACATCCGGCCGATGTACCTGGACAGATCCAGATCCCAACCGGATATCTTTGCCGTCCCGGGAATACCCGCCGTAGAGAGGACCGCCTCGCAGGCCAGCTCCTCCCCGTCCTCCAGCACCACCGCACATATGGATTCTCCCTTGCGGATCAGCTTCTCCACCCTGGTCCGGAAACGGATTTCACCACCGAACCGCCGATACTGCGCCATCAGGCTGTGGAGGAATTCCCGGATGGTATGCTCGGGACGGAAAAATCCCTCGAGAAACAGGGCCCGGAACATGATGGCGAACTGGGCCAGGTCCATGTCCTTCTCCTCGGCATTGCCGTAGACCATGAGGGGCAACAGAAGCATGTCTTCGAGCAGGGGATGGCCCAGCTTCTCCCGGAGAAAGGAACGGGCCGAGCGCCAGGGTGCCGGCACAAAGGGATCAAAGTTTTCCACCCAGCGGACAAGGTCGAAAAACCTGTCTCTTGCCTCGGGGAAAACGCGCTCAACTTCCCCGGCAAGCAGGGAAAGGTCATTGGAAAAACGCAGTTTTACCCCTGGAAAAACGATCTCTGAACCCAGCTGCTCCCTGGTGACAAATTTTTTTCGGGAGAGTTTGAGCTGGCGAAAAAGGCGGTTGAGGGGAGCCTGCTTGTTCCCGGGCCTGGAGAAATTGGTCATGGCGTGCAGACCTGTCTCCAGGAGCATACCGTTGCGAAAATAATAGGAATTGAGCCCGCCGGGGATGGCGTGCTGCTCGACGATCAGAACCCGGCCACCAAAACGGGCAAAACGAATTCCGGCGGCGAGCCCGGACAGGCCGCCGCCGATAATGACAAGCTGATACGATGTGGTGGCACCTTTCCTGGTCGACGCCGTCAGATCCATGTCTGCATCATCGACACGGTGGCCTGTCTGAAGATCAGCCACCAGGATCAGACGTGTTTCAATTTCGGTTCAAGATAGTTGACACAGCTGTTCAAGGTATTGAGTTCAGGATATTCTTCCTCTGGAATCTGCAACTGGTACCGTTTGCGGAGCTCCATCACAATATCGAGAAAATCCATGGAGTCCAGATCAAGCTGATCCCGGAGCGGCTTGTCCGGATCAAGACCATCGAAGTCGGCATCTTCATCAATATCTTCAATGATCTCCAGGATCATATCCTTAATTTCATCACGGGTCATACAAATCCTCTAACGTTATATCTCAAAAAATTCCATTTTCTCCGGTTAGGGGCTGACACGGAGTATGCATCCAGGATCAGAGATCAAAGCGTCTGACAATAACCACCGAGTTGATCCCCACCATGCCGAAGGAGTTATTCAAAATTGTCTCCACCTTGTCAAGCTGTTTCGGCTTCCCGGCAACAATGGTGGACAGGTCGCACTCCGGATCAAGCCGGTCCAGGTTGATGGTAGGGTGCACCATGTGATCGGAAAAAGCAGGCAGGTTACCGGCCAGCTCCAGCACCCCGGCCGCCCCCATGGCGTGCCCGATAAGCGACTTCGTGTTGTTGATCCAGGTGGTCTCGAGGTCGCCAAACAGTGTGCGGATCGCCCTGCACTCCTCGATATCACCCTGTCTGGTGCCGGTGGCATGGGTATTTATAATGGTGATATCCTCTGGCAAAAGCCCTGCCCGCTGCAGGGCCAGCTCCATGCACTGGGCCTGGCGCTCACCATAGGGAAGCACAAAATCACGGGCATCTGAATTCATGGCATAGCCGGCAATTTCCCCGTAAATCGTTGCACCCCGGGCCAGGGCCCGGTCCAGCCGCTCCAGGACAAAGATACACCCTCCCTCGGAAATGACAATGCCGTTACGATCCCTGTCAAAGGGCCGGCTGGCTTTTTGTGGATTTTCGTGTTCCGCCAGCGCCCCCTGGGCCCGGAAGCTGGCAAAGATTCCAAAAGAACCGGTGCTCTCGGAAATACCTCCACACAGCGCCATGTCCACCTCGCCCAGCCGCAGCATCTGTGTGCCCTGGATCAGGGCGGCGTTACCGGCGGCACAGGCGGCACCCACGGAGTAATGGGGCCCGGTGATCCCAAGATTCATGGTGATTTCACCGGCTGGATTATTCAGGACCGTGCGCGGATTGTGATGATGGGTCCAGTAATCCACATTATAGTCAAAACGGGAAATGTTATAGACTTCGTTTTCCGTCTCCACCGTCCCATGCTCGGTCAACCCGATGTAGACGCCGGTCCTGCCCTTGTCGTACACAGAGAAATCGATCCCTGCATCAGCAAGGGCCTCACCGGCGCAGAACACCCCGATACAGCCGGCACGGGTGCCGCGCTTGTTCTCCTTTTTCTTGCGATAGCGGGTCTCGGGGAAAGCACAGAGACCGGCCGGAGCCCGGTCCATGTAGCGCAGATCAATGGTCGAGATCCCGCTCTCACCGGCCAGCAGCCGGCGGCGAAACTCCGACAGATCATTGGCCCCGCCCGGCGCGGTCAGGCCGACACCAGTGATAACAACCCGTTGCACGTCCTGAAGGTCTGTCATTTTTCCTCACCCAGCAATCTGGCCACAATATCCGGCAGCGCCTTCATTGCCTCGGGCAGCTTATCGGGCATGGGTCCGCCGGCCTGGGCCATGTCCGGCCGGCCACCTCCCTTGCCTCCAACAATACCGGCAACCTCACGGACCAGGTCCCCGGCCCTGATCCGGCCGGTAAGATCCTTGCTGACCAGGGCCAGCAGCGCAGCCTTGCCGCCGAATTCCCCCCCGAGGACAGCCACACCTGACCCCATTTTTTCGCGCAGCTTGTCGCCAATCTCGCGCAGGGTTTTGGGCGAATCCAGTTTGACCTGACCACCGATCACCCTGATACCGTCGACCTCAACGGCCGAGTTCAGAAGAGAATCGAGATCGGAAAGGGCGAGTCTTGCGGTCAGCTGCGCCACTTCCTTTTCCAGCTCCTTCTGGCGCTTGAGCAGGGATTCGATCTTTTCCGCCGCCTGATCCAGAGGACCTGAAAGCAGCGCGGAGACAGCTGCGGCCTGACGGGTCAGATCCTGAACCCAGGCCAGGGCCCGGTCACCGGTCACGGCCTCGATACGCCGAATACCGGCCGCGATGCCGGTTTCACTGATGATCTTGAAAAATCCTATGTCACCGGTGGTCTGCACATGGGTTCCACCGCACAGCTCCTTACTGAAATCGCCCATCGAAACCACCCGCACCTCGTCGCCATACTTCTCGCCAAACAGGGCCGTGGCCCCTTCCTTTATGGCTTCATCGCGCTTGAGCAGTGACGTCTGCACCGGGATATTTTGCCGGATCTGACTGTTGACCAGCTGTTCGATGGCCTGGATCTCCTCAGGGGTAACCGGAGAAAAGTGGGTGAAATCGAACCTGAGACGATCGTGTTCAACCAGGGAACCGGCCTGTTTAACATGGTCGCCCAGCACCCGTTTCATAGCTGCGTGGAGGAGATGGGTCGCACTGTGATTACAGGCAGTGGCCACCCGTCTGTCCCCGGCAACGGCCAGGGTCACGGCCTGGCCACTCTGAAGCTCACCCCTGGTGACGACCCCTTCATGCAGGATTATTCCTTCCACCGGCGACCGGGTAGTCTCCACTTCCATCTCGCCGCCGTCCCAGATGATCGCTCCCCGGTCACCGGCCTGGCCACCGGATTCGGCGTAAAAGGGGGTCCGGGGACTGAAGACCTGAACCCGCTCTCCTTCTCCGGCACTCTCCACCAGTTCACCGTGCTCATTGATAATTCCCTCGACAGTGCAGTGAATCTCCCGGTTGGAGTAGCCGACAAACTGACTCTGCCTCCCCTGTTCCAGGAGCTCCAGCACTCCCTGGTCAAGGTGGCCCACATCAGTGCCCTTCCACGATTTACGCGACTGCTCCCGCTGCTGCTCCATGGCCGCGTTGAATCCGGCCTCGTCAAAGGCAATACCCTTTTCCAGTGCCACGTCCCGAACAATGTCCACTGGAAAACCGTACGTGTCATAGAGTTTGAAGATGAACTGCCCATCGATGCAGGCCCTTTCACCTTCTTCCCTGCGCAGCCGCTCTATCTCCGAAGCCAGCATGGCCAACCCCTTATCCAGGGTCTCACCGAAACGGTCTTCCTCGTTGTTGACAACCTTGTCCAGCAACTGGCGTGCATCCCGAAGATGCGGATAGGCCTCTTCCATAGAGTCTGCCACCAGGGAACAAACCCCGGCAAAAAATGACCTGGTCAGCCCGAGGGCCCGGCCAAAGCGGATGGCCCGACGCATGATCCGGCGCAGAACATAGCCGCGTCCCTCGTTGGAGGGCAGCACCCCGTCGGAAATCAGGAAGGTTGCAGCCCGGGCATGATCGGCAATGACCCGCATGGAGACGTCGTCACTGGTGTCTTCCCTGTATCTGCGTCCGGAAATCTTTTCAATGTGGCCGATAAGCGGCGTGAACAGGTCGGAATCGAAATTGTTCAGTTTACCCTGGAGGACTGCCGCCACCCTTTCAAGCCCCATACCGGTGTCGATGGACGGTTTTGGCAGTGGGGTCATCTTGCCGGATTCATCCCGATAGAACTGCATGAAAACCAGGTTCCACAGCTCGAGAAACCGATCGCAGTCACATCCCACGGCGCACTCCGGACGTCCACAGCCCGCCTCCACACCCTGATCGATATGGATCTCGGAACAGGGCCCGCAGGGACCGGTATCACCCATGGCCCAGAAGTTATCCTCCTCACCGAGGCGAACAATCCTCCCTGCAGGGAGATCCTCGATCTGTTCCCAGAGTTCATAGGCCTCGTCGTCATCCCGGAACACGGACACCCAGAGCTGCTCAGGATCCAGACCCAGCTCCCGGGTCAGGAACTCCCATGCGTATTCGATGGCTTCCTTCTTGAAATAATCCCCAAAGGAAAAATTACCCAGCATCTCGAAAAAGGTATGATGCCGGGCCGTATGACCGACATTCTCCAGATCGTTATGCTTACCACCGGCCCGGACACACCGCTGGCAGGTAGTGGCCCGCACATAGTCGCGCTGCTCCTCGCCCATGAATACCCGCTTGAACTGCACCATGCCGGCATTGGTGAACAGCAGGGTCGGATCGTCGTGGGGTACCAGGGAGGAACTTTCGACTATGGTATGGCCCTTTTGCTTAAAGTACTCGAGAAACCGTGTACGTATTTCGTTACCTGTCATATTTTAATTGCGTGTTCTTGGGAGAGAGTTTTGAGTCCATTCATGAAGACCACCTGCATCTTGCCAACACATGGACCATATGACAAACAGGGGAAAAGGGCACATCTTCACAACCGCCCGACAACCAAAGCCATCCCCTTACTTCAGATGCGGCAGCATGGCCTTGAACTCCGGGGTCCCGGCCTTGCGCAGCAACTCGTAAATAATCATTTCCGCCGGCGCCAGGACCGCTCCAAGTTCACGGAGCCGCTGCTGTCCCAGATAATCGTTTTCAGGGGTCCGTGAAGAAATGCCATCGGCCACGATCCGGACCTGATACCCGGCCTGCAAAGCGCCGATGGTGGTCTGATAGATACAGATATGGGTTTCCACCCCGCAGATCAGCAGGGTATCCACACCAGGATCCAGACCGGCCAGGACCTGACCGACATCGGGACTTGCCAGGCCATTGAACTCCACTTTATCCGGGCATGGCACATCCTGCAACAACCCGGCAAGTTCCGGAACAATGGGACCGATCCCCTTCCGGTACTGGGTGTTGGCGACAATTGGTATATTGAGCACCCGGGCCAGGTGGATCATGAGGCCAATATTTTTTACCACCCGGTCGGCCCCATGGATATGGGCCATCAGTCGTTCCTGGGGATCAACCACGTACAGGCAGCACTGTTCTGGACGTAAAAACACCGGTTTCATAGCACACCAACGGACGTAACCTGAATACTGGACTTCTTATATAAACAACGAATCGTTGCGAATATCGGCTTTTTAGTGGCAGTGCCAGGAATTTGCAACAGAAAAACAGGAGAGTATACGGATAAAGGATGATTTTCCTGTCGCTCTCCTTTGCTGTCCCCCTGCACCCCAGTCCCGGACGGCAAGCGGAGACCGGAGACAGTCCCAAACAACAAACGCCCCGACTCCAAGGAGCCGGGGCGCTGTGGCCCACTGGTTGCGATCAGGGTTATGGTTCCCTGAAAGAACAATTTTTACTTGGAAAAAGAACCTGGTACGCGGATATCCTCGATCAGAGCCTGAATGTGCTCAGGCGGCTCCTTGGTCATGTTGGAGACTACCAGGGCGACAACAAAGTTGATCAGGGCACCAACTGCACCAAAGGCCTCGGGAGAGATCCCCAGGAACCAGTTGTCCGGGGTGTTGGGCAACATGGCGGTTCCCTTGATGAAGAACCAGCCCTTGAACCAGAAGATGTAGACCAGGGTCACACCAAGTCCGGAGAGCATGCCCAGAACCGCACCGGTATTGTTGACCCGCTTGGAAAAGATTCCCATCATGATGGCCGGGAAAATCGAGGAGGCGGCCAGACCAAAGGCCAGGGCCACAACCTGGGCCGCAAATCCGGGAGGATTGAGTCCCAGGTATCCGGCAACCAGGATGGCACCCGCCATGGAGATACGGGAGGCCAGCAACTCGTTTTTCTCCGTCATGTCAGGAATAAAGACCCCCTTGAGCAGGTCATGGGAAATAGACGAGGAGATCGCCAGCAACAGACCGGCAGCAGTGGACAGGGCTGCAGCGATACCACCGGCGGCAACCAGAGCAATAACCCAGTTGGGAAGGTTGGCGATTTCCGGGTTGGCCAGAACCATGATATCCCGGTCAACCTTGATCATTTCGTTGCCTTTCCATCCCCAGGCCTCGGCCTTGGCAGCAAATTCCTTGTTCTTGTCATTGTAG
Source organism: Desulfolithobacter sp. (assembly GCF_054025815.1). Lineage (NCBI taxonomy): Bacteria > Pseudomonadati > Thermodesulfobacteriota > Desulfobulbia > Desulfobulbales > Desulfobulbaceae > Desulfolithobacter > Desulfolithobacter sp. The sequence goes on along the minus strand of NZ_JBPMMS010000034.1, from coordinate 290,763 downwards.
TACTGAATACGCCCGTCGTTGTTCTTGTCCTCATGATTGAGCAGACCGGTCTTTTCCCAGTTGACAAACCAGGCCGGGACATCTGAAATCTTCAGATTACCGTCCGGGGAACCGACTTCACCGATCTGGATCGTATTCATCAGGTTCAGCCGGGCCATTGCTCCGACAGCTGGAGCGGTGGTGTAGAGAATAGCGATAAAGACCAGCGCCCAGCCGGCAGAGGAACGGGCATCCCGAACCTTGGGCACGGTGAAGAACCGGGTGATGACATGGGGCAGACCGGCGGTACCGATCATCAGGGACAGCGTCAGGAGAAACATGTTGATGGTTGTCCCTTTCTGGATCGTATATGCCTTGAATCCGAGATCAACAAGCACCTGGTCGAGCTTGTCGAGCAGATAGACTCCGGAACCGTCGGCCATGGTGGAACCAAGACCAATCTGGGGGAGCGGGTTACCGGTGAGCTGGAGAGAAATGAAGACAGCCGGGACGGTATAGGCAAAGATGAGCACGCAGTACTGGGCGATCTGAGTGTAGGTAATGCCCTTCATGCCCCCAAGCACCGCATAGACAAAAACAATCGCCATGCCCACCAGCAGACCGGTGGCAAACGGAACCTCGAGAAAACGGGAAAAGGCCACGCCGATACCTTTCATCTGGCCGATAACATAGGTCAGCGAAGCGGTGATAAGACAGATAACCGCCACGATTCGGGCCGTATTGGAGTAGTAACGGTCGCCGATGAACTCGGGCACGGTGAATTTTCCGTACTTGCGCAGATAGGGGGCCAGCAGCATGGCAAGCAGGCAGTAGCCGCCGGTCCAGCCCATGAGGTAGACAGAGGCGTCAAATCCCTTAAAGGCGATGAGACCGGCCATGGAAATAAAGGAGGCCGCGGACATCCAGTCGGCACCGGTGGCCATGCCGTTGAGTACCGGGTGGACACCTTTGCCGGCAACGTAAAACTCACCGGTGGTGGAGGCCCGGGCCTTGATCGCAATGAAGATGTAAAGGGCGAAAGTCGCCCCGACAACAAGATAGGTCATTAATTGCAGGCTCATGATACACTCCCCTCCTTATTCTTCATGGACGTTAAATTTGCGGTCAAGCTGATTCATACGCCAGGCGTAGAAAAAGATGAGAGCGACAAAGGTGTAGATTGAGCCCTGCTGGGCAAACCAGAACCCGAGCTGATATCCGCCAAGCCGAATCGCATTGAGGGGCCCGGCCAGCAAGATACCGAACCCGTAGGACACGATAAACCAGACGATGAGACATCCGATGACGAGTCGGATATTCGCCTTCCAGTAGGCGATAGAGTCATCTGTACGCATACTTTCTCCTCCTATTCTTTGTCATGAAATAAACGGGTAATGGAATTTCCCCTGTCTTGAAAACGAGCCACTGATCAGTGGACCGACTATCGACTGCGGACTCCCCGACCGCAGCACGACTCCCGAACAAGGATACCTGAAGAGTGTCTGCGCACTGTCTGTTCAGTGGCAACATCTTCTGGCTGTTAATCCGGGAAACTGGAATGTATCCTTTTTTCCTCTTGCCTGTCAAGGAAATAGGCCGTTATCCGGCCATAACCCTTACTGCTGGCCGGGCTTCATCAAACAAAAATCTTTTGCTCCTGTCCCGGCGACCAGCCGGACCGCTTTACGACACCAGCCCCAGGGTCCGTCCGGAGCGATAGAGGTCCTTCAGGGTACGTATGCCTCCATCTTTAAGCTTTTTCACAAGGAAAAGAAAGAGGTAGGCCGTCTGCAGGGCATCTTCCAGGGCATCATGGGGTTTGAAAAGGGGCAGGTTGAACTCCCGGCTCAAGTCATCCAGATTGTAGGAAGTGGACATGTCGCACCGACCATAAAAATCTCTGCAGCGGGCTTCCTTGTAGCCCCGGGCAAGGCGCATTGTATCTACGCTGGGATTGGACAGGGTTCCACCCAGGGCCCGACGGCTGGCTCGGCCCAGAAAATGCATGTCCATGTCGACAAAATGACCCACCAGGAGAGCATCACCGAGGAACTCCACGAACCTGGGCAGCACTTCTTCCATGGGTGGCGCCGCGACAAGCTTCTCCGGTGTTATCCGGTGCACCAGGGTGGCATCGTTGGGATCGATGTTTTCCGGCCTTATATATGCATGAAAGGTATGGCTCAGCTCGATCTGCAGGTTGACGATCCGGACCGCGCCAATGGAAATGATCTCGTCGCGACGCCGGTTCAAGCCGGTCAACTCGGTATCACAGACCACAAAGGTATACTCTGCAAGCGGCCGGGCCTGGCTGAAGCCGGCAAAGAGCTCCCGGTTGCGCTGAATTACAGGATGGGGCCTGCGCAGCCATGGAATCTTTTCAAGAAATTTCATCTGGTCACAGAACTATCCGTGCCGGGCTCCGACCCCGGCAGACGGACCGTGTGGTGCACGTATGCCCCTGCATTACCGTCAACTGACCGGGAAAATATTTTTGAGGACCATATGCAGATGGTCGATAACCTGAAACGCGTTTTTCAGCATCCTTTTCTCCAGGTCAGACAGTTGGGCCGGATCAATATGGTTGTCCGGCAGGATCCCGTCCTCTATCTGGTGGAGCTGGTGGATGAGGCGCAGATGCATCTGGATCTCGTAGGCTTCGCTGGCCTCGGCCCACAGGTCCCGGGAGATATGGCCCTCGTCGGCAAGGACATGGAATCGGGCCAGGGTATTGGTTTCCCGCACCCCATACTTGAGAGCCATGACCCGGGCGAAATTGACAAACGGGGTCAGACCGCTACGCTTGATGTCAAGTTTGTTCTTATGCTCGCCGTTTTTCTCGACAATGAAGTTCTTGAAAAAAGAAAGCGGAGCCCGGGCGGCAAGACACTCCCTGGCCAGGTGCACCAGATAAATCTCCTGACGGCTTGAGATATCACCGAGATGTCGACGCAGATCCTCGGCCAGGGTAGCAGCCCCGTATCCAGGCCGGAAATCGAAAAAAATGGTTACATTGAGGAGTTCCTCTGGTTCTGGTGCCGCCACCCAGTCGCTGAAATATTTCTTCCAGACCGACATGGGCTGACACCACCTGGGATTGGTGGCCATAATATCGCCGGGACAAAGGGGATAACCGCAGTTGACCAGATGATCGATGGCTTTTGCGGCAAAACGGGTAAAGTAATCCTGCGCCTGCTGACGCTGTTTCTCGCTGGCCGGATCGGCATAGACAATGGCGTTATCCTGGTCGGTACGGAAGGTCTGCTCCCGGCGTCCCTCACTGCCCATGAGCAGCCAGCAGTACTCCACCGGCGGCGGACCTAACTCGTTTTCCAGCAGGGTGAGGAGCCGCTCGAGAATCTGGTCGTTCAGGATGGAGATCATCCTGGTGATATTGCCGGCCTTGGCTCCCTCCTTGATGAGATTGCGGATCACATCGGGAATCTTCTGGGACAGGGGATAGAGACCCTGGATCTCCTGCTGCTTGCGGATCTCCTTGAAAAGGGCATAAGGTGAATTACCCTGGAGCAGCAGAATATCGTGCGAGGTCACCACCCCGATGATGCGCCCCTTACGCTCCACGGCCAGATGATGAACTCCGGTGGACATCATTTTCATCAGGGCGTCAAAACAGATGGACTGGGACAGTACCGTGACCACGGGAGAAGACATGATCTCCTCCACCGGCCTGCGCAAATCCAGCCCGGCGGCGATCACCTTGTTGCGCAGATCCCTGTCAGTGACAATTCCCAGTATCTCATCCTCATTCTCTCGGGCGTGGACCAGAAGCGAACCGATATGGTGGTCGGCCATGGCCCGGGCCGCATCCTGCACCGAGGTACCGACAACTACCTTGCGGGGATCCTGTTTGATGATATCTCCCACCTGAATGGAAAAAAGATAAAGGTCTTCCTCTCCCCGGCGGGTCATCTTGTGCCGCCGAAGCTCGGAATAGGCGGTATGAACGACTTTCTCGGAAAAGCTCTTGAGATAATACTGGGCAAACCCGGGCTGGCTGTGGATGAGTTCGAGAAACACATCCCGGGGCAGAAGGAAGCAGAAGGTGTCTTCAACGGTTTCGATATGAAGGTTTGCCCTGGTACCGCGAATGATGCCCAGGGCGCCGATGTACGCCCCCTCGCCCCGATAATCCTTGAGGGTAACCTCGCCCTCGTCATCGGTGATAAAAGCCTTCACCCCACCTTTCTGAATGAGCAGGAGATGGGTGATTTCGGTTTCCCCGGCCGTGAGCAGCCGGGTCCCCTTAGGATAGAAATCGACCCGGACATGACGGGCGACATCGCCGAGCGTCGACTCGTCAAGTTCCTTGAACGGCATAATTTTCTTGAAAAATTCCACCACCACATCTGGTGCCACCGCATGAACATCGCTGGAGACCGGGGCCATTGTCCTCTCCTTGAAACAGAACAGGCAGGGACCAGCCCTGCCTGTGTGTGTCAAATCATAAGCAGGGGGAACACCCCCCTGGAAAAATTCCCTGGTGCCGCGTCATCGGCTCAGCCAAGTTTTTTCTTACCTTCCACCAGATGATCGACAACCGAAGGATCGGCCAGGGTTGAGGTATCACCGAAGTCACTGAAATCATTGGCTGCGATCTTACGCAGAATCCGGCGCATGATCTTGCCAGACCTGGTTTTGGGCAGGCCCGGCGCCCACTGGATGACCTCGGGAGTCGCAATCGGACCGATCTCCTTGCGCACGTGCTGCCGAAGTTCTGCCAGCAGCTCATCGCTCTCACTGGCCGCAGCGGTCAGCGTCACATAGGCATAGATGGCCTGCCCCTTGATCGGGTGGGGCATGCCGACAACGGCTGCCTCGGCCACAGCCGGATGGGAGACCAGGGCAGACTCGATCTCCGCGGTTCCCAGCCGGTGCCCGGAAACATTGATGACGTCATCGAGTCGACCCATGATCCAGAAATAGCCATCCTCGTCTCTACGGGCTCCGTCTTCAGGATCGTAAATATTCTCGAAACGGCTGAAATAGGTCTTCTTGAACCGCTCGGGATCACCGAACACGCCGCGCAGCATTCCGGGCCATGGTTTGCGGATAACCAGATGACCGCCTTCATTGGGAGCGGCCTCTTTACCTTCTTCAGTATAAATGGCCGCATCCACTCCAGGAAGCGGAAAGGTGGCCGAACCGGGCTTGAGAGGGGTGGCATACGGCAGAGGCGAGATGAGGATTCCACCGGTCTCGGTCTGCCACCAGGTATCAACAATGGGCAGTTTCGATTTGCCGATATTGACATGATACCACATCCAGGCCTCGGGATTGATGGGTTCACCGACCGATCCGAGAATCCGCAGACTGGAAAGATCCCAGCGCTTGATGGGCTCCTCTCCTTCCCGCATCAGTGCCCTGATAACCGTGGGTGCGGTATAGAAAATGTTGACCCGGAATTTCTCGACGATCTTCCAGAACCGGTCGGGTCCGGGATAGGAGGGCACACCCTCGAACATGAGAGAAGTGGCGCCAAGACCGAGCGGACCATAGAGGATATAGGAGTGCCCGGTGATCCAGCCGATATCGGCCGTACACCAGTAGACATCGTCGTCCTTGAGGTCAAAGACCCACTGGCAGGTGTGCATGGCATAAGTCAGATAACCGCCGGTGGTATGGACAACACCCTTTGGCTTCCCGGTGGAACCGGAGGTGTAGAGGATGAACAGGGTGTCCTCGGCATCCATTATTTCGGGCTCGCACTCAGAGGAGATATCGTCGGCGGTGACTTCATCATGCCACCAGCTGTCTCTGCCCTCCTGCATGGAGACTTCATTGCCTGCCCGCTGCACCACAATGCAGCTCTCCACCGACGGCGCGTCCTCAAGGGCCTTGTCGGCGTTGGGTTTCAACGGAATGGTCTTTCCGGCCCGGAGTACGGCATCAGCGGTTATAAGAACCTTGGCCTTACAGTCCTGGATACGGCTCTGAAGCGCCACGGCGGAAAAACCGGCAAAAACCACCGAGTGCATGGCCCCGATACGGGCGCAGGCCAGAAGAGCAATGGCCAGCTCAGGTATCATGGGCAGATAGATCGAGACCCGATCCCCTTTCCTGACCCCTTTTTTCTTGAGAACATTGGCAAAGCGGCAGACTTCAGTATGCAACATCTGATAGGTATAGACCTTGACATCTTCCTCGGGCTCACCCTGCCAGATAATAGCCGCCTTGTTACGGCGTCCATCGGTCAGATGCCGATCGAGACAGTTGTAGGAGACATTGAGCTTGCCACCATCAAACCACTTGATTTCCGGCTTGGTGAAATCCCACTCCAAAACCCTGTCCCACTTCTTTTCCCAGGTTACCAGCTCTTCAGCGCGCTCAGCCCAGAATCCTTCCGGATCATCCATGGACCGCTGATAGAGTTCCCGATACTGATCCATGGACTTGATCCAGGCCTGATCCCGACCTTCTTCCGGAGGCTCAAACACCCGACCTTCGCTGAGCAGGCTGGTGATTTTATCTTCGCTACCACTCATAACGCTCTCCTTCTATACTTGTTCCACGTTGCAGGACAGATAACCTTTTGCCCCAATACGATGAGTTCAACAACACTGGCCGTAATATTATCCTACCAATTTGTCAAGCACTAAGTGGCAAAAGTCGCATAAATGCGACAGGTCCGAAATGATTGCAGAGCAGTTCCCCATGGGGTATGAAAAAGGCCCAGACCTTGAAAAAAATCGTAAAACAGAGACCATCGAAGGTAGAAAGGACCGAATTATGGCATGTTTGCTGGAAGAGCAGGTACGAGAAGAACTGGGAAAAGGACTGAAGAAGCAAACCGTCCTCGCCCGGCTGGCCACTCCGGAAAACCGGGATAACCTGATTTATATTCTCAACAACCTGCCCCAGGAATCCCGACGGCTCCAGGGACGATGGCTCAACTTCCTGCTGGTGGCCCTGGTTCTGACCGTGACCGTACAAAAGCTCTATCTTATCGCCGTGCTGCTCCTGGCGGCGGCTAAACTCAACCAGTTCTCGCCTTTGCTCCTACTCGATCTCATCGTTCCGGCAATCAATTTCTATGTCATGCGCGAACTGCTCCGCTTCCACCGCCAGGGATACCAGTTCATGGCAGTGCTTGGCGTCCTGGCCCTGCTGCGAAGCGAAAACCGCATTTTCCCGGACCTCTATCTTTACCTGGCCATAATCGCACTGTCGATCTTTCTCCTCTGGAAAATGTTTCCAGCCAGTGACAAACTCCGGCCATCCGAGAGCAAATAACCTGCCGTCCCTCAACCAGTCGCCCCCTTTCCCCATCTCCCTCTCCCGGTCACCCGGGAAAACAAAAAACTTGACAGCGAGTTGCTAAGAGTTTAATTAAATTCTTTAAAGCTTAACCACGGACGATTCAGGAGACATCATGGTCTATGATCAGGTTGAAGATCTTTCCCGTCTTCTCAAATCCATATCCCACCCCATCCGGCTCAAAATCCTCTGCATGCTCCAGGACAGCGAGCTGACCGTCAGTGAAATCCGGGAGGCGGTGGAAACATCCGGGGCCAATATAACCCAGCACCTCAACATATTGCGCAATCAGGGCGTGATATCCTATCGCAAGGACGCCAATTTTATATACAACAAGATTTCAGACGAGCGCGTCACGGAACTGATCAAGACCCTCCAGAAACTGTTCTGTAACAGCCGGGACGAAAATACCTGACCTGAACCAAGCGATTTTCATTTGCAGGTAAGCGACCAGAGGGAGGATCCGGATGGGTGAAACGCTCAGTTCAGTATTGAGATTGGAGTGGCAACCAGGAAGACAGTAATGAAATCACCAGGATTCAGGGTGTTTTTCAAAGACAAAACAATAAAGAAAAGGTAGCAGCGATCCATGCATATCGGTAAACGGATGATACAGTTTTCTCTGGACAGGCCCCGGGTGGTCACCGCCGTCATGGTACTCATGACCCTGATACTCGGTTCTCTCATTGTCCGGGTTCACGTGGACACTGACCCGGAAAACATGCTCTCCAAGGACGAGTTTGTCCGTATTTTCCATGACCGCACCAAACAGGAGTTCAATCTCTATGACGTGGTTGTCCTTGGAGTAGTCAATGAAAAAGACCCGGACGGTGTCTTCAATCCCGACAGCCTGGCCAGGATCTATACCCTGAGCAAGTTTGCCGCCACCCTGGCCGATCCGAAAAATCCTCAGCGACGGGTGGTGGCCCGGGATATCATTGCCCCTGACAACGTGGACAACATCGTCCAGGCAGGACTGGGTCAGGTACGCTTCGAATGGCTGATGCCCAAGCCACCGTCCACCCGGGAAGAAGCCCGCAAAATACGTGACGCCGCCCTGGACAATCCGCTTCTCAAGGGAACCCTGGTCTCGGAAGACGGCAAGGCCATCGCTCTCTACCTGCCCATCACCCAGAAAGATTTCGCCCACAAAGTCCGCCGGGAGCTGTTGAAAAAAATAGCCACCCTGGACCAGGGAGGCGACCGGTTCTACATCACGGGGCTGCCGGTAGCCGAAGACACCTTTGGCAAGGAAATGTTTATCCAGATGGCCATTTCCGCGCCAATGGCCATGGTGATGATCTTCCTTCTCATGTATTTCTTCTTCCGCAAGCTGCAGCTTATTGTCTCCCCGATGATCATCGCCATGTGCACGGTGATCTCCACCATGGGGCTTCTGATAGGCACCGGCAACACCCTGCACATCATGAGCTCGATGATCCCGATCTTTATCATGCCCATTGCGGTGGTTGATTCCATCCATATCCTTTCCGAGTTCTTCGACGAATACCAGAACAGAAAGGACAGGCGCAAAACCATCGAGCATGTCATGGACCACCTGTTCTCGCCCATGCTCTACACCTCACTGACCTCAGCCGCCGGCTTCGCCTCCCTGGCCTTCACCCCCATTCCACCGGTTCAGGCCTTTGGTATCTTCGTGGCCATCGGCATCATGCTGGCCTGGCTCCTGACCATTCTCTTCATCCCGGCCTACGTGATGATGATGAAGGAAGAGAGCCTGGAGAACTTCGGAGTCACCGAATCAGTGAATCCGGCCAGCGACCGGTCGCTCATCAACCGCCACCTGCGCTGGATCGGCCGAATCTCCTCGGGCAAACCCTGGCTGGTCATCGGCTTCAACATCGCGGTCATGCTGGTGGGTGTGATCGGCATCACCATGATCCAGGTCAACGACAACCCGGTTAAATGGTTCAAGAAGACCCATGACATCAGGGTGGCCGACAAGGTGCTTAACTCCCATTTTGCCGGTACCTACGAGGCCTACCTGGTGCTCTCCGGCAGGGACACGGAACTTTCTCCTGCCCAGGCAGCCTCGTGGCTCACGGCCCACCTCCGTCCCAAGCTGAGCAAAACCACAACCGTCGAGGGCCGGGCCCTGGAACAGATAGCCCGGATTGCGGGAGAGGTGGAAACCGCTGCTGAACTGGCTGAGCGCCTCGGCGACCTGTGGGAAGAAGAGCTTGGACAGGTGGTTGTCGACGACGATGCCTCCTACGATGCCTGGTCCGCAGCTCTGGACAGCCTGGACGCCCTGCGCAACCGGGACCAGATATTCAAACGTCCAGATATCCTCAACTATATCGCCGGGTTGCAGGAGTACATGGTACAACGTGGTAATGTGGGCAAGTCCAACTCGGTGACCGACGTGGTCAAGAAGGTCCACAAGGAGCTCTTCGAAGGGGACCCGGGCCATTACACGGTTCCCGACACGGTCAACGGGGTGGCCCAGACCCTGATCTCGTTCCAGAACAGCCACAAGCCCGACGATCTCTGGCACCTGGTGACCCCGGACTACAGACGGGCAAACATCTGGATCCAGCTCCGTTCCGGAGACAACAAGGACATGGAAAAGGTGCTGGTGGACGTGGAAGACTACTTCAAAAACAACCCTCCGCCCATCGAACTGGAACATAACTGGGCCGGCCTGACCTATATCAACGTGGTCTGGCAGGACAAGATGGTCACCGGCATGCTCAAGTCGTTTCTGTCGAGTTTCGCCGTGGTCTTCATCATGATGGCCATACTGTTTCGTTCCGCAATCTGGGGACTGCTGGCCATGATTCCGCTGACCTTTACCATCGGGGTCATCTACGGGGTCATCGGGCTCATCGGCAAGGATTACGACATGCCGGTCGCGGTTCTTTCGTCCCTGACCCTGGGACTGGCGGTGGACTTCGCCATCCACTTTCTCCAGCGGGCACGGATGACCATGGCCCGGCTGCATGACTGGAAGCAGACGGTCAAAGTGATGTTTGAGGAACCGGCCCGGGCCATCAGCAGAAACACCATCGTCATTTCCATAGGCTTCACGCCGCTTTTGTTCGCGCCTCTGGTCCCGTATCAGACAGTGGGCTTTTTCCTGGCCTCCATCATGTTCTATTCGGGCCTGGCCACCATGTGGATACTGCCGGCCATGCTCACCGTCCTGCAGGGACGGGTATTTGGAAATCAAGGAGAAACGGTTGAAAAACAAACGAAATAAAAAGGATTACACCATGCAATACGCTCTCATACTGCTCACCGCCTTCAGCCTGCTTGTGCCCCCCGCCGACACAGCCATGGCAGACGACCTGACTGATGTGGAGAAAATCGTCAACCGGGCCAATCTCGCGGCCTATTATGCCGGCGACGACGGTCGGGCCGAGGTGACCATGACCATCACCGATTCCCAGGGCCGGGTCCGCAAGCGGCAATTCGTTATCCTCCGTAAAGACAAACAGGACGGTGGCGAACAGTTTTTTTATGTCTACTTCAAAAAACCAAGCGATGTGCGCAAGATGGTTTTCATGGTCCACAAGCACATCGGCCGCGATGATGACCGCTGGCTCTATCTGCCGGCCCTGGACCTGGTCAAGCGGATCGCCGCTTCGGACAAGCGGACCTCGTTTGTCGGCTCCAACTTCCTTTACGAGGATGTCTCGGGCCGGGGACTGGAAGAGGACGTCCACGAGCTGATTGAAACCACAGACAGATTCTACCTGGTGAAAAACACCCCCAAGGATCCGGACAGCGTGGAGTTTTCCGAGTACACGGTCTGGATCGACAAACAGACATTCATGCCGGTAAAAAGCGAGTATCTGGATAAAAACGGACAGAAATACCGGCTGGTGGAAGCACTGGAAATTCGTGACATTCAAGGCTATCCCACGGTCATACGCTCCCGGGCCGCCGACCTGGTCAATGGCAGCGAAACCGTGGCCGAGTTTACCGGGATTAAATACAACATCGGCCTCAAGGATCGAATCTTCACCGAGCGGTACCTGCGCCGTCCGCCACGGGAGGTTCGTTGACAGACCATGAAGAACAAAATCCAGTTCCTGCTGTTCTCCCTGGTCCTGCTGACCAGTGGACCGGAAAAGGGTACGGCCACCGAGACCGTCGGCCTGGCCGAAAGCCTCTACGACCGTTTCGGTATCGAAACCAGGGGCTACATGGAGGCCCTGGTCGGCTTGCGCACAGACAACGGGGCCGATGAGAAAGACGGTTCTGCCGGTGAGGTACGGATGCAGCTCGAGTTGAGCGGTGAGATGGGACAAACCCTTTTCACCGTCAAGGGTGACCTGACAGGAGACGCGGTCAGCGAGGAAACATCGCTGAAGCTGCGCGAGGCCAGCATGCTCTTCTCCCCTGCGGACATCATGGATGTCAAGCTGGGCCGCCAGGTACTGACCTGGGGTACCGGGGACCTGATCTTCATAAACGACATGTTTCCAAAGGACTGGCTGTCCTTTTTCATCGGCCGCGACGACGAATATCTTAAAAAGCCGTCCAATGCCCTGAAAACCAGTTTTTTTTTCGAATCCTTCAACCTGGACCTGGTGTTTACCCCGCTCCTGGAAGGATCGGAATTCATCTCCGGCCAGCGGCTTTCGTACTATAACCCGCTGGCCGGGCGGATTGTCGGCCGGGACATGGTCATGGCCGTGAACGAGCCGGAGAGCTGGTTTGGCCAGGGAGAAATCGCCGCCAGACTGTCTCAACACATATCCGGCGTTGAGCTGGCCCTGTATGGCTACTCTGGTTTCTGGCAGGAGCCGGAAGGATTTGACGCGTTCAGCAATGAGGCCTTCTATCCGCGTCTCAATGTCTGGGGCGGATCGATGCGGGGGACGTTTTTGGGCGGGATCGGCAACCTGGAGGTGGGTTACTATGACTCGGTTCATGACCAGGGCGGCCATAATCCTCTGGTCCGTCCCTCGGAGTACCGCTTTCTGGCCGGCTTTGAACGGGAACTGGCACGTGAGTTGACCGGCGGCTTCCAGTATTACCTGGAAGTTATCGACAACTACGACAACTACACCAAAAGCCTGCCGGCCGGGGCACGTGCCCGTGACGAATTCCGCCACCTGCTGACCATGCGCCTGACCCGGCTGCTCATGAACCAGAACCTGATCCTGTCCCTCTTTGTCTACTACTCGCCCTCGGACAACGATGGCTATGCCCGGCCAAAGGCCACCTACAAACTCACCGACCAGTGGCTGGTCGAAGGGGGCCTGAACCTTTTCTGGGGCGAGCATGACGACACGTTCTGGGGTCAGTTTCGAGACAACTCAAACATGTACGCCAGGGTACGGTACAGTTTCTGACCTGCACCTGGCAACCCGCAATTTTTAATCTTTCAACAAACTCAAGGAGCTATATAATGGTAGTCAACGACTGGGTTCACGTATTCGCTGGTTTTTTCATTCTCCTCAGCCTGGCACTGGGTGTCGAAGCAAGTCCGCTCTTTATGAGCAAATACTGGCTCTGGTTCACCGCTTTTGTAGGAGCCAATCTCTTCCAGTTCGGCTTCACAAAATTTTGCCCCCTGGCAATCATCCTTAAAAAACTCGGCATTCCGGAAAGCCGAAGCTGTTAATTCCGGTTTTTCTCTCCCTCTCTTTCGCCCCGGAACCCGGTGGGTTTCCGGGGTTTTTTCTTTGACATTTTCATCCTGGACCGCTATATTTTCTGTTTTGGTCCGCCGTGCCAGATCCGACAATCCTCTCTTAATATCCGCCTGGCCGGGCCGTAACCATCAGCTCGCTTAGGCGTTATGCAACCACTCATTGGCCTACGGCAGGCAATCCCATCCAACAAGTTCTATCCTCCCCGACTCGACGCGGCCAACAACCTGTTCCGTGACCAGCTGCTCAAGGATATCGTCGAACAGCTGGGACATTACAAAAAAGTTCTCTTCATTGAGGCCCAGGCCGGACAAGGCAAATCCACCCTGGTAGCCCAGTTTCTCCAGCATGCTGACCTGCCCTTTGCCTGGTACCAACTCGGCCCCGAAGATTCAGACCCAGTTCTTCTGCTCACCGCGCTGAGTGCCGGTATCAGCTGGCACCTGCCAGGCTTCAAATCCCCCCAGCTGATGAAGATCATCCGCCAGGGCGAAATCGGTCCCCTGGACATAAAAAGCTGTGTCAATATCCTGCTCGCCGATCTGGACCGATACCTGGCCGGCGAATTTTACCTGGTATTCGACGACCTGCACCTGATCGAAAACTCATCCCTGTCCTGTACCCTGCTCGATCATCTCATCGACACTTCGCCACCCCATCTCCACTTCATTCTCATGAGCCGCCGACCACCGGTACTGTCGTCGCGAATTCTCCGCTACGGAACCGATGTCTTTTACCTGCGTAACGAAGACCTCAGTCTTTCTCCAGCCGAGGTGGAGCAACTGATAACCCGTGTTCTGAAAAAGGAAATTTCCCGCCAGGAAGCCCTCCATATCCATAATTTCACCGGCGGCTGGATCATGGGCATTCTCCTGGCCGCTCACCCCAGACATGGTCTATCCAGTATCCGGAAACGGAGCGACAAGCAGGAAAACCCCTCCGTCGGCATGACCAGCGAACAGATGATTCATTACTTCCGTGACGAGATCCTGGTCAACATCCCAAAAGACATCCACCTGCCCCTGCTCAGGCTCTCCTTTCTCGAAGAAATCCCGGTGGTGCTGGCCGCCCGGATCACCGACAGACACGATATAGGCGACATTCTGACCCGGATGATGCACGATAATTTCTTTGTCCTGCCCCTGGACGACACCCACCAGGTCTTCCGCCTCCACCATCTTTTCCAGGAATTTCTCCAGCACCAGGCCCGCAAAATCCTCTCCCGGGAAGAGATCAACAGGACCTACCACGAGGCAGCCAACTTCTACCTGGCCTGCAACCAGGTGGAAAAAGCCCTCGGCAGCTACCTGCAGGCCGGCGACTATCAGGCCATGGAGGAGATCATCAAACAGGAGGGGCTGCACCTGCTGGCAAGAAACCGCACCGTCACCCTGCTGACACTGATCAAGTCCATCCCCGAAAAGCACCTGTTTGAATACGGCTGGCTTACCCTACTGGGCAGCCTGGTCTTTGCCGACTTTCATCCGGGAAAAATTCTTCCCCTGCTGAAAGCGGCCCGGAACCATTTTACCAGCCAGGAAGACGAAATCGGCGAACTGCTGACCCTGTCCCATCTGCTCTACTATCATTTCGTGGTCTCCGGGCTCTACCGCACCGGATCCGACCTCCTGGCGCGCACAGCCAGGCTTTTCATGCGCCACCGGAATCATCTTCCTGTCCATGCCCGGATCATGGTAGCGAGAAACATCGCTGCAGGATACTCTTTTTTCAACTCAGACATGGAAAAGGCCCGGGAATACGCAATCATGGCCCGGAACCTGGCCATCCGCCACGATATACGCAACTACATCGTCTCCACCCGTTTCGTATGCGGCTACACCGAATCCCTCACCGGCAACATGAACCAGCAGCTCAGGGAGATAGAGCTCACATTTCCCATGCTCTACGACCCCCTGGTAAGCCGATCAAACAAGCTGACCCTGCTGGTCCTGCAGCTCAACTTTCTTACCAAGTACGGCCATTTCAACAGTTTCTGCAGTCTGCAGAAACGTATCCGCCAGGATGTGGATGCGGCCATTGTCGAACAGACAGTCACCGGCCCATATTTCCACGTCTGGGGCGCGGCCAATCTCATTGCCCAGGGTGAAAACGACCGGGCTCTGGAGCTGCTGCTCTCCGGATTCGACTCCTCAAACGCGGCCCAGATTCCCCATATGCGCAGCCAGTTTCTTCAGTGGCTGGCCTATCTCCATGCCCTGCTCGGCAAGCGCTCCCAGGCCCGTGAATATGCCAGGGAATCGATAAAAATGCGCCAAACTGCAGGTGGGCCGTTCTACGAGGCTCTCAACTTTCTTGTCCTTGGCGCCGCCCATGCCAGGCTGGAGAAGTATGACCAGGCAATAGAGCTGCTTGAAAAGGGCCGCCGCCTGGCAGACACCATCCCCTCACCCTACCTGAAAACCATATCGCTTGTGCACCTCTCCTGGATCCATCTTGAGCAAGAGCAGGAAGACAGCGCAATGACCCTGCTGCAGGAGGCCCTGGTCCTTATGCGCCGCCACGGATACACCTGTTTCTGGACCTGGACCCCCCGGACAATGAAAAGACTGCTCCGGTTCGCTGTCCGCCACAACCTGGAAAAGGAGTTTGCCGTCCATCTTGCCCGGGAGCGGCTTGACATCAGCTTTGACAGTCAGGGTAACCCCATCCCCCTGCTTCATTTTTCCATACTTACCGCCCTTACAATACGTCAGCATGGCCGGGTGCTTTATACGGCCCAGTCCTTCACGCCGGCCCAGCGTACCCTGCTGGGCATGCTGCTCGCCAGCCCGCATCGCCAGCTAAGCCAGGAACACATCCAACTTGACCTGTGGCCCGACAGCCCGCCAGACAAGGCCAGGTCCAAGTTTGACACCCTGCTCATGCGGTTGCGGCGGGCCCTGGGCGCCCGCCTCACCGTACCGGTAAAACATTATCTGAGCATGCAAAAGGGTATTCTCAGCCTGGAAAACTGCAGGGTAGACGCCGAGGAATTCATGCAGCAGGCCTCCACCGGCCTGAATCTCGTCTCCACGGAGAGCTGGTGGCAGGCCGGCAATGCCTTTGAACAGGCCCTTGACCACTGGCCGACCACCACGGACTGTTTCGCCGCCACCATGCCACGCAACTACCACGACGGCCTGGTCAACCTTCTGACCCGGATCGGCCGGACCTGGGCCTCATCTCTTGATACCATGCACCGCAACCGCAAGGCCATCTCTATTCTGACCCGGATCCTGACCCACGACCCCATGGACGACCGGCTCATCGCCCTGCTTTACAGGCTCTATATCGACAACAAGGACATGCTCAAGGCCAAAGAACTGCTCATCGATTACCGGCAAACCCTGCGCGACCTCGGATACGACCAGGACCAGATCGACGATCTTCTCTTCGGTGTGGTTTCCTGGGGACACGGATAAGCGGATCCCGACCCGACCGGAAAGCGGACAGGCTTTTTACTGTTACCGCTCAGGCCTGAAAAACCGCAGACGGTTGGCATTGGTAACCACGGTCACCGAAGAAAGGGCCATGGCGGCCGAGGCAAACATGGGCTGGAGCAGCCAGCCGGTGTAAGGGTACAGGACTCCGGCGGCCAGAGGAATTCCTACGGTGTTGTAGATAAAGGCCCCGAAAAGGTTCTGCTTGATATTGCGAATGGTGGCGCGGGAGATGGCGATGGCGACCCATACCTGGGCCAGGGAGTCCCGGGCCAGGGTTATGTCGGCATTGTCAATCGCCACATCCGTACCAGAACCGATGGCAAACCCGGTATCGGCCCGGGCCAGTGCCGGGGCATCGTTGACCCCGTCCCCCACCATGCCCACCCGGAAGCCCTGTTTCTGGAGCGACTCCACCACGGCCAGCTTATCAGCAGGCATCACCTCGCTGTGGACCTCGGAAATCCCCAGTTCCCGGGCGACGGCCCCGGCAGTGGCCCGGTTGTCTCCTGTACACATCACCACAGTGACCCCCTTTTCCTGCAGCGTCTGAACAGCGTCCCTTGAATCCTTCCGCACAGGATCACGCAGGATCAACAGACCAATAACCCGATTGCTCTTGGCCAGCCATACCGGGGTCCCTCCTGCCGCAGCCTCTTTGCGGGCCATCTTCTCCAGATCTGCGGGCAGAGAAAGACCCTGGTCACGCATGAAGAGATGATTACCAAGAAGACAGGGCTTTCCATTGATCTCGCCCCGCACTCCCCGACCGGCAACAGCTGAAAAATCCTCCACCATCACATTCGCATTTTCCACCCGTTCTCCAGCCCGGACAATCGCCTCGGCCAGAGGATGTTCGGATCCCTTTTCCAGGCTGGCGGCCAGAGACAGAATGGTCTCCCTGCTTACTCCGGGCCCTGGAAAAACATCGGTGACCTCAGGCCTCCCCATGGTCAGGGTCCCGGTCTTGTCCACCACCAGGTGGGTCAGGGTGGCTGCGCTCTGCAACCCGTCAGAGTTGCGGATAAGCACCCCCAGCTCGGCGGCCCGGCTGGTTCCCACCATGATGGCGATGGGCGTGGCCAGACCAAGAGCACAGGGACAGGCAATAACCAGTACAGCGATCCCGGCAGTCAGGGCATAGGCCAGTCCGGATTCAGGGGCCACGAACAACCAGGTCAGGAAAGTGAGGATCGCAAGAACAATCACCACCGGCACGAACACCGCCGACACGCGATCAGCCAGCCGGCCGATGGGCGGCTTGGACATCTGCGCCCGCCGGACCATGGCGATGATATGGGCCAGGGTGGTCTCATCTCCCGGCCGGGTAACCCGGAGGATAAAAGAACCAGACCTGTTCATGGTTCCGCCGGTCACCAGGTCACCGACTCCCTTCTGGACCGGCAGCGGCTCACCGGTAAGCATGGACTCGTCCACCGTAGAACGCCCCTCCACCAGCTCGCCGTCAATGGGTATCTTTTCTCCGGGCCGCACCCGAACCAGGTCTCCTGGACGGAGCAGTGATACAGGCACGGTCTTTTCCCGCTTACCGCGGACCACGGCCGCATCTTTGGCCCGCAGGCCGACCAGGGAACGAATCGTCTCGCTGGTGGTGCGCTTGGCCCGGATCTCCAGAGCATGCCCGAGCTGAAGAAAGGCCAGTATCATCACCGAGGCATCGAGATAAAGATGGCCTTCGCGGCCGGGTATGAAATCCGGATTAAGAATGACAATCACAGAGGCGATCCAGGCTGCCGCAGTACCCAGGGCCACCAGGGTATCCATATTGGCACTGCGGTGGCGGGCCTGTTTCCAGGCCGACACGTAGTACCGGCGGCCACTGAAATACATGGTGACCAGGCAGACCAGGGCCATGCCAGCCCAGAACATCCTGTTCTCCCTGACCGGGGGAAAAACCCCGCTCATCTTGCCGGCCATGAGAATAAAGCCTGCCAGCGCCGCCACCAGGGCCCGCCGCCATGAACGGCTGATCTCGAGCCGGGTTTCCCTGGCCTCCCGAAGATAAGGATCTTCCAGCGCTTCCTCGATCGTGGCCTGAATCCCATTGTCCTCGAGCAGAATCAGAAGATCGGCCGGATGGAGGGCGGTCCGAACTTGAAGATCCTGTTCGCCGACCACCACTTCTGCCCCGGGATCATTGTCCTTAACCAGTTTTCCGGCAGCCTCCAACCGGTCCGGATCTCCTGGAAGGAGAAGAAACGAGCCTGGCCCGGACCCGGCGACCAGAGTCGCCTCATACCCCTGATCCCGTATCGCCTGGACCACAGCACCAGGATCACCACCGGTTACCCGGATCCGCTTTTCCACCAGATTGGCGCTCGCCCCGCTCACCCCGGGGACCGAGCGGGCCGCCGCCTCCACTTTGGCCACGCAGGCGGCACAGGTTATATCCAAAACCTCAATCTCATAGCTCCTTTCATGGCCTGCCCGCCCGGCGGTGGCCTCATCCGGCTCTCCCCCGTCCGGTTCGGCTCTGTAGCCCTGTTCACGAATGACCTGGAGGACCTCGTCAAGTTTACCACCCCTGACAAAAACCCTTTTTTCCACCAGATTGACCGCCACCTCCCGAACTCCCGGAATCGAGCGAACCGCCTTCTCCACCCTGGCCACACAGGAGGCACAGGTCATATCCGGAACAAAAACCTCTGATTCCCGGACAGCAGGGCCAGAAGGAGCAGAGAGAGAATCCTTCCCGGTCCCGGATGCCTCCTTTTCCTGCAGAAGACGGGCCACGTAGCCGGCCTCACCCACGGCCCGGACCACCTCTTCCGGATCACCGCCCAGGACCAGGAGGGTGCCTTTTTCCAGATCGACCTCAGCCTTACGTACACCTGACACGCTCGTTGCCGCTGTTTCCACGGCCTGCCTGCAGTGGTCGCAACTCATGTCTGCCACTGAAAACAGGTGCATGTCGGGTTCCCTGGTCTTTTCCATATGTTCCATAATCGGCTTGGCTCCCGGCCTTTCAACAGGTATTTTCCTAAATTGGCAGGATATGAACCTCTTCCCGCACCGGATGCATTCCATCCATCACCAGTCCCTGTCGTCCGTCGATGGAAATGGGATCGCCGAAACTGATCCGGTGGCCACCGATCTCACAATATTCCCTGGATTCATAGACCTGGAGGTCTCGACAACCGACCACACAGGTCTTTTCCAGCCGGGTGGCCACCACCGAGGCATGAGAGGTCTGACCGCCGCGGGACGTGAGCAGCCCGTCCGCCAGGGAAATCTCCCTGATATCCTCGGGAACGGTATCCTGGCGGATGAGAATGAGCGGGGTTCGAGGGTCCCGGTCCCGAAGCTTGAGAATATTGTCCTCGGTAAAGACCGCCCGCCCCGAAAGCGCTGATCCCGAAACCCCGATTCCCTTTCCCAGCAGGGCCTTTTTCAGCGATTCCGTCTCCTCGAAAACCTTGAACCGTTCCTTTTTCTTGAGGGTGATCATATCCCTGGTCTGGAGAATATAGAGATCGTCGGGCAAGGGACTTTCAAAGGTGAACTCGATCTCCTGGGGATTCCACTCCTTGGTGTAGACCAGGTCCCTGGCAATCTCCAGCAGTCGGGCATAGATCTCGGGGAAACGCCGCTCCAGGGAATTTCCCACCGAGCGGCCGTCCAGGCGGGCCTGTTCCACTGACACGGGATAGCTCGTCACCAGACCGGAGACAATATCCTCACCCTGGTCTCCTGGCGCATAATCACCCCACAGGGCCACCCGCCGCACTTTCCGGTACGGATGGGCGGTAAAGAGTACTCCCGATCCCGCCTGGAGGCTCAGGTTTCCATAAACCATGGTCTGGACAATCACCGCCGTACCCCAGTCATCCGACACATCCATTATCCGCCGGTAGTCCCTGGCCTTTTCCGTGTTCCATGAGTCCAGGACCATCTCCACGGCCTCGATAAGCTGCAGCCAGGGATCGTCCGGAACTTTAAAGCCGCTGCTCACCACCCGGTCGCGGTAGCAAAGAGCCAGCTCCCGCATCTGGTCGTCCGTAAACTCTCGTTTCAGGAAGACGCCGTATTTTTGTTTATGGTCGTTCATGACCTCCTGAAACACATCCCGGCCCATCCCCTTGGCCATACCCCATGACTGGACGAAACGACGGTAATTATCCCAGATAAAATAAGCCTGGTCAGGGTGGAAACTGACAAACTCTTCGACCAGGTCTTCGTTGAAGCCCACATTGTGGATGGTGGTCATCATCCCGGGCATGGACATGGCCGAACCCGAACGGACCGAGAGCAGAAGGGGCTGATCGGGATCGCCGAAAACCCTGCCTGTACGTTCTTCGAGTTCATTGATCGAGTTACGTACCCTGCGCATGAATTCGTCCCGGGCCCGGCCAAACCGCTGAACCGCCGGCCAGCAGCGAAAAATTTCTGTGGTGATGATAAAGGCGGGCGGAACCGGTTTGTGGTCGTTGGCCAGAACCATCAGGTTAAATCCCTTGTTGCCAAGATGAATCAGGTTATGGGTCCGCAGGTTTTCGTTATAGAGCGAGCTGATGGTTTTTTCCGGATTATAGGTCATGAGCAGATCCAGGGACTGCTCGTCGAGGATATCCTTCTGGGCCTCCATGGTCTGGATGATCCGAAGGATGAAATTGTCCAGGTGCTGGAGCCCGAAAGTGGAGGCGATAAGATCGCGAAAAAAGGATTCGGACAGCCGGTGAACGCTTGCGGCCAAATCCTCGTCATCCCACAGAGGTCGGTACCTTGTCAGGAGGTTTTCCTTGCCTATCTGCGGGATGACGATAGAGAGGTTGTTCTGGTGAACATTGGTGTAGTAAGCGTAGATGATGTCCTTGACCCCCTCGGACAAACCGCGGACAATGTCCAGATGCTGGGTGTAGGTGAACCGTTTGATTCCTATGGAGGACGAGAGAAGGCTGGCGTAGGTGTCGAGCCTCCGGCTGGTGATGCCATCCACCTTGAGGGCCCGCAGATAGAGACGCAGACAGCGGACAATGCGGAAGAAAGTAGCCTGGGTGATAAACTCCAGGTTGATGGTTTGAGACAGTTTTTCCAGGTAGATGTTGGCCAGATTCTCCAGCCGGAAGGTCAGCCCCATGGCATCGAACTTGCGCTCGGAATAGCGGCCGTACACCGACGGGATGTCCACGGCGATATGACGTTTGTAGTATATCTCCTCAAGCGGCTCGAACCGCTCCGGGCTGAGGATGATCTCCTTGAGCTTCTCCAGCTGGGTCAAAAGTGCGTCGAGACAATGGTAGGCGTCGCAGTTGTCCAGCGTCTCCAGCAGATCCTCCATCTCGGGGAAACCGGAACGGGCGGCGTGGCGTAGCTGGTTGCGCAGCTCCTGCATACCAAGATTGTACTTCTGGTGCAGGAGCTTGAACATCCTGACCAGAAGCTCAAACCGGCGCCTCTCCATTGCTCCGATGTCCTGCTGCTGTTCCAGCCACGCCCACCGCTCCTGATCCTGCCAGAGAAGGATATCCTGCATGGAGTCAAAGCGCAGCTCCCGGCGGATTCGCAGGGCCAGACGGTGCATGTCATCGACAAAAGGACCGCTGGTTTCCACCTGTCCAAGTACTTCTTCGGGCAGAAAAGGCCGCAGGACTTTTTTGTCCAGGGTGGACCAGAAGGTGAAAATAGCCTTGATGAAGTCGACGATGAGGTTGGAGGATTCCACATGGCTCTGCTTGCGGAGAAAATGAATCAACCGGTCGCGCCGCTTGTGAACCTCGTCGAGCTCGGTGGAAACCTCCCGCAACTCCCCCTCGGCGCCGATCTCGTTGAAAAATACCGGCATCAGCTTGGCGAACTGCTTGGCCAGGTTGTAAATGGGAGAGATTGGATGGTTGAGCAGCTCCGTGATATCACGCTGGAAAAGATCGGTATCCTTAACGCAGGTTCCGGAAAGCTTGATGTTGATGATCAGGGCGGAAAACAGGGTGGAACACCACTTGGGCTCCTGCATGATCAGGCTCAGCCAAACCCGGATATTGGCCAGATGGGCCGGATTGGTGATCGGCTGCCAGTCCTCGTCAACTCCCCGGACATTGGCATACTGGAACCCGAAACGAACCGCTTCCCACAAAAACGCCTCCACCAGACGCGAGTTTCCGCGTTTGAAGACCTCGCCGCCGATAACCTGGATGCACTGGAGCGAGGTGTGCGGGTACCTGCGAACATTGGCCTTGAGAAGTTGAAAGGTGGTCACAAAAAACTGTTCTATTTCCTCAAACGACTGCTTGCGGATGAGCTGGACCAGGGAGCGGTTTATCTCGCGCAGGGTCTCCTCGTGGATCAGGTAGAGCCCGGCGGTGTCCATGATCCGAAAAAGAAAGACCAGTTTCCGATTCTCGATAAAGGCGCGTCCTTTTTCATCACCGACCAGCTCGCCGGCCAGCCGCCCGGGAATGGCCCGGTAGAGCCGGACGATGTCCATATGGTTGGGCAGCTCGAGGATGGCCCGCAGGGCCGCCAGGGGATCAGAGCCGACATCGATCTCTTCCAGGGTGGCCAGATGGCACCGCATGGTGTCGTGGGATATGGCCTCCAGCAGGGAACCCGCCTCCCAGTTGTCACAGAAACTGCCGCACTGGTTGATGAACCATGGCTGCGGATCCTCTTCGCTGAGCCAATAGCGGTAGTTGAGCCGCAACACCTTTTTCATCAACCGGGCCATGGGCTCATAGTCAAATTCCACGCCCTCCTGCCCGGCAAACGAGACCAGGCGCTGGGCCATCTTTTTCATCGGGTGATGTCCCTGGACCATGTACATCATCACCTCGGTGCCCAGGCTCCGGTCCAGTTGTTCCAGTTTCTCAAAATAACTGTTGAGCTCTTCCTGGTAACGGGCCAGATCCGGCGGGTCAATGGCGGCGAGCAGTTTGTCGGTATAGGCGAGCATGGCCTCCATGATCTGCCCGGCCAGCGTACCGTAGCGGCGGCTGTCGTCCAGGGCCTCGAGAAAGATGGAGGTAAAGAGAGCAAAGGCCTGCGGCCCCTGCCCGTGTTTCTGGTAATGGACCAGGTTTTTGAGGACAAAGGCACGCAGTTCCGGGATGATCAGGGTCCAGTTACGGTAGGGATGGCTGATCTCGTAAAGCAGATTTTCCAGCTTACCCGATATTCCATGGTACCTGCCGACAATGTCGAGCAGGACCTGGTATTCCGGACGAATGGTGACCTCACCGGCGGTTTCGGCCAGGTTGGCCTTCAGGGCATCGGATTCTATGGGATCGGAAACGAGCGGAGTATTCATGCGTAACCTGAGCGTGGATGTGGAGGCAGGGAGAAAAACAGACGCCAGCCGAATTATCCAAGTGTATCACACTTTCCGCCTCCGGGGCAATCGCATCTTCAGGCCCGCATCCAATCCGTGACCGGACTGTTCAGGGCCTTATTGCCCGGACCCGGCCTTTTTTCTTTGGAATATAACGCCGTTCCGGATCACAGTTATCATCCAGCTCCCAGGTCCCCACCCGACCGTCCATATCCGGCTCATCGGACCAGTAGGTGCCGTCAACCTGGAAATCGCAATCGCCGTTTTGGTGCAGGTCAAAAATCATGTAAAGATCGTAGAGCTCCGTCACTGTGGGCAGGCGCCAGTCCGTGTAACCGGCCGTGGTCAGGCCCGCGACATAATCCCGGGCCTGCTCCAGGGACCCGAGGATTCTGCTTGTTTCGACCTGCCACATTTTACCGCTCCGGATATCGACGCAGGCGCCATTGCCCAGGTCTTTGAGACGCTGGCCCGAGGGCAGGGACAGCCCGACCACCTGCGAAGACGGTGCAGAGGCGCAGCCGGCCACAGCGAATACAAGAACCAGCCCAGCAAGGATCACATACAGTTTCATAAAAAAAACTCCTATACAGTACGTTGCAAAACCCCGTTCCGGGATTTGTTTTACGCCGGACCCATGAACGGGCAGCGGCAAGTCATATTTCAAGCCCCAGGAGGGCGCGGACAGCGTGGATACAGTCTTCCAGTCCGGCCCGGTTCTTATAAACCCGGGAAATCATGATCCCCCCCTCCATGATGGCCACCACAGCAGTGGCCAGGGACCGGGGCGACATCGACCCGACAGGAAGACCCTCCCTTAAGGCCTGCTCTATTTCTTGTTCCAGCAGTGCGATCCAGAATGAAAAAACCTCACGGATTATGGCGGCGAAACGAGTGTTCGTATCCGCCATTTCCAGGGCCGTATTGCCAAACAGGCAGCCCCCGACGAAATTCGCCTCCTGCATCAGCTCCATGATCACCCTGCAGGAATTGACCACCCGTGAGTGTGGATCTTCGCCCCGAAGGGATTCTTCCAGAATCTGAAAAAACTCATCCCGCGCATCAAGGAGCACCGCCAGCCCCAGGGCCTCCTTACTGGAAAAATGGTAATAGAGATTCCCCTTCTTGACCCCTGTGGCCTTTATGACGGCATTGATGCTCGTGTTGCGAAAACCGTTCAGGGTAAAAAGCTGCCTGCACTGTCTGAGAATATGCCCGCGAGTAACCTCGCCTTTTCGTTTCTCGATCATTTTTTACCAACCGTTTGGTACAAAATAAGAAAAACATATTGACCAGGGCCTGTCAAGAAGCTGTACCGCATCTTTTCCGGAAACATGGGCACAAACAGACCGACAACAGATCTATCGACCAGCCACCTTGCGACCATGAACCGGTGAAATCGTGCAGGAGACAGAAGAGATACATCGGTCAACCAACTGCTCACAGGCCGCAAGTCAGCCTGGTTTTCACGAAACACTCATCAGCTTGCCGACAGCTTCGACCAGATCGTCCAGGGTGTATGGCTTGGGCAGAAACAGGCAAAGACCTTCGCCAAGCATCTGTTCTATATCCGCGCTGCCGGCCAGGCCGCTCACAACGACTATCTTCTGATCCGGACGGATCGAGCGTATCATCTGCCCGGTCTCGCGGCCATTCATGCCCTCTCCCAGGTCCATGTCCAGCACAATCAGATCAAACTCCTCCTGCCTGACCTTTTCCACAGCTTCCTCTCCGGAAGGAACCGCCAGGACCTCATAGCCTGACATGGAGAGGATACTGGTGGCCAGGTAACGTAAATCTTCCATGTCATCAACCACCAGAACCGAGCCATTTTCCGTCCTGGACTCCGCAGGGGCAGACCTCTCCTCCCCGGGCCGCCGCTCCGGATCGGGATGGTCCGCTGTCACGGCCGGAAGATAAATCCTGAAAGTTGTCCCCCGGCGGTCACTTTCAACGATCACCACTCCGTCATGCTCCTGGACCGTATTCCAGACCACAAACAACCCCAGGCCCGAGCCGGAACGGCCGAGCTTTTTGGTTGAGAAAAAAGGCTCGAAGATATGGTTCAGTTTGTCCTTTGCGATACCAGGACCGTCATCCCTTACCTCCAGAACCACCAGCCGATCGGCCCTGACCCGTTCAGCGTCCTCCGGCGGAGGCCCGGTATGATTCCAGGTCCTTATCCACACTGTTCCCCGGCCGTCCATGGCCTCCATGGCGTTACCAACCAGGTTGGTGACAACCTTGACGATATGAGTCTCCGAACACAGACAAGGCCAACAGTCCGGCGCAAGCTCCGTTTTGACCGCACAACCAGGGAATCTGTTTTTCAGCTCGATATATTCAGGAGAAGACAGATACTCTTCAACCAGTACGTTGAGGACTTTCCTGTCCCTGACGAGCTGTATCCCGCGGGACATGGCCAGCAGGTCTGACACCACATTGGCCGCCCGCACCCCTGCACTTTCCATCCTGGCAAGCATATCCCTGTACCTTGAGTCAAGGGCTGCGAGCTGCTTGCGGAGCAGTTGCGGGTACACAACCAGGCCTGACAGGATATTGTTCAGCTCGTGGGCCACCCCGGCGGCAAGAAGTCCCATGGCCTCCAGTTTTTCGGCCCGACGCAGCTTATCCTCGGTCTCCCTCTGGGCGGTCACGTCTCTGGCGATGAACAGAATGCCGGAAAAATTTTTCAGGGGATCCTTCATAACCGAAAACTGTCCCTCGAGCACAATCCTTCTGTCCAGACCGGAAAGCGTCAGGGTGGAAAAATCCCGGCTGCCGTCGGCAACCTGGTCAAACATCTCTCCTGCCTCAGGACCTAACGGAGCGAGCAGTTTTCTCAGATGACACCCAACCATCTGATCCCAGGGAATCCCGAGCAGCCGTGCGGCCTCCTGGTTGGCATAGACCACCAGAAACGACTCGTCTGTGGCCAGGATGACGGTGTTGAGCGAGCCTTCGAGGACGGATTCCAGGTAGAACCTGTTCCTGCGGGCCAGATGCTCCATCCTTTTGCGCAACTGGATGCTCCGGGCCACAAGAACCATACCCTTGATCCTTTCCTGTTCGTCCCGCATGATGGTGATCGACACATCGAAACAACTGTCGATCTTTTCATAATAGACCTCCCGCACCGCAAGCTCGCTCCCCTCCCTTGCCAGCCGGGCCGGGCACCAGGACGGCACCTTGCCTGCTCCGCAGAGAAGATCATAGCAGAACAATCCATAGACCCTGTCCTCTGGCAGGGAAAGTGTCTCCAGCAATCTCCTGTTGGCCCTGACCACCCGGTAGGAAGGATCAAGAATCATGATGATTTCCGGAACCGCGTCCACGGTCTCGGCCCACTCCCTGCGCGCGGCCCTGGCGGTGGCTTCGGCCTGGAGACGGCCATCGGTCTCGATGGACAGCGACCGGGACATCCTCTTGTTACAGACCAGCAGGCCGATGGCAAGGAGAGCGACACACCCAAGGAAAAACAGTGTTGACCTGGCCAGAATCCCCTGTTCAAGCCTTGCAATCTCGGTCATATCCTGGAGCAGGACGATACCGGCCACAGGGCGGCCATCGAATCCTGCAAAGACAAGGTGGGAATGGAGGGCGTATGGATAATCACCGATCTCCAGGTCCGGAATCTCACGGTCAAGGGCAATCGTGGACGGCAAACGGGCAAAAAGTGGTCCTGCATCGCCGACCAGCGCATAAGTACCATGATCCGCCCGGGGTATGTCCGGGTCCAGGATCCGGGCAAGATCAGAGCGGATAATCAGGGCCGCTGTTTGCAGGCCCGCCCCCCCGGCAAGGGCGCCCGGCCCGAAAACAGCCCTTTCAGCACCCAGCAGGCCGACAAATCGCCCCTTGTCCTGTACCGGGACCAGGATCCGATGCACCAGTCCATGTGGGACCACGACATACCAGGAAACAGGACCGTCACGGCGGGCTAAAAGTTCAACCTGGGACCTGGGCAGCGCTTTCGGGCCGTTCCCGGCCACAAGGCGCCCACTGGTCCCATAAAGGTGAACCCGAACCCCGGCCATGGATAAAAGCCCGGCCTCACGGACTGCACGGTCAAACGCTCCGCTCCGGTCCCGCCCACCACCCGAGAGCAACCCGGAGACCTCCGGCCTGCGCTCGAGAAATGCCCCAAGCTGCCCCCTGACATCAAAATCCGGCAGGCCAACGAGTGTTTCCATGGCAGCATCAACCAGGGCCTCTGCCGAGCGTCTTTCCGCGGCGGCGAACCGTTTCTTCGTACTGCTGCTCCAAAAAAGAAACAGAACCAGAGACAACAAAAAACAGCAAAAACCGAAAACCAGAACCCTTTGTTGATCACCCATCGCCTTCAGCCAGCAAAAACTTGTATCCTCAAGGTCTGGTCAGACCCGGAATTTCGAGCTCAGGAGCCGCAGGTCTTCGGCCAGGCGAGACAACTCGAGCACGCTCTCCCGCACCTGCTCGCTGGCCTGGGTCATTTCCAGGGATGACTGGTTGACCGTGAGGATATCCCGGGCTATTTCCCCGGCCACTGCCGAGCTCTGGGCCGTGTTCTCGGCGACCTCCTGCAATCCTTCGGTGGCCTGGTTCATGTTCTCGGCAATCTCCCTTGAGGTGGCGGACTGCTGCTCCACCGCGGCGGCAATGGTGCCAACGATATTGTTGACCTCCATGATCACCGAAGAGATCTGCTGAATCTGGGCCACGGTCCCGGAGGTGGAGCTCTGGATCCCCTCTATCCGGACCCTGATTTCGCCTGTGGCTTCGGCAGTCTGCTTGGCCAGTTCCTTGATTTCGTTGGCAACCACGGCAAAACCCTTGCCGGCCTCGCCGGCCCGGGCGGCCTCGATGGTGGCGTTCAGTGCCAGCAGATTGGTCTGGTCCGATATCTCGGTGATCGTTTCGGTCACCTTGCCGATCTCGTCCGCGGCGCTGCCAAGTTCTCCGACCTTTTCCGAGGCTGTCCGCACGTCGTCAACCGCCGCAGTAGTAATGCCGCTGGCCCGGACAGTGCTCCGGGCGATCTCGTCCACGGCCTTGGTCAACTCACCTGTGGCAGTGGCAACTATTGAGACATTGGTGGTTGCCTGCTCAACCGCAGCCGCCACATTATTCATGTTTGCGCTCATTTCCTCGGCCGCGGCAGCCACGGTCTCGGCCCTGCTGCTGGTCTGGGCCGCGCCCGAGGCAACCTGCTCGGAGATGGCAGACAACTCGGTGGAGGACGAGGCCAGGGTGTCCATGCCTGTGGCGATCTGCCGGATCATCTGCCCGGTGTTGCGGACTATTCTGTTCATGGACAGTGCAAGCTGACCAGCCTCGTCCCGGCGCTCGATATCAAGCTGACGGCTGAAATCGCCCCCGGCCATCTTATCGGCAAATCCGGCGCAGCGGATGATCGGATTCTTGATGTCGCGGGTAAGAACCACCCCCAGCCCAATCGCCAGCAACATCCCGGCAACCGATGTAAAGACCAACAGACGTTTGGCCCGGGCCGCAACCAGGATACTCGATTGGGCCTTGGCCTGCAAAAGCTCCATGGCCTAGTCCGCCAACCTGTCCCCCTGGTCGATGACAGCGGCGGCCTCCTTTTCGAGCTTCCCGGCCAGGGCCGGATCGGCCTGACCGGGCCTGGCCATGGACAGAGACAGGTACCTTGCCACCCGGTCCGCAAGCTCCTGCAATCCTTCCTCCATCCCGGCAAGCTCCGGATACTTACCGGCCAGGTCTCTTAAAGCGGCTACACCTGCTTTGACCTCAGCCAGCAGGTCCCCGGCCTGGTTGACCGAACTGGTCCCGCTGCCAGAGCCGGAGGTGCGAGCCATGGAGAAATCGGCCAGCATCTCTTTCAGACCGGCCACCATGGCGATATACATCTGTTTCTGCTTAATGGCATTCTTTTCCAGATCACCCATGGAACGCCCGCTGACAAGCGCCTGAACCAGCATGACCAGAATCAGCAGCAAAAACGCCAGCCCAAGTTTATGGGCAAGTTTGATGTTTCCCATCTTGTTCTCCTTTTTTCGTAAAACATTCCGTCGGGGCAGACCAATCCCACTGACCAGGACTCAACCGCCCTGGATCCCGGGCCAGACCCGTTGGAAAACAGAACCGCATGCAGGACCAAAGATTAAAAACCTGGAGCCAGTGAAGAGGGCTTTGGGAAACCAACCAACCGGAGACAACGATCTTGTGGGCTTACAATGCGATATTTACTGTGACACGATACGAAATATCATTGGACAGATCAATGCTGGAATAATACCGGCAAACTACTGTCCTCCGAGGGAAACGGGCCAGGGTATATCATGAGGAAAGGACAGAGAGCAGGAAGGCGCGGAGATTTTTGCGGCTGTGAATCAGGCCGAGCTTTCGGCGCAGATTGTAGCGGTGCGACTCGACCGAACGCAGGGAGATACCGAGCCGCTCGGCGATTTCCTTGTTTCTCAGACCCTGGACCACAAATTCTGCCAACTCCATTTCCCGTGGGGTGAGACCAAGCTGATCAGCGCGGATCCTGGAAGGCAAATGCACTCTCGACACCTCGAGCTGGGCGAGAATCTGCTCAAGAACAACCTGCTCGCCGGGGGGCAGCACGGGCCGCAGCCGATTGACCAGCGGGGTTATCCGCTCCCTGAGCTCATCCATCATCCGGCCCTCGAATTCTTTTTTTATCTTCTCGATCCGCTGCAGGATCAGATCAAGGGCGTCACTTTGGCGGTCGAGCTCTTCCTCTCTCCGCCCCAGGAGCTGCCTGAGTTCTGCACAACGGCACCCGGCAACCTCTTCCCCGGCCCCGGATGCTGAACCACCACCTGTTGCCCTGGCTACGACCAGGATAAGCACAGCCCGGCCCTGTTCGTCGAATACAGGCAGACGCACGACATCAAAAGAAATTTCCCGGCCCTGTTCAAGGACAAAACGCTGCTGTTCAAGACAGAGTTTCTTGGCCTGCCAGGCCTTTTCATCGGCCAGACGCAGAGCCTGGGCCACCCGGAGATCACCGCGGCGGGCAATGATCCGGTCCAGATCCGCCCGGCCAAGAATGCTGCCAGGCTCAAGACCAAGAAGCTCGCAACAGGCGGGGTTGGCCAGCAGCCATCGTCCTGCCCGGTCCCTGGCGTAGATACAGTCACAGCTCAGCGCCAGAAGCTGAATCAGGTGCTGACGGCTGATTTCAGCCGGCATGACAACCTTGTCTGCCAGCCTGACCAACCTTGGCTCGACGGAGTTGAACAGGGAAAAGCCAGCCCGGCGGGCAGGCCCGCGGGACTCATCATCCGGCCTCATGTTCGGCACGATTCTTTTCCGCTCCATGGTGAAAATGTCTTGCAAAAAAGCTCACCGGAAAATCGAGAAAAAACACCCGGACTCCATCTATCTTCAAAAAGAATAATCATTATCCCCGCACCTGTCCATTACAGGAAACCGCGACCAACCCATGACATACAACGTTTTTATTATAATGCTTGACCGGCCCTGGCATATCAATACTGAAAAAACACTGAAAAACTACTGAACAATAACAGGGGAGACGAACAGGAAAGATATATAGGCCCGGCGGGAGAAGAAATGACCCGGAACAGGGAAGAGGACAGGTCCCTTGTGCAAACAGGACCCTGCAAGGAAGGATGAATACGGCACGGGCCGCCGAAAAACCTGATTCGGGGCGCATATGGATCGTGGCCGATTTCCAGGCGGCCCGGGCCGGCTTCTTACTTCAGCACTGGACGGGCACCCACGGGCTGAACAGGACGATTATTTGGAAATCCCATGGTGTCCGAGAACTGTTTCACCTGCTCTTTGGAGACAGTGACCGGATTCTTCATCACCAGCCAGAGAACACCCTCGGTACAGGGAGGAGTGGTCAGAGAACCATTGAACCGGTAGTACTCACGGTTGGTCGGCAGCAAGTCTTCCGCCTTGACCTGGGAGGCCATCGCCTCCTTGTCGCCGGGGTGTTTGGGCATCTGCTTCCACAGTTTGGCCATACCCTCGTTGGCCTCACCCGGAACATACATCACCGCGATAACGGCAAGCTTGCCGTTTTCATCCGCATGGACGAAATGGGACTCCATGGCAAAATACTTTCCGTCGATGGTGTTTTCGCTGGGGGCATGAAAATGAAACTGCTTGAGCTCAAAGGTTCTCCCGGCGACAGTAATGGTGGACCCGGCGGCATAATTGGCCTGGATCGCATGGCCGTTATTGACAATTTCGGTCGCCAGACCACGATAATCAAACCTGATGGGCTCAAGCTCGGCCTCGATAAAACCGGTGAGGTCTATGGGAGACTGATTGACCCCTTTGCCGCACATCTCGTAGGCCGGCTCAAGAGAGGCCCAGTGCTCCGGACCGACCTCTCCTGAATATCCCCAGTGCCCTTTGCTCCCATGAGGCGAAGCCAGGGCCGAGGTTGCGGCAAAGATGAACGCTGAAACAGCGACGGAACTGTAAAGCATTTTTCTCATTTTTCTCCTCCTTGTCAGAAATATTGCCTTACCTGAAAAAATGAATGAACACTCATTTTTTCACCCACCGCCATATAACCACTCAATACTTTGTTTTACAAGGGTTTATTTTGTTCCATGTGCAGCACAAGATCCAGCATTCTGTTGGAATATCCCCACTCGTTGTCATACCACGCCATGATCTTTACCGTGGTACCCAGAGCCCGGGTACAGAGACCATCGACAATGGAAGAATGGGGGTCGCCCTGGAAATCAATGGACACCAGCGGTTCCTCGGTATAGCGCAGGTAACGGCCGGCTGCTTCGCGAAGAGCGTTGTTCACCTCTTCCACCGTGGTTTCCCGCTCAACCTCCATCACCACATCGACCAGTGATACGTCCGGGGTCGGAACCCGCACCGCAAGGCCGTCGAACTTGTTTTTCAGTTCCGGGATCACCAGGGCCACGGCCGCAGCGGCGCCGGTCCTGGTGGGGATCATGGACATGGCCGCGGCCCGGGCCCGGCGCAGGTCGTTGTGGGGAAAATCCAGCAGCCGCTGGTCACCGGTATAGGCATGAACCGTGGTCATCAGTCCCCGTTTTATACCAAAGGAATCCTGAATAACCCTGGCCACCGGGGCCAGGCAGTTGGTGGTGCAGGAGGCATTGGAGACGACATGATGGACAGTGGGATCGTATTCATCCTCGTTGACCCCCATGACAATGGTCTTGACATCCCCCTTTGCCGGGGCGGAAATGATCACCTTGGAAGCCCCGGTATCGATATGGGCCTTGGCAGCCTCCATATCCCGAAACAACCCTGTGCACTCCAGCACATACTCGGCACCGAGCTCAGCCCAGGGAATATCGACCGGAGCGCGATGACTGGTGTAGCGGATCGTCCTGTCTCCCACCGCGATATGGTTTTCGCCCGCAACAACCTCCTGCTCGAAAACCCCCATAATGGAATCGTACTTGAGCAGATGGGCCATGGTCCTTATATCGGTCAGGTCATTGATGCCGACCACTTCGATATCCCGGAACGCTTCGTCCCTGAACAGGGCCCGGAATATATTCCTGCCAATGCGGCCAAACCCGTTGATTCCGATCTTTACAGCCATGATATCCTCCCTGGTTTTTTTCTGAATTGAGCATCCAAAGCCCCTTCTCATTATAGACACAAGGCAGCACCGCTTCGCACAAAGTCAATCCCTGTGGTGCCTACCGGTGCAGCAATATCCCGGCAGCCGTCTCACAATCCGAGAAGACGACTGTGGTCGCGGACGATGACACCAAGCTGCGCGACTTTCGCCAACGCTTCGTCACAGGCCGAATCTTCCTCCAGCGCTCGCTGGTACATGGTCAGGGCCTGACTGTACCACTGGCCGGCAAGATAGCTCCGGCCGGCGGCGCAGAAACCTTCCGCCGCATCGCCAGAGAACATGTCCGCCAGAAGCTGCCGGATATCTTCACCCCACAGCCGCCGCACAATGTCTTCCTGTTCAACGAGCAGCCGCACCACCAGCATATTGGAGCCCAGTGACGGCATCATCATCCGGAGTATATAGTTGGCCTGGCCAAAGAGAAACCCTATCTGTTCCAACTGGCCGGCCACGTCGGAGACGATCCGACCCACCAGCCGCCGGGCATCCACCACCGTGGCGAGCCGGGTCGGAGGTAGCACGGATAAACGATGGATAACCCCCCGCTGGGCCTCGGGATTCTCCTGCATGCGGAAAGCAGCCGGTCCATATGAGTTGAGCAAGTAAATATTTTCCTTAAGCTTCATGGCCTCGTGGAACACCGAGCCGACAAGCCAGTCCAGGAGGCTGCCGGAAACATCCTGCTCCTCTGTCTCGGGCCATACCCGATGGCAGAGATCCTTTAACTGCCACAAAGGCCCTTTCTCCGTTTCGCTGCCCACCAGGCTTGTCAAACGCTCCCACATGTCCCGGCGGACAGTCTCGACCTCCTTGTCACGCATGTCAGCACAGGAGGCAGTATTGGCGCACCTGGATACATAAACCTGATAAATACCCTGAAATGAAATAAAAACGTGGAAGAACCCGTCCACCACCTGGCGGACAAAATGATCTCGGCGCTGCTCGAACCAGTCCCGGGAGGAATTTTCAGCATGGATCTGCGAGGGAATATATTGCATGGCACAACCTGCCTCAAAGGCTGGGCGTTGGCCTGCCGGTCAATGACGACAGGCCAGCTTCATGGACTCCACGTACAGGGTCCGATACTTTCGGATCACCTGGCTCCAGGTATGGCGGGCATAAATCCGTTTGACTGCACTTTTCTGCATGGTACGGATTTTTTTGGGATTATCGCGATACAGTTCCAGCGCCCGCCTCATGGTCCGGGCCAGAGAGGTGGCGGAGTGTTCACTGTAGGCAAAACCGGTCTTGCCGTCCACCACCTTGACCAAACCACCCACGTGGTGAACAATAGGCAGGTTGCCAAGGAGCTGGGCAATATAATCGGTCAGCCCGCAGGGCTCGTACAGGGACGGAATCAGGAAAAAATCCCCTGCCGCATAAATCTTGTTGGCCAGGCCGGGATCATACCCTTCAAGAAAACAGATGCGTCCTGCCAGGGCCCGGGAGGTGGTGTGGCGGCGCAACTCCTCCTCCAGGACCGGATCTCCACTGCCAAGCAGCAGCAACTGAAAAGATGGATCCTTTTCCATGAGCGGTCCCACGGCCGCCAGCAGTACGTCCACCCCTTTTTGCTCGGTCAGGCGGCCGATGAAAGTGAAAAGCGGCATATCGGGATCACGCTTGAGGGTTCCGTGCTGGGCCACACGGCCATGTTTCCTGATCCGAGCCAGCCTCTCCAGGATATACTCCTTGCAGGCCCGCTTGCCGGCCAGATCACCGGTGAGGGGATCAAAGCCTGCGGCCAGCCCGAGCTTATCGGGATCACGGGGTGAAAAGGCTTCCGGGTCGATACCGTTGGTCACCCCGGCCAGGCGAACGCCCCGCTGGAGCAGCCGATGACCGAGCCAGCCGGTCCTCGCATCTTCACTGGTCTCCTGCAGCTCACGGGCATAGTTTTCGCTCACAGTATTGAGCACTGCGTAATCGGCCGCGGCCATAAAGGGATCGAAACTGGAACCGAGCCGGGAAGCAAGCACCACATGCTCGGGCAACCCGGTGACGGCCCGGGCAAAGGGCAGGTCATCCACTTCCTGATGATAGCCAAGCCCGCCATTGTGGATGGTCACCACCACGCCGCTGTGGCGAAAAAAATGCCGGACGCCTTCGAGCTCGCGCATCATGGCGGCCAGGGTGGCGGCATGACCGTCGTGGCAGTGAATCACATCGGGCGCTTCACCCTGGACGATCATCAGGGCCAGGGCGCTTTTCTGCAGAAGGATATTCATGGCAAAATAGTCATAATGCCCCGTGCCCTGCTTCTTCCACCCGCTCTGTTTCTCTTCTTCGGCTGTATAGGTATAGACCCCGAGTTTTTCCCGGTAGCGCTCTGACTCGACAAGATAGATCTGGACGCTTTCGAGCTCGCGATGCCAGAAGGAGACGGTCTCCCGCCGCTCCTCGGCAGTATAGTTTATATCGACTTCCAGGAGGTTGCGAAAAGAACCGCGGCAGGGCAGAATATC
Organism: Desulfolithobacter sp.; assembly: GCF_054025815.1. Lineage (NCBI taxonomy): Bacteria > Pseudomonadati > Thermodesulfobacteriota > Desulfobulbia > Desulfobulbales > Desulfobulbaceae > Desulfolithobacter > Desulfolithobacter sp. The sequence goes on along the minus strand of NZ_JBPMMS010000034.1, from coordinate 255,088 downwards.
GCGCCGGGGCAACTCCAGAGGCTTGAAGCCAAGCCGGCCCGGCTTCATGAACCCGTAGCAGGGGAGAATAACCCGCACCTGAACCCCGGCCTCACCGGCCAGGGTCCGGGCCAGCTGCCGGCACACATCCTTGACCCCGCCGGCACCGGCCAGGCCGTCATATTCCCGGGTGACCATCCAGACGGTCCGAGGCCACACCTTGTCCCTGCGCCTGCTCTTTTCCTTCTTTTCTTTCGTGCTTTCTGTCATCGTTCCGACCCCATGAAACGCTCAGCCCCGCGCAGCTCTGAGAGCGAGCTGCCGGAGCAGGTGATCGGCCAGGGTCAGCCGGACCATGGCCTCGCACACCGGGACGATCCGCGGGATGGCGGATATGTCGTGCCGGCCGCCCACCTTGATGGTCACCGGCTCGTTGCGGCTCGTAACGGTTTGCTGTTCCTTGTGGATGGATGGAATGGGCTTGACCGCCACCCGAATGACGAGTGGCTCGCCGCTGGATATCCCGGCCAGGATGCCACCGGCGTTGTTGCTCTGAAAACCGGACGGCGACAGGGGATCGTTGTTCTCCGAGCCAAGCATGTCCGCAACCCGGAAACCAGCCCCTATCTCGACCCCCTTGACCGCGCCGATGGACATCAGAGCCCGGGCCAGTTCCCCGTCGAGTTTGTCAAAAACCGGCTCACCCAGCCCCGGCGGACACAGCGCCCGGATCTCGACAATACCACCCAGAGTGTCGCCCTCGGCCCGTACCCTGGCGATTCGCTCCTCCATGCGGGCCGCGGCATCGCTGTCCGGACAGAAGAGCCGGTTGTTGCCAATGACGGAAAGATCCCGCCTGTCCGCATGTATACCACCCAGGGCCACGGTATAGGCGGTGACCTCGATATCATGGCGTCGCAGCAGCTGGGCCGCAACCGCGCCGGCCGCCACCCGGGCCGCGGTTTCCCTGGCCGAAGCCCGGCCTCCGCCCCGATGATCGCGGATCCCGTACTTGGCATCGTAGGTCATGTCGCCGTGCCCGGGCCGGTACACGTCCCGAAGATGGCTGTAGGATTTGGAGTGGGCATCCTTGTTGAAAATGACCAGCGAAATCGGCGTCCCGGTGGTCAGTTCCCGTTCCTCGCCTTCCGGACGAAAGACGCCCGACATGATCTCCACCCGGTCCGGTTCCTTGCGCGGCGAGGTCGCCCCGCCCCTGCCCGGACGACGGCGGTCCAGTTCCCGCTGGATTATTTCTGCTGTCAGCTCGATACCCGGCGGACAGCCGTCGATCACCGCGCCCAGGGCGGTACCGTGTGATTCACCCCAGGTGGTCACCCTGAACATCTGGCCAAAACTGTTTCCCGGCATAACTGTTGTTTCCCTGCTATCTATGGTTGGGAACAGCGCGCAGACCTGCCCGCGAGCTGTTCATGGATTAAAGTCACTATCGCCTCCGGTGTCAGACAGGCACTGTCCACGGCCAGGTCGGAACCTGCGGCGTAAAGCGGGGTCCGCAGGGCGAGCTGCTCCTCTATCTCCCGCTCCGGATCTTCGGAAGAAAGAGGTGGTCGCTGGGCCGCGGAAACCGGATCGGCGGCCAACCTGCGACCAATGACCGTACCGTCGGCCTGGAGCCAGACGACAAAACCTCCCTGGCGCAACCGCTCCCAGGCATCCCGATGGGAAATGGCCCCGCCGCCGGTGGCGACAACCACCCTCCGGACCCGGGCCAGCTCTTCCAGCAGCTCCCGTTCCGCGCGGCGAAAGGCATCCCAGCCGTTTTCCTGAACAAAGGCGGCAATGGTGCTTCCCAGCCGCTCTTCCAGTACCTGATCGGTGTCCAGAAAGTCATAGCCAAGTATCCTGGCCAACCGCCGGCCTACCGAGGTCTTGCCTGTTCCGCGAAAACCGGTGAGCACGATGCGCCGGGGCCACCGGGTAGTCGCATGCACCCCGGACAACTCCTCGTCCCCTGCCTGGTGCCGGCCCGGCTCTTCCATATTCTCTTCATTTTCCATGATGCGATACACCTGTCTGCCTGATGAACAACCAAAGCCAATGTACCATAAAAAACCATTCCCCGCCCGTTCAAGCGCACCAGGAAGACTTCACTTTTTTCCTTTGCTTTTCAAGCCACTGTACTTACAGTATCGGCCAGACAGAAAAGGCTGACCAACCCGATCTTCTGCACCTGTTCCAGAGATTATCTATCCAAACAGCTAAAACAGAAGAAGAGCGACACGCAACATACCATGGAATATAAAGATTATTATGAAATTCTCGGTGTCTCCAGGGACGCGACCCAGGACGAGATAAAACAGGCCTACCGCAGGCTGGCCCGCAAATATCATCCTGACGTGAGCAAGGAACCGGACGCTGAAAAAAAATTCAAGGATGTGGGTGAAGCCTACGAAGTCCTCAAGGACCCGGAAAAGCGGGCCGCCTATGACAAGTTCGGCGCCAACTGGCAGCACGGCCAGGATTTCGAACCGCCGCCCAACTGGGATGCGGGCTTTGAGTTCAGTGGTGCCAGCTACACCGATGGGGCTGGGGCCGAAGGGTTCAGTGATTTCTTCGAAGAACTTTTCGGCCGCAGCCACTTTGCCGGACGCACATCCAGCGGTGGCCGCCAGCGCAGCTTCCGGATGAAGGGCGAGGATCAACACGCGAAAATCGTCATCCGCCTGGCCGACGCCTACAACGGCTCCAGACAGACCATCACCCTGCAGAAACCGGAGGTGGATGAAAACGGACACGTGGTCACCAGGCCACACACCCTCCACGTCACCATCCCCAAGGGCATCATCGAAGGACAGCGCATCCGCCTCGAAGGCCAGGGCATGCCCGGAATCGGAGGCAGCCCCCCGGGTGACCTCTACCTGGAGATCGCCTTTGCCGACGACCCGGTTTTCCGGGCAGAAAAACGGGATATCCACATAACCCTGCCCATCACCCCGTGGGAGGCTGCCCTGGGTGCCACGGTCACTGTGCCGACCCTGGGGGGCAAGGTCCAGATGAAAATCCCGCCCGGATCTCAGAGCGGCAAGAGGCTGCGCCTCAAGGACAAAGGACTGTGCACCGCGACCAGGAAGGGCGACCAGATCGTCACCCTCAAGATCATGGTCCCGATACCGGAAACCGATGAACAGAAAGAACTCTATAAAGAAATGGCCAAACTGATGCCGTTTAATCCCAGGGCAGAATTGGGGGTGTAGCATATGACAGAGGACTTGACCGTACTTACCGGAACACTTCTTGACGAGGACATACGCTGCAGCCTGGGGGACCTCTGCCGGATCTGCAACGTCAGCGCCGAGTTCATCCACGACATGATCGAGGAAGGGGTGATCACCCCCGAGGGACGCACCCCCCTGCAATGGCGTTTCGGCGGTACTGAAATCAGGCGAATCCAGATTACGCTCCGCCTCCAGCACGATCTGAGAATCAACCTTCCCGGCTGTGCCCTGGTTCTCGATCTTCTCGAAGAGCTCGAGGAACTGCGCCGCCTGCACCGGCGCTGAACAAAAGGCCGGTGGTGAACTGGAATCCAGGTCCCGGCCTGTTGCCGGTACTGGTGCTCCTTCTCGGGGCCGGGCTTGTCGTATGCCTGTTGCTCCTTGACCGCAAAAGGCGCCAGCTTCTGCGATTCTCCATTCTCGAGGAGCAGGCCCGGCGCGAGCAGCAAAACCTCGGCCGGGCCATCGACGAGCTGCGGCGGGACAATACCCGGCTGCAACGGGAAAACAGTGAACTGGCAGCAAAGGTGGCCTCCCTGACCACCGAGCTGACCCAGACCAGACAACAGGCCCGGGCCGGCCAAGACCTGCTGGAAGCGGCGAAAAAGCAACTCCAGCAGGAGTTCCAGCTCCTGGCAGACCGGATCTTCACCGAAAAAGGGAGCCAGCTCACCTCTCTGCACCAGCGCGAACTGACCGGCCTTCTGGCCCCGGTCCGCCAGCAGCTGGACTTCTTTCGCCAAAAGATCGAGGATGTCTATGAACGGGAATCCAGGGACCGGGTTTCGCTGACCGCTGCGGTGGAACAGTTGCGCCATCTCAACGAGCGCCTCAGCCAGGACGCGGTGAACCTGACCCGCGCCCTCAAGGGCCAGTCCAAGGCTCAAGGTCAGTGGGGCGAAATGATCCTCGAACGTCTCCTGGAGGAATCCGGCCTGAGACCAGGGCATGAATTCGACACCCAGGTCTGTATGACCAGTGAGCCCGGCCGGCGGCAACTGCCAGACGTAGTCCTCCACCTGCCCGGCTCGCGGGATATCATCATCGACGCCAAGGTCTCGCTCACCGCCTATGAACGCTACGCCAGTGCGGACTCTTCCACGCAGGCCGCCCCGCACCTCAAAGAACACCTGGCCTCTGTCAAGAAACATATCAGCTCCCTGTCAGCCAAGAAGTATCAGCGGTTAAAAGGAGTCCGGACCCTGGATTTCGTCATCCTGTTCATCCCGGTGGAAGGCGCCTTTCAGGCCGCAGTTACCAGTGATCAGGAACTGTTGTCCGGAGCCATGCGCCGCAATGTCATGCTGGCGAGCCCATCCACCCTCCTGGCACTCCTGCGGACCATCCACCATATGTGGAGGGTTGAAGAACAACACCGCAACGGTTTACTCATTGCAAAACAGGCCGGGAGTCTTTATGATAAATTTGTCGGTTTCGTAACCGCTTTTGAAGAAATCGGCCTGCGGCTGGAGCAGACCAGACAATCCTGGGATCTGGCCCGGAAGCGACTGACCAGCGGCCGGGGCAACCTGGTCCAGAGAACCGAGGCCCTGCGCGACCTGGGAGTCCAGACAGCCAGAAACCTGCCGGACGAGCTGATCCGGGAGGCCAATGCCGACCCGGACACGCCATCCGTCCAGGAATAACCGATTTCATATTTCAATCCACAGGAGGTCACCATGAAATATTTTTCCATTCTCATGATACTTTGTGCCTTTTTCCTCGCGTCCTGCGCCCAGCAGAACAAAGCCCAAATCGGCGCCGGCGGCGGGGCCGTGGCCGGAGCCCTGGTCGGCCAGGCCATAGGCCACAACACCCAGGCCACCCTTATAGGAGCCGCTGTCGGCACCATGCTCGGCTATATCATTGGTAACGAAATGGACAAATACGACCGCGAACAACTCAACCACGTGTACGAGCGCGGCGTATCCAACCAACCCACCTCCTGGGTCAACCCGGATACAGGCAACCAGTACCGGGTCGTACCCAAACCGGCCTACACCGATCCCAAAACCCAGCGGGTATGCCGTCAGGCGGAAATCGAGGCCTTGATCGACGGCAAACGGGAAAAGACATACACCATTGCCTGCAGGGACGAAAACGGGCAATGGCAGCTGCAGAAATAACCGACAGGCAGAAAAAAACATCATGGCGACAGGAAGTTTCCCGATAAACACCAGCTCCCACATGGAATTTGTCGATATCACCCGGGAGCTGCAGGAGGCTGTGGACAGGAGCGGAACAAAGGATGGAATCTGCCTGGTCTACAATCCACATACCACCGCCGGGTTGACCATCAATGAAGGAGCGGACCCGGCGGTTCGCCATGACATCATCGGAGTGTTGCGCCAAATGGTGCCGCTGGACTACCCCTACCGCCACCTGGAAGGAAATTCACCCTCCCACATGATGGCGACCCTGACCGGTTCATCAGTGTCAGTAATCATTGACAGGGGCCGGTTGCAGCTGGGCACGTGGCAGCGTATCTTTTTCTGTGAATTCGACGGCCCCCGCAATCGGAAGGTGCGCTGGAAAATCCTGGCAGGCTGACATGGACCCTTACAATATATGTTTTGGGCTTGACCGGCAAACAGACGAAGAGTCTCTGGCTGCATTTTTAAAGCTCTTTTCCCGACCGCAGCTGTTAGAGGCCCTGATTCCACGACTGAGCGAAGAGGAAATCCACCGGCTGGTAGCCACCCTGACCGATCTCATGCGCACCCATCTCAGGGAAGCAGAGTACCACGAGCTTTTCCTGGGGGACAGCAAACATCACCACCATTGATCAGCCACACCACCGCCTTTTCCCGGTCACCACACCTCCGCCACGGTACCCGGCCGGCGGCCGACCGGGCAAGCGGACCCCTGGTATCTCCCTGATAACGAGTTTTCCATGAAACCAATTCGAAACCTGCGCCAGTTCCTGGACATTCTCAAACGTGAATCCGAACTCCTGGTCATTGACACCGAGGTCGATCCCCACCTGGAGATCGCGGAAATCCATCGCCGGGTCATCGCCCGTGGCGGACCGGCCCTGCTGTTCACCAACGTGGTGAACTCGGACTTTCCAGTGGTCACCAACCTTTTTGGTACCAGGCACCGCCTGGAACTGGCCTTTGGTTCCCGACCGCTGGAATTTGTCCAGGAAATGGTGGAACTGGTGGAAAAACTGATGCCGCCCAGACTCTCCACCCTGTGGGAGGCGCGGCCACTTTTCAGCCAGACCCTGAAGATCGGGCTCAAAAACTGCCGCTCGGGCCCCATCCTCGAAAACTGCCAGAAGCCTGCCCGGCTGACCAGCCTGCCCATGCTGACATCCTGGCATTCGGACGGCGGGGCCTTTGTCACCCTGCCGCTGGTCTACACCGAACACCCTGAAGGACGGGGCCACAATCTCGGCATGTACCGGATCCAGCGCTACGACGACACCACCACCGGTGTCCACTGGCAGATCCACAAGGGAGGCGGGTATCATTATTTTGAAGCTGAACAGCGCAACCAACCCTTGCCCATGACGCTTTTTATCGGCGGTCCTCCCGCACTCATGCTGGCTGCCATCGCTCCGCTGCCCGAGGACATCCCGGAGCTGATGCTCGCCTCGCTCCTCCAGGGTGACAAACTGCGCCTGACTCCGGATCCCCGTGGAGGTCACCGGCTGGTGACCGAGGTGGAATTCGCGGTCAAGGGTGTGGTGCCGCCGAAAATTCGGCGTCCGGAAGGACCCTTTGGCGACCATTACGGCTACAACTCTCTTCAGCACGACTATCCCGTCTTCCAGACCACCCATCTCTATCACCGCAACAACGCCATCTATCCGGCCACTGTCGTTGGCCGTCCGCGCCAGGAGGACTACTTCATCGGCGACTTCCTCCAGGACCTGCTCTCCCCCCTGTTTCCCCTGGTCATGAACGGAGTCCGCCAGCTCAAAACCTTTGGCGAGACCGGATTCCACTGCCTGGCTGCGGCCCGGGTAGCCAACCGCTATCCACGGGAGGCTTTTGCTGCCGGCCTCCGGGTCCTTGGCGAGGGCCAGCTCTCTCTGACCAAATTTCTCCTGGTCACGGACGGGGACCTGGACGTGGCTGATTTTCCAAAACTCTGGACCCATATCCTGGAGAGGATTCAATGGGATCAGGATCTTTTTGTCTTTGCCAATGTTTCCCAGGATACCCTGGACTACACAGGCCCGTCGGTCAACAAGGGTTCAAAGGCCATGATGATGGGCCTGGGAAAGGAAAAAAGGCGGGAACTGCAGCAGGATTTTTCTGGAACCCTGCCGGAAGGATGCTCCAGGCCAAAAGTTTTTCTCCCCGGCACCCTGGTCGTCCAGGGGTTGTCCTACGAAAAACGGCCCGAGCTGGGCCGCCAGCTGGCTGCCTGGGAAGGAGTTGATCAGATGGAGGTAATCGTCCTGGTGGATTCCACCGACGAAGCTACATGCAGCCTGCAGGAATTTCTCTGGACCTTTTTTACCCGTTTTGAACCAGCGGCCGATATCCATGGAGCAGGCCAGTCGATACGCCGTTTTCACGTGGGCCTCGAATCACCGGTGGTTTTCGACTGCCGGATGAAACCCTGGTACACCGAGGTGCTGGAAGTGGATCCGGAAACCAGGGCCCGGGTCGACGCCAAGATCGGTTCCATGATTCCGGCCCGCTGGCGTTAAACATCCATGGCGCTCCAGCCTCCCCGCAGACGACCAGGACCAGTGACTGAAGAACGGTTACAAAAAATTCTCGCCCGGGCCGGAGTGGCCTCCCGGCGGAAAGCCGAAGAGCTGATCCGACAGGGACGTATTCAGGTTGACGGAAAAACCGTCACCGAGCTGGGCCGAAAATTCGATCCGGTCCGGGTGCGGATCACCTTCGACGGGAGGCCGGTGGCAGAGGAAAAGCCGGCCTACATCCTGCTCAACAAACCCCGCGGTTATGTGACCACCCTCTCCGATCCTCAGGGCCGTCCCATTGTCACCGATCTCCTGCATGGTGTTTCCCAGCGACTCTTTCCGGTGGGGAGGCTCGATCTGGAGACCGAGGGGGCCCTGCTGCTTACCAACGACGGCCGGCTTGCCAACCATATCCTCCATCCCCGCTTTGAGGTGAAAAAGACCTACGAGGCCACTGTCCGGGGGGTCCCTGGCCGGGAAAAACTGCACCGCCTGGAACAGGGCCTGCTCATCGAGGGCCGGAAAACCTGGCCGGCCAGGACAAGAATTCTTGCCCGCAAACACGACAGGACCATCATTGAGATCATTATTCACGAGGGGCGAAAACACCAGGTGCGAAAAATGTTCCAGGCCATCGGTCATCCAGTGCTCCACCTCAGACGGACAGCCTATGGCGACCTCAAACTTGGCTCCCTGGCAGTGGGAAAATACCGGTATCTGGGCACCAAAGACCTGAAAAAAATATTTTCCGGAAAAATTCCCTTTACAATCAGAAACCTACCTGCTTAAATTCCCATAGTTCCAAATCGATAATTATATGGGCAGGAAACCAGGTCCCTCTGGTCCATGTGACAACAGCCCGGCAGACGGCCAGGACAAACCACTCATTGCACGAGATGCGAAAGGGAGTACACGATGAACAAGTCGGAGCTGATTGAGGCGCTCGCCGAAGAAATCAATCTGCCGATCCGCGAGGCAGCATCCATCACCAACACCATCATCGAAACGATGAGTGAGGCTCTGGCCCGGGGTGAATCCATTGAAATCAGGGGATTTGGCAGCTTTGTGGTCAAGGAGTACGGCTCCTATACCGGCCGCAACCCCAAAACCGGCGAGAGAATCAAGGTCGCGCCGAAAAAACTCCCTTTTTTCAAGGTGGGCAAGGATCTTCGCGAAAAGGTCAACCAGAACCGCAACAAGTAATCCGCCCGGCTTGATGAATCAACACTGGTCGTCGTCGACAATGATACCGACCAGATCATAGGTATGAGCCTCGATGATGCGTACCGGGACAATAGATCCCGGCTCGGCCATGCCATCGGTAATATAGACGCAGCCATCGATATCCGGCGCCTGGAACCGCGTTCTCCCCTCCAGCAGCAGATCACTCTCCCGGCTTACCCCCTCAAGCAGAACCGGTTCCGTCCGGCCCACATACTGCGCCTGACGTCGGGCACTGATATCCGCCTGCACTGACATCACCCGATTGTAGCGTTCCTCCTTGACCTCATCCTCCACCTTGTCCGGCAACAGACAGGCTGCGCTTCCCTCTTCATCCTGGTACTGAAAAACTCCGACATGGTCCAGCTGCCAGCGGGTAAGACATTCTACCACCTGTTCCACATCCTCCTCGGTCTCGCCTGGAAACCCGACCAGCAGTGTGGTACGGATGGCGCACTCTGGTACTATGGTGCGGATATTATTGATCAGCCTCTCCAGATCTTCCCGGCTGTGGTGCCGATTCATGGCCCGGAGGATGCGGTCGCTGACATGCTGAAACGGCACATCGAGGTAGGGGACGACCCTGGGTTCAGCGGCCATGAGTTCAAGCAGGGAACGGGTGATGGTCGAGGGATAGAGATAGAGCAGCCGCAGCCATGGAATAGTGGTCCTGTGGAGCAACTCGCCAAGGAGCATTTCCAGATTCTCCCTGCCGGAAAGATCGTTGCCATAGGCAGTCAGATCCTGGCCGATCAGAGTCAATTCCTGCACGCCACCAGCCTGCAGACGGATTGCCTCCTCAACCAGATCCTCGATGCTCCGACTGCGGAGCCCTCCGCGTATGGAGGGAATCATGCAGTAAGTACAGCGATTGTCACATCCTTCGGTTATTTTCAGCCAGGCACGAAAGGCCGGTGTGGAGAGACGCCGCTCCACCCTGGCATCCATGAGATACTTCGGCGGGTGTCGCAGCTCCATTTCCCTTTCCCGACCCTCCTCGAAAAGTCCGCACACCAGTTCACCAATGCGCTGGAACCCGTCCGTCCCGACAAACAGATCCACTTCCGGCAGCTCGCGCTCCAGTTCCTCTCCATACCGCTGGACCAGGCAACCGGTCACTACCAGCCGTTTCTCCGGATTATCTTTCCTGTACCTGGCAAGCTCAAGGATCTCGTCCACAGCCTCTTCAACGGCCGGACGGATAAAACCGCAGGTATTAACCAGCAGGAGTTCGGCCCGGGCCGGATCCTCGACCACGGAAAATCCCTCTTTTTCAAGAAGACCGAGCATCACCTCGGAGTCGACCAGATTTTTGGGACAGCCGAGGCTGACCAGGTGCAGTTTTTTCATGCTTTATACTCTTTCAAGGTTTGGTTGAAGCGCGGCCAAATCCTGAGGCCAGCAGGGTCAGCAGTCCAGCGGAACGCTTTTTGAAATCACTGGAGACGAAACCGGGCTTCCAGGGATCCTGCCAGAGCAGGTCTGAGACAAGAAAGACTGCAGCCAGCCGTACGCCACGGAAAAGGGCCACCCGGCAGAGAGCCGAATATTCCATGTCGACCACCTTGATACCATCGGCTCCATATCGGCGTACCTTGGCCCGGGTCTCCCGGTAGGGTGCATCGGTGGTCCAGCATCTGCCAGCATGCCAGGATTCGTCGCAACGGTCAAGCAGAGAGGTCAACTGGAGGCGCAACCCGTGATCCGGACCGCTCTCTCCTGAAATCGGATAGTGGGCACTTGTCCCCTCTTCACTGAGATGGCTTGTGGGCACAACGATATCACCGACCCCTATCTCCCGGACCAGGGACCCGCACCAGCCATAGAGGATAATATTCCTGGCTCCAAGGCCGATGAGCTTTTCCAGGCACAGCACCGCCATGGGTGCGCCGACCGCAGGTCCGGCCAGGAAGAAACCGGCTTCCCGGCCGGAGTAAAGCCGGGAATTAAAAAGAAAACGTCGCTTGAGGCCAAATTGTACAGCCAGCTGTTCCAGAGTCCGTCCATCGGTTGGATTGACAGCCAGTATGCCGCTCGGCGGGAGCTCCGGCTCCCCCTTTCGCCGCTCAGGGTTCACGACACATTCATCTCCCACCCTGGTTGTCGGCCCCTCGCCGTTACCCTGCTTTTGTCTTACATCTCTCAGGTTCATGACTTTATCTATAACATACTGCAAAAAAAAATGGGGCTGCAGCAAGCTGCAGCCCCATCGGGTCTTCTCCTGTTCCTGTCGGCTTACAGGCCGAGAGCCGCCTTGAACGGGTTGGCGTACAGCAGGATAAAGGAAATAACCAGACCGTAAATGGCGATGGACTCAACCAGAGCCATACCAAGAATCATGGTGGTGGTGATGGCACCTTTTGCTTCGGGGTTACGGGCAACACCGAGACAGGCACCCTCAACACCGGAACCCATACCGATACCAGCGCCAAGGCCGGCGAATCCTACAGCATGAGCAGCGGCAATACATACCAGGGCGAGATGAATCTTATCCATTGTTCAATTCCTCCTAACTACGTTTGACAAAGATGGCCTTCTTCTCCGCGATGAACGGAACTGTAAAAAACTTGATAAACTTTTTTCGATCAGTGGGCGTGTTCCATGGCCTGGGCACAGTAGAGTACAGAAAGCAGGGTAAAAACCACGGCCTGGATCAGAGAGACCAGGACACCGAGACACAGAATCGGCAGCGGCGCAAAATAGGCCCCGGCCAGCATGAACAACACTGCCAGGAGAATCTCCTTGGCCAGGATATTTCCGAAAAGACGCATGGAGAGTGAAAGGAGCCTTGCGAAGTTACTGATCACCTCGAGAAGGAACATGAACGGAGCCAGGACAGGCATGGGCCCCATGAAATGTTTGTAATATTTGATTCCATGGTACCGGAACCCCAGAACATGATGGGTCACCCAGACAATAAGGGTCATGGCCAGGGTGATGTTCAGGTTGGAAGTCGGGGACATGAAACCGGGGATCAGCCCGATCATGTTGGCCACCACGATATAGAGGAAGAACGTGGCCATCATGGGATAGAGCATCCGTGCACCGTCCCGGCCCAGGTTTTCCTCGAAAAAATCCATCAAGCCGCCGATGAGCACTTCCCAGAAATTCTGCCCCTTGCCGGGGATGATCTCCAGTTTACCCATGGTCAGCCGGGGCACGATGATCCAGAACGCCATAACCAGCCAGGTATAGGTCATGTACGGCGTACACAGCTTTTCCAGCAGGGTATGGCCTGTTACCGTATGCGGAACCGGTAATCCCAGATACTGAAGGATAACGTTAATAAACAGAATTGGATGTTCCATAGCCTACGCTCCCTTAACTCTTTGTACGGAATATATCATCCTGCCCTTGCTCAGGACGACAATGATGACGCTGAGCATGATGGTGGACAGACCAAGCACCAGGCCGATCATATTGATACTGAGCTTGGTGGCCAGCACGAAAAGAAGAAGACCCAAGAGGATGAGACGGGCGTAAAACTTGAGAAAGAATCGGATTTTCTCAATACGCTTGACCGCTTTCATATCACCACCAGCCATAGCGACCCGGTGGATCAGCTGCTCAATATCCTTTTTCAGCAGGAAAAAACTGCCATTGGCCAGAACCCCGCCAACCAGCACGGAGCGGGCAAAGGGCCAACCGAACAGATACCAGCCGCCAGCGACAAACACAAGCAGCACCAGCCAGCTGAAAAACTGTATGTAACGCAGCAGGAGAACCCCGGGCTCCACGGTCTTCCGGTCGATCCCGGTTTCTTCGTGCTCACTCATTCTTTGTCTTTCGGAATCTGCCGGGTCAGCTCCCAGAGATTCTTGAAGCCGGCGGCGATTCCAAACCCCAGAAATATAAATGTCAGATACGGCGAGGTCTTACCGTCAAATACCCTGTTGTCAAGGTACCAGCCGATCCCGAGCCCGATGAATATGGAGAATACAAAGGTCAGACCGACATGACTGTACACAGCCAGCAGCCTGAACATCTCCCTTCGATCTTCCGACATACAGCCCCCTGTCCGACGCCCCGCGAGACAATAATGAACACCCTGCAGGACAGCAGCCCCTGCGCGGCGCAAGATGAAAGTCTTCCCGACTGTCAACCTCAGGACGGGACTCTCATATGGAAGATACTGGTAGCATGAGGCTCCTGCAAACGCAATGATTTTTTTACTGTTCTGCCAATTTTTTGAATGACCATTCAGTCACCTCCAGCGCTTTTTCCAAGTGAGACCGCCCATGTGCACCAGAGATAAATGCCGCCTCAAACTGCGACGGAGCCAGCCATATCCCGCCGGCCAGCATCTGACGAAAGTGGCGGCCATACATTTCGCTGTCCGCCTTCATGGCCGATTCAAAGTCTGTCACCGGATCCGGAGTAAAAAAACAGGTCATCATGGAACCAATCCGGTTGAGGGTGGTCGGGACAGCGGAACCGGCGGCGATCGCGGCCAGCTCCCCGGCAAACCAGTCGCTCTTTTCCTCCAGCTCCCGGTAGAAACCATCCCGGCGAACCACCTTGAGCATGGCCAGTCCCGCAGCCATGGCCAGGGGATTGCCCGACAGTGTCCCGGCCTGATACACCGGCCCGTCCGGCGCGATCCGGTCCATAATCTCTCGTTTGCCGCCATAGGCCCCCACCGGCAAACCGCCACCGATGATCTTGCCAAGGCAGGTCAGGTCCGGCATGATTCCGAATCGCTCCTGGGCCCCACCCAGGGCCAGCCGAAAGCCGGTGATCACCTCGTCGAAAATGAGGACTATCCCTAGTTCGGCGGTCAGCTCCCGCAGTTTCCGCAAAAAGGCCATCTCCGGCACCACCACTCCCATATTGCCGGCCACCGGCTCGACGATGACACAGGCGATGTCGAGTTTTTCGTCCCGCAGGGTCTCTTCCAGGGTCTCGACGTTGTTATAGGGAATGGAGAGAGTGTTCTTGACAATATCCTCCGGCACACCGGGGCTGCCGGGAATACCAAGGGTGATTACCCCGGAGCCGGCCTTGACCAGAAAGGAATCCGCATGGCCGTGGTAGCAGCCGTCGAACTTGACCACCACGTTACGTCCGGTATAGCCCCGGGCCAGCCGGACCGCGCTCATGGTGGCCTCGGTACCTGAATTGACGAACCGGACTTTTTCAAGCGACGGTACCGAATCGCAGACCATCTCGGCCAGCTCCACCTCCAGCGGGGTCGGGGCACCGAAGCTGGTACCGTCTTTTGCGGTTCTCTCTATGGCCTCGACAACCTCGGGATGAGCGTGTCCCAGGATCATCGGCCCCCAGGAACCGACAAAATCTATAAATTCGTTGCCATCGACATCGACAACCATCGCTCCCTCTGCCTTCCGGACAAAGAGCGGATCACAACCCACCGACTTACAGGCCCGAACCGGCGAATTAACTCCGCCGGGAATCACCTGGCAGGCCTTTTCGAACAGCGAAACGGAAAGATCAGTCTTCATAGAACCATCTGCCTCCATATATAATGTGAGTATCGGACAAGCCCCCGCTCACCGAAGGCCTGCCCTGGCAACTCCACGCTCCATGGCAGCATTATTTACCTGAAGAGATATAAATAATCAATCGGCTATTTCAGGGCCTGACAGCCCGCACAGCGATCCTCGACACGTCCGAAAACCATGCTAATTTTTTCTTGTCACTGATACCCATGCAAGGTAGAATGCTTTTCTATATTGATAATTTATAGCAATCAAACTATTAACTAAGCAAAAAGACAAACCTTTCCTCGACATTCACAGGTTGTCATAAAACCAAGAAGGAGAATCGACAATGGCAAGCGACAAGGTAGTGCATGTGTCTGATGGTGAATTTGACAGCAAGGTGCTGCAGAATGAATTGCCCACCCTGGTGGACTTCTGGGCTCCCTGGTGCGGCCCGTGCAAAGCCATCGGTCCGGTTATAGATGAACTCGCCGCAGAATATGAAGGTCAGGTGCAGATCGCCAAGATGAACGTGGATGACAACCCGGCCACGCCGGGAAAATATGGCATCCGGGCCATCCCCACCCTGATCCTGTTCAAAGGTGGCGAAGTGGTGGATCAGATTACCGGTGCAGTTGGCAAGGCCCAGCTCATCGACCTGCTGGGCAAAGCCAGCTGACCTGTCCTGCATGACCGTCTCCCTGGCCGGCAGCCCGCAACATGGCAACCTGATGAACAGGGAAGCGAGCCGGCCAGACACAGATGCTGCTGACAATCTCCGCCAGGCAAGCACGACGAACCGGCCCGGGCTGCTTCTGTCTCTTGCCGGAAAAGACAGCCCCGGCCGCCCTGCTTAAGGCTGATTTTTCACCAACGACTAATTTCCAGATTATTTCCCCATGCTACAAACCGATTACAAGCTCATCATCGTCGGTGGCGGTCCCGCCGGACTGACCGCCGGGCTCTACGCTGCCCGCGGACGACTGAAGACATTGCTGCTCGAGAAAGGAGCCGTGGGCGGTCAGGTACTGCTGACAGACTGGGTCGACAACTATCCCGGCTTTGTCGATGGACTCAGCGGCTTTGACCTCATTGAAAAGATGACCGCCCATGCCGACCGGTTTGGCGTGGAAAAAAAACTGGGCACCGTCCAGTCCATGGACCTCAAGGACACTGTGAAGACCCTCCACCTTGAAGACGGCTCGACCCTGACATCCCTGTCTGTCATACTCTGCACCGGTGCCCGGCCCAACAAACTGGGCGTTCCGGGAGAAAAGGAATTTGCCGGCCGCGGGGTGTCCTACTGCGCCACCTGTGACGGCCCTTTTTACCGCAACCAGCAGATTGCCGTGGTGGGCGGCGGCAACACAGCGATCCAGGAGGCCATACATCTAACGAAATTCGCATCCCGGGTAACAGTCATCCACCGCCGCGACACACTGCGGGCGACCAGGATTCTCCAGGAAAAGGCCTTTGCCAGCGATAAAATTGACTTTATCTGGAACACCACAGTGGAAGCCATCGAGGGCGGTGACAGCGGGGTGGAGCGTCTCCGTCTCGCCCATGCCGACGGATCAAGCTCGTTTCTCGAAGTCAGCGGCATCTTCATTCTCATCGGGGTGGTGCCCAATAACGAAATGCTGCCCCGGGATCAGCTGCGCCTGGACAAGCAGGGCTTTGTCCCAACAGATACCGAGATGCTGACCAACCTTCCGGGAGTCTTCGCCGCCGGCGATATACGCAGCAAGAACTTCCGCCAGATCATCAATGCAGCAGGAGACGGCGCCACGGCCGAGCTTTCCGCCGAGCAGTACCTGGCCTCGCTTGAATGAAACCTGAATTGAGCGCTTTCCGTCTAAACCAATACTCATCATTGCAGACTCTGTCAGCCACTGGAACCAATCAATGACATCAACTGCCCTGCATCCCCGCCGATGCGCCAAAATCCTCCTCTGCCTTCTCGTTATTCTGTCCACCACCCTGCTGAGCGGCTGCGCGGACAACAACCTAAGCGATATGTTCAACTTTTTCGATACCGGAGAAGAAGAACAGATAACACCGGAAAGCATGGCCATCCAGGGCATGGACGAGTTCAACCGCGGCCGCTACAGTTCTGCCCTCAAAACCTTCGAGCAGATCATGGACCGCTACCCTTTCAGCCCCCAGGCCCTGCTGGCCGAGCTGAAGGCTGCGGACTGCCACTATTACATGGGTGAATATGAAGAGGCCAAACTGCTTTACAAGGAGTTCGAGGAACGTCATCCCACCAACGAGGCCATCCCCTATGTTCTGTTCCAGATCGGCATGTGTGATTTCAAGCGTACCGACCGGATCGACCGGGATATCTCCGGGGCCCAGGATGCCATCCAGTCGTTTTCCAGGCTGCTGCGGGCCTATCCCGACTCACCCTATTCAAGGGAAGCAAGGGCCCGGATCAAGGCCGCCAGGGAATTCCTGGTCAACCATGAATATTTTGTCGCCACTTTCTATGTCCGGACCAAAAAATATGACCAGGCCATTCACCGGCTGAAATACCTGCTGGCCACCTATCCGGACGCAGCCATCGCCCCAAAGGCCGGGAAACTTCTCCAGCGCCTGGAAGAGGGTAATCCTCCTGAAATGGGTATCGCCAAATGGCTGCCCGACTTCAACATGCCCGACTGGCTGCTCTACGGGGAAGATACGGATAAGGAAGAAAACAGGGAGAGGAAGTAAACCACCGGCCTGAACCTGGTTGCAGGACGGCAGGATCTCAGGCCCGCACCTCTTCTCCGGAAAGCTGCTCAAAAGATACTTCCATGGCCCTGACCGGACAACCGGTCACACACTGGCCACAGCCGGTGCATTTTTCCGGATCAAAGAGCACCGCCATCTCCGGCCGCTGGATATAGAGCGCACCCACAGGACAAATGCCGGTACAGGCCCCGCACTGAAAACATCTCTCATCGTCACGACGTATCTTTCCAGCCAGCCGTTCGGCCTGTACGCCAAGACTCTTCAGATAGGACAGAGCATCGCGGACATTCTCCTTGTTGCCCTTGAGTTCCAGGATCATGATCCCGTCCCGCTGGGGCCGGATATCTGCCTTGAGAATATTGAACTCCACATCATAGCGTTTCACCAGTTGATAGATGATGGGCTGATCCGATGTTTCTTTGGGATAGCGTAGAAAATAAATTCGTGTGTACATAAAAAATCCCTTTGTTTTCAGGTGTCAGATAAATATGCTTCTTTGCCTTGCTCCTGTCAATCACCCGCCCCGGCAGCCTGCTCCAGACGGGTGAGCAGGGTGGAGATATCCGCCTCCGTGTCCAGATGGAGAAGTTCGCCGGACCCCAGCTCCCCGGGCATGGCAAAAAATTCTTTCTGCTTCAGGTAGATTTCCCAACGACCGTCGGACACGGCCTCAGGATCCAGGGCCCTGAGAGCCAGTCGGCGCGCCACCTCTTCATCACTGCAGTAACACAGGACAAACAAAACCTCGGTCCCGTGGCGCCGGGCCAGATCCCGCACCAGGTCTCGTTCCTTCCGGTTCGAATAGGAGCCGTCAAGGACCACGCCGCCGGCACCGGATCCAAGGGCCTCGTCGGCCCGGGCCAGCATGGCGTCATAGGTCCTGCGGGTAAATTCCCGGGTATAGATTCCCTGCCCCAGGCCATCCGACCTCCGCTCGGTGGGTTGCAGGCCGGCAAGTTCCTTGCGGACCCGATCGGTGTTCAGGTACAAAAAACCGTGTTGCTCGGCCCAGGCCCTGGCCAGGGTGGACTTTCCCGAGGCGATCAACCCGAAGAAGACGTATATTTTCTGTTGCTGCCCCATGACCGGAATCCGTCAGGAAGCGTAGCGGGTGGCGAGCTCAAAATAGGCTGCGGCCGCGGCCAGGTTGGCCTTTTTCACCTCGTCGTCCACGGCCGGATCGCTGGCCGTGAACAGCCCTATCTTGCCCCGCACGTACGCGCGGTAACATTTATAGAACCGCAGCATGTCCGTGATCCCACGGTCACCGGATGCCTCCTGAAAGCGGGTCATGAAATAATCCGAAAGCTCCTCCTGAGAGTGAAAATCCAGGTCCATGGCCAGGAAGGCCACGTCACTGGCAACATCGCAGTAACGAAACCGCTGGTTGAATTCGATACAGTCGTAAATGTACACCTTGTCGGCCAGGCAGATATTGGCGGAATAAAGATCGCCATGGCAGTCGCGGATCCGGCCGGCATCGATCCGCGCCTGAAAGAGTTCCTCCCGGGCCAGAATGGAACGGGCATAGGTCGATATCGTCTCGAACTGCTGCCTGGTCAGGGCCCCGCCACCGATGAAGCCTTCGGTCTGTTCGAAATTCTCCAGGACATTCACGGCCACCGCATCGGCGCGGCCAAAGGTGTCGATCACTTCGCTGCACTCGGCCTTGTCGTAAAAGGGAACCAGGACCTCGACGATCCGGTCCATTTCCTTTTCGTTCAGTTCACCGGTCCGTATGAGATTGCCCATCATCCTCTCCTCGGGCATCCGCTTCATTTTCACCCCGTACTCGACCACCTCGCCCGGACCATTCAGAGAAAAAGTATCCCTTTCCATGGTAACGGTAACCAGGCCCAGATAGATATCAGGACAGAGACGGCGATTGAGAACCAACTCCTGCTCGCAGCAATACTTGCGTTTATCGAGAGTGGAAAAATCAAGAAAACCAAAATCCACCGGTTTTTTGAACTTATAGACAAAATCGCCGGCCAGCAGAACATAGGAGATATGGGTCTGAACCAACTCGACGCCATCGACCTCGTGGTCATAGATTTCGGGCTTCTGCAGGACGTGGATAAACGGGGGCATGGTTTGTTTGCTCATGAGTGATAATTGTGCTCGGGTTCAAAAAAATGGTTGCCAACCAGGCAACGGACTGACTCAGGACCGGCATCTTACCAGATCGGGCAGACAGCGTAAATGGTTTACCTGTCGGACTGGTCATGGTAGATTTTTGCCATGCATGAAGATATCATCCGCATCATTCTCCAGGAAGTGGCCGCTGGCACCCGTGACCCTGATTCCGCCCTTGACCGGCTGCGCCACCTGCCGACAGAGACCCTGCCATCGGCCCGGATAGACACCCATCGCAGCCTGCGCACCGGTATCCCCGAAGCGGTCTTTGGCGAGAACAAAACCGTGGACCAGCTGGTAGAAATCCTCGGCGCCATGCTTGCCCGAAAACAGGTAGTCCTTGCCACCCGGATAAGCCCGAACAAAGCATCCTCCGTCCAGGCCCGGTTGCCGCAGCTCGACTACCATGCTCAAGGCCGGATGCTGACCGGCAACAAAGAGTATATCCCCCATGCCAGGACCAGAGGCGAGGTGGTGATCGTCACTGCAGGGACCTCGGACCTGCCGGTGGCCGAAGAGGCCAGGATATCGCTGGAATATTTCGGGCACCGGACCCACACTGTCCTGGACGCCGGTGTCGCCGGACTCCATCGCATCCTCGCTCACACGCAACGGCTCGCCTCGGCCTCGGTGATCATCGTGGTGGCAGGCATGGAGGGTGCCCTGCCCACGGTGGTGGCAGGCATGGTCAGAGCACCGGTCATCGGCGTGCCCAGCTCCATAGGATACGGTACTGGAGCCGGAGGGTTCTCCGCCCTGCTCGGCATGCTCAACAGCTGCGCTCCGGGACTGGCGGTGGTCAATATCGACAACGGCTTCGGAGCCGCCTGCATGGCCGCAGCCATCAATCTTTGCAGAAACTGAATCGGGTAGAATGATCCATCACCTGCCTCCAGGGCCGTGGTGTCCATCCATGTTTACCCGCAGAACGCAAATCAGGACAGATTGCCGCTTCATGCCAAATCTACCCTGCGCCGACCCGCCTCCGGGCCTGAGATCTACCGGTGAAAAATAAATCATGAAAAAATACTGACCCGCCATTGCAGGAAACCGGTTGCCGGCGTATAATCGAATGTTTTTTCCACAACATATTATCGCAACCGTTGCTGGCCCTGGGGGGCTCCCGGAAAAAACACAAACAAATGGCCCCTGCAAACGAACACCTATGCAGGCTCCCACAGCCTGCTCAACGAAAGATGAAAGCTGTTGTTGCCCCCCTGGAGGGAAGGACAAGACTTTCATATAAAGACTTGTAGCATACGGACAACCCCTATGAACACGACCTTGAAGCTCAAAATCGGCCTGCTCGTTTCCCTGATCCTCTTTTCGATCATGGTTCTGGTGCCTTCCTTCTACCCCGGCACCCCGGACTGGTGGAAAAAATACCTGGCGCCCACTGGTCTCAAACTCGGCCTTGACCTGCAGGGCGGCATGCACCTGGTCCTGCGGGTGGATCTGGAGAAGGCCCTGGAAAACTCCCTCGACCTGGCGGCATCTGATCTCAGGGAAGGGTTGGCGGAGAAAGGCATCACCGCTGTCCGAATGGATTCCGGAGATCCACACAAAGTCGTCTTCACCTTGCCCAACACCGGTGCCGTTGATACGGTCCGCAAGATAATCGAGGAGGATTTTCCAAACCTTGATATCCAGGTGGCGGCCGAAGAGGGCTCCTTTCCCCGCATCACCCTGCAGTTGAAAAAGGATGAGATAGAGTTCATCCGCAAAAATGCGGTGGCCCAGTCCCTGGAGATCATCCGCAACCGGATCGACCAGTTCGGTGTCGCCGAGCCGGTCATCATCCGCCAGGGGGAAAACGAAATCGTGGTTCAGCTGCCCGGCGTCAAGGATCCCGGAAGGGCCATGGGCCTGATCGGGCAGACAGCCCAGCTGGAATTCAAACTGGTGGCCGACGACGCCGGGATCGATCTCCCCCGCCTCATCGATGAGGTGAAACAGGCCGGTCTGTGGAAAGAGGGAGAAAGCCGCAAAAAACTTAACCTGGCCCTTCAGGGTCGAATTCCTCCGGATACCGAGGTCTATTTTCAGCGAATCGTTGACCCCCAGACCGGTCGGGAAAGAAAGGTCCCGATTCTCCTCAAAAGCCAGGTCGTGATGACTGGCGAAATGGTCAAAAACGCCCAGGTCCGCATCGGTGGGTCGTTCAACGAACCCTATGTCAGCCTGGATCTCACCGGCCGTGGCGGCAAGATATTTGCCAACATCACTGAAAAAAATGTCGGCAAACGCCTGGCTATTGTCCTGGACGGAGTGGTCCGTTCCGCGCCGGTGATCCGGGAAAAAATCCTCGGTGGCAGCGCCCAGATATCCGGCGACTTCACCCATGAGGAGGCCACCGATCTGGCCATTGTCCTCAGGGTCGGAGCCCTGCCGGCCCCGGTGGAAATCATCCAGAACCTCACCGTCGGCGCCAGCCTCGGCCATGACTCCATCAACAAAGGACTGATGTCCGGCCTGTTCGGCGCCCTCATGGTCCTGACATTCATGGTGATATACTACCGGCTCTCCGGCGTGATCGCCGACTTCGCCCTGCTCCTTAACATCCTCTTTCTCTTTGTTGGTCTGGCCATGCTCGGGGCCACCCTGACCCTGCCGGGTATTGCTGGTATCATTCTGTCCATCGGCATGGCGGTCGATGCCAACGTCCTTATTTTCGAACGAATGCGAGAGGAATGGGAACTGGGCAAATCGGTAAAGTCGGGCATCGACGGCGGTTTCAACAAGGCATTCTGGAGTATTGTCGATTCCCAGGTCACCACCCTGATCACTGCTCTGGCTCTGTTTTTGTTCGGCACCGGCCCTATCAAGGGTTTTGCCGTCACCCTGTCTCTGGGTATCATCTTCAACCTCTTTGCGGTCCTGTTCTGTACCCGGCTGATCTACGATGTGCTCTATACCACCCGCAGGCTTAAACAGCTCAACTTCATGCGTTTTATCAAGAAACCTGATTTCAATTTCATGCGGGTCAAGAAAATCGCCTTCGTGGTTTCGGCGATCCTGGTCATCATGGGCCTCTTCTCCTTTGTCGAAATCCTTCGCGGCCAGGCAAACCTCGGGGTGGACTTTGCCGGTGGCTCCCTGCTCCAGTACAAGGCTGAAAAACCCTTTCAGCTTGACGAGGTCCGAGCCGCGTTCAAGAAACATGGTTTTACCAATATCGACCTGCAGCAGGTTACCGGTGAAAACCGGCTCATCATCAAGATCAAGAAATCCGAGGATACGGTGGGCCACCTTGGCGAGCAGATAACCCGGATCCTGACCACCGAGCAAGCGGACAAAAACTTTCTTCTCGAAAGACAGTCTGAAATCGGTTCTTCCATTTCCACGGTGCTCCGCAACAAGGCCATCGAGGCAATTGCCATATCGCTTATCGGCGTACTTCTCTACCTGGCCATCCGTTTCGACTTCAGCTTCGGCCTGGCAGCGGCGGCAGCAACCTTTCACGATGTCCTGGTGGTGCTCGGTATCTGCTGGCTGCTCGACAAAGAGATAACGCTGCTTCTGGTCACCGCGCTCCTGACCCTGGCCGGGTACTCGCTGAATGACTCGGTGGTGGTCTTTGACCGGATAAGGGAAAACATGGCCAAACTCCAGGGCACGGATTTCGGGACGATCATCAACCGCAGCATCAACGAGGTCCTTGGGCGGACAATCGTCACTTCCCTGACCACGGTCCTGGTTCTGGCCTCACTCTTTTTCTTCGGCGGCTCCGCGATCCATGACTTCTCGTTTGCCCTGCTCACCGGTGTCATCGTCGGGACCTATTCCTCGATCTTCATCGCCAGCCCGCTGCTGACCATCAAATCACGGGAACACTGATTCGTGACAGAGACCAGTTCCTTTCAACCCGTCACGCAGGCGGAGCGTTTCCGTTTTGCCTGCCATCCAGGGGTTCCCTGTTTCACCGAGTGCTGTCGGCAACTCGACCTGGCCCTGAGCCCCTATGATGTACTGCGGCTGAAAAACAACCGTAAACTGCATTCAGGAAACTTTCTCGAACAGTTTGTCCTCATCGAATGGGAAGAGGGTATGGTCTTTCCGCAATGTTATCTGACCATGGTGGATGATGGGCGGGCCAGCTGTGTCTTTGTCACCAGGTGTGGCTGCTCGGTCTATCCTGACCGACCCGGAGCCTGCCGGGCCTATCCGGTGGGACGCGGAGTCTCCCGCGGACCAGACGGCACCATCCAGGAACAGTTTGTCCTGGTGCGCGAAAATCATTGTCAGGGCTTTGCCGAAGCCGGAGAACAGACTCCGCTTGAATATTTCAAAGACCAGGGCCTGACCCTCTACAACCGCTACAACGACGAGGTGGCCGGCCTGCTGCAGCATGAACAGGTCCGGCTGGGATTCAGGCCAACCAGAGCCCAGCTTGATCTTTTTATCCTCGCCCTCTACAATTTGGACATGTTCCGTCAGGAACTGAGCGACGGACGAATTACCATGAAAAGACCTCTGTCACCAGGTGAACTAAAGGGGTTGGCCGGTGACGACGAACAGTTGCTGCTTTTAGGTATCCGCTGGCTCAAACAGGAGTTTTTCGGCGAATAGATGAGTTCGATCCTTGATGCCGACCGGCTGAAAATCCTTCGTGAAATAAGTGCCGGTTACTGCATGGAAGAAGGAGGCCCCCACGGACCTGACCACAGCGAACGGGTCTTTCGCATGGCCATGAACCTTGGACAGGAACTCTCGGCCCGGCTGGATATTCTCGGGGCCGCTGCCCTGCTGCATGATATCGGCCGACGCCGGGAATCAGAGAGCAGGGGAGCCATATGTCATGCGGAAATCGGTGCAGAGATGGCGGTCCCGGTTCTCCGGGGACTATGTTTTTCCGAGACCGATATCAAAAAAATCGTTCACTGCATACGGGCCCATCGCTATCGGGGACGGGTAAAACCCGTTTCGCTGGAAGCCGCCATCCTTTTTGACGCCGACAAGCTCGATTCCATCGGTGCCATCGGTATCGGCCGCGCCTTTCTTTTTGCCGGCCAGATTGGCGCCAGGCTGCACAACCCCGAGTTGACCCCGGAAGAAACAAAATCCTATACCACCGAAGACACGGCCTACCGAGAGTTTCAGGTCAAAATGTCCCGGGTGCGCGACCAGATGCTCACCGAGCCGGGCCGCCGTCTTGCCCACCGCCGGCACGAATTCATGGAAATCTTCTTTGACGAACTGAACAGGGAGATCCATGGCAACGAAACTGCTTCCAGACCAGGACGACCTACCCATGCTGAAACTGATTATCTTTGACTGCGACGGGGTTCTCTTTGAGTCCCGGGAGGCCAACCGTCACTATTACAATCACCTGCTGGCCCATTTCGGCTGTCCGCCCATGAGCGAGGAGGAGGTAGACTATGTCCACATTCACAACGTGTTTGAATCGGTTCTCCATATCTTCCGCAACCATCCCCAGGTTGACATGAAAGAGGTTGACCGCTATCGGGTGCAGCTGAGCTATGATCCCTTTTTGCAGTACATGATCATGGAACCGGACCTGATGGATTTTCTCCGGATAATCAAACCTCGCTATCATACCGCCATCTCTACCAACCGGACGACCACCATGGATCTGATTCTCGATATTTTCAAACTCAGGCCCTGGTTCGACATGGTGGTCACGGCCTTGACCGCCGGTCGACCCAAGCCGGCACCAGACGGCCTGCGCATGATCCTTGACCGATTTGACGTCCGGGTGAACGAAGCGATCTATATCGGTGACTCGACCGTGGACCGGGATCACTGCCAAAGTGTGGGCATGGAGCTTATCGCCTTCAAGAATCCGGACCTTAAGGCAAGCTACCATGTGGATCGGTTCATGGATATTCTCGAATTACCCCCACTGCAGGCCGGCCCTGACTCTGCACATGCTGCAGGATCATAACCTTCTGATACTGGAAAAAAGTATCTGCAAAAATCGTGAACTGTACCGGACCGGACACTATAACGAATTGAAGGGCTAAGTCAAAGAGGGATCGCAACTCAAGGATGAGTGCTCGCCTGGTCTGCAGCACAAGGGTTCTGGCAGAATCATCATTTACAGGAACAGCAATACCTGCTATCCTGAAACATCTTGTTTTATAATTATGTTATTTAGTACCATCGAAACTACCGTCCGAGTCTTATGCGGCCGACCTCCTCTTTGCAGGGTGCGGCTTCCTGGAACAGCAAACTCTACAATCTTCGATCTTCGCCATGACAACCCTGCAGGACTTTTTTGCGCAGAAGATAAAACTACCCTCTCCGCCAGCCATTGCCATGAAAATCCTGGAGGCAGTGCGCAAGGATGAGAACTCCTTTGAAGACCTGGCCCGGATTATCTCGGCCGACCCCGCCCTCACAGCCCGTATTCTCAAGATTGCCAACTCAGCCCTCTACGGTTTTACCAGCCCGGTCAAATCTCTGAGCCAGGCCACGGCTCTGATTGGCTTCAATACTCTGAAAAATATCGCCCTGTCCTTTGTCATTGTCCAGGACCTGAAACAACCGTCCTCGCACGGGTTTGACATGAACCTGTTCTGGCGCCGGGCCATCACTGCGGCAGTGGCGGCCGAGACCCTGGCCGAGGAAACGGGTTACCAGGACCGGGACCTGTTTATCTCCGCCCTGCTCCAGGATATAGGCATTCTCGTTCTCTATCTGTCCGATTCCGCCTCCTACGCCTCTGTCCAGGATGAAAAACGGATCAGCGGCATGACCATCTGCGAGGCGGAACAACGCCGGTTCGGCTTTGACCACACCCAAGTGGGCAGCCATCTGCTCTCGCTCTGGAAACTGCCGGAATCGATCTGGCGACCAATCCGCTTCCATCACTCGGATGTCAGGGATGAAAAATATGGAGACTGCGCCCTGATCCTCCACCTTTCCGACAAGATTGCCGCCATCTACCATGGTTTGCACAGCAACCGTAAATCCATGGAAGTACACAAACTGCTGACCGAGGCATACATGTTTTCCGACGAACAGAGCGCTACCCTGATCGACAAGGTGGGAGAAAAGGCCCATAATCTCATGGAGGTGTTTTCCATCGACCCGGGCAACATAAAACCCTTTTCTCTGATCATGCAGGAAGCCAACGAGGAACTCGGCCGGCTCAATCTCTCCTACGCGCAACTGGTTCTGGAACTGAAACAGGCCAAGCAGAACGCCGAGCAACTGGCCATGGAGTTGAAGCTGGCCAACGACAGCCTGCGCAAACTGGCCTTCAAAGATGGCCTGACCGGACTGTACAACCACAGGTACTTCCAGGAAATCCTTGAGGCGGAGATTGAACGGTCCAGCCGCTACAATCACCCTCTCTCCATGATCCTGGCCGACATCGATCATTTCAAGAAGGTCAACGACCAATACGGTCATCCGGCCGGAGATCATGTCCTCAAAGCTGTGGCCGAAATGCTGGTATCACTGGTGCGTCGGTGCGATATCGTGTCCCGTTATGGTGGAGAGGAATTCACAGTCATCCTGCCGGAAACAGGGCTGAACAGTGCCAGGATACTGGCCCAACGGCTCCGCCGGGGCATCGAACAGATGGATATCATCTACAATGACCTGAAAATTCCGGTGACCATCAGTTGCGGTCTTGCCAGTAACGAGGCGGATCAATGCAAGATCTCCAGGACCGAACTTATCGAACGCAGCGACCAGGCCCTGTACCTGGCCAAAAAAAACGGGCGTAACCGGGTGGAGGCAATTGAGGTGGCCACCCGTGCCTGCAGCGGCTGAGCCTCTTTCCGGCAGGACTCAGCCATCCGGTCTTTTCTCATCCAGTCGCTTCAATCCTTCCATGAGAATCATCATGAAATCTCCGATCTCCCGCGCCTGCATCAACGAAGAAGGCAATCCGGGAATGAAACGGAAACTGCCCTCCTTTTCGTTGAGCAAGGCGTAAACCGCCTCCTGGTTGTCCAACTCGCCAAACCGGGCCGCGACAAGGGCCCCCTCTCTGAAGGTTACCCTGGCAGTACCTCCAGGAGTTTCCAGTAGCAGCTTACCGGTTTTCTGGTGCATATGAAAAATCTGCAGCAACTCGGCCGGAGAAACCGCCTCGATCAAACCGCTCATAACCGAGCCATCCTGCTCCACATCTTCTGCCGGGGTATCGGGCATCTCAGCAAGCCGGTATTTGATCAGACCAGTGCAGCCACCACAGGTAAAAAGGCGTTCCTTCTGGGCGGTAAAACCGTCGTCCACGTGGGGCAAAAGCTCAAAAAGAAGACCCGTGAGCTCACGAATCAATATCATGCAGGCGGGCTTGCCCATGGGGAGAGCGACAGCCTTGTCGGTCATGACCAGGTTCTCCCCCCGCCGGTATATCGGGCAATTACGTTCTTCGACAATGGTAAAGGCCGCCGCAAAGGTCATCATGGATAGT
This sequence comes from Desulfolithobacter sp., assembly GCF_054025815.1. Lineage (NCBI taxonomy): Bacteria > Pseudomonadati > Thermodesulfobacteriota > Desulfobulbia > Desulfobulbales > Desulfobulbaceae > Desulfolithobacter > Desulfolithobacter sp. The sequence continues at coordinate 227,278 of NZ_JBPMMS010000034.1, read as the reverse complement.
CCGGGAGAAAAAATATTATGTGATTATAATCAATATGTCTCCTCGACGTTTCGAGAAGACTTGGCATAAGATATGGTCAAGTCTTCTCAAAATATTGAGGCGCCGAAAACTTCAATTCACGCTGAACCAGTACACCTCCATTGTACACATATTCCCTCGCCAGCTCAATTGGTTGTTGTCATGGCTCCTGTTCCCGTTGAATATCAAATCACAACCAGGATGCAAAGCTACTTGTTTCTGTTTTCTGTTTGCCATACAATACGTTATGTGATTACCATCAAAATCGGCAAATTGCAGTGCCGGGAGATAACATGGCCATTTTCGCCAAGGGATTTAAAAAACAATCCCTCACCGGCGCTCCCTGACAGAGAATTTCTCAAAAGCCATGCGATGTGATCCTTTTCCATACCAGTGAGAAGTCACGTTTCGATGGTAACCTTAATTCGTTATATTGTAATATTGTCCAAAAGATCAGCTGGTTCCGCCACTGGTCCTCATCGCAACCCAAAGAAATCCAGGTCGCCCCATGCCATCCGGTTCCTCGCAATTAATATCTGATCACGAACAGGTCCTGCAAACCCTGGAACTGTATCCCAGTATCACTATCATCAAGACCAACGGTGATCCACCGGATCATTATGAAATCGAATACCGGGTACGCGGCTTTGTAACCTCGCCGGACGGAACCGTGACAGTGGGTGAACGCCATCTGGTCGGCATCGATCTTCCTTTTGGATATCCCCATTTTGCCCCCACGGTCAAACCCCTGACTCCGCTGTTTCATCCGGACATTGACCCTGATGCCATCCGGATAGCTGATTTCTGGGAAAAGAATCCTTCCCTGGCCGAACTGATCATCCATATTGGGGAGATGATTACCGGCACACGCTGCAACACCCGTGATCCCTTTAATCCGGAGGCGGCAAAATGGTACGTCAGCCATGGGGACGAACTGCCTCTGGATACCCTGCAGATAGCGGACATCATTGATTCGGATGAGCCGGACAATGACCTGCTTCCAGAGGAGGATTCTTTTGCCGAACTCGGCCTGATGGACGAAAGTTCCGATGAGGAAGAAATCACGGTCGAAGACCTGATCGATCTCATCCGATTCCGCTTTGAACGCGGTGAACTGGCAGGGGCAGCGGAAAAACTGGCCCAGCTTCCTGCCGGCACGGAATTTCCCGGACGCGAAGAAATTGAACAGGCCCTGGACGAAGCTATGCAGAGGGCCCAAGCCCTGTTCAACGAGAGCAAAGCCCTGGAGCAGCAGGGAAAACTTCAGGAATCCCTGAACCTGCTGGGCAGACTTGAAGAGATCGTGGCCGATTATCCTGGACTGGAGGAACTGCGCCAGCGGATTCAGGAATCCCTGCGTCTGGCCGGAGATGCAGAGCCAAACCAGGAGAGACCGGAACCCCGGACCGCTGAGAAATCCGCATCTCCTCCACCTCCACCAAAACCCCGCAAGACCGGCAAAGAAGGACGGGGTATCGCCGGCGCCGTGCTGCGCATCGCGGTCGTCGGAATTGTCGCCGGTCTTGTCGGCGGGGCCGGGTACCTCTACCTCCAGGACAAATCAAACCTTGAAGAGGCAAGGAGCAGCTGGCAGCAGGTTCGCAATCTTGCCGAGACTGGAGAGTATGCAAAGGCAGAGAAACTTGCCAGGAAGCTTGAAAAAACCCTGGATACCATCCTGGTTCTCCGTTCGGACAAGGCTGCCCTGGAAGAAGAACTCTCCCGTCTACGCAGCAGCAGGGATTTCCAGGAAGGGCTGCGGGGCCGGACTCTCTACCAGGGCAAATATATTGACGCCGCCCAGGCAAAAACACTTTCGGAGTATGACAGGCTCATGGCAGAGGCCCGCGATCTGCAGAAAAAGGGCGACATAACCGCAGCCATCAATGCGCTGAAAAAAGCGCAGATCCTGGCTCGCAACCAGGGCCTGGAGGACCAGGAGAGAAACGCCGGGCAGGAGCTGATACAGCTTCGACTTGCGGTGACCCTCAAGGAGGCCCGCGACAACATGGCCACTGGAGAGTGGGAACTTGCGACAGAAAAGTACAGGCAGGTGCTTGCCCTGGCCGACGATCTGAGTGCTCCACCGCCACTTGAACCCATCCGGAAGGAACTGGCCAGGGCCTCCTTCAGGCTCGCTCTGGACAGGGCCGGAAAAAGTTTCAAAAACAAACAGTGGACCACGGCCCTCGAAGCCCTGGATCAGGCCCAGAGCCTGCTCCGGGACGAACCAGACATCGCATCTCCCGCCGAGCGGCAGGAAATGGAACGGATTGGCCTTGAGGCCCGTCTCTATCAGATGCTTGGCACAGCCCGCCGTGCTTACGAAGAGGGGAACTGGGACCTGGCCATAGGTGAATACGAGAAAGCACTGAGCTTCCTCCGGGAAGAGAAACAGGCCAATGACGGCCTGGACGATTCTGTCGTCAGGATCGAACGGACCCTGCTCATGGTTCGGATCGCCCGGGAACAGCGGGAAGCAGCCCTGGCCTCTGAATCCGGAGACCTGGACCAGGCCCTGGGGCATTACCAAAGAATCCAGGAAATTATCCGCCAGAGCCCCCTGGCCAGGGAGCCATCACTTGGGGCCATAGCTTCAAGTGTTAAGAAGCGGATCGCGGAAACCCGGGAACAGCTTGCCATCCAGGAAAAAATCGGCTGGCTTGAAGAACATTTCAGGGATATATTCAAGAAACACTACCCTTCATCCCAAACCTCGCTGCTGCTCAATCCCAAGGTCACCTTCCTCCGTCGGGAAGGGAACAAGATGGTATTCAAGCTTGCTTGTGCGGAAAAGAACCAGGGCCGCCTCTTTCGCCTGGAACTGGATTATCAGTTCGACCCGGCCACAGGCTGGTCCATGTACTCGGGTCAGTGATGATGATGGCCGTGATGCCCATCCTGTTTCTCAATGGGCCCGCCAGCCTTTTCCAGAGCCTTTGCCAGGGCATGGTGGGCCTCATGGAGAGCTTTCACCGCCTCCCGCAAAAGCTCAGCGATCTCTTCTTCACCAGCCCCGGCCAGCGTATCGGCCCAGCGGAAGAATTCTTCTCCATGCCCCTTGTTATGCTCTATCCAGTGCGGCAGCATAATCCGCAGTTTTTCCAGGTCGTTCATCTCACTCTCCCTGTGGTTGTTCCCTTGGCACCATGACCACAGACCCGCCAAGAAAATCGATACGCGCAACGGCGACATCGGGAACCAGTTTCGGGTCCTCAAAAAAAGTGGTCAGCAAAACTCCTTCACCGGTGACCTCCAGTCCGGTCACACCTTCCATGATTGTCTCCCGGCTGCCATCACGCTCTAACACTGCACTTATCTGACACATATCAAAACCTCCCCGCTACACGTCGCTATTGGCTGCACAGGCGTCAACCGCTTCCATCAAACTGTCCAGCTCAAATCATAAAACGAAATTCTCCCTTGCCCAACAGATCATGCAGATGGAGAATGCCTTCCAGAATCTGACCTTTTCCCACCACCGGTAAAACGGTGATTTCCCGACTCTGCATGATACTCAGCGCATCCGCCGCCATCAGGTCCCTGCTGATGGTCACCGGATCTTCGGTCATTACCTCGCTGATGCGCGAATCTTCAAGGGAGTGATGTGCCAGAATATGCCTGCGCACATCCCCATCGGTTATGATTCCCTGCAGCCGGTTTTTGTCATCCACCACCACCACGGCTCCGAAATTTTTTTCATTGAGCTCGGATACCGCATCGGTGAACCTGGCCTGATCAGAGACCAGCGGGATACGGGATCCGGTGAGCATAACCTCGCGGACTGCGACCTTGAGCCGTTCACCCAGGCTGCCCCCGGGATGATTGCGACGGAAATCTTCTGCCCGAAATTGCTTGCGCTTTAACAGGACCACGGCCAGGGCATCACCCAACGCAAGGGTTGCGGTGGTCGAAGTTGTGGGAGCCAACCCCAGGGGACAGGCCTCCCGGGGGACATGGACATCAAGGGTTACATCGGCGCAGCCAGCCAGTGTCGAGTGAGGGTTACCGGTCATGGCAATGATTTGTACAGAGCGTTCCCGCAGGCTTCCAAGCAGCCCGTTCAGCTCCATTGTCTCACCGGAGTAGGATATGGCCAGGACCACATCTGAAGGCGAGACCATGCCCAGGTCGCCGTGCATGGCCTCTACCGGATGGAGGAAAAAGGAAGGGGTTCCCGTGGAATTGAGAGTGGCGGAAATCTTCTGCCCGACAATACCAGACTTGCCGATACCGGTGATCACCAGCCTGGTCGGGCACTTCATTATAAGATCCACCGCCCGGACAAACTCCTCTCCCAACCGGTCACGGACCGCCAGAATCCCCTCGGCCTCGATGGTCAAAACTTTTCTTGCCTGTTTTACACTCATTGTTCCTGTATCCTATTGTTCCAGTAATGAAACAACAATTCGCCCCCTTGACAGCCCGTGGAGCATCGAATCGATGGCCTTCGGCAGTTGGTTTAAGGTAAGGGTCTGACTCAAATCGCCAAGACAGTCAAGCCGCCAGGGACCGGCCAGCAATTCCCACAATTGTTCCCTTCGCTCCATGACGCACGTGGCAGAGTCGACACCAATCAACCGGACAGCACGGAGGATGAAGGGATAGACATTGAGAGGCAGTTCCCCGGAAGCGGCGTTGCCGCAGCAGGTGACCACGCCGCCATACCGGCACTGTTTAATGGCAGTGGCCAGGATATCTCCTCCAACTGTATCCACCACCCCGGCCCAGCGCTCGCGAAGGAGCTTCTTTGTGCCTCCGACGGACATCTTGTCCCGGTCGATGACAGTATCAGCTCCAAGCCGCTGGAGAAATGCATGTTCACTACTCTTGCCGGTGACCGCTGCAACCTTAAAACCCAGTTTTGCCAGCAGGGCCACAGCCACACATCCCACCCCGCCGGTGGCTCCGGTAACGAGGATCGATCCACAGTCAGCACGGCAATCGGATTCAAGCAGTTCAAAAACACATCCGGCAGCTGTGAACCCAGCCGTTCCGATCTCCATTGTCTGCTTCAGGGAAAGGCCTCCAGGCGCCGCCATAACCCAGTCGGACGGCACCCTGATATAGCTGCTGAATCCTCCCCAGGTGTTCATGCCCAAATCGTAGCCACAGCAGAGAACCCGGTCACCGGGCGCAAACCTGTCGCTTGCGCTCTCGACCACCACACCGGCCGCGTCAATACCTGGAACATGGGGATACCTCCTGGTTACACCACGATTCCCGTTGGCAGAAAGGGCGTCCTTATAGTTCAGAGACGAATAATGGACTTTGATAAGCACATCAACTGCGGGAAGATCGTCAAGCGATACCAGGGCCACCCTGGGCACATATGTCTTGTCATCAGCAGCACTGACCAGCAGCGCCGGGAACCTCTCAGTCAACATAATAAATCCCGTTGGATAAAAAACCTGAGTTCAAGAGAGACGAAAGGAATCAGTCTTTATCAAGACTGGTCAAACAATACCAGATCTCCACCCACAACACGGATACTGGTCCCGTCGGCAAGACGAACCAGGTAACTTCCATCAGCGGAAATACCGGCCCCGGTTCCCTGGACCATCGGACCGATGACAGGATGGTACCTGACGCTTCTGCCGAAAAGATAATCATGAGTTGCAAACTCTTCCAGCAAAGAATCCCACTGGACCTCAAGAGTCTCAACCAGCCCAGTCACCTCCAGGGCTACTGTGCGGGCCATCTGCTCCAGGTCGAAAAAACGTCCGGTACTGTGATAAAGAGAGGTCACTTGCGGCTGCAAAGAGGTTGGGAAAGCGGCGAGATCAGTGTTAATGTTGATACCGATCCCGATAACGACAAAAAAATCATCGGCTCCGGGAAAGCCCTGTGACTGGCTCAGGATTCCGCCCAGCTTACGCCTGCCAAGATAAAGATCATTGGGCCACTTGACCATTGGCTGAACAGAGGACAGCTTTGCCAGGCTCCGACAACAGGCCAAACCAGTGGCCAGAGTGATGCAAGGCAGGCGGGTAGGTGAAATATTTGGCCTTAAGATGAGCGAAAAGTAGAGCCCTCCCGCAGGGGAGCTGAACGATCGACCCCGCTGTCCCTGGCCGCAACGCTGTTGTCCAGCCAGAATCACGGTGCGGTGAGGGGCATCTCTGGAACCCATCTCCAGGGCCAGGACGTTGGTGGAGTCCACGCATCCGAAGCGATGGAAGTAAAGGAGATCGGATGAACACATGATCGATCTACAAAAAAAAGCAGAGACACGTGGCCTCTGCTTCAGTGGGACGAAATGGAAAAAGGATGACTAATTTACACCCTTATCTCCCTCTTCGTCCTTCACCCGATCTTTTGCGGCGTACATGGTGGTGGACCCGGAGGACCAGAAGGCAAGCTTGCCCTCTTTTACCAGTTCGTTGGCAGCGTTTTTGATTGCCCGAGGCTTTGCATCGGGGTCACACTTGTAGAAATCCTTGACATACAGCTGCGGCTTGGGAGCCTTCATTGCCTTCTCAAGAATGGCAGCTTTCAGTTCTTCTTTGCTCAGAGCCATTATTGGCCTCCTTTAAAATACCAAGAATGAAAAAATCAGGCTGGCACCAGGTGTGCCAGCCTGTACTACAGAGAATTTACTTGGTGTAAGCGGCGGTTGCGGCGGTGTACTTGAACTGGGTTGTTGTACGCCACGTGTCGTAAGCCAGCCGGTAGTCGTCGATGGATTTCTCAGTGAACGGAATCTCACAAAGCTCGAAGAATTTCTCCCAGCCGATCCGCTCGGCCCACTCGCCAAGACGCTCGTACTTGTTGGCGTGCTCGGCATAGGTGACGAGAATCTTGCGAACCGCCTCGGTGACCTCGGGCCAGCGGGGCGGATTGTTGGGCAGGAACGGAATGACAAGCTTGGAAAACTTGGGTGCCGACTTGGCGTTGGACACCTTACCGCCTACCAGGATGGCCATACCGTCACCTTCAGGATCAGCCAAAGGCATTGCCGGACACATGGTGTAGCAGTTACCGCAGAACATACAGCGATCCGCGTTCACCTTGACCGTCTTGATCTCTTCACCGTTTACCTCTGCTTTGGCAGGCTTCACTGCTCCAAGGGGACAGGAGGCGATGGCCAGCGGCAACTCGCAGACGCCGGTGATCCGCTCGTGATCGATCATTGGCGGCTTACGATGCACACCAAGCAGGGCGATATCCGAAGCATGGACCGCACCACACATATTCAGACAGCAGGCCAGGGCGATCTTGACCTTGGCCGGCAGGGTCATGGAGCCAAAATACTCAAACAGGTCATCCATGACCGCCTTGACCGGACCGGAAGCGTCCGTTGCCGGGGTATGGCAGTGGACCCAGCCCTGGGTATGAACGATATTGGTCACGGAACAACCGGTTCCGCCAACCGGAAACTTGTTGCCCCTGCTCTTCAGATCATCGATCAGCGGCTGCACCTTGTCCTTGGAGTCGACCATGAACTCGATGTTGTTCCGGGTGGTAAACCGGACATAGCCATCACAGTGCTTGTCAGCAATGTCGCAGATTTCGCGAACATACTCGATGGACACCAGACGCGGAGAACCGGCCCGAACGGTGTAACACTCGGCACCGGTCTCGGATACGTGAACCAGAACACCCGGCTCAAGAATCTCGTGATACAGCCACTTGCCTTTATTTTCTTTGATGACAGGGGGCAGAAAATCTCCGTAGTAATGCGGACCGAGATCGGTAATCCGCCCTTCCATCGGATTATTCGGATCGTAACCCATGATATAATCTCCTTATCTATAATATTCAGTAGAATCGTTAAACAGTCACCGCAGGGCGGAATTACATGGCATGGCGCTTGCGGAATTCCTTGATGTCACGCTCGAAGCCGCCTGGAACTTCCTCTTCCTTCCAGAATACATACGGGTTGGAACGCGGCTCTTTGACATGCTGCGGCATTGGCTCAACTTCCATTACAGACAGGAAGGTGGGCAGACCGATACGCTGCATGGTCTCACCGACACGCTCACGGTTTTTACCAACTTCCATCCACCAGTCCCAAATCTTCTCGATGACATCGATTACATTCTCGAACTCGTTATCCTTGGTCACCTCGATAAAAGGAATAACCATGGTGGCGAACTGGGCTCCGTCAAGAATCGGAGCCTTGGCGCCGATGCAGATGGTTGCACCTCTCTCCTTGCCGGGACGCAGGGCGCGCGGCATAACGTTGATGCAGTGCATGCAGCGGGTACACTCGGCGTTGTCGATCTTCAACTCATCACCTTCCATCCACATGCAACCGGTGGGGCAAAGGTCAATAACTTCTTTCTGAATATCGAACGAACCCCAGTCACGACCGGCATGGGACCCGCCACCGGCTGGGTAGTTACCGGCAATGTACTCTTTCACTGCAGCCTGATCGATCTGGATGTCATCTTTCCAGGTACCGATAACAGCAAAGTCGGAACGGGCAATCGCCGCCACGCAGTCGTTGGGGCAGCCGGAGAACTTGAACTTGAACTTATAGGGAAAGGCCGGACGATGGATTTCGTCCTGATAATGCATGGTCAGGTGATGACACAGTTCCTGGGTATCGTAGCAGGCCCACTCACAGCGGGACTGTCCAAGACAGCAAGACGGGGTCCGCAGGTTGGAACCGGAGCCACCAAGATCCTGGCCCAGCTCGTGGGTCAGATCCCAGAACAGGGGCTCCAGGTTCTCGGTCCTGGTCCCCAGCAGAATCATGTCACCGGTGGATCCGTGCATATTGGTCATGCCGGAACCATACTTCTCCCACAGGTCCATGAGGGCACGGAGATTCTCGGTGGAGTAATACAACCCGGACGGCTGGTTAATACGGACAGTATGAAAATGCTCGACACCCGGATACTTATCCGGAACGTCGGAATACCGGCCAACGATACCACCACCGTAACCAAAAACACCTACGATGCCGCCGTGTTTCCAGTGGGTGATCCTGTCCTTGTAGGACAGCTCAAGCTGACCGAGAATGTCCCAGCACTCTGGCTTGGTCTCGGCCTGGCGTTTCATGTCAGTGACGAAACTCGGCCAAGGGCCTTTCTCCAGTTCGTCCAGCAAAGGCGTATCATGCTTTGGCATCAGTGTTCCTCCTCTCAATGATATTTGGTTTTGCCCATTACTTTCTATTCCAACAGGATGCCCGCCCGCCCCACTCAGCACAAAACGGTTGCGCATTACTCCCATTGAATACTCATTCAGTCACGGACCATATACTTCCTGCCTTTTTTTGTCAACAAAAAACCGCTAAACATAAAGCACAGCTTCTCTTTGCGCCGATTCACCCCATCCTGTTTCTGTTCGCTTTCCAGCCGGACCAATGACCTGAAAACCAGAACCAATATCGCCCTGTTCCGGGATAACCGATCACAGACTTTCTTCTTCTTTTTGCCCCTGCCGTTACAGAAGTCCTGCGATCTTCAGAAACCGTCTTTCCAGGGAGTGCTCCGACGCGCCAGGGATCCCGGCCAGGCAGTCCAGCATCCTTCCTGCCAGGACCTTGCCCAGCTCTACCCCTTCCTGATCAAAAGAGTTTATGTTCCAGCAAAAGCCCTGGAAGGAAATCCGGTTCTCGTACAGCGCCAGCAATGCTCCCATGGAATACGGAGTCAGTCTCTCACCGATAAGAATGGCACTTGGCCGGTTGCCGGGGAAACTCTTATTGGGATTGTCATGCTCCTGTCCGATGGCCAGGGCCTGGGCCTGGGCCAACATATTGGCCACCAGCTTCTGCTGGGAACAGGTCCCATCCACTACAAGGTCATGGCCCTGCTGGGATTGGCGGAAACCGATAAACTCAACCGGAACGATCTCAGTTCCCTGGTGCAAAAGCTGGTAAAATGCATGCTGACCATTGGTCCCCGGCTCTCCCCAGACAATGGGCCCAGTCTTCCACCTGACCGGTTTTCCCTGCCGGGTCACAGACTTGCCGTTACTCTCCATATCACATTGCTGAAGGTGAGCCGGAAACCGGCGCAACATCTGGCTGTAGGGCAGTACCGCCAGGGTCGGGTAGCCGAGAAAGTTGCGGTTCCAGATACCGATCATGGCCATGAGCAGGGGAAGATTGTCGAGCAAACCCGGTTTCTCCGCCAGCACGTCCATGTCGTTTGCGCCGCGCAACAGTTCAATGAACCCATCGTAGCCGAGCATGAAACCGAGCACCACCCCGCCGACCATGGAGGTAACGGAAAACCTCCCGCCGATATAATCAAACATGTGAAAGGTGCGCCGGTAGCGCTTTGGATCGTCCATGGGACTGCCGGCCCCGGTGACCGCGACCAAATGAAGGGCAGGGTCGAGGCCGGCTTCTTCGAGCGCGGCCCGGACCAGCGCCTCGTTGGTCCGGGTCTCCAGAGTGGTTCCGCTCTTGGACACAATATTGAAAAGGGTCCTGGACAGGTCAAGGCCGACCAGGACCGAGGCGGCATCATCCGGATCCACGTTGGCAATGAAGCGAGTGGTCCGACCAGGCAGGGCATACCCGGCAAGCGCCTGACACAGGGCCCTCGGCCCGAGATCCGAGCCGCCGATTCCGACCTGGACCATGGTGGTAAACGTCTCACCACGCTGGTTTCGCAGCTCACCCCGGTCCAGGTCTTCTAGAAAAACGCGCAACCGCGCGAGCTGTTCCCGGGCCTGGGCCGTGGCCTTAGGCGCCAGGGGCGTATCGGAAAAGATATCCCGGCAGGCTGTATGCAGCACCTGGCGACCCTCGCTTTCGTATCCCTCGATACGGTTCATCACCTCTCCCTTCTTCATGGCCATGAACTGCTCCACCAGCCCGGCTTCGTCGGCGAGTTCCTGAAGCCCGTCCAGGACCCTGTCGTCCAGCCGCTGGCAGGCAAAGAGCAGATCAAAGCCACAGCCACGGGCACGGAAGCGGTTGACCCGATCCCCGTCAAGCCCGCCTGGGACGTTCAGCTTCCAGGGGTTTTGGGCAAGCTCCGAAAGCCTGGATGCGGCCTGAAGATTCGAGAAATCCTTTCCCTGCATGATTCTTCTCCTTAAAATCCGGCCAGATCCTTGAGCTTCGCGATCACCGCCCGATAATCACTGTGCCCATAAATGGCTGAGCCGGCCACAAAAATATTGGCCCCGGCATCGGCTATACGGCCGATGGTCTGCGGACTGACACCGCCGTCGATCTCGATCCCGGCCTCTGGATTGACCTTGTCCAGACGACGCCGCAGCTCCCTGGTCTTTTCCAGCGACGATTCAATAAATGACTGGCCCCCAAAACCGGGATTGACACTCATGAGCATGACGAGGTCCACCTCCTCCAGCACATAATCCAGGGTGGAGAGCGAGGTGGCTGGATTAAGCACCGCACCCGCTTTTCTACCGAGCTCCCGGATACGGCGCAGGGTCCGGTGCAGATGGGTACAGGCCTCCACATGAACAGTGATCCAGTCAGCACCGGCATCGGCGAAATCCTTGAGATACCGATCCGGGTCACTGATCATCAAATGGACGTCCACCGGCACATCCGTCACCGCCCGGACCGCCTTGACCACCAGCGGGCCTATGGTGATATTGGGAACGAAATGGCCATCCATGACATCCACGTGGATAACCTCGGCTCCGGCATCGGCCACAGCTTGAACCTCCTCCCCGAGACGGGAAAAATCCGCAGAGAGAATGGAGGGGGCAATCATCATTGATTTCATAGTAACTACCTGGAAAGTATATATTTACGATGACCATCAGATTCCAGAAAGAGGCTGGGTTTCGATGGTACTTCAAAAAAATATCTGTCAATCGCTGGAATTACGGACAAGCAACAACTGATGTCTCTCTCTACAGGGACCGGCACCGCTGTGCACGGATTTACCCCTCCGCTTCCCACGCACCCTTGCCTGTGCGCTCATACTGCTGGCCTGGAAGCTGCCGGACCCGGCCCGAGATCTCCAGCTTAAGGAGTATGCCGTGCAGGCGGGCTGGTTCCATCTGGACGGCACGGGCCAGCGAATCGATATCGCATGGATAGGTGTCAAGAGCGGCAAGTACCCGAACCTCGTCAGCGCTCAAGCCATCCCTGCCCACCTCTTCCGTATCGACCTGTGGTACGCCGGACCTTTCCCCCTTGCCCTGTGCCACGGAACCATTTACCACAAACCGCAACTCATCGAGGATGTCGTCCACCGAACCGACCAGGGTCGCTCCCTGGCGCAAAAGCTCATGGGTCCCACGAGACCTGAACGAATCCACCCGTCCAGGAACGGCAAAAACTTCTCTCCCCTGCTCCAGAGCCAACCTGGCGGTAATCAGGGCTCCGGAACGGGATCCTGCCTCGACCACCACGACCCCCAGGCTCAAACCGGAAACGATCCGGTTCCGGGCCGGAAAACGAAACCGGGCCGGACAGATACCCGGACCATACTCAGAGACCAGCAGGCCTCGACGACCAACCTCGGAAAACAGAGCTTCATGCTGACGGGGATAGACCACATCGATACCGCAACCGAGCACCCCGACAGCCAGACCGCTGCTCTCCAGCGCTCCCCAATGGGCGGCTCCGTCAATACCAAACGCCATACCCGAGAGCACGACAATCCCGTGATCGGCCAGCTCGCGTCCAAGCTCACGGGCCACCCGTTCCCCATATGAGGTGGCCGCCCTGGAGCCGACTACGGCCACAGCCGGCCGTCTCAGCATCTCCAGCCGGCCCTGGCAGAAAAGCAGCAGCGGAGGATCATGAATATGCAGCAGGCGGTCAGGAAATTCAGGATCCTGACAGGTCAGGACAGTGATCCCTGTCCGGGCCAGACAGGCAAGCTGATCCCTGGCCATACCATGGATTCGCGAGAGAAGTGCCGGATCCTGCAGGCGGGCGATGATCTTGGGCCCCAAACCGGCAATGGAGCGAAAGGCATCAGGCGGGGCGTCGAAAATATTCCGGGGTGTTTTGAACCTGTCCAGCAGCCGACCGGTCAGTGCCGGGCCGAGGCCGGGCACCAGGGCCAGACTCAGCCAATCGAGCAAATCAGAACGCATGGCGCAGGATCTGCCCCGCAAAAACTACCGGCCGGCACTGTTCCGGACCAGTGGACAACAACGTGGGGAGGCCGCGGGATCTGATGTGCTGCCCCGTCATAGCCAACACCGGAGGTCAATCCGAAATAAAGGGTTTCAGGTCTTTGCTGCGGCTCGGATGACGCAGCTTCTTGATGGCCTGGGCCTCGATCTGCCGGATCCGCTCCCTGGTGACGGAAAAGCATTTCCCCACTTCCTCCAGGGTATGATCGCAGCCCACCTCGATTCCGTAGCGCATACGCAGAACCTTCTCCTCACGTGGAGTCAGGGAAGACATCACCCGGCACAGGCAACGCTTCAAACTCTCTACCATGGAGGATTCCTGGGGGTCGGGGTGGGCATGATCCTCGATAAAATCCGAGAGTAGCGAGTCTTCCTCGTCGCCCACCGGCGCATCGAGGGAGATGGCATCTTTAGCCGTCTTGAGGGCGATATGGACCTTTTCCACGTCGGTGCCCATTTGCTCGGCCATCTCTTCCGGGGTGGGATCCCTGCTCTCAAGACGCTGAAATTCCTTGGAAAACCGTAACATACGATTGATAGTCTCGATCATGTGAACCGGCAGGCGGATGGTGCGGCCCTGGTCGGCAATACCTCGGGTTATTGCCTGACGGATCCACCAGGTCGCATAGGTAGAAAATTTGTATCCCCGCTTGTAGTCATATTTTTCCACCGCCTTCATCAGGCCGATGTTGCCCTCCTGGATCAGGTCGGGCAACTGCAGGCCACGGTTGAGAAACTTCTTGGAGACAGAAATCACCAGCCGCAGATTGGCTCGGACCAGGGCCTCCCTGGCCTGCCTGGCCGACTCCCGGCCATACTCTATTTCGGTCAGAATTTCGTCAAATATTCGGCAGGTAACCCCTATCGAGTCGCCAATCTCCAAAGCAATGCGCCGCTCGATCTCCCTGACGGACAAAGCCTCACCGCCGTTCTCCGGACCCTGTTTACGCAGGGCCAACTGTTCCCGCTGCCGGGCCTTGACCCGGACCTTCTTGAATTTCTCACTGAGCTCCTTGACCGCATCGGCCACCGAGTTGATCCCCTTGGTGCAGAGCCGGTAGGGCTCGAACAGGCTGGCGATTTCAAGCCCTATATCGAGAATTTCCCGCACCAGCGGCTCTTCCTTTTCCGGAATCCCTGCGACCTTTTTGAGCTCCGCATAGAGCTCCTTGCGGCGGCCATCGAGTTCATTGGCCTTGTCTATCAGGGCAAGAAACTCTTCCTTGACCGCTGCCAGGGAACGATCGTCGTTTTCCGAGAGTCCCTTGATCACGGTGTTGATCCGCATCCGACCGCGGCAGAGCGCATCAGCAAGATCGTTGAGAGCGGAAATACCCAGCGAAAGACGCAGTACCGAACGCTGCACCCGCATCTCTCCTTCCTCTATCATGCGTGCCAGCTCGATCTCTTCCTCGTGACTGAGCAGGTTCAGGTTGCCCATCTCACGGAGGTAGATGTTCATTGGATCGATACTGGTCCCCTGCTCCCTCCGGTCACCACCCTGCCGGCGGTCTCGGCCACTGCGCCGGTCAAAGGCAGATCGGCGATCGACGTCCACCACTGTCGCTGGAAACGGTTGTGACTGCAGTTCCTCTGGCATATCCACTGGATCTCCCCCCTCTTCTTCTGCAAACAGCCAGGTGAGATCACCCGAATCTGCCTGGTCATCATGTTCCAGCCCGATATCCTCAAAAGCACTGTCTGGAAAATTCTCCTTCAAGGCCATCAGCACCTCCGGACCGTACCCAGAAAAATATCTCGGCTACTTCTGGACTCCCCCGTTTGCCCGTCCGGCTCATCTTCCAGCGGGCCTGTCCAGCAAAACCATTGTATCTTACTGTAATCACTAAACTAAAACAGCAACTTACCGAAACAACTGGACTTATACAGCATCACCCCTCAAGTACGTTTTTGTAACGTACCATATTACATCATTCTTTCAACAATTTATAACTAAAAGTTAAATTTTTTTTACTCATCTCCTGTTTCTTTTCCAGGAGCATCATAAGCCGTTCCCGGTCTCCACACCGCTGGGCCTCGTCAATCTCGGCCTGCAACCTGGCCGCATCCTGTCTGTATCGGGATGACTCCAGCCAGGCCAACAGTTCATCACAAAACCTCCTGGCCTGCTGCTCCCGCTCCTCGTCGCTGGCCCAGGAACCCCGAATCAGAACCTCGGCCACATATTTCCTCTGCCGCTCATCGGTCACACCGGAAAGGATCTTTTCCGGTGTGATATCCCCCTGACCGGTGAGGGAGACAATGGTGTCAATAAAGTGGCGGGTCCCTGGATCCTGCACCACTTCATGCAATCCATTTGCCAGCAACTCTTCAATGAATTCGGGATAGAGAATCAGAAAATCGATCAATTGCCGTTCCTGACGGGACAACCGCCCCCGGGAATGACCCTCTGAAACCGACTTCTCCGAAACGATTTTGCCCGGCTGGATGCCGGAGAGCAGCTGCCCTGGAGATATTCCCAGCTTTTCGCCAAAATGGGCAGCCATCAGGGATCGCTGGCTCTCATCGGAGCTGCCGGAGATGACCTGCCTGAGTTCACCGATAATCCGGTTTTTTCCTTCCAGGGTCAGGCCATGCTCCCGGACCAGGGCCTCGAAAACAAATTCATCCAGAGGTTTCGCTGCTCTGACAAGATCCATAACCGCATCGGCACCTTTCCTGCGAACCATGGTGTCGGGGTCATCGCCCTCGGGCAGCAAAGCCACCCTGGCATCCACCTGCTCGGCCAGAAAGAACGGAATGGAACGCATGGCGGCCTTGAGTCCGGCCCGGTCACCGTCAAAGAGCAGCACCACCTCGTCGCAGTATCCCCTCAGGATACGGACATGGGCGCGGGTCAAAGCCGTGCCCAGCGGGGCCACCACGTTATCGATACCGTGCACCGCCAGAAGCAGGAGGTCGAAATTTCCCTCCACCATTATGGCCTGGCGCTGTCGGCGGATGGCCTCGCGGTGCTGGTAGAGACCAAAGAGGATCCTGCTTTTGTCAAATATCTGACTCTGGGGTGAGTTCATATATTTGGGCATGCCGTCTCCAAGGAGCCGACCGCCAAAGGCCACCACCCGACCGGTCATGTCATGGATGGGAAAGAGCACCCGGTCCCGGAACCGGTCATACCAGGTTCCACGGTCACTGCGCACCGCCAGGCCGGCCTGTTCGATGGCGGCCACGGACAGTCCCTTTTGCCGCAGGAAGTCGGTGATGAAGGTCCAGCCTGCCACCTCGGAATCCGGCGCATAGCCAAGCCGGTAGGCCTTGACAACCGACTCGGGGACGCCCCTGTGCCGAAGGTATTCCCGGGCCTTCCTGGCCGCTTCGGCATCGAGCAGGTAGCGGTGATAGTGTTCGGCAGCCTCTTCGTTCACCCGGTAGAGACGTTCCCGCCGGCGGATGCGCTTACGATCCTCCTCGCTGAGGTTTGGTTCGGGAAGATCTATCTGGCAGCGACGGGCAAGCTCTTTGAGAGCTTCTGGAAAAGAAAGGTGATGATACTTCATCACAAAAGAAAAAACGTCCCCGGATTCGCCGCAACCGAAACAGTGAAAAAACTGCCTCCGGGGATTGACGGAAAACGAAGGCGTCTTCTCGGCATGGAATGGACAGAGGCCGGTGTAGCTGCTCCCGGTCTTTTTCAGTTCCACACACTCACCAATCACCTGAACAATATCAGCCGACTCCCGGACCTGGTTCTTGATTTCCTCACGCAGATCAGCCATCACTGCCCCTGGATTGAATATCCGTATGGAAATTTCTCACACATGCATTACTGTATGCTACATCGCTCAGGACGGATTCGAACTCTGGAGGAGAGCCCATGGAAGATATTGACAAGATTCTCTCGCTGGAGATCAAGAAGGAAATAGCTGACCGCTACTTTGGCTTCCGCAAACTCATCGAGGACAATATAAGGGATTATGATCGGCAGGTCTTCCGCTCTTTCTCGCTGCTGGAAAAAAAAATAGGTCTCGATCTGGTCCGGCTCTACATCTTACTGAAAGATGAACGCCTTATCCATGACTTTTTCAGGCAAGCCGGCCTGGAACATCTCCTGTTCTACGACCCCTATATTGTTTCCTCGCCAACCATCCGCCAGCAGGTCTTCTCCGGCCTCGACACCCATGGGCTGACCGCCCACAGCCGCTTCAGACACATGATATTCGACCTCTACAGGGAACTCGAGAATCATATCAGCCAGTATCGGGAAAGGGTGCAGAAACTGGCCCAAGAGCATGATGTCATTGCCGAGGAGATCAAGCTCTTCTACAAAAAAAACGACCTGGGAACAATTATGGATTTCATGCGCAACATCGACGGAACCGGATCGTACAAGGCCGGCTCCATGGAAGGCGGACTGACACCCGGGACCGGCCGGAACCTGGACAAAAAACTGCGCGTCACCCCACCGTCACCGGTGGAAGAACTGTTACCCATCATCCCGCCGATCAAACCGCTCTCCGAGATCAAGGGCCAGCTGAAACCGATCATCGAGAAGGCCTGGAAGCTGCAAAAAGGACTGGATCTGCGGACCCTGACCAGAAAACAGCGGGACGCGTAGACCACAGACAGCCCATTCTGGCACGAGTCCGGGCCAAACACCTTCCCCGGGGACAAAAAACACACCAGTCCCTGGTTCCCGGCAGCTGACACAGAACCCCGGTAACTTTACCGGCCCCAAATAAAACCTGGACTTTTTTCTTCACCTTTTTTATTGATGAGCGCCCAAGATCGCCAGGTTATCAGGCATCTGCCCCCGCGGACGGCCAATTCGCCAACCATGACCACCGCCGGGAAACATGCCACACGGTACCACAACTTTATGTTTTGGACATTTTTTTGTTTTTTAATCACCGTCTCAGAGAGAAAGGCGATTTATCTCCCGGTCCAGCCATTGTCTGATTTTTGATGCTGACACAATATTTTTTTTATTTTTATTTTTATTCTTTTTAAACTTATGGAGGTACACCACCCATGCCGTCAATCAACCTCAAAAGACATCACGTCCTCACCCTTGCCACATTCCTCTTTCTGCTACTATCCACCCAGCCGGTCCGGGCGGCCCTGGACAGCGCCGCATTCACTGCCGAGCTGAATGGACTGATCCTGCAGGGCAACGACCTGCTCGTCCAGGTCAACAACACCACTCTCAACTCGCTGACCATGGATATCCAGCTGTCCGATCTGGAAACAGCGGTTGCCAGCTACCAGGCCAACATAGCCGCCACCTACGATTCTGTCGTTGCGGCTGCCGGCACCACCCTGAGCCTGACCTCGGACATGCTGGTGGCACTACAGACTCTGTCCACAGTGAGCCTGTCACTGGCAAATGCGTTTGCAGATCTCACCGTGCAGATCGGCGGGCTGTCCGCCTCCACATCCCTGGCGATCCTGGACAGCTCTCTTGCCGCCATGTTGAGACTGTCCGACGACATCGGCCTGATGGCAGACCGGATCCTGGAGATGGCAGACAAGATTCTCGTCATGGCGGATAATATCGGCCTGATGGCAGACCGAATCATCGCCACCCAGATTATCCAAAGCGATAATCTGAAACTGACCCTGGATGCGACCCTGACCACCCAGGACAACACCATCAAGCTGATCAGCCTGTTTCTTTAAACCCTCTGAAACCGTAATCAGGGAAAAATCAGGACCTACCGGTTTTTCCCTGATGTTTTGAACAAAAACAGCTCCAGGCCCGTACCTGTTCCACCGGCTGGTATGCAAACAATCAGTTTATGGAAGGTATGGTCTCCTCAGACCATTTTATACCTGAATTGAGTGTTTCACCTCAGATCACACAGGCATCATGTCCATGGACTACCCTCCGAACTTTCCCTCGATATGGCTCGCCTTTGGTGCTGTCGTGGCCGGCCTTGTCATGCTGGTCAGCGGCGGCGAATCCCTGGTTTCCGGGGCAGTCAGGCTGGCCCGGCGCTGGGGCGTCTCTCCCCTGGTCATAGGTCTGACCGTAGTGGCCTTCGGCACCTCGGTCCCGGAACTTTTTGTCAGCCTCACCGCCGCCATCCAGGGTCACCCTGACATCATGATCGGCAACGTGGTTGGTTCCAACATCGCCAACATCGGGCTCATCCTGGGCTTCTGTGCTCTCATAGTTCCACTCCACCTGACCCTGCGCGAGGTATGGAATGAACTGCTACTGGTCCTGGGAGGAAGCATCCTGCTCATGCTCTGCAGCGCCTACGGATTCTTTCCCCGCTCTGTCGGCCTGATCTTTATCATCACCCTGCTCGGTTACACCACCCTGACCTATTACCGCAAGACCGGCCGGATACCGCAAGAACTCCTGTCCGAGTCTGCCGGCAGAACCACAGCACAACCCATGCTGGTGCCCATCCTTCTTGTGACCGGGGGCCTGATCCTGCTGGGTTCAGGCTCGTCGCTGTTCATCAACGGCGCAGTGGACGTGGCCAGGTATTTCGGTATCAGCGAGCTGATCATCGGCCTCACCCTGGCAGCCATCGGCACCTCACTGCCAGAGCTGGCCTCCAGCCTTTCCGCCTTGCGGCGCAAGGAATCGGGAATGCTTATAGGCAATGTGATCGGCTCAAACATGTTCAACCTTTTCATGGTCCTCGGCCTGACCGCAGTGATCAAGCCTTTTGCCCTGTCCAGTGACCTTCTCCACCGGGACCTGCCGATCATGCTGGCCTTCACCCTGATCCTGATCCCCATTCTGCAGCGCAACAGAGGCACCAGCCGATGGCACGGCCTGCTCTTTCTCCTGGGCTACGGAGGCTACTGCCTGGCTCTTCTGTAAGAGACCGAAGGCCTGCTTGACTTTGTCCTCAGCGGTCTTATGTTTTGCCTGAACAGACAAAACCAGGCAAACTCAAGGAAAAAAACCATGATCAACACAGTCAAGACTTTCATCCTCATGGCAGCCCTGACCGCCCTGTTCATGGTGGCTGGTCGGGCCATGGGTGGCCAGCAGGGCATGATGATCGCCCTTTTCATGGCAGTGGCTCTCAACTTCCTTGCCTACTGGAACTCGGACAAGATGGCCCTGGCCATGAACGGTGCCCGGGAAATCAGCGAGGCGGAGGCCCCGGATCTGCATCTGATTGTTGCCAACCTGGCCAGGCGGGCCGGAATACCCAAGCCCCGGGTCTACGTCATCGAAAGTCCGACGCCCAACGCCTTTGCCACCGGCCGCAACCCGCAGCACGCCGCTGTCGCGGTCACCAGAGGTATCCTCCAGATTCTCGACCGCCAGGAACTGGAAGGGGTCCTGGCCCATGAACTCGGACACATCAAAAACCGTGACATCCTGATCAGCTCCATTGCCGCGGTCATGGCCGGTGCCATTTCCTACCTGGCCACCATGGCGCAATGGGCCATGATATTCGGCGGGCCAAGAGATGACGAGGAGGGGGGCAATCCGCTGGCAACCATCGTCATGATGATCGTGGCCCCGCTGGCGGCAACATTGATTCAAATGGCCATATCCCGGAGCCGGGAATACCTTGCCGACCGGGCCGGGGCGGAAATCTGCGGCCACCCCAGGGCACTGGCATCGGCGCTCAACAAGCTGGCCAACTACAACAAACAGATCCCCATGGATGTCAACCCGGCAACCGCCCAGATGTATATCGTCAACCCTCTCACCGGCGGCTCGCTGGCCAATCTTTTTTCAACTCATCCTCCCATTGAGGAGCGGATCCGGCGACTGCTGTCCATGTAAAAACAAAGAAGCCCGCAGAAACCTCATGCAAACGGTTCCTGCGGGCTTCTTTCTTTCTCCTGCACAACACAGACGGACAAGATCAACGGGTTACGAAGCATACTGGTGGGTCAGGTCAACCATTTCCTCTGCCAGCTCAACCTCCTCCATGAATGATTCGGTTGCCGCGGTTCACGTGGCCGCCGTACTGCAATACCGGACTGATATCGTCACCGGACCGGGCACGGAAACCAGGCAGGGACAGCAACAGCCACGGTGACATTGGGCCATTTCATTTTCCGGACAAGGAGTCGGCCGTTTTCTGCGGCAAGGATGGCGGCAGGCTCGGCCACCCCCTTGGCACCGGTGGCCTTGAAGACAACATCGGAAGAGGAAACATTGTCGACCCTGTTGAGTTGATCACGGTTAAAAAAAACCAGTGGATAGCCATGAATCCCGGCAAATTCAAGCAATCCCCTCTCATCCTGCTTGAGGTCAATGGAAGCCAGGCGGGCTATGGACAAAAGGGCCAGATTATGATCTGCACAGGCCCCGGCCAGGGCCTGTTCTATCTCCCGGGCCGCAGTGCCGCGGTTGCAGCCAATGCCGGCCACCAGTATTTTCGGATGCAGAACCACCCCCCTGACTGCCATGTCGGCCCGGCAGGTTACCAGGAGATCTGCCTTGCCGGGGTCATCGGTTTTTTCCATGTCCGGAGGCAGCTCGGGCAGGGGAACTTCACTCCAGATACGGATGATATGACCGTTCACCAGCCTGCCCATGATCCGGGTGAGCCCCTTACGATCCGACACGACAAATCCCTGCTCCCTGATCCAGAGGTCCAGCGGAGTTTTGCCCAGTACGTCCGAGGCCGTGGTGATCACTGCCTGTCCCCCGAGGATGTCGGCCACCTGTTCGGCCAGGGTGTTGGCACCCCCAACGTGGCCGGAAACCAGGGAAATGGCGAAACGGCCAGCCTCATCGCAGACCACCACTGCGGGATCGGTCTGTTTATCTTGCAGCAGCGGACCAATGGTTCGAACCACGATACCGGTGGACATGATACAGACCAAGGCGTCATATCGCCTGTCGTCGACACTCTCTTGCCACACCCTGGCAATGGTCTCCCTGAGCCTGCCACGGCAGAAGAAAAAATCAGCCTGCTCCAGCGACCGGGCCAGCTGCTCACCCTTTTCCCTGCCGCCTCGAGTTATGGCCAAAACCGCTGTCCGCATTATTTCCTGTATTCATGGCTGAACCCGGTGTCATAAAGCCTGGATGCTGCGGCCGGGCCATCAGCCAGGGCCCGTCCCACCAGGATCATGGCCGTCTTGCGAATCCCGGAGCTTCTGACCTCGTCACCAATATCAGCAAGCGTTCCGCGGACAATACGTTCATCGGGCCAGGACGCCTTTTCCACCACCGCCACCGGAGTATCCTCCGGATATCCGCCACAGATCAGCTCATCCACCACCTTGTCTATCATGGAGACGGAAAGAAAGACACACATGGAGGCCTGGATCCGGGCCAGGTTCCGTAAGGATTCCCTTTCCGGCACCGGAGTCCTTCCGGCCTGACGGGTGAAGATGACGGTCTGGGTGACCTCGGGCACAGTCAGCTCCACCTTGAGCGCAGCTGCAGAGGCCAGGGCCGAGCTGACTCCCGGGATCACAT
The DNA here is from genome assembly GCF_054025815.1 of Desulfolithobacter sp. Taxonomy (NCBI): domain Bacteria; kingdom Pseudomonadati; phylum Thermodesulfobacteriota; class Desulfobulbia; order Desulfobulbales; family Desulfobulbaceae; genus Desulfolithobacter; species Desulfolithobacter sp. Next base: position 204,849 of record NZ_JBPMMS010000034.1, on the reverse strand, counting down.
CGTACTTGATACCTTCTGCATCAAGACACTGCATTTGCTCCCGAATGGCGCCGTAGATAGCCGGATCTCCGGTATGGAGCCGGACGACTTTCTTACCTTCACGATGGGCCCTGATCATGATATCCATGATCCGGTCAAGGTCCATTCCCGCCGAATCATAGACCTTGGCCCGCACTCCGGCAAGCAGCTCCGGATTGACCAGACTGCCGGCATAGATGATCACGTCGGCCTCATCCAGTATCCTTCTTCCCTTGAGAGTCAAAAGCTCCGGGTCTCCGGCACCGGCACCGACAAAACAGACCGGCTTCATACCATTTCCCTGCATATCGACCGACTCCTTTCATTACAGCCCTCGTACCTGGTCAGCCCGGTGCCCACCGCCCTCCGGCGGATCAGCATGGTGGTGAAATAATGCAGGTCCCGACCCAGTGCCTCCCGGACATCGGTGTAGATCCTCTGGTCCTCCATACCGCATCGTTCAACAAGTACGGCCTGATCTGTGATCCCCAGTTCATCGAGCAGGGCCACCACCGGTGCGAGCCGGCGGTGCACCTTCATCAGGACCACGGCATCGACACGGGTGAGAATATCCCGGAGCCGCTCATCGTCAAAGACAGCCGGGACAATGGAGACCACGTCGTCACCCAGCCCCAGCGGCGCGCCGACATTGGCCGAACAGGCGGCCATGGCCGTGATTCCGGGTATGATGGTTGCCTGGACATCGGGATATCGCTGGTGAAGAGTGGTGAGAAGGTAAAAGGCGGTGGAATAGAGGGCCGGATCACCAAGAGTGGGAAAAGCCACATCCCGGCCGCTGACAAGATGATCGAGTACGGCTTCGGCAGCCGCTTTCCATCCTTCCTGCAATTCCGGATCAGGTGTCTGGCCCAGCCGAACTTTTTTCATGGGGAAATGGAGCTCGACAATGGTCTTGTCCGCGGTGTCCACCTGGGATGCGGCAATCTTAAGGGCGCTGCTGCTGCCGTTCTTTCTGCCCTTGGGCGCCAGCCAGACCGGTGCCTGCCGTAAAACACGTACGGCCCGCAGGGTCATCAGTTCCGGATCTCCCGGCCCCACGCCCACAAGAAACAGTTGGCCTTTTGGTTGTATACTCGTCATTTGATTCCGCAGATTATGGTTATGGGATTGATGCCTGTCGGCCGGGGGCGACGTCTGTCTTCTCCAACCTGTGACTCTTCCCCGGTCTCCTGCCAGCGGCTCACACCGACCCTGGAGACACGAACAGACAGGCCATGACTCAGCATGTACTTCGGCGCCTGTTCAGCGGTTCTTTCAAGCACCGCGTTGACCACCAGCCTGCCCCCCGTCTTCAGACGCCGGGCACAGTTTTCGATAATTTCTTTCAGGCGTCCTCCGGACCCACCGACAAAAATCCGTTCAGGGTCCGGCAGCCCATTCAATATGTCCGGAGCTGCTCCGCTGACCAGGTGCACATTCCAGGCCTGGTGTTTGCGGATATTGGCACGGATATTTTCCTGCTGCTCCTCTTTTTGTTCCACACAAAAAACATTCAGGGACGGACACAGACGTGCAGCCTCGACGCTGACCGAGCCAGAACCTCCCCCCACGTCCCAGAACACCCCCGAAGGCGGCAGACGAAGGGTATGCAGGGTTACAGCCCGCACCTCGTCCTTGGTGATAAGTCCACGGGAATGCACCAGCTCCTCTTCATTCAGACCCAGGACCGGCCCGGCGAACGCATCGCTTTCCCGACTGATCAGCATCATGTTTAGAGGCCCGAAAGAACGGCTGGCGATCCGGGCCAAATCACCCTCTGTTATCTGTTCACCGGCCAGTCCGAGATTTTCTCCCACCTGAACCCGGATGGTTCGGGCCAGCTCCACGGCTTCATATTCTTCCAGGGTCTGGAGCAACCGGGCAGAAATCCTGTCCGGGCTGTTGTGCTGGTCTGTGAAGAGCATGACCCTGCCATCACCGGCCTGTCGCAGACCGATAAGGACCTGACTGACAAGAGTGTCCGCCTCCCGACCATGGAGGCTGAGAAAGACCATGCCGTCCCAGGGGGTCTTGAACCGGGCACAGGCCAGCTGCATGGCTGAGAGGGCCGGACGGATGCGCAGCCGGTCTGGCCCAAAACGCCCCAGCAGGGCCCGGCCGATGCCGAAAAACAACGGATCGCCCGAGGCCAGAACCGTTACCGGCCCCTGGGCCAGCTCCGTTGCCAGCCGCTCAAGCATGGTTTGCAGTGGCGCAATGGGGATAATCCGCCCGGAAAAATCCTCCACCAGACGCATATGCCGACCGGAAGCTACCACAGCCCGAGACCCGGCGATCACTTCCCGAACGGTTTCATCCAGGACATTGCCACTCACACCGATCAACTCAATCATGGACATGCCGTCTGCCTTCAACACACACCACCCCTGTCTCCGAGGTTACCAGGTAGAGTTCCACGTCAAGGCCCGAACGTCTCCTGGCATATTGCACGGCCTCCTTGCAGACGGCCCGGATCAGGTCGGTCCGGCCGGCTGAGCTGAGCCGTTCATAAATTTCCCGCGCAGTGTTGGCACCGGCAAGCTCTTCGGCAATGGCCCGATCCAGGCCCAGACGCTCCAGCAGGTCGACGGCCTGACGCACCTCCAGGACCCCGTGCCGGACGTGGGTCTGGGGTATTCCAAGAGCACATTTGAGGACCTTGGCCCACATGCCGGCCAGATGAATCCTGGCAAAACCGTGCCGGCGGGCCGCCTTGAGTCCATAGGCCAGATAATCGCCCATCATCACCTGGGCCTCCTCGGGCAGAGGAACGCCCCGCCGGACTTCGAGATAGCGCTGAACCGCGGCCTCAGAAGTACGACCGGTGGACAGGAGCACCTCGTTAAGCCCTGCGGCCCGGGCCACCTTCATGGAAGCATCTATGGTGTCGGTCCAGGCCCTGGCAGAGATCGGCCTGACAATGCCGGTCGTGCCGAGGATGGAGAGGCCGCCGACAATACCAAGCCTTTTGTTGAGGGTCTTCTCCGCCAGCAGTTCCCCGTCCCGGACACAGATGGTCACCTTGAGGGGCAATGGCTGCCAGTCAGTCTTCGACACACCGTCTGTCTTCGACACACCGTCTGTCTTCGACACACTGCTCACCTCGACCAGGGCCTCCTGCAGGGCCTTGCGGATCATCTGCCGTGGTACGGGGTTGATGGCAGGCTCACCAGGCGCGATCGGCAACCCGGGTTTTGTCACCGTCCCGACCCCGGGGCCGCCACAAAGCGTCAGCCAGTCCCCGCCGTCCATCTCTCCGGGCTCAACCACGGCTATGATCTCGGCCCCGTTGGTCACATCGGGATCATCACCAGCGTCCTTGATCACCGAGACCGTGGCCTGGTCATCCTGCAGGCAGCAGGAGTGAAGCATAAAACCATGCCGGTCACCGGTGGGGAAAGGTATTTCCACCGAGTCCGGCCGGCGCTCCCGCAGCAAAAGCAGGGTCGCCCCCTTGGCCGCGGCCGCGGCGCAGGCACCGGTGGTGAAGCCGGAACGCAATCTCTTTGTCTTTTCTGATGTTGTCAATGTTTTCCCGGTCACGCCAGCCGAAGCAGGGCATTGACACTGGCCACTGCCACCGGTGTTCCCCCCTTTCGACCCAGAGCCGTGATGTGGGGATAGGGCTTTCTGGCCAGAATTTCCTTGGATTCCAGTGCATTGACAAAACCGACCGGCACCCCGATGACCAGATCTGGCTCAAAGAGCCCTGTATGGATCATTTCCATGGTCTGAAGCAGGGCCGTAGGTGCGTTGCCAATGGCGACAATGCCGATGTTATCCCGGCTCGCCCTGAGAAATGCGGCCTCGGAACGGGTCAGGTTCTTGCTCCGGGCCAGATCAGCGGTTTCCGGTTCGCCGATGCGGCAAATGACCCGGCCGCCGAACCGCTCCAGCAGAGCCACGGAAATACCGGCCGCTGCCATGTTGACATCGACCAGGATATTCTTTCCTGCCCGGATGGCAGCAAGACCTGCAGTAACCGCCCGGGGATGAAAACGCATGGTATCGGCAAAGGAAAAATCACCGGTTGCATGGATACAGCGCCGGACAACACCAAATTCTTCCGGGGTAAGGGTGGCCAGAACCGGATGGTCCCGGGAAGTGAGTTCCCGTTCGATAATGCGGAAACTTTCAGCCTCGATATCGCGGGGCGCGATTTTCCTTATGTCAATTTCTGGTGAAACCTTGTGCACAACAGTATCCTTGAAGTTTTAGCCGGCCAGATCCCTGCAGGCCTGAACAAAATTCCGGGCCGCCTCCGGAGTCTGGCCCCAGTGCAGGTGCAGGTATCCGGCCAGGGTATTATAAATCCGGTAACCTTCATGCCGACCGTCCTCCAGGCAGTAGACCCGTTCCACGTGTTCGGGCATGGGATCAATGGTCGAGTAATGAAACTCGTGTCCGAACAGTTTCCGGCCGGCAGGACCAAAGAATCCGGCCCGTTTCTGAACCACCTGCCGGTAGCCAAGCCGGCGCAGCCGGGCCTGCATGCGGGCCGTCACCGGAAAAACCCCGGCCATGGGATATTCCACGCCCTCCTGGTCCATAGTGTGCTGAAGACAAACGATGGACCGGGTCAGGTACATAAAACCGCCACACTCGGCATACACGGGACACCCGGACCTGGCAAACTCTTTTATGGCTGTCCGCATGGTTTTATTGGCGCTGAGTTGCCGGGCAAAAAGCTCCGGATAGCCACCACCAAGATAGAGCCCATCGAGTCCTTCCGGTAAAATCGCATCATGGATGGGGCTGAACTCCACCAACTGCGCTCCGGCGTCACTGAGCATATCCAGGTTATCCTGGTAATAAAAACAAAAGGCTTCATCCCGGGCAACGCCGATCCGCACCGTTTCATCCGTCTGCAGCGAGGTAGCGGGAGAAGCTTCTGGCCGGGAGCCCTCGTGTCCTGATCTCGTCTGCTTCGCCAGCTCCAGGAGCAGGTCCAGATCCAGGTGTTCGTCCATGAACCGGGCAAGCCTCTCCAGGGCCAGCCTGTGTTCCGAGCCCATGTGCAGCCCCAGGTGACGGGACGGAATGGTCAACTCCTGGTTACGGGGCAAAAAACCGACAATCGGAAGATCACAGTACCGGCCCAGGGCCTCCTCGATCAGCTGACGGTGCCTGGCGCTGCCCACCCGGTTCAACACTACTCCGGCCAGGTGCACCCCGGGATCCAGGGAGGCGAACCCATGTACCACCGCAGCCACAGACTGGGCGGCCGACCGGACATCCACCACCAGAAGGACAGGCAGATTAAGAAGCCGGGCCAGGTGGGCGGCCGACCCCACCTCCCCGTCATAGAGCCCCATAACTCCTTCAATCACAGAAATCCCGGGCCTGGCGGAACGGTAAGAGTTGAAACAGGAGCGGACAAAATCCTCGCCGCACATGCGCAGATCCAGGTTCCGAGACACGCGACCGGTCACTGCCTGGTGGAGGGTGGGATCGATGAAGTCCGGCCCGCACTTGAACGGCTGCACATCATGGCCCCTGGCCCGAAGAGCCGCCATGATGCCCAGGCTCACCGTGGTCTTGCCGCAACCGGAATGCGTCCCGGCGATGAGTATAGCCGGTCCGTGGTCCATCACCGCTTTGGGTAGAGAATATCAAACACTGTTCTTATACCGTCAAGCAGTCCCAGGGTGGGCCGGGAGACCAGTTTTTCGTCCACCAGGTAAATCTGACCATTACGGACCGCCTTGATCACCTCAAACCCTGGTTCGCTGCGAATCATCTCCACGGTCACAGGGTTCATCCGTCCCTTCTGGGCCAGAAAGACATCTATCTCCGCAGCCTGGGCCAGGATCCTTTCCTTGCCATAGGCTGCAATATTGGTATTGCGCACCTGGAGCGCATCGGTGGCCACATTGACCCCGCCGGCGGATTCGAGAACAAAAATGGCCATGGACCCGGGAGCAAAGGTCTTCATCCGCCGGTGAATGGCCTCAAAATAGACCTTTTTGCGCTTCCCGGCCGGAATCAGCTCCACCTGACGCCGAATGAACTCCAGCTCGCGGCCGAAACGGCCGATCATGGTCCGAACCCCATCCTCCTTTCCGGTCAATCGGCCCAGGGTTTCCCAGTACCAGAAAAGCCGGTCCACGGAGGCAGGCTGCAGGGAAACCACAGTGACCCCACTCAGCTCGAGACGTTTGACAAGCTGAGGATAGGCGCGGCTAATCATTGGCCGGATCAGGACCAGGTCGGGCTCCAGAGCAAGCAACCGTTCCGGATCGTCTCGAAAACCGACCCTGGGCCGATCAAGCTGACGGTCGCTGCGTCCCACGGCGATAATTTTCTCCGGTTCCAGGCCCATGTCCAGGAGATTCCGGGTGTGGGCGGGATAAAGAGAGATAATCCGGGAAAAAGGGCGTTCAAATACTATCATCCGGTTGTCACTGTCGCGCAGGAGAGCAGAACGCGCCGGACCACCAGCGGTCAGAAAAAAGCACAGTGCCAGCAGGCAGGTGACAATGTATCGAGGTTTCATGCCGCTTCCTCGCGTCTTTGTTTAAAACTGACCTGGAGTCCGCCGGTAAACCCGTCCCGGCGTACCCGGGAGCACACCCCGTAGACCTCATCGATGATTTCCGGTACCAGGACCTGACCCACCCGACCCCGGCTTACCACACGTCCTTTTTTCAAAAAAACCAACTCGTCACAGAACCAGGCCGCCAGGTTCAGGTCGTGCATGGCAGCGACCACAGTCAGGCCGTTGTCACGGATTCGACGCCTGATCACCTCCAGAATAGCCAGCGTGTGGTAGATGTCCAGGTTGGAGGTGGCCTCGTCAAGCAGCAGCACCCTGGGCTCCTGGACCAGGGCCCTGGCCACAGCCACCCGTTGTTTTTCCCCGCCGGACAACCGGGTCACCGGTCGGTCAGCCAGATGATTGATCCCGAGCTCCTCCATGGTCTGTTCCACCAGGAGGTGATCGCCGGGATCAAGGCTCGCGAACCGATGCAGGTGCGGATGGCGGCCCATGGCGACCACGTCACGCACGGTAAAGCCAAAGCGAATGGCAAATTCCTGCGGAACCAGAGCCAGACGGCGGGCCAGGTCCCTGAGAGGCCACCTCCGCAGCTCCCGGCCCATGAAGATCAATCTCCCCTCCCCGGGATGCAACAGGCCGCAGAAAAGATCGAGCAGAGTAGTCTTGCCGCTACCGTTGGGACCCAGGATTCCGTAGCAGAACCCTTCCCTGCAGGCCAAATCCACGCCGACAAGCACCCCCTGGCTGCCGTAGGCAAACGAAACCTGCTCCGCTGCCAGAACCGTCATTGTTGCTCCCTCAGTTTTCTCTTGAATATCACACAGAAAAACGGCCCGCCGATCAGGGCGGTAAGGACACCAATAGGCACCTCGGCAGGCAGCACGGCCCTGGTCAGGGTATCGGCAAAGAGCAGCAACAGCCCCCCTCCGAAAAAGGACAGGGCCAGAAGCCAGCGATTGTCCGGACCTATCACCGAGCGGAGCAGATGTGGTACGATCAAGCCGACAAAACCTATGATCCCGGCCACGGCCACACAAACAGAGGCCATCAGGGTACAGGTGACAAGGAGCGTGCGCCGCAGGCGGACAGTGTCAACGCCCATGGTCACAGCGGTTCTCTCACCTGTCGCCATGACGTTGAGATCCCTGCCATGGAGCAGCACGATCAAAAACCCGCCAAGCGCCACCGGTACCAGGACGAGAATGTCCTGCCAGGAGGCCCCGGACAGGCTCCCCATGAGCCAGAAAATGATCACCCCCACCTGTTCGTCGGCCAGAAACTTGAGAAAACCGATTGCCGCCGACAGAATCGCTGCGACAATGACCCCGGAGAGGATCAGGCTGGTGGAGGAGAGACGCCGGTCACCCGCGGCAAGCGACAGCACCACCGCCAGGGTTGCCACCCCGCCGCCAAAAGCGAACAAGGGTACGGATATGAACTGGGGCAGAGACAACCCGAAGACCTGGAGCACAATAACCAGCGAGGCGCCAAAGGCTGCTCCGGAAGAAATGCCAAGGGTGTATGGATCGGCCAGCGGATTGAGCAAAATGGCCTGAAAGACCCCGCCGCACACAGCCAGCATCCCGCCCACCAGGACCGACTCGATTATCCGGGGCAGCCTGACGTTAAGGACCACTGCGGCAGACACAGGGTCTCCGGAACCGTTCAGCCCCAGGATTCGATCACGGATCAGATTAAGGACATCAATGGCAGGGATCCTCATGTAGCCCATGGTGGCGGACAGAACCATGCCCGCGACCAGCAGGCCGGCCAGGACGACGAGGAGTAGTGGAGAGGATCCCCGCCAGCCAGACATCTACTTGAGCTGGATGCCGGCATCACTTGCGGCATCGACCAGATGCTGCACAAAGATGTCAGCAAACTTATCGTTTTCTCCCAACCCCTTCCTGACCGCGATTACCTGGATATTGTTCTTCTCCAGCACACTCTTCCAGGAATCCTCCCCGTCACCGGCCATGTCATTCATGGCATGGTCACCGGCCACCACCATGAAAGGCTTGAGCACGACTTTTTTCACCCCGGCATGCCTGAGCGAATCAAGTACATCTTCCAGGGCCGGAAACCCTTCCACGTTGCCGATCAGGGTCAGGACGTCGGGATAGAGCTGACGCATGCGGTCGGCCAGCTCCAGGTAGGAACCGGCAGAAGGAAAGTATTCGTTTCCATGACCCATATACACAAGGGCAGCCTTTTCACGGCGGGCCAGATCCGCGTCCACGGCCAGGGCCCGGGCCGCTTTCATAACATCAGCATCATAGGGGTGAGCGGTTCCGTAGGTGCCAAGCGCCGGACGTCCCAGGGCAATTTTATGGAAGGGCTTGTACTTGGCTTTTTTCACCGTGCCCATGCTCATCAGTCCATCCACATAGGTTTCCAGGTCGAGAAACTCCTCACCCATGGCGATATGAGTCGGTTGAACGACAATGGTATCGTATCCCTGGTCCTGGAGATCGGCAATGGTGGCCAACGGGGTCTTGACATGGAGAATATCGGCAGGTATCTCCGGATGGGCCTTGATATATTCGGGATCCTGGGCCCTCTGCTGCCATTTCTTGCGAATGATGTTTGAGGTAAAGGCAACCCGGACCGGCGTTTCCGAATACCTGGACACGACTTTCTCCCGAATATTCAAAAGCCCCTGCAGGGCCGGCTCCACCGTGGTTCCGAACATGGCAAGAACTATGGCGCTTTTATGTTCCACCTTGTACTCTCCACTGGAATAACAGGTTGCCGCTGACAGAAAAAACAGGATCAGCACCGCCCAAAAAACCGATTTCAACTTCATGTGAAACCTCCTTCTTGTACGGTCCGGAAATAAAAAAATCCCGGACCAATTGTTACATTGATCCAGGATGTCCCGTCTTTATCCCAGAGTCTCTCCAAGTCTCCCTGTGCCTTTGCCGTCGGCCACGGAGTATTTTTCAGGCAGGTCTTCTGGCTCCCGGATCAGCCTCCTCCCGCGCCTTCCCAGCCGCCAAGCGGCCAGTGGCATTCTCTGCCTTCGACAGATTGCAGGATTTGTCCCCGGTTACAGCGGCGGGCCCGCCCCGGACTTGCACCGGGTTCCCTTTTCATCCACATATGCGGACACCTGAAAACAGGATCAGCATACTAAAAGGCGGTTTCCAAGTCAAGGCAAAGCCTCCTGCCAACGCGACAGCCCTATCCAGCCCCTTCCACGGCCAGCTCCTCGCCCCCCCTGTCCCGGCCAAGGTAACGGAGTTTGGTCGTAGTCTCAGCAAGAAGGCTGGTCAGCTGCCCCGCTATCTCATCGGAATATTCGTGGACCTGGCGGGACAACTCCCGGGCCCGGAGCGCGGCCTCGTTGACCATGGTTATGCTGGCCGAAACCATCCTGGTGTTTTCCGATGTCTGGGAACTCAATCCGGCGATGGTGGTTGCCACCTCCTGCTGTTCAACCACAGCAGCGGTTATATCGGCGGTAATCATGTTGAGATCCTGAACCCTTTGCTCGATGTCATGGAGGTTGTCGACAAAGGTCTGGCTGGCTCTTTCAATGGCATGCACCTTGTCCATAACATCCTGGGTTGCCTGCTCTGTTTCCAGGGACAGATCCTTGACTTCGCTGGCAACCACTGCAAACCCTTTGCCGGCAGCACCGGCCCGGGCCGCCTCGATAGTCGCATTGAGAGCCAGCAGCTTGGTCTGATCGGTAATTTCCCTTACCAGGCCTATAATCCCGCCAATATCCCCGATGGCCCTCTGGAGCTGACGTATATTGCCATGGGAGACCGTCACCCCGTGTACGATTCCGGCCACCAGATCGTTCTGGCTGGCAATCCGACCACTGATTCCTTCCACAGTCTGCCGCAGCTGCCCGGTGGCCTGCGAGACATTTTGCGTATGCTCCGCCGTATCACGGGCCCGCACAGTAGCGTTCTCCGACTGGCTGCCCGTGGTGGCCGCCAGCTCCTGCATCGTTTCCGACATCTCAACCAGCTGCCTGGCCCTCTGTTCCAGGCCGTGTACCACGGTGGCAATGGATTCTATCAGTTCATCTATGATGTTTTTTTCCTTTGCCTTGCGCCGGTCCTCCATCTGCAGCTCGGCCAGGGCCTCGCGAAAATTTTTGATCGCTCCGGACAGGACCCCTATCTGGTCACCCCGCTGCTGACAGGGAATATCGGGAAACCGGCCGGCCCGGATTTCGTCTATAATGCGTGTCAACCGGTACAGTGGCCGTTCAACGATAACACGAGTAAGAAAGAACAGGGCGACCATATTGGCGATTATGGCCAGCACGCCCATACCAAGAGTGAAATGCTGCTGCTGCACGCGGACCGCGGCCAGCCTCTTTTCCATGGCATTGATTTCTTCCACATGATCAAGAATCTCTGTCCTGATTTTCTCGGCCCTGAGACTCTCGTCGGCAACCTTGAGGCCAAGCTCCCGAATCTTTAGCTGCAGAGCCTCCACCTCTCCGGCCTGGTCCTCCAACCGCGCAATCAGTTCCCGCAGGCGGGCCGCATCTCCTGATGGGTTCTTGCTCTGGATGGTCAACCGCTCCACCTTCTCGGTGAAATTATTGCCGCTGTCAAACACACCATAGGATAACACCAGCTTCCCATCCCGCTCCTGGACCACCATCCGGTTCCGGGCCAGGTCCCGGCGCTCAGCCCTGGAGTAGAGAGACCTGTAGGCCTGGCGACCGACCAGGGTTTCCCGGCCCTCGACCTGGAAATCACGATCCACGCCCGCAAGTACTTCAGCCCGGCGATCCACCTGGAAAAACTCCGGCAGCCTGATAAATTCGTCCTGGAGCTGAAAGATGGTCGAACGGAGATTTGAACTGAGCTGCTCCCGAATCTGTAAAACATCATCCACGGTCTGCTGGACAGTCCGGCTGGACTGGTGGTTGACATAGAGCAAAGCCCCTATAAACAGGTTGGAAACCAGGGCTACCCCGAAAAGAATCTTGGTCCCGACCGTAATCCATTTCCTCTTTGTCAGCCATTGCAACATTATAATGTATCCTCCTGCACTGGTATTCACAATATGCCACCAGGTGGCACTGTCGCAGCGACAGATCTGCAACATGCAGGAATCGTAGTCAAAAAAAATTAGTGTTTGGTTAAGATTTGTTTTCGAATCGGCTCGAATTCACACCCGGGCATGAATCCGCAGGATGGGGAGGGATAAGCAGGAAAACAGGTTGTGACTGCTTTTTCATCTTTTTCTAATCAAGACCAAACAAGGAGACGGTACTGTCTATGAAGATAATATGCGTATGCCAAAAGGAGGACCACCATGAACCATACACATGACCGCACCGAAAGGGCTCTTGAAAAGGCTGCGAAACTGATCTGTAACCTCAAATGCGGGCTCTGTCCCATTCGCGAGCCGGATTTCTCCGGCTGCCCTTTTGCCTGCACCGAAGACATCCGGCCCTGGCAATGCTGGGTCAGTCATCTCAAGAACCATTCCACCGCTCCGCCCCCTGAGAGAAAAAACATCACCCGTTCTCAAAACCACCGGGCCGGGGGACAAGATCGATCACACCTGTGGCCGCGCAACACAAAAACTCAATAGCAGGCTGTTGAAAAACGTAACGAGTAAAGATGAGACAAGGAAAAATGAGGCGAAAAAGCGCAGTAGTTTTTCAACGGCCTGACAGGCCTTCAAAATCCCAAAGAGTGAAAAACTCGCTTTACATCTTCCAGGTTGAAAGGCTTGGAAATCGCCGCCCTGAATCCAAACCGCTGATACTCTGCCATCACCGGATCATTGGAATAGCCGCTGGAAACAACAACCCTGGCTTCAGGATCGACCTCGAGCAGCCTGCGGACCGCCTCCTGCCCTCCCATGCCCCCGGGGACGGTCAAATCCAGGATCACCAGATCGTAAGGATTCCCTTGTGCCAGCGCATCCCTGTAACTGTCGACCGCCTCCTGCCCGTCACTCACGGCATGGACCTGGTGCCCGATAAAAACAAGCATCTGGGTCAGCATGTCCCGAATCATGGGGTCGTCATCCATAAGCAGGACACGGGCCTGCTTCCGTGATGAGGAATACTGCGCATCTGTCTCTTCCTGTGGTGCAGAGACCTCTCCCACCGGCAGCAAAATAGTAAAGCTCGTTCCCTTTCCAGAGCGGGAGCTGACGCTGATCCGTCCGTCGTGCTTGTCAATGATGGAGTGACAGATGGCAAGCCCCAGGCCGCTGCCACCATCCCGGAGAGAAAAATAAGGATCAAATATTTTTTCCACCACCTCAGGAGGAACGCCCGGCCCGTTGTCACTGATAACGATCTGCACACATCGCTTGGGCGTTGTCCTGTTCCTGCCAATACAGACCTCGCAGTTTTCAGCCCTGACCTGGATAAGGCCGCCCTCGCTCATGACCTGTCGTGCATTGAGAATGATATTCTGGATAACCTGGCTGATCTGCCCCGGATCGATCTCGGCCGGCCACAGGTCAGGGGCCAGATCGAACCTGCATTGAACCGAGCTGCCTCGAAGGACAAAACCTGCTGCCTCGCGAATGATTTCCGAAAGATGGGACGTCTGCTTTACCGGCTCTCCGCCGCGGGCAAAGGTCAGCAGCTGGGTGGCCAGATGGCCGGCCTGCTCAGCCGCCTTTTCCGCCTGGACCAGCAACTCATCTACCGGGCCGGCCTGCTCAGCCACAGACCCAAGCCGGGCCCTGGCAAGGTTGATATTACCCTGTATAGCTGCCAGAATGTTATTGAAGTCATGGGCGATCCCGCCTGCAAGCACCCCGACGGACTCAAGCTTCTTCACCTTGAGCAATTCCTGCTCCATGCGGTATTTCTCGGTCACGTCACGAAAGACCACCACCACCCCGACAAGATTCCGCTCCGGACCACGGATTGGGGCGGCCGAGTCGGCGATCGATCGTCTTGTTCCGTCTCTGGCCACCAGAGCCACATGGTTGCCAAGCTCGATCATTTTTCCGCTCTGCAGAACAAGAGCCGCCGGATCAGGGCGGGGATCACCGCTCCGCTCATCGACAATGGCAAAAACCTCGGACAACGGCCGGCCCCGGGCCTCTTCCTCGTTCCACCCGGTGAGCTGTTCAGCAACCCGATTGAGAAGCACAACCCGGCCCTCGAGATCAGTGGTGATTACGCCGTCACCGATACTGCGCAGGGTCACGGCCAACTGTTCTTTTTCCCGGGCCAGCTCAAGCTCGGCCCGCTTCCTGGCATCCACATCCCGGGCCACGGAAATGATATAGTCCTGCTCGCCAAACCTGACCGCATGCAGGGCCACCTCAAGCCAGAACAGGGTACCGTCCCTTCTCCTGCCCAGCCACTCGAAACGAACCGATCCATCGCGCATGGCCCGGTCAAGCCAGGCCCTGGACTCGTCTCTTCCGTAGGGCGCTTCCCCCTGACTTAGATCGGCAATGGTCTTTTCCTTCAGTTCGTCCTCAGTGTAACCAAACATCTCTTCAGCGCCCCGATTGACCTCCAGAAAAGCCCCGGTTTCCAAATCATGGATAACCATAGCGTCACTGGGTGCATTGAAAATTGCCCTGTACCGCTGTTCTTTTTCCTGCAGCACCTTCAATGTCCGCGAAAGCTCCTCCTCGCGCTCTCTTATCCGGCGCAGCTGAAACTCCCTTTCTTCCATCCTGGCCCGCAAAGTTTCCACCATGGCAAGCAGATCGTCCCTGAGCATCCCAAGCTCGTATACATAGGTGCCAACAGGTCTGGCCCGGTAATCGCCGCTTTGAACCCTGGAAACAAAATCGGCCAGACTGATCAACGGCGCGACCAGATAATTCTGCAGTGCCTGGGTGAACAGCAGGGCAACAGCAACGACCAGGACCAGAACCGCCAGGTTGATCTGAACGAAAAGGTCCCGTGGAGCAAGAAGCTCGGCATCCTCCATACTCAGCCCGACATAACTGTCCCAGGGCTCGTAATACTCAAAAACAGCCCGTTTCGCCGCGTCCTCCACGCGGTATGCAAAAGGAGAGGATCCTTTTTTGAGCAATGAAAAAAATTCCGCAAAGCCCGGTGACCGAGAGTCGGAAAAATCGGAAGAGAGCAGAATGGTGCCGTCACTGCGAACGACAAACATGGTTCCGGTATTCTTGTAACGGAAGGCGGCAAAACTGCGCAACCCATCGTCCATGATCTCCTGAAGATGGACCTGGCTGTCTTCAAGACCCACCCGGTGCAGGGTCTCGTAGCGGCGTTCCACCGGGGCGATCCTGGCCTGCAGCTCGCCGGCAAGCAACTCCATGCCATACTGCTCGATGAGGTTGTCCATGATCCGGATACCGGAGTACAGAAGGGGCAGGGACAGGACCAGGATCAGAATAGTCATGCCCAGGAGAAACAGGGTCCGGACCGAACGCAGTGGCGGGGGTAAACGAAGAACCATCGGCTTCTTCTTCCTCAGCGGACGACAATGTCCACGGCTTCCAGGGCATCGAAGGATATGCTCAGCCCCAGCCTGGAGGCCGCGACCAGGTTGATGAACGCGATCTGACGGGCCGGCCGGGGGATGGTCTCCTGGATGGTCTTTCTCGAGTCTAAGATATCCGCGGTCATCTCGGCCGCCTGCGTGCCGCAATAGGCAAAGGAATTGAACAGACCGGCCACCACATTGCTCTGGCGGACATACCGGTCGATCTCATCCCGTTCAATATCCAGAGTAAAAGAAGTGACAACCGGCAGTCCGGAGAGGGCAAGCTCCAGACGGTGCTGAAAAGCCCCGACAATTCCGCCATACACATCGACATTCCTGTCTTTGAGAATCTTCAATACAGCAGGAACCCCCAGGGCGAGATCGGCAAACAGGACTTCGGTCCCATGGCGGTCATCGGCTGCCAGTGACTCATAGGCTGCCTTGAAGGCCATGTCAGCCGGGATGCGTGAATCGTAGACATAGGCGTAACGGCGCATACCAGGTATGACAAGACGGGCAAGGCGCAAGATTTTTTCCGGCGGATACATAAGATAGACCCCGGAAAGATTGGTTTCCGGCGGCCTGGTGAGCGATTCAAGCATCTTCAGGGCCACGGACCGCAGCACCGGAACAAAGAGCTGATCCACATCGCTTGAACGAAGCAGATCACGGGCATAGAGGGAAACCCAGCCACAGGTGATAAACATGTCCGCGGTGGCCCGGTGGGCATCCACCGCCGCCCTGATCTCCGGCACCGAGGACCTGTCGGCCGTGCTGGTCAGGACATCGACGTAGACGATGTTTTCATTCTCCACATAGCCATGCGCCTGCATGGTGGACTTGAAGGATCTGACCAGGGTGGCAAAACCGTTGGGGGTAATGGGATAGCGAATGAAGACAACCTTTTTCGGCTCTTCAGCCTGAACTGTGCCGATAAAAGCAAACAGGAACAAGAGAGCGAGACGGTAGACTGGGCACATCTGGACCTCGTTGGACAGGGAAGATGGGGTCGTTATTCTCAAGTATATGAAATTATCCCGGGCCAAGTCAAACGTCAAAAATACACTTTGAACCCTGAATTCGGCACAAACAGCTGGTACGCTAAATATTTACCGGAATCAGCCCCCAACAGGACCATCATATTTTTCGCCTTGTTTCCGGGCCAGAAAGGACCAGCGGCTGTCCAGTTTCCAGAACCAGACCGCGATCTGTTGCTGGAAGAGAAAAGCCAGGGCGACCATCATCGCGGTCCGGGAGCCAAAGGCCGTGACCGCAAGCCCGATGGAAATGGCGAGATTTCGCAACACTCCGTTCAGGAACAGGGTGATACCGTCCCTGCGGTCAAACAGGCTCCGGGCCAGAAAAACAGTGAAAACCAGAACCCCGAAATAAAAGAGCAGCAGGCCACCCAGGCCCTGAATCAACAGCGTCGGGCAACCAAGGATCATCGGCGCCTTCATGCTGATACTGGTAAAGAGAATATAGACCAGTCCCCAGGAGCTCAGTCCTGGCAGCAGCGGCCTTATATGCTGCCTGAACTCCTCTTCGCTGTAGTACCTCATCAGCCACCGATAGGTGGATATACCCATGACCAGGGGCACAAAAATCACCAGGGAGATGGTCCGGACCAGGTGGGCCACATCGACAGAAACCGTGGTCCCGGCCAGGGCGTACAAATAGACCGGTGCCAGGAATGAGCCCAGAATCAGGTTGGTGGCCGCCATCTTGAGCGAGGCCGGGACATTGCCCTTGAACATCATGGTGAAAGACACCACCATGTTACCGCCGGGGATGACCGAGATGATAAGCAGGCCGGCAAAAAGATCCGGCTGACCGGCAAGCAGAGTTCGGCCTATCAGCAGGGCCCAGATCGGCAGGACCACGAAGTTGAGCCCCAGGTTGCAGAGCATCAGTTTTTTTTCTTTCAAACTGAACAGGTCCCCGGGCTGAAATCCGATCATGGCCGGATAGATCATGAGAATGGTGACCGGGAGGATACAGGTTTTCAGAGCCGAAGTATCAAGAAAGAGGCCGGTGGCCAAACCGGAGAAAAGCACCACCGGGATCACCAGGGCAAGATGTCTTGCCGGAAACGTGAGCAGGTTACGAAATATCATAACAGCGAAAACCAGATGTTTTTCCGGAAGCAGGCCTTGGATCCGCGAACCAACACTGCGGTATTGTTGCCGCGCTCTTCTTCGGACAGAGCAAGGGAAGCGTGCAACTCGGCCAGCATCTTAAACCACCCCCCGGACACAGGCATGGAAGTTCCACCTCTGATTCAGGGGAAGGACTCTTAGTCTGGCAGGACCAGCACCCGGCAATGGTTGAAGACCCCGCCACTCTTTTCAGGCAGAAACGCAACCACGCCACCTAAACCATCAGCACGCAGGCCGAGCTCCTGCAGGGTCTGGCCGGAAAAATACTCGAACTGGCATTTCTTCAGAAAGGCGTCCCGATCCCTGTAACAGTACACTCCGTCAAGGCTCTGGGGCAACCGAAAACGCAACTCATGCCGCAGGACGCCAAAGGATGTGGTCTGAAGATGGGATGGCAGATAGCGAAAGCCGCAACGCAACCAGTCGTAGCAAAGCAGTTCCCTTAGAACCTGTCCGTCATCCCTGACCGAAACCAGTTCGCAAAGTAGCCGACTCATGAATTTCTGGGTCCGGGCCCGGTCAAAAAAGCCTTGCTCCCGGGCCAGGAAGAGCAAAGACAGGAAAAAAGAAGCCGCGTCCTCACCGGTCCTGACCAGGTAGTTCCACAGAGAGGGGAAATAGCGGTTGTTGTAGAAGGCCTCCACCAGTTCACAGAAAAAATAGAGTTCCCGGAGGGTGTCATGTTCCAGCCAGCGGGTGGCCAGAATCTCGTAGGGTGGCTCCTGGCAGTACACCAGGCCAAACTCCGGCGCCCGGGCGGACATCTCTGTGCCCGGCAGTACCTTGAGCAACCCCATCTGGATATGATGAGGCCGAACCCGGAAGAGACGGTTGAACCCCTTGTAGAAGGTGTCTGGATCCTCGCAGGGCAGGCCGAGAATCAGATCCACATGGATGTGGATGGTGTCGAGCGCCACCAGCTTCCTGATGTTGTCCAGGGCCGCTTCCAGGTCCATCCGCCGGTTGACCGCGGACAGGACCGGTGGATGGAGACTCTGGATCCCGATTTCGAACTGAAAACGGTTTGGAGGCACGGTGCGGAGAAAGGAATGCATTTCGCCGGTGAACCGGTCCGGGGCGATCTCGAAATGACACCTGGTGGAACCTGGCCGGGAGACAAGATACGACCAGATGGCCAAGGCACGACCAGGATCATCATTGAAAGTTCGATCGACAAACTTGACGATCGGAGGTTCGTGCTCCAGGATCAAATCCAACTCGGCCTTAACCTGCTCCAGTGGTTTATGGCGCACCCCCCTGGAGGTGGAGGACAGGCAGTAGGAGCAGAAAAAAGGACAGCCCCTGGACGACTCATAGTAGACCTGGCGATGACAAAGCTCGCCTTGAAAATCGTTCGCCTCGTACGGGGACGCAAAACGCTGACTGACCCCGGCCCGATACTCGGTCTTGAGCCGGCGGCTCTGGAGATCCCTGAAAAATTGTCTGCCCACTCCCTCTATCTCACCCCGGACCAGGGTACAGGTGGACGGCAGGCCGGTGAGCGCAGGAGCCTGGGGACCACCGATGACCACCGGCAGCCCGGGTCGTACCCGTGCCAGATCATGAATGAGCCGACTGACATAGGCATGGTTCCAGACATAGACCGAAAAAAAGATGGCGTCTGCTCCGGAACCGGCCAGGGCGAGCAGGGTCTGGTAATAGGGATCACCCAGGGAAAACTGGCTGATCCGTACCCGGCACCCGGGGAGAAAAGTTGCAAGCTCACCGCGTAGATAAAAAAGCGCCAGGCAGGAATGGGAATAGCGGCAGTTGATGGCGACCAGATGATACATGGAAACATGATACCAGTAAACACATCCGGCGCGCCACGTTCTTTCTCAGATTCCGTCAGACAGCACCACCGGCGCCGGTCGCTCAGGCCAGAAAAACACCCACGGCCAGCAGCAGAATGCCCCCGATCACCATCAGCCAGTCCAGGGGACGATAGCGCAGGATAAAGAACCCGGTCAGAGTCAACAGAAAAATCGCGACACTGGCAAAATCGGCCACGACCACCCAGGCGGTGGAGGTCTTGAAGGCCTTGTGCAGCCTGTTGAGATAATTCCATGGTTGCCGCGGGGTTTTCTCGACTTTCTCCATCGTTCCCCGGACCGGGTCTATAATATAGGTGGTCCTGCCATGGGAACCATAGAGAAACTCAATGGTGGAGCCGCCGCGGATACGAATGACCGTGGGATCATCGCTACGCCCGATCTGGTTCTTGTAGAAGTCTATAAACTCCCGTATCTGCCTGGTGTCCGACTTTTCCACCCGGGTAACGCTTCGGTGCCGGTCGATAAAATAGCCAAAACTCTTCCGGTGATTCAGGAGCAGGCCGGTGAAACAGTAAAAAATTATCAACCCGGCCAGAAGCAGGCCGAACCAGCGATGCAGGGTACGGAGCAGATGTCTTGATTTAAAATCCATGACTGCGGGTTCTGGAAAAAGGGAACTGGTTGTTCAACTGTTGAGGGAAAAGCGCCACAGAAATCCGGTCGCAGGACATTTTCCGGTCGAAACGGCTGGAAAATGTCCTGCATGGAAGAGGGCAGCATGGCCGGGATCTG
Source organism: Desulfolithobacter sp. (assembly GCF_054025815.1). Lineage (NCBI taxonomy): Bacteria > Pseudomonadati > Thermodesulfobacteriota > Desulfobulbia > Desulfobulbales > Desulfobulbaceae > Desulfolithobacter > Desulfolithobacter sp. Next base: position 185,183 of record NZ_JBPMMS010000034.1, on the reverse strand, counting down.
TTGCCGCTCTTCGGGCAGATCAGGGTGCAGGGTGGACCTGCTCTCAGAATCGCCCCCGTGATCCTGTCCACAGCAAAGGGGGCCAACCGGCCATCACGTTTACAAATGGTGGAGAAAACAGCAGACTCTGCCGCAAACGCGGCCTGAACAGACACGGACATACCTCTCTCCTTTCCTCGAAGGGTCAAGTATGGGACATGTTGCCGGCAGGTCTTCGGACTTGTGGACAGGAGAACATGGTTCTCTTCCTACTGACCGTCGCTTCCCATCCCCGAAAGGGGACAGTGCTTTTCCCGTTATCGGGAGACGGTTGTCGTTTCCACTTACCGCTGCGGGACAGTTCCGGATTTGCACCGGATTCCCTGTCGTCCGGCTGGTCGCCAGACTGCCACGCTTCCCTTGAAGCGTACCGGCAATGCAGATTTTCGCCACTGTATATTGTGGCTTATGTTTCGTCAAACACTGAATGAGGGATTTTTTTCTTATGGAAAATGGCTCAGGAATCCTGCCCATCCCAGGTCGATTCCTTGAATTTGCGTATCTGGGCCAGGTAATAGCGCCGGTTTTCCGGATCCAGCTTCAGGGCCTTGAGTTCGGTCAAAATGGCCTCTTCCCTGAGATTGTTGGCCCAGTAAGCCGTGGCCAGAGTGTCTAAGATGTACCCATGCTGCTTGAGAGCGGCAGCAGTCCGGGCCAGAGTCAGGGCGCGTACCGGGTCGCGGAGCGCGGGATCGCTGGCCGTGAGCAGCAGCCAGGCAAGATTGTTGGCCACATCTCCATTGAGCGGATCGAGTTTCAGAGCCCGCTCATAGGCATCAATGGCCTTGCGCTCCATCTTCTTTTCCTGCATCAGGTCGCCAAGCAGCAGAAGCCAGACCGAATTTTTCGGCTCCTGACGAAGTTTCTGCTCCAGCACCGCCTCCATGTACCTTGCCTCGTTTCCGGCGGCCAGTTTGTCCAGATCCACCTGCCAGACAGCCACCACACTGCTGAGAACGATCAGCGTGTAGGCCGTCAGGCTGAGCCAGACCTTGCGGTCATGGTGCCGGATGAGAGAACGGTCCTGTTCACAGCTCTGAAGAAAAGCGATCCGTTCGCCGATGCCGAAATGGTGCCATGATTTTTCATCACGGATATTGCCCGACAGGGTGGCGATCTTTTCAAAAGAACGGATAAGGTGCCAACCGGTGCCCTGAGCCCGGAAGACGTACAGATCGGCCTGCCGTTCAAAGTTGCGGATAAAAAATCCGAAAATGAAACGGAAATAAACGATCATCAACAGGAGGACCAGACCGCCGCTGAAAACTGCCAGCAGGGTTTCGGGCGAGACATGCAGCCACTCCACCGTCAGGTAGAAGAAGTCCCAGCCCAGGACCAGATAGGGCAGCACCCGGGCAAGAGCGCCGGCCAGAAGACTGAAACCGAGAAAAAGATAGATATAGAGCACCAGGTGCATCCGCTTGACATGGCCTATCTCATGGGCCAGCACCGATTCCAGCTCTTCCTGGTCCAGGGCGGACAAAAGTGCCGGAGTTACCAGCAGATAGCGGAGACCCGGGACGACACCCATGATCCCGGCAGTCAAAACCTGCCCTTCAAACAGCGGCCAGTAGAGGATTTCCGCCCTGAAATCCTGCTGCCGACAAAAACGTTCCATCTCCCGGCGCAGGGGAGAATCGGGCATGGGCCGACAGTTCCACAGCCAGCGGACCAGGGGCGGGAAGAAGACGGCCAGGAAAACGACAAAGGACGTAAAAAGAATCAGATCACCCCAGGGCGAGGTCAGGATCTGATGAAAACGAGGCAGGGGCAGGGCCGAAAGCAGATCAAAAACCAGGGACAGAACCAGCCAGGGCAGAACAATGGGCAGATTGGCCTTGATATTGGACACCACGAACCTGGTCGGGGTGTAGCGTCGCTGAAAGACACCCTCGTAAGCAGGTCTTGCCTTTAGCCACATCAGGGACAGAAAAACGAAAAAAAACGCCAGCCCGCCCAGATTCTCCAGGACCGGTAACCGGCCGTCCAGGGAGAGAAAACGGAGGTAATACTTGAGATCAACCACATAGACGGCGACCAGGAAGAACAGAACGGCCAGGAGAGAAAGCCGCCTTTCAGCGGAAAAATAGGCCGAGGCCGAGCCGAAACGGGCCCGTTGATACAGTCGGCCCGCTACCCGGGAAAAGAGGACCAGCAGGCCAGCCAGGACCATGGCTCCGTAGGCTGGCGTCAGCAGTGGCTCCCTGGGCGCCGTATCGGTGGAAAAGACAAAGATGACCACCAGAAAATAGATAAGATTATTATAGATCATCCCGGAACCACTACTGACAAGGAGTTATATGTGACAGGGACCAGATGTCCCGCTCGCTTCTCCCGCATACTTTGCAAAGGTCGTCAACAAAGCTAAGGGACGGTAAACGCCATCCCCGCGGGCGGGGAGCACCCAACCGTGGATACCGGAGCATCCGGTGGCAGGACCTGGCAGGCGACCTGAAGCGGAAAAAATTCAAAGACAGAGACTACCACAGGACCAGGACAACAGAAAATATTTTTTTCTGCACACCCTAAAAAATGTATTGACCGCAGCCTGAATCCTGGTAAAATATATTATTTTTCCATCATAGATGGGCCTATAGCTCAGCTGGCTAGAGCCACCGGCTCATAACCGGTCGGTCCCTGGTTCGAGTCCAGGTAGGCCCACCACGGACAATTCGGCATGGCGGGATAATCGCCATGCATAACACTACGCAGGGTCTTGAGCAAAATCATCAGTTTTCGACAATCTGTTTTTCCAGAAACAGACGACAGCAACACCAAGCTCGAGAAAAAGAGGTACATCCCCGGTGGGTGTGCCTCTTTTTCTTTGACCTCACTCCTGCGCCACAGTCATAATCGCTACCATGACGGCAACCGTCCAGCATATTCTTGACATTTTAGAACGTATAGCCCCGGCAGAGCTGGCCCAGTCATGGGACAATGTCGGACTTCTGATCGGTGACCCGGGGCAACCGGTCCATGGTGTCATGCTGGCCCTTGATCCCACCTCCCAGGTACTGGACCAGGCTTTGCAACTCCATGCAGACCTGCTCATCACCCACCACCCCCTGATCTTCCACCCGACAAAAGCCATTCGTACCGAACAGCCGGACGGCCGGCTTATCAGTACGGCCATTCGTCGCAACATATGCGTCATAGGCTGTCACACCAATCTCGATGCCGCCCGCAGCGGAGTCAGTGATATCCTGGCCTGGAGACTCGGTCTTGAAAAAACACGACCTCTTGATCCGACGCCCTGTGAAAACGCGGGTGCGCCCTGTGGTCTTGGCCGGATAGGAGAATACCCGGCCCCCCTGACTCCCGATGATTTTATCGACCGCCTCAGACAGGCCATTGAGCCCCCCTGGTTACTCGAGGCCGGTCCGCGTCCCGAGACTATCCGCAGGGTGGCTGTCTGCGGCGGATCATGCTTTGACTACGCCGGGAAAACTCTGGAGCTGGGAGCCGATGTCTTTGTCAGCTCGGAGCTCAAACACGCCACGGCCCGCTGGGCCGAGGAAGCCGGGCACTGGCTGGTGGACGGCGGACATTTTGCAACCGAACAGATCGTCATCGCATCGCTCCACCGGGCACTGGCAAAGGAACTTAAGGCGGCCGGACTGGAACTGCCCCTGCATACGGCGGCCCAGCGAAGTCCGCTTGCACGAATATTTTAACTGCCGGCCTTTTTTGCCGGCCTGAAACCGTGTTGCATAAGGAGTACACCATTGAACGAAGAAATCAGCAAACTCATTGTCCTGCAGGAAATCGACACTGAAATCGCCGGATTTGACAAACAAATCAGCGAGAAACAGCAGGAAATCACCGACCGGCAGCAGAGTATTGCCGACAAGCAGGAACAGATAAACCAGTGCCGGGAAAAGGTCAGTGCCCTGGAGCAGCGGCAGCGGGAAGTCAAGGCGGAACACGAGGACGCAGCCGCCAGGATCAAAGACCGGCAGAACAAGATGATGCAGGTCCAGACCAGTCGCGAACACCAGGCCCTTCTCAAGGAAATCGAAGACGCCAAGCGGCAGATCAAGGACAGCCAGGAGCAACTGACTTCGATCATGGAACAGACCGAACAGCTGAAAAATCAGGCCGCCGAGCTGGAAAACCTGTGCAAGGGTGAAGAGGAACTGCTGGCCGAGGAAACCACCAAAATCAAGAATGCGGTCAAGAAAATCACCACCCGCAAGAAAAGCGTGGTCAAGAAACGGGAAAAACTGGCTGCCGAACTGAGCCCTGCCCTGCTCAAACGCTACAACATGCTGCTCAGCAAGCGGCATGGCATGGCTGTGGTCGCCACCCTGGACGGAATCTGCCAGGGATGTTTCATGGCCATTCCGCCCCAGCAGTTCAACGAGGTCCGCAAGGGCGACAAGATGAACATCTGCCCCACCTGCCACCGGATCCTCTACTTCCGGGAAGAAGAGAGCGAGACCGCGGATGCGTAACCGACCGGGCGATGAAGAACTGCTGCAGACCCTGGCTGCCAGGCTGTCTGATACCACCCTTTCCGTCCTCTTTCCCGACTACCGGGCCGAGGAGGTCCGGGCGGCGCTGATTGGCCTGGCAGAAGAACAGAAAAAACGATCCGCGGATGCGGATAAACCCTCCAACTCCTCTCCTGCCCCGGAAACAGTGCCCCCCACGGAGCGTCATCGCACCCCGGGTATTTGCCGGCTCTATACCGACGGCGCCTCCCGGGGTAATCCCGGCCAAGCCGGGGCCGGCATTGTCCTGCTTGACGACAGCGACCGTGAGCTGACCACCAGGGCAGTGTACCTGGGCACCTGCACCAACAACGTGGCCGAGTACCGAGCTCTGCTCCTAGGCCTGCAGGCAGCCAGAGACGAGGGATGTTGCAGGGTGGAGATCTTTATGGACTCCGAACTCATTGTCCGCCAGCTCCAGGGATGCTACCAGGTCAAGAGCGCGGCCCTCAAACCGCTCTTTACAGAGGTTCACCGGGAGCTCCGCTCCTTTGAGAGCTGGAAGGTGCACCATGTGCCAAGGGCGCAGAACAGGAGGGCCGACGAGTTGGCCAACCAGGGCATCGACAACCACCGGCAGCTTCAGGGCGCCTGACCCGGCCTTGACAATATTCCGGACCAGCACCATATTAAACATGGCTATACAGTTTGGGACGGGCGCATGATCGCTCTGTATTTCACCTGAGATCCAGAGAGGAAAGTCCGAACACCACAGGGCAAGGTGGTTCGTAACGCGAACTTCGGGTAACCGGAGGAAAGTGCCACAGAAAACACACCGCCGATGGCCCGCCACCGCGGGCACAGGTAAGGTTGAAATGGCGAGGTAAGAGCTCACCGCTTTCGTGGCGACACGGAAGGCAGGGTAAACCCCACCGGGTGCAAGACCAAATAGGGAAGCGTTTGAGGGCGGCCCGTCCAAGGCTTCCGGGTAGGTTGCACGAGATACCGGGCGACCGGTATCCCAGAGAAATGATCATGCTCCGCTTCGGCGGAGACAGAATTCGGCTTACAGCCCGTCCCGATTTTTTTTTGAGTGCAGGATAAATGAGGTCTGCGCGGCCGAGTTTGTCCTGCACTCTTTTTTTCACCTCTTTTTGATTCGCCATGACCATGAGTACCGCAGGTACAGGAAAGAGAGAAACATCGGCCCGGGCCGGGGCCATCATTCCGGCCGCTGGGTTCGGCACCCGGATGGGAGCGGACCGGCCCAAGCAGTTTCTTGATCTGGCCGGGACACCGGTCCTGATCCACACCATCAGAATTTTCCTGGATCATCCGGCCATCTCCGCCGTGGTGGTCGCCCTCCCCCCTTCCCATTATCAGCAGAGCCTGGACCTGTTGACCAGATATCTTTCCAGCCCGCTGCCGGCAAAGCTCATCCTGACCAGAGGCGGGACCTCCAGGCAGGAATCGGTCTCCCACGGCCTTGCCGCCCTGCCACCACAAATCGACACCGTCCTCGTCCACGACGGTGCCAGGCCACTGGTCAGCGACCGGATTATCGCCCGTTGCCTGGCCGGGGTTGTCCGCCACGGAGCAGTGATTACCGCGATTCCGGCCAAGGACACACTCAAAAAGGTTGACCCGGAGAATGGCCGGATAAAGTCAACCATTGACCGGAGTCGGGTCTGGCTGGCCCAGACCCCCCAGGCCATGCGCCGGGAACTGCTCGAACAGGCCTTCGGCCTGGCCGCAAAGGATGGCTTCACCGGCACCGACGAGGCCTCGTTGCTTGAACATGGCAACATACCGGTTTATGTTGTGCCCGGAGACGAACAGAATATCAAGCTGACCCGGCCAGGCGACCTTCTCCTGGCCTCCTCCATGATTGGAGAAAATGGGCAGAAAACAGACCGGCGATCCGGCCGGGAACAGGAAAAAACAATGCGTATCGGCACCGGATTTGACGCTCACCGGCTGGTGGAAGGAAAAAAACTTATCCTTGGCGGAGTGGACATACCCCATTCGCTGGGCCTTCTTGGCCATTCCGATGCCGATGTCCTGGTCCACGCCCTGATGGATGCCCTTCTCGGGGCCCTGGGAGAGGGCGATATAGGACGCCATTTCCCCGACAGTGACGAGCGGTTCCGGGGCATCAGCAGCATCAAACTCCTGGAGCGGGTCATGAACCTGCTCAAGACACGGCAAAAAGTCCTCGTCAATGCAGACCTCACCATCATCTGTCAGCAGCCCAGACTGGCCCCTTTTCTGGGCGAAATGCTCAACAACCTGAAGACGGCCTGCCACTGCGAGGCCATCAACATCAAAGCCACAACTACAGAAAAAATGGGCTTCACTGGCCGGGGGGAAGGAATCGCCGCCCAGGCCGTGGTCCTGATCAGCCATAGGGACACCTGATTTCCATGCCTGCAAATATCCACCGCCAGCGACTGGCGGACACCTTTGTCACCCTCTGCGAAACCGACAGTCCCTCCCGCCGGGAGGGCAGGATGGCCGCCCTGCTCCGCGACATCTTCACCCGGCTCGGGGCCGATGAAATCTTTGAAGACGACTCCGGAGCCGTTACCGGTTCAGATTGCGGAAACCTGTTTGTCCGCTTCAAGGGAGACAAGGAGCAGGAACCGATTTTTTTCAACTGCCACATGGATACGGTCGAACCAGGTACCGGGATCAAGGTCGTGCGCCAGGGAAATATTTTCAGGAGCGCGGGAAAGACGATTCTCGGCAGCGACGACAAATCAGGCATCGCTGCCCTGATCGAGGCCGTGGAAACCGTCCGCGAGCATAACCTGCCCATTGGACCGCTGGAACTTGTCTTCACCACCTGCGAAGAGATCGGCCTGCTGGGAGCCAAGGCCCTTGATCCGAACAATATCAGGGCCAGAATGGGGTATGCCCTGGACTCCAGCGGTTTTGGCCGGGTTATCATCGGTGCTCCTGCTGCGAACCGTCTCCGGATCAAACTTCGGGGAGTGGCTGCCCATGCAGGCCTCCACCCGGAAAAGGGGATAAACGCCATCATTCTGGCGGCCAATGCCCTGGCCAGGGTGCCCTGTGGCCGGATAGACCGCGAGTCAACGGTCAATTTCGGCACCATTCGCGGTGGAACCGCTTCCAATATTGTCCCGGAGGAAGTCTGCATCGAGGGAGAAGTACGCAGTCATGCCCAGGACAAGCTGGACCGGTTGACCGCAGAAGTGGAAAAGGCGTTTTACGAGGTGATCGATTCCTGGCAGAACCCGGATAGATGCGCCATCGGCAAGCCGCAGGTGGATATCAGCACTACTATGGATTTCCCGGTCATGCTGCTTGACAGAAGTGATCCGGTTATAAGAAGGATCTCCCGGGCAGCGGACCGCATCGGCCTCAAGCTGGAATTCAGGACCGCCGGCGGTGGCAGCGACGCCAATATCTTCAACGGCTACGGCCTGCAGACCGCCATTGTCGCCACCGGCATGACCAATGTTCACTCCACCGACGAACAGGTGGACCTGAATGACATGGTCGAGCTGACCCGGCTGGTGCTGGCACTCATGTGCGGTTGAGCACCTCCCGCAGGACCCGGCCCAGTTCATCCATCTGATAGGGTTTGATCACCACCCCGGCAAAGCCGAAGCTCTTGTACCTGGACATGACCGGGTGACTGGAGTAGCCACTGGAAACGATACCCTTTACCTCCGGATCGATCTGCCTCAGGATGCGGATGGTCTCTTCACCACCCATACCGCCCATAATGGTCAAATCCACCAGCAGGGCATCAAACCGGTTGCCACTCTCCATGGCATCCCGATACACCCGCACCGCTTCCTCTCCATCTGCCACGCATTCCACACTGTAGCCCAGGGCCGTGAGGATGGAGCGCGCCACGGAACGGACCATATCCTCATCGTCCATAACCAAGATCCGGCCACTGCCCTCCGCCGGTCCATCATGCTTACCCCCGTTCCACGACCGGCCCTCTTCCGGGCAGGCGGGCAGGTACACATGGAAAATGGTACCGCTGCCCTGGACGGAGTCCACCAGGATATGGCCGCCATGCTTGTTGACAATGCCGTAAGAGATGGCAAGCCCCAGGCCGTTGCCAGCCTCCTTGGTGGTGAAGTAGGGATCAAAGATCCGGTCCAGGTGCTCGGGCGGGATACCCATACCCTGGTCTTCGACAGTGATCTGCACATACTGTCCCTCGCGCAGGGGCAAAGAGGTCTCCTCCGCCACCGTGCAATTACAGGCCGCAATGCGGATCGTACCACCGCCTGGCATGGCCTGCATGGAGTTGATCAGCAGGTTGGAGAGCACCTGGTTGATCTGACCTCCGTCGGCATGAACAGGCAACAGGTTGTCGGCCAGGTGCAGCTCCGGCTGCACCGGCGAGCCAGACAAAATAAAACCAGCCACTTCCTCGATCAGCTTGCCCAGATCCAGTTTGCATTTCACCGGCGCGCCTCCGCGTGAAAACGTCAGAAGCTGCAGGGTCAGATCCCTGGCCCGCAGACTGGCCAGCTCGGCGTCTTCCAAGTTGCGGTACTGCTGCTCGCCCGGGTCGACCTCCAGTTTGGCCAGGGAGATATTGCCAAGGATCGCCGTCAACAGGTTGTTGAAGTCATGGGCAATACCACCGGCAAGCACCCCGATGGATTCCAGTTTCTGGACCTTTGCCAGCTCCTCTTCCATTTTTCGGCGCTGGGTTACATCACGAAAAACCAGCACTGCGCCGACAATGTAACCATCCCTGTCTTTCAACGGAGCGCAGCTTTCGGTAACCAGAAGCTCTCCACCGGAGCTTGCGCGCAAGATGAGATCGCCACTGGTCAGAGCCTGCTGGCCGGTCTCCATGATACGGGCCACCGGGTTACCCAGAGCATTGCCGGTCAGCTCATCGACCATGGGGCAAACCTCGTTCACCGTCCGGCCCATGGCCTCCTCCCGGTCCCATCCGGTCAGCTGTTCCGCCACCCGATTCATGATGACCACCCTGCCGCTGGTATCGGTGGCAATTACCCCATCGGCTATGGACTCCAGGGTAACCCGTAGCCGTTCCGATTCCGCTGCCAGCTCTTTTTCCGCCTCCTTCCGGCAGAGAACCTCGTGGTGCAGATCCTGGATCCGCTGTTCAAGACGCCCCGCCATGCGGTTGAAACCCGATATCAAATCACCGATCTCATCATCGCGGCGCACGGGAACCGGCTCGAATACTCCGTCCTTACGTACGTTGCGCATGGCGGTGGTCAGCCGGTGGAGCGGTGTGGCAATGAAACGGGACATAACCAGGGTCAGGACCAGGGCCAGGACCAGAGCGGCGAAGAAGATGGATATCATCAGGCGCCACATCCTGGTGAGCAGGGGTTGAAAGTGGGACACATCGCGGAAACAGACCAGGGCGGCCAGGGACTCTTCCGGCATCTCCAGCGGATGATATGCATAGATCTGTTCTTCCATGTCCAGGGGAGAGAAAATCCGGGTCCCGAACACCGCGTCGCTCGTCACCTCGTAGTCAAGGCGCTCGGGAAAACGGACTCCCCACCTTCCCGCGCGGCCGTCGGGGTCCAGGCTTGACCCGGCCACCCGGTTGCCGGCGATCAGCTCCACCCGGTCACAGCCGGCCACGGTGCGGACCTGTTCCAGGAACGACTCGTTACCACTCATCATCCGGCCGCCGAAGACAATGCCGACAAACTTGTCCCGCACCACGATGGGACTGGCCGCCTCCATGACCAGGACCGGCATGTTGTCGACATTTCTGCCCTTGAGCTCCAGGAAATGGAGCAGAGTGGCATTTTCCTCCAGCATGGTGGCCGAATAGTCGCTCATGAGAGCGGCCTCGGCGATGACCGGATGCTCGTAGAAATCATGTCCCATTTCCCGGCCGGGATAGGGGGAGACCGCCAACCGGCCAAGGGGAGTGACGATGAGGAGAAAATCCAGATTGTACTGGGCGCCCAGGGTTTCGAGATGTTTCTTGAGCTGCCCCTTGATTCCGAGGTAAAAGGTTGTCTTGACGGTGTTGTCCAGGGATATGGAATGAACGGCATCCTGTACCCTCCCCATCTCCTTCTGGTAAAACAGGGTGGCGACGGAGACGTCGGAATAGAGCTGCCGGGCGATATCTTCGTCCAGGTGCTGCCTGAGAACATGGACCACGGCAATGGTCATCACCACCATGGGCAACAGCACCACCACCAGGGTCATCACCTGGAGTTTTGTCCTCAGGGAGTAGAGAAAGCGTCGGTTGGCCGGATTATCAGTCATCAAGAACAGGTCCGCCTACCTGGCAAGGCTTGGAGTCATGTCTGCAAACACCTTCCTGGCAGCCTCGAGAAATTCCAGAGGAATCCGCAGCCCCAGTTGTCGGGCCCTGGCCTGGTTGACAGCCAGGTAGTATTCTTCCGGCGACTCTATACTGATTTCACCGGGAGCACTACCGGAAAGGACCCGGATCAGCTGGTTACCCAACTGCCGGCCACAACCCCTCAGGTCCATACCAACAGCCATGAGGTAGCCATAGGCCACCCAGTCCACGGCAAAGGTAAAGCCTGGTTTGTGCTGGTTGGCAAAGAGCCAGCTCAGGGTATCGGCCAGAGGATTGACCGTGCCGTCCTCACGCAACAGCCCAACCGGCATGGGCACGGCCAAGAGATCCACCGACGGATCGGCGGAATACTTCAGGACCAGGCGCTGGAACTCCAGCAGGGAGGATACCTGCTCCAACTGAAAAGAACCCGGAAAATCGCACTGGCTGTCGAAGGATTCGGCGTACCGCTGCATCCGCTCACCCAGGTCACGCAGCCACGGTTCGGTATCGGGCATGATGGCCACCATCTTTCTGGCCTTGGGCAGCATCACATGGACCATCTCCATGATCTTGTCGAAAAACACCTCACTGGTCACTCCGGTGACATTGAAGCCGGGAACCTGCAGTGTGTTCATGAAATGTTTCCGATTATTATATCGCTGGATATTCCTATTCATGCCGCCAAACAGGACCGGATAATCCGTGCCGACCAACGGCAGCATTACCTCGGCGATGGCATTGTCCCCCAGGATTACGACGACATCCGGATCCGTGGCATGAATCTCCCGCAAAGCGGCCTGACCGCGGGCATGGATAGCGCAGGGGGTGGTGTGACGGTAGCGGGTGTCCATGAAAAAACGCCGGATGGTCACATTCTTGTCCACATGCATCCCGGCCTGGGCCAGGGCCTCCACCAGTCCAAGGTCAAGGGCAGCACCACACCCTATACCCTCCTCATAGCTCTGAATGATGAGAAGAGTCGGGTTCTCCGGTTCCGTCCGGAGTCCCAGGGTATCATAGACGGCATCCGCGGCACTGAGAACCTCCACCGGTATGGTGATGCCCAGCTGCCGGGCCCGGGCCACATTGAAGACAATGGCATACTCGATGGATTCCTCTATCGGCAACATCCCGGCCGGAGTTCCATCCAGGATCCGAGCCACCTTCCGGGCCGTATACTTCCCCATGGCCTGGAAATCCACTGACACTCCGCCGAAATACCCCTGCTGGGCCAGAAAATAACTGAACGCCATGGCCGGTTTCCTGCACTTGCGCAGGGTCCAGCGGGTGACCTCCGGCAGGGGAACCACACTGCCGTCGGCCCGGATCAGGCGGGTGACCAGCGGATAATAGGCCTGTATTTCCGGATCGCTGTTGATCTTGCGGATGAACTGTCGGTATCTGGCCAGGCTGTCCGCCCTCCAGATGGAATAGAGAAGTCCGCCGTTATCGGACCCGAGGGCAAACTCCACCTGTTTTTCCAGGGCCTCGCCGGTTGGCGTATTGTCGACGATGAACACGACCTTGCCAAGCTCTGGAAGAACCTCCTTCATCACCCGGACCGATTTGGAGATGTAGAGTTTTTCCAGTACCCCGGTCACATTATGTCCCGGCCGGGCCCGGGAGTTCATGAAATGACGTATCTTGTCATAGTCCTCGACCTGATCGTTCATACCGGCAAACACCACCGGAATATCGCTGTCCACCAGGGGAAGCATCACGGTACGGGCAGCATTGTCGTCAATGGTCAGGACCAGGTCCGGCTTGAGTTCATGGATCAGGGCCAGGGCCTCGCGGCCCCGCTCCTCTATCTGTTCGGGAGAGATAAAAACCTTCTTGGTTTTCATGTAAAAGTGCTGGATATCAATGGACTCTCCATCCAGATACCCCTCCCGGGCAAGCCCGGAGAGCAGCCCCCTTGTCTGTTCCAGATCGGTCATCTGGTCCGGCTCGTAACTGTGCACCACCAGCAGCCTGGGCAGGGCGGCGACAGCCACGGAGACCCCCGAATAACCAGGAGCCAGCACCAAGGCCAAAAGACAGAAAATCCAGAAGCAACTTTTCCCTGTGGCTCCGGAGAGCCACGCAACACGACGCTCTGGCGCCGACGACAACCGGGCCGGACGGAAATCTGCCCGAAAGGCTTGGAGGGCAATCCAGGGAGGGAACAGGGTGGGCAGCGTCATCAACCTCCTCTTTTCTCAAGAATAATCCACCCGGCGGGTTCCGGGTGCACGTCGCCGATGATCCCGCAGGCAAGGGGATAGCCCTCATCTTCCAGGTGGGCGAGCAGAGCCTGGGCCCCGGCCTCCGGCAAAGAGATGAGCAGCCCCCCCGAAGTCTGGGGATCGCAGCATATGAGCTCAAGGGAGGAGGCAGGCTCGCTGGCGCCATCCACCCGGGACAGGTAAAACTTCCGATTGGTATGGGCCCCTTCCGGGATAATGCCCATATCGGCAAAAGCCAGGGTCTCCGGCAGGATCGGCAGGGCCTCGGTATGGACATGGATGGAAACCCGGGAGGCCTCGGCCATCTCATGCAGGTGGCCGATAAGGCCAAAACCGGTGATATCAGTACAGGCATGGGGCCACATGGCGGGATCATCTATAAATTCAGGCCGTTGAAGAATCTCCGCCGGTAGCCGGTTCAGGGCGGCCATCACCTCGATGATCCGCTTCTCCAGCCCGGAGCCACCAAGCCCGCCCTTGATGGCCGTGGAGAGGATACCAGTTCCCAGAGGCTTGGTCAGGACCAGGACATCGCCCGGCCGGGCGCCACTGTTTTTCAGCACCCGGTCCGGATGGACCAGTCCGGTGACCGAAAGTCCGTATTTCAGCTCCGTATCCTCGATGGAATGCCCACCCACCAGCAGGGCACCCGCCTCCCTGATCTTTTCCAGGCCACCCTCCACCACCTGACGGAAGACGGTCTCGGGCATGGTCTTCAGTGGACAGGCAAGGATATTCATACAGAGCAGAGGCCGCCCGCCCATGGCATAGACATCGGACAGGGCATTGGCCGCCGTGATCTGCCCGAAGGCATAGGGATCATCGACAATGGGCGTAAAAAAATCCACGGTCTGTATAAGAGCCGTGGTATCGTTCAAACGGTACACCCCGGCGTCGTCGCAGGTCTCCGATCCCACGATCAGGTTAGGGTCGCGTGGCAGGTCAAGTCCACATAGAATCCGGCCCAGGTCCCCCGGGCCCAGCTTGGCAGCTCAGCCTGCGGCCTTGACAGTCTGTGTCAGACGGGGAAAGGAATTCTTCATCGAATAATAACCCGGTTGTTGTGTTACAGTATCTTTTCGGTCGTGTTGCCGTCAGCCGGATCTGAACGGGACAAATCAGGCGAGAGAGCATCCGTACCTGTCAATCTATCAAATATCAGCATATATTTGTTGAAAAAAATAGTGTAATCTGGTTTGTAGGAAATATTCGAAGGCCTATATGGATAACTCAGCCGGGCACAAAGAGATTATTCTTTGTGCCCTTCGAGTTTAATGAACTCGTAAAAATTCCACCACATACTGTTTTACCTCTTGAATAAAAACGAGTCCCTCCCTGGACCGGCAGCAAACCTTCGTGAAGTCAAACTGAAGGTCCCTGCGCCAATCCCGCTCCACCACAAGAAATATCTCCTGGCAGAGCGGCATATTTCTGACAGTTATGGAAAGTAGACATGCAACAGTATATTCCTGATTTCAACAGCTGGGGCAAGCCCAAACACGAATGTGGCATCTGCGGTGTTTTCGGCCACGAGGACGCGGCCAAGCTAACATATTTCGGCCTCTATGCTCTTCAGCACCGGGGCCAGGAAAGCGCCGGCATTGTCGCAGGCAATGGCAAACGAATCGCCATCCACAAGGACATGGGGCTGATACCCGAAGTCTTCAGCGAGCGGATACTGCAGCGACTGTCCGGTCACCTGGCGGTCGGCCATGTCCGCTATTCCACCACCGGAGAATCCAACATCATCAACACCCAGCCCTTCATGGTCACCCATAAGGGTGAGCCCCTGGTCGTGGCCCATAACGGCAACCTTGTCAACTCCATTGACCTGCGTCGCCATCTTGAAGCCAAAGGATCAATTTTTCAGACCACCATGGATTCGGAGATAGTTCTTCACCTCCTGGCCCGAACCATGGAAATGGGAATCGAACGGGCCATCAAAGAGTCGTTCGCCTGCATAAAAGGCGCCTACTCGCTCTTGCTCATGACCAAAAACACCATGATCGCGGTCCGCGACCCCAACGGTTTCCGGCCCCTGTGTCTCGGACGGCTGGACAACGGCGGCTGGGTGGTGGCGTCGGAGACCTGTGCCCTTGATCTGATCGAGGCGCGCTATGAACGAGATATCGAACCAGGCGAGGTGGTCGTCATCGACAGGGACGGCCCGCGGTCCATATTCCCCTGGCCGCCCCAGCCCAAGAGTTTCTGCATCTTTGAGCATGTCTACTTTGCCAGGCCCGACTCGGACGTGTTTGGTATCAACGTCTACCAGACCCGGAAACGAATGGGTGAAATACTGGCCAGGGAAGCGAAAATCGAAGCCGACTTTGTCATGCCCTTTCCCGACTCCGGCAACTACGCAGCCATTGGCTACTCCCAGGCATCGGGTATTCCGCTGGAAATGGGCATGATCCGCAATCATTACGTCGGCCGGACCTTTATCCAGCCCACCCAGTCCATGCGGGACTTCTCGGTCCGGGTCAAACTCAACCCGGTCCGCCATCTGCTCAAGGACAAACGGGTCATCATTGTCGAGGACTCTATTATCCGTGGCACCACCGGCCGCAGCCGGGTCCGTTCCCTGCGCAACGTAGGCGCCCGGGAGGTCCATATGCTGGTCTCATGCCCGCCCACAGCCCACGCCTGCTATTACGGGATCGATTTTCCATCCAGCACCGAACTCATCGCCGCCACTCACTCCATTGAAGATATCCGGGATTATCTGGGTCTGGACTCGCTGAGCTACCTCAGCCTGGATGGCCTGGTGGAGGCCACAGGCCTTGAACGGAATTCCTTCTGCCTGGCGTGCTTTGACGGAAAATACCCCATCAGCCCGGATAAAAGCTTCAACAAGGACGCACTTGGCGCTTGTGGGTGCTGATTTTTTCTCCGTGTCACCTCGCCGATTTCCCCTGGCAGGCAAGGCAAACAAGAGGTTTTGGTCTGTAAATCTGCCTGAATCTCCTGCCAGCAGCCAGGTTGACCCTTCTTTTCTTTTGGTGACCGCCCGGTTCTGTGATACCATTTGCTTATCAGACGGCTCACGATGTCTTTATTTCCTCACACCAATGTTCCCCTCGGGGTACTTTGGAGAATCTGGCCCGGGAATAAAGAGAGTAAAAGTTGAAAAGCGTATCATGTTCAAGTGGATATGAACATTTTTCAACGTACCGGTGACACACTGAGCGGACAACATGCCAGTTTCTCAATATGCTCTCTAATCAGAATCTTTCATTTATGGCTGAAATTCTCATTGATACCTATTTCTGCAGCAACTGCCTGACCTGCGTGGAACTCTGTCCCGATGTCTTTTACTTTAATGAGGATACGGAAACAATCGGGCTGACCTCAATCAACCCGGAAATAACCGAAGATGTGCGCCAGGCCGTGGCCTACTGTCCGGAAAAATGCATTGAGATCAGGAATTGATGGTATCGTAACCGGACTTTTACGACGCAATCGGAAATTGAAAGCCGGGGCAGGACAATTAATTGCAGTCGACACCGTATGGTTACAAACCCTGTACCCTCTTGCCATGTAAGAACGAGGAGGTAGCATGGTCCCTGCCACCCTGATCCCCACCCCTGATCCCCTGCAGGTGCCCTGGGGATGGTTCCAGCTGTTGCTGACCATCACCCTTTTCCTTCATATCCTGCTCATGAACATAATGCTGGGCGGGGCCTTCATTGCCTTTGCCCGCCATCTTATCCATCCTGAATCTCCCTGCCCCCTGGGCAGGACGATCTCCAGACGGCTGCCCTTCACCATTGCCTTTACCGTTAATTTCGGCGTCGCTCCCCTTCTCTTTGTCCAGGTCCTCTACGGGCACTTCATGTACACGAGCTCCATCCTCATGGCCAGTTTCTGGCTCCTGATCGTCGCCCTGCTCATCGCGGCCTACTACCTGGCCTATATCTACAGTTACCGCTACGAGAACATGCGGATAGGCCGCACCGTCACCGTGGGCCTGAGCCTTCTCCTGCTACTGCTCATCGGATTGTTCTTCACCAGCAACTTTGTCATGATGATGCGGCCGGACTCCTGGGTTCGCTATTTTGACCGGCCCGGTGGCACCCTCCTTATTTTCAGTGACCCCACCATCATACCGCGTTATCTCCACTTCGTGGTCTCGTCCGTGGCCGTGGGGGGACTGGCCATCGCCTTCTACTATACCATGAGCCCCGGAAAAGACAGAGAGCAGGCCTCGACCTGGATCCGTTATGGCTGCTACCTGTTCGGCTGGGCCACAATCCTGAACTTCGGTATCGGTTTCTGGTTTCTCGGCAGCCTGCCTCCTGGAGCTGTTGACCTTTCCACCACAACCGGCATCCTGATCACGGTGTGCCTCCTGGCCGGCATGGTACTGGCGGGCCTGGCCGTCATCAAGGCCTTCAGGCTCAAGGTATTGCCTGCGACATGGCTGATACTGGGATCGATTTTCATCATGCTCCTGGCCCGGGACCTGCTTCGCGCCGCCTATCTCAAGCCCTGGTTCTCACCTGGTGATCTTCCGGTGACCCCCCAGTATTCACCCATGATCGTTTTCCTGCTCTTCTTTGCCGCCGGGCTGGTCCTGCTGGCCTGGATGATGCGCCTTGCTTACCGGAGATATGAACGGCCCGTTGCTGAGGACAAAAAGGAGGTAAGCTCATGAACTATCCTGTCTGGGAACTCGATGTTTTCGGTGGCGGGCTGTTCATTGCCCTGATCGCGGTCTTTCACGTCTATATCTCTCATTTC
Source organism: Desulfolithobacter sp. (assembly GCF_054025815.1). NCBI lineage: Bacteria > Pseudomonadati > Thermodesulfobacteriota > Desulfobulbia > Desulfobulbales > Desulfobulbaceae > Desulfolithobacter > Desulfolithobacter sp. The sequence goes on along the minus strand of NZ_JBPMMS010000034.1, from coordinate 167,430 downwards.
GCCGTGGGCGGCGGACTCTTTCTGGTCCTGACCGAGATCAAGGGCCTGCGGGCCCGGGACAAGGGTATTTTGAAATATGTACGCCTGCACACCAGGTTCTTCCTTTTGCTCACCATGGTGGCCGGCGGTATCACCGGGGTCGGCATATGGTTCACCATCGCCCTCCTGAACCCGGCCGCCACCTCCTCTCTGATCCATATCTTTGTCTTTGGCTGGGCCACGGAGTGGGTCTTCTTCACCATCGAGATTCTGGCACTTTTCATCTACTATTACACCTTTGACCGGTTAAACAGCCGGGACCACCTGATCATCGGCTGGATCTATTTCGGTGCTGCCTGGATGTCGTTGTTCATCATCAACGGTATCATAGATTTCATGCTCACCCCGGGCAGCTGGCTGGAGAACAACAACTTCTGGACCGGATTCTTCAACCCGACCTTCTGGCCGGCCCTCTTTTTCCGTTCGTTCCTGGCCTTCATGATCGCCGGCATGTTCGGCCTGCTGACCTCCACCTGGATCCGGGAACAAAAACTTCGGACCACCATGGTCCGCTACTGTGCCCTGTGGCTCCTGCTGCCCTTTGGCGGTTTTCTGGCCTCGGCCTGGTGGTATCGCAAAGCCCTGCCCCCGGAACTGGAACAGCTGATCTTCCAGGCCATGCCCGAGATGCGTCCGTTCATCACCGGTTTTGCCCTCCTCTCCCCGCTTCTGATCCTGGGGGGCCTGCTGATGGCCATCCGGATCCCCACCCTGCTTTCCAGGCCTCTGGCCGCCATAATCCTGATCATCGGCCTCATGTACATGGGTACCTTTGAGTTTCTGCGCGAAGGTGGACGGCGGCCCTATATCATTTACGACTACATGTATTCCACCTCTATCCTCAAACGCGACCTGAACAAAGTAAAGCAAAAAGGAGTGCTCCAGGAGGCAAAATGGGTGAATCTCAGGAACATCACTGAGGAAAACAGGCTGGAAGCGGGCCGGCAGCTCTACAACATTCTCTGCCTGCCATGCCACTCCATCGATGGCCCCCTTAACGACATCAGGCCTCTGGCTGCGCCGTTTTCACCCTCTGGCCTGCAGTCCATGATTCTCAACATGGACAAAATACACCCCTACATGCCTCCCTTTGCCGGTACCCGGGAGGAGGCCGGAGCACTGGCCTGGTACATCGCCCATGGCCTCAATGGCCGCACCGACCGGACCCAGGCAATTGCGCTGCCTGCAGCTACTGTTCGCGTCCCGGAATTTGACCGGGAGAAGGCGGGCTACGTACTGCTTGCCTGGAGCGATTTCGGCATGCGATCACTCACCGATGCCAGCGCGTCCTGGTTCATGCTGCCTCCGGGAGTCAACCTCGAGGCCCAACTGATCCGCCGCGGCGAGACCCCGGAGGTGGTCACCGAAGGTGTGACCCTGCATTATGAGATAGACCGGCCATTCAACCGCCCCTCCAGCCAGATCGATTTCTGGGAAAACCTTGGCAAACTTCCAGGGGTGGAGAATGTCCCGCCGCCGGACACCGGACTGGCCGGAAAAGGGCTGAAAGGCACCATGACAGCGGCTGGCCTGACCTTTCGTGCCGACCTGCTGCCCGTGGTCCCCTATACCGACAAAGGATACATGCCCTATCCTCAGGTCTCGATCCGGGCCGTGGACGAACAGGGCCGGGTTCTGGCCCGGACCCGGGCCGTAGTACCGGTGGCAACAGAGATGAATTGCCGAACCTGTCATGGCGGTCCCTGGAAAAAAGAGAACCGGGCCGGAATTTCCACCGCCACGGCAATGTCCGTTCTTGCCACCCATGATCGACTTTCCGGAACCAGCCTGCAGAAACAGGCCGCATCGGGTCAGCCGGTACTGTGCCAGCAATGCCACCATGACCCTCTACTGGAGGGCAAAGGCCTGCTCCAGGCCGGACCGGACAGTGGCCAGCTCAATCTTTCCGCCGCCATCCACGGCTTCCATGCCATCTTTCTGGCCGACCTGGGTGCCAAAGCCTGCACCCAGTGCCACCCGGCAGCAAATGATGGCGCCACCCGGGCGTTACGCGGTATCCATCACAATCTGGAGATGGACTGCACCAACTGCCACGGTTCTCTCTCAGACCATGCACTGGCTCTGCTCAAAAGAGAACAGGAGCAGGGCAAAGCCCGTGCCGGCGAATTAATAGACCACCTTGCACCTGAAGCTGTAGCAGAACTCGACGAGATCAGGCCCAGACAGCCGTGGATCAATGAACCCGACTGCCTGAACTGCCATCAGGACTTTCAGCCGCCTGAAACCGAAGAAACCTTTAACATCTGGACCGCCGACCAGGACGCTCTCTTTCGCAATCGGACCGATGAAACAGGCCAGCTGCGCTGCATCGGGTGCCATAACAGCGCCCATGCCCTTTACCCGGCCCAAAATCCCTACAACGACCAACTTGACGTGATCCAGCCCCTGCAGTACCAGTCCACTCCATATCCCATCGGCTCCAACGACAGCTGCCATGTCTGCCATACCGTGGAGATGGAAGACGAAATGCACCACCCCAACATGCTCCGTCCCTTCCGCAACCAGTAACCGGCAGCCACCCGGCCCGAAATCGTGTTCCGGCCGGGAGGTCCCCACTCCTGAGGATGCAGGCCATGCCCGCCAAGCTCACTCTCTGCCTGCTCTGGATAGTCTGGAGTACCCTGCACAGCTTCCTGGTCAGTCGACGGATAACGGCGTATCTCCGCCGGCGCGGAGGTCTATGGCAGGGAGGCTTCCGCCTGTTCTACATCTCTTTCTCCCTGCTCTCACTCCTGCCGCTCATCTGGTATCAATTCCAGCTCCCCCAACAGGTTCTGTTCCAATACCAGGGCACCTGGCGACTTCTCCAGGCCCTCCTGCTGCTCTATGCGTTCATTATGTTTTATGGTGGCAAGAAAGTATACGATATGGAGTATTTCCTCGGGCTCAAGCAATGGCGGGAGTACCGGGCCGGTGCCCTGCACATCCGGCAGGTGCCTTTTCGCCGCAGCGGTCTCCTGCGCCATGTCCGTCATCCCTGGTATTCGGGCGGCCTGGCTCTGCTCTGGGCAGCAGGGCCTCTAACCGATGTCAACCTGATCAGCCGCATGGTCCTCAGCCTGTATCTGGTCATCGGCGCCATGCTGGAAGAACAAAAGTTGAAAGAGGAGCTCGGACACCGGTATGTTGAATACTGCCGACAGGTACCGATGCTGATACCGTGGAAGACAGGGGCCGCCGGTAATGACACGGATAGAGAAAAACGAAAAAAATGGCGATCCCACTAAAAGGTACGCCACGCTCATTTGCGGTAAGAGACGATAACCGGAGCGCCGGGCCGGCAGTCCAGTTCCCGGCCGGCATGGCCCTTGTTGACAGCGACCTCCAGATACCCCGAGGAATCGATGAGGGCCAGCAACTCTCCTTCGGGCACGTCGGAATAAGTGGACGATATGGTGTTTATTCTGCGTCCCTGTATCTCGATGCCGGCAAAAGCACCTGGCTGAAAACGGCTCAGGCTGGTCGTGGTTATGGTGGTGCGGACATTTCCGAACCGATCGATGTGCAGGACCTGGCCAGTGATACTGCTGTCCTTGATGACCGGTTCCGGCAGGTCGAGAAGCACACAGCGAGCTGGATCGATAGCCGGTCCGACTTGGTCAAGCTCCATGCCACCGGAGAGCGCCGCGGCCACAGGGGCCATGATGTCCCGGCCATGGAAGGTGGCGCTTATTTCCCGGGGATACAAAGACCTGTTCTCCACCAGATGGACGGTATCGATGATGCTGTCCCGGAGGAGGAGGGTGAAAATGCCGTTATCCGGGGCTATGAACCGGTGACCGTCGCCCGAGGCGGCAAGGATACGGCGCAGGCTGCCCACCCCGGGATCGACCACCACCAGATGGGTAGTGCCGACCGGGAAATACCGGTAGCTGGAGCAGATGGTAATCGCTGCGGCGAGAATATCATGGGCCGGGATGGCATGGGTCAGGTCGATGATGCGGGCGTGCATGTTCTGCTTCAGGATAGCCCCTTTCATCTGGCCGACATAGGGATCCTCGAGGCCAAAATCGGTGGTGAGGGTGACGAGACTGTCCTGTATCATGATATCTGCTTCCTCCCGGGTAGGTTCCAGCAAAATTTTCCCGCCGCCCCGGTGCCGCACCTCGGGACAACCGCGGATAATCTTGCACTTTCCATGCCTTTTCAGGAAGGTCAATCACCGGCACAGTGGGCGGTAATAGCACAAAAACCAGCCCTCCTGTCAGCTCCTGAGCGCGGATTTTCCAGCGCTTCAAGGTTTTGGGGGCTCTGAAACAGGGTGGAAATCGTTTCAGCAGGAATAAAACCGGTCTTTCTGAGCAATATATCCACCTCGTCCAGCTCCAGGAAACGGGCGTATCGGTAATAGGGATGATCCCGAGCCCCTTTGTCGGCCAGAAATGTACCCCACGGCGAGCCGGCCGGAATGATGCCCAGCACCAGCCGCCCATCGGGACGCAGGACACGACGGCACTCCCTGAGTACCTGATCCCGGTCCTCGACAAAACAGAGGGTGAAGAGAACAAGTACCGTGGCCATGCTTCCCGAACGAATCGGCAGTTGTTCCCCGATACCGGCCGCAGTCAGGATTCCGCGCCTGGAGGCAAGCTGCAGGGCGGCCTCGGCCGGATCAATACCAAACTGTACTCCCAGGGCCCGGGCAAAACGGCCTGGTCCGCAGCCGATTTCCAGCCGGGGCGCATGGCAGCCGTTCAGGGCCCGCCTGAGTGCCGTCAGTTCGATATCAAAAAGCAGAGAGTTCTCGAACCATGAATCATATTCCCGGGCCCGTTCATGGAAAACCGTGGCAGAGGGGCTATGCTTGCTGATCATTTGAATGTGGCTGGAATTACAATATTGTCTTTCAAAAGGAGAAAATAGAGGCTCCCGCCCTGTTTCATCCTCCCGGCCGCCAGGCCAGCCTCGTTTCCACTTCCCCAGAACAAATCGACCCGGCCCGGCCCCTTGATGGCAGAGCCTCTGTCCTGAACAAGTACAAATCGCTGCAGCGGTTTCCAGTTCACCACCCTGCCTTCCTTGATAACCGGTTGCCGGGACCGGAGAAAAGCAAGGGCTCCGGCCGGAAAGATGGATTGATCCACGGCAATGGAGCGTCCCGCAGTCAGTTCTTCTCCCAGGCTGCCGATGGCACCATGGGTATCTGTCCACTCAAAAAAAATGTAGGATGGATTGTGGTGGAGAATCTCGTCGCGCTCCTCGGGATGGGCTTTGATGTACGCCCGGATAGTATCAAGACTTGCCTCTTCCAGCTTCAGTTTGCCGGTTTCCACCATGTATTTTCCGATGCTCCGATAGGGAAGCCCGTTTTTCAGGGCAAAATGGATCCCCCGGATGGTTCCATCCTCCAGCCTGATCAGCCCTGAACCCTGTATATGCAGGATAAAGACATCCAGGGGATCCCGCAGCCAGACAATCTCGTGACCGCTGGCAATGGCCTGATTTTCAATCTCCCCTCGGGACCAGTATGGCTTGAAGGTACCGTTCTCCAGACGACCGACCTGTTGTTTTCCGTCAGGATGATGGCGGACCACCAGGTTGGAAGGAATCTCGTAGAGCGGGTAGATGTAGCCGGGTTTTCGGGTCAGGCTGCCATCGAAAAGCGGTTGATAATAGCCGGTGACCAGCATGGTGCGACCCGGATTGTACCGGCCGGTACCACCGGCCTGATAAGTATCGAAATACTGCTGGATGGCAAGGTCGAAAAGCCTGTTGTCCCAAACTGTGGCGAGCAGGTGGCGAAAGACAAGCAGGGAATCGACAATGCGCCCGGCAGGTACTGTGTGCTCTCCCAGGTTGAGCGGCCGGTCCCGGGGGAGTCTGCGCAGGTAGGCCAAGCTTCTGTCGATCGACCGGGAGAGGGACGTCCTGTCCAGATCATCGACGAAAGAGGGTGATTCCCGGTCCGTGAGCTGAACAAGAGGGGTGACGGTACAGCCTGGAACACAGAACAAAAATACAATCAGAAATGCCAGACCGGGGAGACAGGCCGCTGATTTTTCTCCGGAACCATTGTTGCCCCTGAACGCCTGAAACGATGCAATGCTTGTCACCGATCCTGTTCCCCGAGCGCTTCGGCAAGTTCTGTCACTGCCATGGCATAACGGTTCGAATGATTCCAGGCAGTAATGGCCTGGAAATTTGGATAGCCGGCGATGTAGCGCATGGCATGGCGACTTTCAGGATCAAGCTCCAGGCCGACAATGGTGACCTTGCACGGACCCGGACAGGGCGGCAGTTCAAGCTGTTGGAGCTTCTCCACCTCTTTCAGGGGCAGTTTGGCCCTCCTGCCCTTGAGATAGGCAGATAACAACTTCTGGCTTTTCAGCTCAGGACCAAGTTCGGCATAAATCGGCGCATCAAGCTTCCAGCCGAATGATTTCAGATAGTTGGCTATGGACGCCAGTACATCTGGCACCGATTCCCAGACATCGCTTCGGGTATCGCCGTCAAAGCTGACCGCATAGGCCCGATACGAAGAAGGGATAAACTGGGTCTGACCGAAGGCGCCGGCATAGGACCCCTTGACCGTCCGCGGGTCGACCCCGTTTTCCCGGCACAGAAGAAGAAAATGCACCAGCTGCTTGCGGAAAAAGGCGGAGCGCCGGGGATAGGCGGCAAAGAGGGTGTTCAGGGTCCGCAGGACATTGAAGGCGCCCTGGTATTCGCCGTACCTGGTCTCAATTCCCCAGATGGCAATGACGATTTCCCTGTCCACCCCGAAGCGCTCCTCTATCCGGTCGAGTAGTTCCCGGTACTGTCGCAGTTTTTCCCTGCCCTTGCTGATTTTTCCAGGAGTCAGGAAAAGCGGGGCATATCTGTAATACGGCCTGGCCTCCCACTGTTTGTCCATCAGCTCGAGCACGCGGCGGGATATGGTCTGGCCGGAAAATATCTCCTCCAGTTCCGCCCGGGTAAACCGATACTCTTTTTCCAGTTCGCCAAAAAGCTTCTGGTATATTGCCTGGTTCAGGTCTATGGGCTGGCCATCGGTCACCAGATCGGCGGCTTTTTGTTTGGCCCGGACAGCAGGAGGCAGGACGAGAACCAGGCCCACAAGCAGGCCGATCAGCAGGTAGAGGCCCGGACGGGCCCGACATGATTGCATGGTGGAAATATTCACAGGCATTTTTTGTCGTCTGGTTTGAATTGTCATGGCTCCTGCGGGCTGAACTCCCGGTCAAAATCCTGAATGAACCGGTCGAGCAGGGATTCGTTCAACTGGTTGATTCCGGCGGCAGCGGCCCGCCCCCCGCCGGTGGGAAACCTCCGGCAGAGTGTATCGGCACCGCTTCGCCTGGTCAACGGGGCCCTGATGCTGACCCGGTAGGTCTGATCACTGTTTCGGGTCAGGATGCCATGGGCCAGGTCTGTCCGTTCACGGGCCAGTGTATTGGAAAACACCCCGGCCACCCGTCGGGCCCAGGGCTCGGAGGGCAATTCATAGAGCCGACCGGCGGGAGACTGGTAAAAGGGTTCACAGGCCACGGCCCGCTCCATATCGTCCTGATACCCCCGGCGCAGGATTTGGATGGCAGGACTGGTGGCGTGAAACTCCAGGGGATCTTCATATTCATGCACTAGGCGATAAAGCTTGGCGGGGTGAAAAAACAGATCCTCCAGAGAGGCGCCATAGCCATTGTAGTTCAGCAGAATCCCTGTTTCCTTGAGTCTTGTCAGGGACTTTCCACCAAGCCCGCAACTCCGGGCCAGTTTTTCAGCCGATTCATCCAGGTTGTCTCCAAAGGCCCCTACCACAGCCCATGGCCGGTGGTCACCCTCCAGCAACCGATCGATAATGATGGATGTGCAGACCATGGGGTCCGGATCGATATGAACCTCCAGATTGGGATGCTCCGGTATATCGCCGCTATAATGGTGATCCACATACAGGATCCGGTTGTCCTGGTCGAGAAGCCGGTCCAGAGACTTCCTGTTTTTGTCCAGCGAGATGTCGAGCACTGTTATGGACTGGCCATGCAGGTCATGCAGTCGCGCCAGGAGATTTATATCGCGCTTGACACCCGTGACCAGCGTGCCGAAGGTAGACGAACGCTTGTCTATAACAGGGCTTGCGAGGCGCAGCTGATGCAGGGCGCAGATTCCGTCCGCATCGCCGTTGAACACGTCGACAGGGTGCATGATAGACGCTTCTGGTCTCACCAGCCAAGTCCCAGCGGACCGCCGATATTGGCCAGGCGGAACATAAGGGTGAATTTCTGGTTTCCAGGAGTGTAATTGGAGGCCAGTTCCACCGACCAGCAGGCGGGCTGATAGATCAGCATGGCGTTTTCCTCCACGGTTTTTCTGTCTTCCAGGGAACGCTCAATGGAGTACCCGGCCGATACATGGTTGAACAGGTTGAGGCGGGTTTTAAAGGTGATGGAGTTGATTTTTTCCAATTTTTTATAGCGGTAATCGACCGCGACTGTGTCTCCGCGGCTGTCACGATACGATCCTTCCAGGCCGTGCATGACAAAGCCGTCCCCGTACATGTCCAGGTCGGATTTGTAGAGCAGGCTCAGGTCACCCAGAGGTCGGTAGCCCAGTTTGAGGCTCAGGGGCGTCAGCGGGGTGTCGCTTTCGCTGCTGCGCAGATCGTATCCCTGGCTGAGCTTGAGGTAACCGTACTGGCGCTGGTAGCTGCGGCCTTCTCTGGTACCGGCGATACGAAAGTAGTTGTCCAGGCCATAGGTTACCAGGTTCTTTTCGCCGATGGAATCCACGATATCAAACCGGGGCAGATCCTCCTGGTCCACATCCGGGATATAGCCATACATTATATAGGGCCGGAAGGTATGGCTCAAGGTATGAATTCCACCGATACGCATCGGGAAATCACGAACCATGGTGGTGCCGGTTTCAGCAGAGAACTCGAAGAGAAAACGATTCTGGAAATCGTCCCGGGTCCAGGTGGTACCGCCATGCTCGCGAACAAGATAGGAGGTGTTGCGCAGGCCCAATTCCACGGTGGTTTCCAGGTAGCGATTGAGCGGCACCGGCATGGAGAGACGGGGAAAGAGGTCTATGCGCTGGGCTCCGACTCCCTCTTCGCGCCAATAGTTGACATAATCAACATTCCAGGTCAGGTTGATGGAGGTGTCCCTGACCGGACTGAGGCCGGTTAAACTGAAAGCCGGCAGTTTCCACAGGGGAGTCGGGGCCGAAGTATCCTCCCGAACATCGTTTATTCCCAACAGCTCACCCTGGAAGGAGATACCGTTGGCCCAAGATCTCAGGACCCGGAAGGAGTTTTTCCGCTGATCGTCGTCCCCGTTCTGGAACCCCCGGCCAAAGACCTCCAGAAACCGGTCGTTGGTGGAATTGAAGCCCGTGATCCCGGAGTTGAACTCGGTGAGGTAATCGCGGTCCGAGACCAGGTCCAGATCCAGCCTGGTGACCCACTGGGCGAAGTCATGGTCCAGTTTGCCGCGCAGCCAGTAGCGGTTCTCGTTGGTATGGGTATAATTGCCATCCCGGTAATACTCAGCGTTGTCCGGATCTTTCGGATCGCTGCGGGCGTCGTTAAGGAAATTGAGCCTGAACTCTCCCTTGGAGTCCTGGTCGAGGACATAGCGGAACTCCAATCCGTTCATCAGGCCCCGGTCAGCCATGTAATAAGGGTAAAGAGTCAGGTCGCTGGAGGGCGAGAGGTTGATGAAAAAGGGCAGTTCGAGGCCGAAACCGTCCCGGCTCGACTGAGAGGCACGGGGTAAGAGAAAGCCGGTCTGGCGGCGGCGCTTGGCCGGCAGCACCATGTAAGGGGTGTAGAGTACGGGTACGCCCTTGATACGGAAGGTGGCATGCTTGAGAACCGCGTAACCGTTGTCCTCAATGGTGGCGTCAACGGCCGCAAAACTCCATGGTGGTGTCTGGCCATCCTTAAGGCGACAGGTGATTATCCAGCCATCCTCGATATGGTAGGTGAGGACGCCGGTCTTCTCAATCACCCTGCCGGCCAGGTGTAGCTCCTTGTCCTGGCGGATGATGGTAGCGTCGGTGAAGATACCGGTTTCCCGCTTCAGGTTGATTACTCCCTGTGTGGCTGTGAGCTGATCCGGACCGATCCGGATCAGCAGCTCTCCCCGGGCCTTGACCGTACCAAGATCCATGTCGTACACCAGCCAGTCGGCCCGGACGGTGGTCACCGTCACCTTTTCCGTCCGGAGCTCGGCCGACCCGGGCCGGGTGGCGGGAGCCGACTCGCCAAGCAGGCTGCTCCAATCGGTTTTTCCCGATATTTTCCCATCCCTGGTTATGGTCTGGACTTTTTCCAGGATAACATTTCCTTCGGCAATGACACAGGGCGGGGTGGCGTAGCGTATGATGCGGTCCGCGGTGATCTGCCACTCCTGGGCCGAGATAACATCGGCGGCCCTGATGGAACCTGGCAGCAAAACAGAGTATATAAGTGCCAATACCAGCGCGCTGATCACCAGCGGTGATTTGTCCGGGTTCACCTCGACCTGCTCCTTGAGTGGACTGAAGTAGCGGAAATAGAAAGGAAATGCCTGGCAGCTCAGATGTTTGGAATGTACGCGCAGAGCCAGTTTGTGTCAAGGTAAAACTCATCGTTCAAGGGGCCGGACGCACCTGCACAAAGGACTATAGACGAGCTGCCAGGAAATGGTTTTGCCACCTATCTTCACAAGCAGGGCCGCCCCTCCCGCAGTGCGGTCCCGGCCGGACCGGGCCCTGCCTTCCCGATATGATCCTGGGGCATGACCATATCATCCGGGTAGAACTCCAGGGAAACTACCGACTCCACCACGGCCCGGGGATGGAGAAAAATCGGCCACCACGGGGCATAGATTTGACTTGCGGCCCGGTCGGTTTTAGTTTATGAAATAGAATGATTATCTATTTCTTAATGTCTTGATTTTTCAATTCTTGTCAGACCGTTTTCAAAAACGGCCTGCCGCCGGTACTGATTTCAGCATTTCTCCTATGGATCACATCTTTGGCCCGGTGAATTCCAGACGTCTGGGCATGTCTCTCGGAATAGATCTTCTTTCAGATAAAGTATGCAATTACGATTGCATATACTGCGAAGTAGGACCGACCCGCAAGTTGACCTGCGAGCGGGCCGAGTATGTACCCACCGGAAAAATCCTGTCCGAAATCGACTCTTATTGCCGCAATCGTGAGAAGCTGGCAGCGATTGATGTGATAACGGTGACCGCCAGCGGCGAACCTACCCTGCACTCCGGATTTGGCAGAATTGTTGCCCATCTAAAGGATGTTGCGGAAAAACCGGTTGCCGTGCTGACCAATGGCTCCACTCTCCATGATCCGCAGGTCCGCCGCGAAATGGCCCTGGCCGATATAGTTATTCCATCGCTGGACGCCGCCCGTCCCTCCAGCTTCCGCCGTATAAACCGACCGGCCCGCTGTCTTGACCTGGAAAAAATCATCGAAGGATTGGTCACATTTTCCCATGAATTCCAAGGTCACCTGTGGCTCGAAATTCTTCTGGCCCGGGGAATCAATGACTCGAGTGCGGACATAGAAGCCCTGTGCCGGATAACCGGGCGCATGCGCCTGGAACGCATCCAGCTCAACACTGTTGCCAGACCGCCCCTGGAGTCCTTTGCCCGCCCGGTCGCCCCGGAGCGGTTGCAGGAAATCGCGGCGCGTTTTGGCGCCGAACCCGGCAATCCTGCAGTCGATCTTCTGGCCCGGCAGGGACAGACAAAAAAAATACGGAAACAAAGTCATGACTCTCCGACCGGGGATGTGGTCGAGGAGATCGTGCAGATGGTACAGCGTCGGCCCTGTACGGCCGACGATATAGATTCGATCTTCAAAATCGGAGGTCCGAAAAAGGTAGAGCATCTTCTGGAGCCGCTTGTCCGGCAGGGACGCCTGCAGCTGCGTTCCCATGGCGACAGGCTTTATTACCAGGGATCCGGCTCCGGCACGACTGCTCATTTATAAAGGGGCTCTCCCTGCCTGACTCACTGCAGAAAAACAGATACCTGTCCGTTTCATCGGGCAGGGACCGCCTGACAGGCTGTCCGGTAGATGGTTTTCTGCCTGTCGATGCTCACAGGAGCACGTTTCTGTTTTACATGGCAGCCACCGGGAGGCCCGAGAGAATAAAACAGGGAAAACTGTATGACAGAGGAAAAAAAGAAGACCACAGGTTCCAGGGAGCCGAAAATTCGCAAAGTGACCACCGGTGCCTGGTGGAAAAGCGCCAAAGACCTGCTGGTCGGCAAAAAACAGGCTGAGGACGAACAACAAAACAGCGGGAGCGAACCCGATAAAGTGCCTGCAGCCAGCAAAGCAAAAGAACAGCCTGTAGATGACAGTGGCCGGAAAGAACAGACTGGCGACGAGCCCCCGGTCACCGAGACCACCGACGACAGGAGCAGAAAAAAGGGTCGGAGCCGAAGCCGTTCTACCCGTAAAGCTGAGTCGCACAGGGACGGCGAGTCAGCCGGAGACAAGAGAGACCGGGAAGACGATACCGGTGTCTCCAGGGACCCGTCCTCTGGCGAGACAGCGGAGTCGGAGACCCGGGATGCAGCTGTCGAGGAAGAACCAGCCGCAAAGAAAGGTCGTTCCCGCTCAAGAAGCTCCGGTCGTCGGGGCCGTTCGCGGAAAAAGAGCGAAGAGGTAAAACCCGCGCAGGAACCTTCGGCCCGGGAAACTTCCGAAGAGAGCGGTGACGGGGAAAACGTACAGGAAAAAAATTCAGGCCGGCGTAAGTCTTCCAATGGCGGAACGCGACAAAAACAGCAACGCAGCCAGGGAAAAGAGCCGAAAACCTCTTCTGGAAAAAATGACGAGAAGATCGTCACCAAGTTGCTCATCAACGCCGAAGAACCTGAAGAGTGCCGTATCGCCCTGGTGGAAGACGGACGGCTGCAATCGTTCCATGTCAATACCGTTGTCAGGGAACGGACCAAAAATAACATCTACAAGGGAAGGATCGTCTCGGTGGAGGCGAACCTCCAGGCCGCCTTTGTCGATATCGGCACCGGCCGTAATGGTTTCCTGCCCTTCTCCGACATCCATCCTGAATACTACAAAGAGGATGTGGACGAGCACAGCCGGGAGTTGATTGCTAAGAAACAGTGGAAAAAACTCAAGATCGAAAACGTGATCAAGCGGGGGCAGGAGGTTTTGGTCCAGGTGGTCAAAGAGGTTACCGGGAACAAGGGGGCCAATATGACCACCTACCTGTCGCTGCCCGGTCGCTATCTCGTCCTCATGCCGGGAAGCGACTCTTCCGGTATTTCGCGCAAAATCGCCGGAGAAGAAAGGCGGGCCCAGCTGCGGGACATGATGTCGTCCTTCAACATCCCCGAAGGAATAGGATTCATCGTTCGCACCGCCAGCGCCGATATCACCAAGACCGCCCTCCAGCAGGATCTGCGCTATCTTCTTCGCCTGTGGAAAGAAATCAAGAAGCGAGGGCAGACCATGGAAGCACCAGCCCTGATCTACGAGGACCAGGACATCGTGGTCCGGTTTTTACGCGATCATTTCGTGCCCGAGATTCAGGAGATCCTGGTCGATACCCAGGACTCTTTTGACCAGGTTCAGACGTTCGTTGAGCTTCTCCCGGCAAAACAGCGCCAGGTGCGGATTCGACTGCACCGCGGAGCCAAACCTATATTCAACCAGCATAACGTCGAAGAACAGATCGAGTCCATATACCAGCCGCAGGTTCCGCTTCCTTCCGGGGGATCCATTGTCATCAATCCCACCGAAGCCCTGGTTGCCATCGATGTGAATTCGGGCCGAACGTCCAAAAACGGAGACTTCGAGGAGACCATTTTCCTGGCCAACATGGAGGCGGCCGATGAGCTGGCCCGCCAGCTACGATTGCGCGACCTGGGCGGCCTGATCGTCGTAGATTTCATCGATATGCGCAACAAGAAACATATTCGAGAGGTGGAGAAACAGGTCAAGGCCGCCATGAAGAGGGATAAGGCCAAAGTGGATATCAGCCGCATCTCCCGTTTTGGCCTGATGCAGATATCCCGCCAGAAGATGGGAGCGCCCATTGAAAAAGGAAGTTACCGGCGTTGCGAGTACTGTCAGGGCCGCGGAGTCATCCGCTCGGTGGAAACCCTGGCCCTTTACTATCTCCGCCGGATCCAGACCGGTATCAGCCGCAAAAAAGTGAACCGGGTAGAGGCCAGGCTGCCCCTGGAAGTTGCCCACTACCTCCTCAACAAGAAACGAACCGAACTGGCTGAACTCGAAAGCCGTCACGAAGCAACCATCGATATTATCCCTAGACCGGAGATGAAACCCGGTGACAATCAGCTTGAATTTCTCGCGGCCTGATATCGGAGATGGAAGCTCGACAAAAATATCTTGTACTCCATCTCAAGTTAGGGTATAGTCGCCCGCGTTATATGCGCCAGTAGCTCAGCTGGATAGAGTGCCGGACTACGAATCCGTAGGTCGGGGGTTCGAATCCTCCCTGGCGCGCCAGAAACATCAAGGGGTTAGCCTGTCAGGGCTAACCCCTTGTTTCGTCTGGTTACATGCCGGTTACACGGAATGATGCCAGGTTCGCTTCCGCTCAGGCAGCCATGTAATCTTTGAGACTCTGTTTTGTGGCTTATCCATACAATCCCTGCAGTTGCTCTTCGACTGTTCCGCTGATACCTGCTCAGACCTCAACAGGTCGCTCCGTTTTCCAGACATATTGCCTCTGGCAAGGTTAAACCTGGAACAACAGGAATCTTTATCACCAGCTACCGCTTCAAATTCACTGCCTTCTCAGCCGTCACTGGTCACCGGGTACGCACCAGGCTGACATTTAACCGTTTGTCTATAAAGTTTTCATCCATTAGAGCAGACCAACCCTGCCTGTTGAAAATTCCTAAGCACGCTAAATCGGTACCATATGCAATTGGTATATCTTTAATGATAACATTACGTTTTGCAAAACAATGTGTATATGAAAAAAACTCCTCCTGTTTGAACAGGGTTTTCCCATACAAGAATCAGGCTTTTTGAACGCTCATTTTAGGGAAAAGGCTCTTTTTTGAATCTGATAAAAACGTATATTAACAGTAAGCAGATGTACCACAAGTTTCAGTTAAACTCTTGCCTTGAAGGTATACGTGACGCGTATTCTGGTTTTTATCTGCATATTCTCAGTTGTTTCACTTCTTAACTCTTCTGTTCAGGCGGGAAAGAAACCCGCCACAGACCTGCACTTTGTCAACCCCCAGGTAAGCACCTTAACCAACATCCACTTTAATCGATATTACTGCAACGAATGTCATCTGGACATTCAGGATAAAGGTAAGAAACCGTTGTTAAGGTTTGACGATCTTACCCGGACCTGCCGCTGTCACGGCTATACCCCCGACACCTATACCCATCCGGTGGGAGTCACCCCAGGCCCGGATAAAAAAGCCAAAATCCCCCCCCACTTCCCCCTCACGGATGGAAAAATCACCTGCAACACCTGCCATGACCTGCGGCTTCAATGCCGCGATGACGCGACCCTGGCCCGTGTAAACCCGGCCTTCCTTCGTATCAATCCCTTTCTTTCCCGTACCGCCATCTGTTTTCAGTGCCATGATGAGCGCAAATACCGGATGCTCGACCCCCATAACCAGCTCGACAAGCAGGGACGTATCCGTGAAGACAAGTGCCTGTACTGTCATACCAGGGTGCCGGATGTTGAGTATGGGGCCCTGAGAAAAAGGCGGCCCGGCGATGAAGAGGTTTCCCTGATGGGCAATCTCGATGCGATCTGCTACCGGTGCCATTACAAACAGACCAAAATGCACCCGATCAATGCCAATCACCTCAAGAAACCAACCAGAAAAATTCTGCGCTCCATGCGGCGGGCCGAACGGAAGTTCGCCATCGTCATGCCGCTGGACAGTTCAGGCAAGATAACTTGCATAACCTGTCATAATCCACATGAAAAGGGGGTGATACCATCAAGAAGAACGGCTT
This sequence comes from Desulfolithobacter sp., assembly GCF_054025815.1. Classification (NCBI taxonomy): domain Bacteria; kingdom Pseudomonadati; phylum Thermodesulfobacteriota; class Desulfobulbia; order Desulfobulbales; family Desulfobulbaceae; genus Desulfolithobacter; species Desulfolithobacter sp. Next base: position 151,428 of record NZ_JBPMMS010000034.1, on the reverse strand, counting down.
CCGCAGGAGCGGGAGAACGCGCCAGGCTCAGGCTGCCAAGGGTGGCCGACAAGATATGTTTGGCATGTCACAGTAACAATTAAGGAAGGGGAGGCTATGGCATTTACAACTATTTCCCGGTCAGTACTGGCTGTGGTGGTAGCACTGGTTGTCTCATACTGTCTGGATTGGGAGGTACAGGCAGCGGATATGGGCAACTGTCTCTTGTGTCACAAATATCCAGGATTAAGCCGGGTCGATGAAACCGGTCGGATGAAACTGATGTTCGTCAATGAGGACATTTTCAACAAAAGTGTCCACTCCAAGGTCAAATGTGAAGGCTGTCATACAGATATAACAAAGATTCCCCATGATCCTGCCAAACCGGTGGATTGCCTGACAGAGTGTCACATAGTTGAGCCGACAAGCGAACAAAAGTTTTCCCACCGGGAGGTGGAAAAATATCTCAATGATAGCGTGCACGCCAAAACAGACGAACAGGGGAACCTGAAAAAATACAGCGAAGATATGCCGACCTGTAAGGATTGTCACGACAATCCGCTGTTCCGACCTCTGGCCTTTGTCAAGAAAGTCCGGCCGGGAATCGCGGAAGAGGCCATGGGGCGGTGTCGGGTGTGTCATAAAAAAGAAGATTTCATCTTCCGTTTCTACAATCACATAACAACCAGGATGCATAAGAGCCGCAGTCCTTTAAATATCGCCCAGGCCTGCGGAAAATGTCATGACGATCCGGAACTGGTCGCCAGGCACAACCTGAAGACCAAGGCCGGATATTCCTACAGCGAAACTTTTCACGGCAAGGCGGCCAACCTGCTCGATGAAAGCGTGCCGGACTGTCTGGACTGTCATGTGGTCAAAGGGACATCCGTACACCAGATGTATGGCAATGATGACCCGAGATCATCAACTTATCCAGCCAACCGCGAACAGATATGTAACTCTGTGGACTGCCATCCAGGCGCTTCGGTGAAATTCGCCAACTACAAGGTACATGCGGAGTACAGCAGGATACAGAATCCGGTGATTTACTGGTTCACCACCTTTTTCATTATTCTCACCGGCGGCACCCTGCTGCCTTTGATGGGAATAATGTTTCTGGACCTGTTACGCAGGCTGTTTCCAAACGCTACCATTATGCGCAGGAGGAAATAACGATCATGGCAGGAAAATATCCACCGATCAAGATAATCAAAGGCAAGAAATATTTTTACCGCTTCGATCTGAATCAGCGTATTCAGCATATCATTCTGGCTGCGACGGTCATCATCCTGGTGCTGACAGGCATGCCGCTCAAGTTTGCGAGCAAGCCATGGGCTCCATATCTATATAATATGTTTGGCGGAATTGATGTCGCCCCCATGGTTCACAAGATTACCGGTGCCATCATGCTGGTTCTTTTCGTCTATCACGTCTACTGGCTGGCAACAACCATCAACCGGAACCACCTGTTGCCTCTCAAGCGGGAGGGCAAACTGACATTTGGCAATGTAGTCCGGGTACTGCTCAGGCTGCCGATGGTCCCGAACATGAAGGATGCCAGGGATATCGCGGGACTGATGAAGTATCTTTTTTTCCTCACCAACGAACGGCCGGCCGGAGACGAATTCACCTGGAAGGAAAAGTTTGACTACTGGGCCCCGTTCTGGGGTATTTTTGTCATTGGTATAACAGGGATAATCATATGGAATAAAGAGTTTTTTACTCATTTCATCCCTGGCGATGCCATCAATTTCTGTTTCATCGCCCACAGTGACGAAGCCCTCCTGGCGGCCCTGTTTCTGTTTATCTGGCACTGGTACAATGTCCACTTTTCCACTTCGGTATTTCCCATGGGAACGGTTTTCATCACCGGATACCTGCCGGAGGAGCTTATGCGGGAAGAGCATTACGAGCATTATGTCCGGGTTATGAAGGAGATGGGGCTGGAAGACGAGATTCTCCCCCCCCACGGCGGGCACAGTTCACCCTGCGATGCGGATGATAAAGATGGAAATGATCCTGATGTGCCAGAAAATCATCCGGAGACAGGAAACGGTATTCACCAGGGAGGGACAGTGGCATGAAATTGAAATGTTTTCTTACCAAGATCTACATCATTTTCTTTATGGGCCTGGTGGTTTTCTTCATGGTTCTCATCTGGAATCTTACCTTTGCCCACCTCATTCACGAGTATCACGCCCGCAAGGAGATACAGGAGGGGCTGACCCACAAGGAAAAGAAAAAGAAAGATGATAATTTTGAGCAGATCATACTCAAGAGCGAAAAGAGGGTGAAAAACTATCTTGGCTACCGGGTGCTCGAGCAGCAGTATATTGAGGGACATTTCCATCATATCGGGCTTGATATAGCTCCGGACAGGCATTCGTACTGCAGTTCGTGTCACGGGGACATGCCACATGACGCAGTCAACAAAGATATTCGGGCTTTTTTGAATATGCATGCCTTTTTTGTCGGTTGCCAGACCTGCCACGTCAAACAGACACCCGAACAGGCTACCGGAATTTACAAGTGGTATGACCGGGATACAGGGGCGATTGTCGACAGCCCTGTAACCGGTGCATCTCCGGGAACCTATGGAGCCAAAATAATACCCTTTATCCGGGAAAACGGGAAACTGGTCCGGATCGACACCCAGGACAAGATAGATTTTGTCAACGAGTACCGGAAGATGGAAAAAAGCCTCAGCGAGGGGCAGAAATCCAAGGCCAAAAAGATCATCCACAAGGGAATCGACAAAAAACCGGTGATGTGCCAGGAATGTCACCGCAAGGAAAATCCTCTCCTGCCTCTTGCCGCCCTGGGCTACCCCAAGGAACGCATCGACTCGATCACCAGCACCGAGGTTGTCGGCATGATCAAAAACTACACCAAGTTCTACATGCCAAAGATGCTGCATCCGGGCGAGAGCACAACAGCGCCCGCCCAGGATCAGGCCAGGCAGTCTCCGGAGGGCTTTCCGGCAGACAAGACGGGCCAATGATCAGGAAGTTTTTCTGATCGTACAGTACATTGACAACAAGGAGGTAACGGTGCTGCATCGTGGAAGAAAATCCGGGAGACCACTGTCGGCGGCGCTGATTTGTTTCGCCTGTCTGGTCATACTCGTCAGTACAATCCCTGCCCTGGCAATTGAGCTGACCATGGTGCGGCACCGTTTCGACATTGTCAAAGAGTTCAGGCAGCCAAGCGATGTGGCGGTCAATGACCAGGGTGACATTTACGTGGTGGATGGAGTCAACCACTGTGTCAAGGTCTTTGGCGCCGACGGCCGTTTTCTGTTCAAATTCGGCACCCGCGGTGAAGGTCACGGGGAGTTTTCATATCCGCTCGGTATAGATATTGACGGGCTGGGGAGGGTGTATATTGCCGACTCCGGCAACCGGCGAATCCAGGTTTTTTCCGCCCGGGGCAGGTTCATCACCCTCATACCGGTGACGTCCACGGGCGAGAAACCGGCCGACCCCGTGGATATAGGGGTCACCCGGGAGGGAACGGCAGGCTTTGTTACTGATAACGACAATCATGTAATTCTTAAATATGATCTTGTCTCCGGGCGGCTCCTTGCCCGGTTTGGCCAGCCCGGTATCGAGCGCAAGGAGTTCAGGTATCCTTTTCTTGTCTCCCTGTACAAAGACAAATACATCCACATCGTTGACGTAATAAACACCCGGGTGCAGGTCCTCACTGATACGGGTAAATTTGTGACTTTTATTGGCGACTGGGGGGTGGAGAAAGGACAGTTTTTCCGGCCCAAGGGCGTGGCGGTCGATCGTGACGGCCTGGTGTATGTCAGTGATTCGTACATGGGAGTGATCCAGGTTTTTAACATTGAAGGTCATTTTCAGTCGGTGATAGGGGATCCTGAAACCGGCAAGGTCATGCGCTTCAATACTCCGATGGGAATGTACATCGACCGGAATGACAAGTTGTATGTAGTGGAGATGTTTGGGGAACGGGTCAGAGTCTTTGATATTTTGAAAAATTAGGGTCTCGTCGTCTATGATGGTATCGGGAGTGAGGCTGCACACCCCTGGCACCGGTATCTTGGTGCTGTTCATACTGTTGCTCCTGTCCGGGCCTGCCCGGGCGGAAGATACGTCTGTGGAAGCACCACGCAATCCCAGTTCGGCCAAAGAGTGTGCCCTTTGCCATTATCGCTGGATAGATACCTTTTTCATTGACGGACGCGGTTCAGACCTGGTGCCCTATCAGGCCGAAAAGGTGGTTGCCAGCGCCGAGATATGTTTTTCGTGCCACGATGGCAGTGTGGTGGATTCCAGAGACCGGGTTTATAACGATCGTCGGCATCCTGTCAACAGACCCCCTCCGCCTGACATGGAGATCCCGTCCACATTTCCCCTGGATGAAAACGGCTTCATGCAGTGTGCCACCTGTCACACAGCCCACGGTGTTCCCAGCGAAATGGGAATTGAAAAGACCATATTCATACGAGCTTCAAATGAAAATTCCGCCATGTGCCGGATGTGTCACAGTGACAAGACCGGTGGGCCGGATCGGGGTAACCATCCTGTGGATACAACCCGGCTCGATATCTCTCCGGAACTGGTCCGCATGGGCGGAGTGGTCGGAACCGAAAAGAACCAGGTCATCTGCGAAACCTGCCATTCGGTTCATGGTGCGGCAAACGACAAGTTTCTGGTCGACAGCGCCTCAGGAGGGGCCCATCTCTGCCTGGATTGCCACGCGGACAAGGCAGGGATTTTGGGATCGAGTCACGACCTGCGTACAACAGCGCCACAGTCTGTGAACCTCAAGGGAAAAATTCCCGAGGAGTCAGGGGTCTGTGGAGCCTGTCATCTCGTGCATGGCGGCAGCAGGGTGGTCCTGTGGGGGCGGGAGATGCCGGATAAGAGCAGCGGTTCAACCTCCCAGGATTTTTGTCTCAGCTGCCATCGGGAGCAGGGTGTGGCCCCGAAAAAGTTGCTCAGCGGCTTTTCCCACCCCCTGGAGGTACCTCTTTTTGACAAGGGAATGCAGCCGGAGTTGCCGGTCTATGACCTCCGGGGCCAGGCGGTCTCCCTGGATCGGGGCGTGCTTACATGCGCCACCTGCCATGATCCCCATCGCGGGACGACACAGAAAACCGGCGCCCGGGGCAAAGAGCACTTTCTCCGCCAGGCAGTGACTCCTTCGCCAGACCTCTGTCGTCAGTGTCACCCAAAAGAAGCTTTAGTGGAAAGGACAGACCATGATCTGCTGGCATCCGGGAAAGATCTGACCAATATCCAGGGAGCGTCACCTCCACAGAGCGGTCCCTGTGGAGTTTGTCACTTGATTCATAACTCCGGGAACAAAGAGCTGTGGGCCTTGCCTTTGTCTGCTTCCAGGAGATCTCCTCCTTCTGAATCCGTTTGTCTTAGTTGTCACAACCGACGAGGTATTGCCTCGAAAAAAGTGATCAGGAGATATTCTCATCCGGTCAATATCGATCCGGCGCGAAGAAAGATCAGCACCACTCTGCCCCTGTATGACCGCAATGATTTTCGAAAGGATGACAAGGGGATCATGACGTGTCTCACCTGCCATGATCCCCACAGATGGGATCACAGGGAAAAAAAGGTTCGCTTCACCGCCGGAATGGAGGGTGATGCCCGTAACAGCTTCCTGCGTTTGCCGGCCTCTCCATCACCCATACTCTGCGGTGACTGTCACAAGAAAAAAAGATATGTGGAAATGACCGAGCATGACATGATTGTCATGGCACCGGCCTCGACCAATATCAAGGGACAGCGGCCCCTGGAATCGGGAACCTGCGGAGCTTGTCATATTGTGCACAACTCCAGGAACAAAGTGCGCCTGTGGGCCCGGAAATTTGGCCGGGGCGCCGGAATCATGGACCGGATGTGCAAGTCCTGCCACCGCCGGGGTGACCTGGCCGAATCCAAGGTGCCGCGGGTGGACTCTCATCCCGAGGGGATGCTGATCACCAATGTTGGACGCAACATCGAGGGCAAACCCAATTATTTTCCCCTGTACGACAACCGGACCGGCAAGAAGGTGACAGTAGGTGATATCGCCTGTGCTTCCTGCCATGAAGTGCACCAGTGGGATCCGCGATATGACAGAATTGGCGCCGGTGTCAATGTGGAAGGGCGGGCCACCAACAGTTTTCTGCGCAAACAGACCTATTCGATCATGTGTATCGACTGCCATGGCCTGGATGCACTGTTCCGCTTCAAGTATTATCACAACTCCAAGCAGCGTGGACCGGATCTCAACCGGTAGGTATTCGCTGTGTCCAGCCTTAAATCAGGAAAATCTTCTGCCAAAAGCAGGCTTTTAAACCGCCACAATCAGGAAAAACCTTTTTTTCTTTGTCCTGAATCCTGTAATATGCTCTACTGGATTGTGTGCCCGCCCCTGACGACATGAACATGCTTGATGGCGATGCAGTTCGGCGGGGGCCTTGATGGTCTGGCACAACAAATTTTTCCTTCGGGCATGGTATTGCCTGATCACAATCCCATCCCCCTGTTGTATTGGATTTGTTCTGTGAAATTGGAGGCACAGGACATTATGAAAAAGTATAGGTAGGCAACAAAAAGAAGGAAAAAACTGTTCAAAAGGAGGAGGAAGTAATGGTTAGAGTGCACCAGAGACGGCACAAACCGTGCCAGGTGGTCAAGGTCGGTACATCATGGCCAGTGTATCTGCTGGCGGTTCTGACGATTGTTTTGTTCGTCACAGCCTCGCCCCCACAGACACTGGCCGCAAAGAGCGCGCAGGGCGGAAAGGCGAAAATCGTTGTTGTCTCGCCACCCGATGGCGCCTTTCTGACAGAGAAGACGGTATTCCTTGCCGGACACATCAAAGGAGCCAAGACAGACAAGATTGCTGTAACCGGAGTGGCCACCAAGGTAGCCAAGGGAATCATTCCGGTCAAGGATGGTACCTTCGGAACCCTTATTACGTTCAAAAACGGACAGAATATCATTACGATATCAGGGGGCGGCATCAAAAAACAGATAAAGGTTTATTATGCGCCAAAGAAAAGCGTGAAGAAAGGCGCCAAGCCACCAAAAGGGTTCAAGAAATTTTATGTACATGCCAAACCGGCTGAGCTCAGCTGCAAGGAGTGCCACCGCAAGCGGCGGGGCAAGTATAATTTTACCCGGCTGATCCCGGCCCGTTCCAACTGTACCACCGGAAAATGTCACTCCGACATGGGCAAAGCACCCCATGTTCATGGTCCTGTAGGAGCGGGGGTCTGTATCTCCTGCCATAATCCCCATGGATCGTTTGAACCGCTGCAGCTTGAGCGCACCGGGCAGGAAATCTGTCTTGTCTGTCACGAGGGCAAAAGAAAGGATCTGGAGGCCAATGTTGTTCATCCTCCGGTTGAAGAGGGGTGCGTAGACTGTCACGATCCGCACCAGTCTCCCATGCGGTTCCAGTTGCGCGGTGATGGCAAGATGGTCGCAAGCCTCTGCTTCAACTGCCATGAAAAAGACATGTTCACCCAGAAACATCAGCATGGACCCGTGGGTACCGGCGACTGTATAGCCTGTCATTACCCGCACAGTTCCGCCAATGAAAAGTTGCTGATCGCACCTCCGGACAATGGAAAACTTTGTTTTGAATGTCACGAGAACGTACGGGAGCAGCTTACCAGAAAAAATACTCACGAGCCCGTGGAAGAGGACTGCAGCACCTGCCACGATCCGCATAGTTCGGGTACCCGCTTTCAGCTGGTGGCTCCCCCCAAAGATCTCTGTGCCAGCTGCCACCGGGATGTGTCCCCGGACATTTACAAGGCCATTGATACGGCTAAGTTCAAGCACGAGCCGGTCTCTAAAGGCGAATGCACCAAGTGCCATATGCCGCACGGCTCTGATGTCACCTCTCTGCTCAAGGGCAAGGGCATTAAGCTGTGCGGAACCTGCCACGAGGACCTGGACGATCAGATTGCCGAGAGCAAGAATCTCCATGGCCCGGTCAAGACAGGCAGCTGTAACGAATGCCACAATATCCATGGCTCGGAGTTCAGCCGCCTCCTGGTGCGCTATTTTCCAGAGGAATTTTATACCGAGTATCAGCCTCAGAAATACGATCTCTGTTTTGGTTGCCATAACAAAGACATAGCCAAAAAGAAAAAGACCACCAAGCTGACCAACTTCCGTGACGGCAGCTACAACCTGCACTTTTTCCATGTCAACCGGAAAAAAGGGAGAAGCTGTATAGCCTGCCATGATCCCCACGCGAGCAGCCAGGCCAAGCATATTCGCTACGAAGTGCCTTTTGGCCGCTGGTCGTATCCCATCGAGTTTACGCCGGTCAAGACCGGTGGAGGCTGTGTGGTCGGCTGCCATGCCCCGAAGAAATATGACCGGAACAAACCTGTGGAAAAGCATGGAAAGTAATTTCTCTTCTGCTTCCGGAACTTTTTATGGACCTTTGGTCCTGAAATTTTCAGGTATATTCCGCAGAGAGGAAAATAAAGCCACAGCCTGACGGAGTGCTTGCAACATGCTGAAAACAAACAAAATTTATCAGAGAGTCAATTTTCTTCTATTCTCGCTCTTTATCGCCGGTTTCTTTGTCGTCAACGGAACCGGCCGGGCAGAATCTTTTCCCTTTCGTTCCCTGAAAATCGGCAAACCGGCCCCTGATGTCGAGTTTGCCGGTTACGGGGCCGAGACCGGCACCTCCATACATGCCCATGCCGGAAAACCTGTCCTGCTTGTCTTCTGGGGGGGAGACCTGGCAGCGAAGAAAAAACGGACCATCAAGGTACTGAAGGTGGTCAAGAAACTGCAACCCTATCTCAAAGAGAAAGGGGTGGCCCTTCTCGTGGTTAATGTCCAGAACGACAGTGAAGATGTGGTCAGAGAGGTCATGGAAAAGACCGGGCTGGCCGTTCCTCTTTATGTCGACCCCGACCGGACTGCGTATGGCAAGTTTGGTCTTTATGTCCTGCCCTCGGTGCTGCTAATCGATGCCAAAGGCAACGTTGCCGGCGGCGTTGGATACTCCAAGGATATTGCCGAACGCCTCCGGGGGGAGGTTGAGGTAATGCTGGGCACAAAAACCCGGGAACAGCTCGAGGCGGAGTTGAATCCGGAAATGAAGGAAATCCCCAAGGAACAGAAGCTGGCCAGGCGCCACATGCACATGGGTATAACCATGAAGAACAAAGGCATGCTGGAAGCAGCTGTCCGTGAGATGAAGAAAGCTCTGGAGCTGGATCCACAGCTGACTGAGGCCCGGGTCGAACTTGGTTGCCTTTACGTTGATCAGGACAAACTTGACGAGGCGATAAAGGAGCTGGAAACCGGACTGGACCAGAAGCCCGATTCTCTCAAGGCGGAGATCTGTCTGGCCAGGGTCAGCATGAAGATGGGCGAACTGGAGGAAGCATTGGCCGACATGCAGGCGCTGCTCTTTCGCCATGGTCGTGACCCGGACCTCCATTTCCTGATCGGCACCCTCCAGGAAAAACTTGGTGCGCCCGAAGAAGCTGCCCGGGAGTATAAAAAGGCATATGAGCTCCTGCAACGCAAGATGATGCTGCACGAGTGAGGCTGTTTTACTGGAACATGAAAAAAAAAGGCCCGGGGAGTTTTCTTTTCTTCTCTCCGGGCCTTTTTTGTCTGGAACAAGATCGCCTGCCCCTTGCGAGACCAAACTCCACCGCCGAGGGCAACAGGGCTGTTGTGAAGGGCGGAAAACCTTACTGGCCAAGTGGAACAGGTTGGAGAACATCCGGACCCTGCTCAACTTCTTCCGGGGTTTTCACCTCTGGCTGCTGATCGTTGTTCGGATTCTGGAACAGCGGGAACTTGTATTCAAAGGCAATATCCAGTACCTGGACCCGATGGTTGAAGAGATCGGCAACCAGAAGGTACCCATCCCTGGTCAAAGCCAGCGAGGTCGGAAACTGAAACCAGCCGGGTGCGCCCCCCATCCCTCCGAATTCATGCATGAACGTCCCGCCCATGTCGAAAATAAGTATCGTGTGGCGCATGTAGTCCACCACGTACACCGCCTTTTTCTCCTCATCCACCACCAGGCCCCTGGGACGACTCATCTTGCCGGTGGAACCGCCTTTCTGACCAAAAGAGAAGAGAAGTTCCTCGTTGTGGGAGTAGACATATATTTTACTCGTCTCCTCGCTGAGGATATAGATGTGCCCTGCCCTGTCAATGACCACATCGGTAACCTTGACCGGCCCGTGCCCTGGCTTGTCCTCCTGCTTTGAATCTTTGGCTTTTCCGGGCAGAAGGCCTGGCGGAAGCAGTTCTGTCATATCCAGGGTGTCTTCTTCCTCTTCCCGGGGAGAGGGCGCTGCTGTGCCGCCGGCCGCAGCTTCTTCAGGGTCCCCCCCAAACATGTTGGCAAGGGTTGCCTCCTTGAAGGCTGCCGGATCGTAGACACGATCCATGGGCCGCAGCCAGTGAGAAAAATGACCATCCTGATCCAGGACCAACAACCCGCGGGTGTTTTGTCCGCTAACATAGATCTTTCCTGTCAGGCCGATGGCCATGTTCCGGGGCGAGAAGTTCGGAGCTTCGGGCACCTGGTCAAAAACTATTTCGCTTACCTTGAAGAAAGCCGGATTGAACAGGGTTATCCGTCCCGGCCTCTCAGAAGTTGCTCCCTGGCAGACATAAATCGTCCCGTTGGGGTGGATGTAAACGCCCCTCGGGGCATCCACACCGCGTCCAGGCCCAAGAGAGACAGTGGGAAAATAATTAGGACCGTAAACAACAATCTTGCTCTTGCCACCACCGACCACATATATTTCATTCATGTCCCGGTCATAGGTGACAAAGGATGGATAACGGAGGGAATCGCCGAGTTCGTCAAACCTGAGCAGGGAAATCACCTGGACATCAACACTACCGCCCTCCTCACCTGCGGCGCCGCTTGCTCCAGACGCCGGAAACAGGACCGAAAACAGGGCCAGGAACACCAGAAATGGCAGCGTTGAGCGGCCATATCGGTCAACGATGGCATTTACTGCAGACATGTCCACCAAGCAGATCACCTATGAGCATATAACGGTAACTGGAACCATGGGGGTTGTGGCAGCTGGAGCAGGAAAGATCACGTCCTTTCCGGCGTGGATCCGGCTTGCCCTTGAGGGGGTGGTTTCCCACCGGATGACCCTGCTCGACCCCCTGAAGTTCAATATGACAGCTCGTGCAGAGATCGTTGATGGGTTTGTGGAGCTGAAAACGGTTCGCGCTGGCGTGGGGGCTGTGACAGGCTATACATCCGCCACCCTGGATGATGCCGTGGGAATAAAATCCGATGCTTTTTTTTGCCGTATCTTTCTTGTCGGCATGACAGCCCACACACAGATCACTCATACTGTCGGCCCAGAGTTGAAATTTGTACCTGTCACCATGTGGATCGTGGCACACTGTACAGTCACCGGTGCCGACCGGTCCGTGTACGTGTTTCTGATCACGAAATTTCTGTTTGTTGACGTGGCATTCAAAGCAGATTTCATCCACCCTGCCGGTCAACATGGTAATCCTGGTCTGTCCTTTTCCCTTACGGTGACAGCTCATGCAGTAAACATTCGCCGAGGGACTGTGCAGCCACATGGACTGGCTAATCAACTGTCGGTGACAGGAAAAACATACCGGAGAAAAATCTTCATTCTTTTGCAGCCTCTTGATATCCAGATTGGCATCCTGTGGCAATTTTTCCGTGTGGCACTTTCCACACTCCCCGGGCACTACGGCGTTGCGATGAAAAAGATGGGCGGCCGCGTCTTCGAAGTCGACACCCAGCAGCGTCCTTACAGGGCGGTATCTTATTTTCAGTTCACGTTCATCGGGGTAGATGATGTAGGTGTTGGTCCCTCTTTTCATCGGCAGGGTGTAATGAACGTAATCCACACCGTTTTTCTTCCAGTGTCCCAGAGCATCGATGACCTGGGTTTCTCCCCTGCGATTGAGAACATGTTCAACCCTGAGATATGCCAGTTCCTTCTGGTTGGTGACCTTCAGGATCAGAGTGGTGGTGGACCTTCTGGCCTGAATCATCAGCTTGCCCTTACCCGGGTCCGGGGTCAGAATTGTGTAGGCGTGGGCCAATCCCGGTAAAAACACGATGCATGAAAAAAGCAGGGCACAGAGTCTGACCAGGGCCGTGGGACATAACTTGTTCAGGCAGGGCATGATGTATTTTTACCTTGTTTGAGGACACCAGCTTCAGCGTACGTCTGCAACTGAAGAAGCCGGTTTTTTCGATGGTACGTGTCGCTTCTCAGGTTCGGAGCCGGGACAGGCTCTCCTCCAGCTGGAGAAGAGCATTTTTGACCAGTGCTTCGTCGCCGCTTGACACGGATTTTTCCACTGTACGGAATTTTTCCTTTATATCTTGTACATATTCACGGATACTGCCCGTGGTCCTGTTGACTTCGCCAGCCAAATCCACGAGAAGGTCACCGTTGCGCAAACGGATTTCCTTGGTCAGTTCCCCTTCCCGCACCCGTTCCAGATCTTTTTCGATCCTGTATACCGGACCGGCGATCTTCTGAGGCAGAAACATGGCCAAAAGAAATCCTGCCACCATGCTCACCACCGATCCTGTGAGCAGCACCGGCAGCAGAAGATCACTGACCCGGCGGATCTTGAGATGGGCATCGAAAAACGATGAGGTTATTTCGCTCCTGGCATACAGATAGAGTATGAGCGCTGCCACCAGGGAACAGAGCAGTACTATACCGCTTATGCGGATAAGCAGCCACTTCTGCAGCTCTTTTTTGACCGCCAGGTTGAGTTTTTTTCTCTTTATTTTCTGGCCCGAATGCCCTGCGTGTTGCGGCTGAATTTTTGTTGTACCGTTCATGGCCTCTAACCCCATATATCACACCGATTTAGCCATAATTGCGATGGCAGTCTATACACAGATCACGCTTGCTGGCTCTTCTTATCCTGGCCTCGTTTTGCGAGGCGTGTGCCTCATGACAGCTCATGCAGGTGATACGCCCGTCCGAGAGAACGGGATAGTTCTCCGGGATCTTTACATTTCTTGAAGGGCTGACATTGATTGGATGGGAAACTCCATGCCAGTATTGCTCGTGGCATGCACGGCAGACCATCATGTTGGTCTCGTAGCTGCTCTTAAGCGGTACATGCTGTATGGATGCCCCGAAAGTATCTTCGCCCTGGATTTCCATTTTCTTTCTATTGGAACGGCGCGTGGTTCCTATCGACAGGTAGGTTGGTTGATCGGCTGCGAAGTGGAACAGGTAGTGGTTCCCCTTTGCATAAAAGTGGTGCTCTATCTGAACGGAGCGATCCGGCACCGGCGCTTCGGAAAGCAGGGAACCAGGGCTGAACTGTCTGCCAGAAAACCGATGCACCGGTGATCGGGCGACATTCCCGAACATATCCCTGGCCTCTATCATATAAAGATATGTCTTTTTGAGTTTGACCGGGGAAAGTACTGTTGTATGCCTGGTCGCCAGCACCGGGTTGTACGGCGTCGTGTTTTCTTCCGGCCGGCGGATACCGTACAGGACTTTTACTGTGGCAGGCTCATCTGTTTTCCAGCTTATCACCGCACCGGGGATGACACCGCGTTCGATCCCAAGGAAGTGGACGTCGCTGATCACCGGTGGCTTCCGGTCGTTTTCAAGCCGCGGCAGGGATTTCAGCGGCGGAGTCGTATAGGAAAGGATCTCAGGCCGTCCCTCCGGCCCAGCCTTGCGAATAAAAATGGTCTCGCCGATTCTTTTGGCCGGCACGAGAAAAAAGTGGTTCCGGTCGGGCTGGTAATGGTTTTTCAGCCAGTGTATTTTTTTTGGTTTGCGCACGCTTTTTACGCTCTCCGGGCGCTTTTCTTTTGCAGACAGTGAATCGGAACTGCCGGAAGCAGCGGCCACATGGCAGACAACGCAGTTCTGCTCCAGTACAGGGGCATGGATATGGGCCATGCCCATGGCCCGACCAAAGGTTTCGGCATGGCACTTGAGGCAGTCCATAGGATCGGTTTGCGCAACACCTGCCTGTGCCTGCAAGGAAGGCATCGTTGACAGGATAGACAGCAACAGCAACAAAAACCAGGGGCTGGACTGGAGAATATTTTCTTTCGCTTCAGGGACAGTACTTTTTTCCATGTTTTTCAAGTGTACGGACAGGACCTGTTTGCCGCTGTAACAGGCCGTTGAAAAACTACCACGCTTTTCAACAGGTGGGTAAAGGTCCATTTGTCAATTGATAACCGCAATCCCCCCCGGGGAGCCACCCAGCTCGATAATTCCTGCGATCCTGCTCGTTAAAGGGTCAATGATGGTCAAACCCTGTTGCTCCTCGTTCCCGACATAGATCCACCTGTTGCGCCTGGCCTCGGCCAGTTCCAGTGGCCGACCTGAAAGGGAAATGGTCCGTGTCACTCCAAGCTGTCCTGGGCTCAGGATAGACAGGGACCTGGAACCGTGGTTGGCGACATAGATCAAACCTGTAGTGGCAAGGAATCGGCGGGGCCCGTAACCCACAGGAACACGACTGCGCTTCCTGTTTGTTTCAAGATCATGGACAAGTATCGAGTTGGCACCCGATTCGGCGATGTAAAGCAGGGTGTCCTTGAAAAGAGCCAGACCCTCGGGCCGGTTACCGGTGGATATGGTCCGGACAGTAGTCAGGGTCGCCGGATCAAGGAGAACAACGGTCTGGGCCATGCCGAGACTTACGGCAAGCAGATTCATCTTTTCGAGGTAAAGCACATAACAGGGTGCGTAACCGACCCGGACCCGTTGATCGATATGCCCGGAGACCATGTCCATGCGCAGTATATATCCCCGGCCCCGGTCAGCAATATATCCCCAGCGCCCGTCGGGGCTGATGGTCATGTGGACCGGATCTCCGGTCATGGGGAGGGGATATGTTTCCACCACGCGGTTGGCACTGGGCGAAACCCTGCTTATCTCTTTTTTCCGGCGGCTGAGCACATACAGGGTTTCCTGCGGATTTCCGGGATCAGGTACGAGTGAAACCGGTTCCCCCTGCACTCCAAGGGAATCGTAAACCCAGTTTTTATCCGTACGGATCATGAACAGGGTGTCAAGCTCCGGGCAAACCACATAGGCCACGTCAGCGATGAGATGCCGAACATCGGAAGCTGTACTGATGGCAGGGTGTATCCTGCCGTCAGCACCGATGGAGTCCCTGATGTTCCAGGTGAGAAAAAGAGAGCGTGAGTCTCC
Source organism: Desulfolithobacter sp. (assembly GCF_054025815.1). Taxonomy (NCBI): domain Bacteria; kingdom Pseudomonadati; phylum Thermodesulfobacteriota; class Desulfobulbia; order Desulfobulbales; family Desulfobulbaceae; genus Desulfolithobacter; species Desulfolithobacter sp. The sequence goes on along the minus strand of NZ_JBPMMS010000034.1, from coordinate 136,244 downwards.
CGGTCCCACGTAGAGTCCCTGCCGTAAAAACAGTTCGGTTTGCTGGACTGCCAGAGGCAGAGGCGAGCCATTCAGCCGAAACTCCTCAATGGTGATCCTCAGCCGGGAATACCTTCCCCGGGTCAGGGGAGACCTGGTCAGGAAGTGCTGACCACTGCTACCTTTTTTGTATGAAACCGTGAACGGGCCACTGTTCAGAGGCTGCCACTTTCCTCCTGTCGCAAGGATCTCCAGGGAACGGATGGAGAGTTGTATGTCCGGGTCTCCTTGCTCGACCAGGTTGAGAAAAACGGAAATCCGCCCCTGCCGGGCACCAGATGCCGGGCTGTAGGAAAAGCCGCTGTTCGCTGAAGGTGTGCATGAGCTCAGGCCGACGGCCACCGCAAGCAGCAGGACCAGGAGGACGACCCGGAAACAGTTTGTGTCAAAGGAGGATGAAGGCATTGTTGTCATCATGGTTTCGCTCCTGTTACGGCAAAAGCGGCAACAGAAAAGCCAAGGATGTGCAGGATACATCCCTGCGCACGTATTCCAGTCCATCCACAATGTATCTCTCCGAAGCTGAGACACAGGGCTTTCATCTTCAGTAGTACTGCTTGACCCACACCTGTAATCGATTAGAAAGTCTGGCCGTGAACATGGCACTGGTTACACGGAATCGGCGGAGGATTCATGCCTCCACCGGGATGACACCATCCGCACTGTTTCTGGACATAAGGCCGATCGCTTGCCAGATGATGAATATACTCCCATTTGTTTCTGGCTCCGGTGGAGTACTGGTAACCTGGCAGTTGGGCCTGGGTGGCGTCATAGTCATCCATGTGGCAGTTACGGCACAGATAACCCCACTGGTTTGAATTTGAGCTGGTTATCGAGGCGGCTGTCCCGGTGGCATCGGTCAGATCTTTACCGTTGACACGCCGGCGCAGAAGCCTGATGTTTGGGGCTCCATGGGGCTCATGGCAATCAGCGCAGGAAAGAACATATGTCGATGTCCCGCTGTATGGCGCTTTGATAGTATCTCCTGGACTGTCCCCTGCGGTTCCGTGTTTATCACCGCCTGGTCCCCAGTCGATCTGGATGACTGTTCCCAGCAGAGTCGAAGTTATGGTAGTCGTGGTGTTGTGACAATCGGTACAGAAACCGACATAATCCGGAGTAGCGGCCCGGCCGCTGATCGCATCGCCACTGCCATCAGGTTCCCGGGTGGTGGCGGTGTCGTTGCAGAATGGTGGTTCATAACTGGTGTTGAACGCATTGTCCATGGTCTGGGTCCAGAGGGAAAAATGGTCCGCAGGCTTTGAAATGGCCGAAAAAGCGGGATCTTTGGTATTGGCCATATTTCTTCGGGCAAGATGCGGGTTGTGGCAGGCGCCGCATGGATTTGAATCATTGCTGAACCAGTTGAACTGGTTGCGGGAGAAAGTCCAGATATCGTAAAGATTGTGATAGGACTGCTGGTTCATTGCGTCCATGATGGAGGTGGGACCACTGCCGAAATTGTCGCAGCCAAAGGTCTCGCTGTAATCCCTGTTTTGTACAACCTGGATCGAGGCCGTGGAGTTGTGGCAGGAAAAACAGAAGTTGTCTGATTCGATATAGGGCCCTGTTTGCGCAGCGGTATTGAAGTTCGGCGCAAAGATTTCATAGGCGGCCGGACCATTGGTCGGAAAAGGTTCTGCCCCATTGACCGAGGCGTGCTGCTCGTGGCAGTGGGCACAGTTACCCCGGGAATAACCGGCCCCGGATGGAGGCTGATCACCGATGGTGGGCCTATAGACTCCGCTCATAGCCGAGCCGTGGGCTGAATTCATGTAGGGACCGGCCTGGAGCCCGGAAGGCGCGATAATACCGAGGATGAACAGGATGACAACAATAGCTGCTGCTCTGGGCCGCTTTACTGAACCGGTGATGAGTGTCTTTGTATCTGTACAATCCATTTCCATCAATCCTTGGTGGTATGGCAGACTGCGCAGCCGTTGAATCCTGCGGCAGGCCACGCTTTATAGTCCCAGCGCAGTATGCCGCTGTACGGTGTCCCGTGGGCGCGGTGACAGGAGAGGCACATCACCACGGCATCGTTTGGGGTCGTGAAGACAGTTGTATTGAGGGTTGTCGAGGTATCCTCGGTGGCCACCGGTGATATGACACTGTAGAGGTTGTTGGTCCCGGAACCACCGTTGTATTGCCGATATTCGGTGGAAGACATGGCGCCGGACATATCGAAGTCTGTTGGATGCCGAAGCCAGACTCCGGTCCCGAAGGTGGTGGCCGAGGCTACGGACCCGGAGCCATCATGGAAATTCCGGTGGCAGCGGGCACACAGGGAGCTTATGGTTCCTGGTGCCTGGTCGGTTTCCGAGGTCCGGTCACGGCCATAATACTTGTTATGCTGCAGGTAGTCCGGATGAAATTCGTATGCCGGATCTCCCAGCCCCTGTATGGATTCCAGAAAACGATAGCTTTTTGCCAGGGTGGTTCCATCCTGCCAGATCGTATGATCCTTGTAGTGATGCCCACCCTTCATGGAAGATACCTGGTCGCTGGTGGCCTGTCGGCCGTGACAGCCCGAAGTACCCGCACATCGGAGCTGGGTGTTGAAAGTGCCGTCTCCGCCTGGTGGCTGGGTCAGAGTGGCGTCGGGTGCGGTGATGCCGGACACGTTATGACCGAACCGGTCGTCAACCAGGGTGCCGGCTGAGGCGACCCAGTAGAAGTTACCGCCGGCCAGGGTGTTGGCCGTGGTTTCGGTACCGGTCACTCCATACATGGGCGGATTGGTGTCAAAGACATAAGGGGTGTCGTTGAGACCGTTGTTGGTCCCGGTATGACAACCGACGCAGTCCGATACCAGCAAAGCACTGTTGGGGCTGGTATTGTCGGTGACCGGAAAGTTGTTCTGGGAATTATGCATGGTGTGGCAGTTCACGCAGGGGCCTGTTACCCTGGCGCCGGCCACGATCGGTATGGCCATCAGCACGAAAACAGCCCAGCAGATTTTATGGCGCATCATATGGCCCCTCCCTATCGGCGGAAAACCTCGACTCTGGCATTTCCCTCATCGACCACACAGAGTCCGCCCCACGGGTCAAACCGGAGCTCTATGGGATAGTAAAGCTGCCCCTGGGCAATACCACCGCGCAAAAACCGATATTTGAATTTTCCGTCCCTGTCGAATACGGCAATATCACGCCGGTGCCGGTCAAGGACATAGATGTACCCGGACGGACCCACCGCGAGCGAGACAGGGAAGTTTACCTCGTCACCAAGCTCCAGCACCTGTTCCACCCGGCCATCCGGGTTAAAGCGCTGGATGGTTTTGTTACGCTGATCCAGGGCCCAGATCTTGCCGTTATAGACCTTGAAGTCGACAAATCCCCAGGGACAGTTGTCGCAGGAAAAGAGTCGGCGGGAAACCAGGTCGGCGGTATATTCGATGATATTGCCGGTGGCCTTGTCGAGAACCAGGATATTGTCCCTCAGTGGTTCTATCCGGTCCGGATAGATCAGTTCACCCTGGTATCTCAGGGTATGGGGGACGACCTTTCGGGCCTTGATGTCGATATAGCTGAGAGAGTTTTTGCCCTTTTCCACCACCCAGATTCCGTTTTGACCGGTCCGGATAATGTCAAAGGGGATATCAAGGGCTTTGCCGGCATTGAAAATGTGCAGAAGTTCGCCCCGGCGATCAAAGGAAAGCAGCCGGTTACGGCCGGAATCGACCACGTAGTAATGCCCCTTGTCAGGATCTATATACATGGCGGTGGGCATGATCATGGCGTCTTTGGGCACACTTTGTTTGAGAACAAGGCTCCAGCGCCAGGGCGAGCCGGCGGTTACCGTTACTGTATTATACGTCAAAAGCAGGGCCAGAGTCAAAAACGGTCCCGTTATCCAGGCTGACACTCTGATCTTCATCGCACGATTACCTCATCGTTGTTCCGCAGCGGCGGAATCACGCAGTGACATTGTTGGGTTGAGGAACGAAACCCAACGATATTTTTCTGATCACCAGCAAAACTGATGGCCTCGCAAAAAGTCCGATCTACGTTGGGATAGCTGGTCCAGCCACATTGCTCAGTAGGTTTTATGGCAGAGCACGCACAATGCCTTCTTCCCTTCCTCTATCAGGTGATATTTATGCTCGGTTCCCATGGGGTTGTGGCAGGACACACAGGTCACCATCTGGCCGGTGTTCGAATCCAGAACCTCGGGCCCGACCGGATGGGTGAATTTCCCCTGGTCCTCGTGACACTGGACACAGACATCATTGCCATTACCCTTGAGAAGAGCCAGGTCCCGGCCTCCGTGCGGCAGGTGACACTGGCTGCATTTTTTGACCGGCGGATGCTTGGATTTGCTCTTTTTGTAACCGGCCATGGTCTCTTCATGACAGTTTATACAGAGCAGCCGCTCCGGTCCCTTGAGCAGGGCCCTGTCATTGCCGGCATGGGGCGAGTGACAGTTCAGACAGGAGTTGCCGCCGTTTCTGGTCATGTGACTGTGAGGGGCATATATTTCGCTTTTTATGTTTTCGTGACAGGTCAGGCAGGCTGTCATGGTGTTGCCGCCCGAGGTGTCATGACAGGAAGCGCAGCCTTCCTCGTACGGTTTGTGGAGGATATTGCGTACCAGAGCCGGCCTCTCGCTGCCATGGGGATTGTGGCACGAAAGGCAGTTGTTGAGCTGTCCGGGATAACCCTTGTGTTTTTGAGCCAGCAGGGAAGTGCTGTGACAGGAAGTACACAGGGCATCCGGTTCCTGCTTCAGAAGCTCGAGGTTGTCGGCACGGTGGGGCCGGTGGCAGGACATGCACTGTCCGTCGGCAAAAGGCTTGTGGGTGTTTTTGAATTCCCTGGGCAAAGCCTCGTGACAGGCAAAACAGTCCTCGGCCAGATTGTCACGGATCAGGGCCTTCTGGTTCGAAGCGTGAGGGGTATGACAGACACTGCACTGACCTTTTGACACCGGTTCGTGGACAAACCCCTGCTCAAAGCTGTTTTTTTCTTTTTTATGACAACTGTAACAGAGGATATCTTCACGGTTGCGCAGCAGGCCGGCGAACCGGGCAACATGAGGATTGTGACAGGTGGCGCACTGAGAACCGGCGACCGGTTTATGCACATAGCGCGCCTGAAACCGCCTGGCATCATGACACTGAAAACAAACCTCTGCCGCCGGGACTGACAGCGGAGCCACGCTTGACAAACCAATGATCAGAATCAGGCTGAAAAAGAGTTGGCGTAAAATCATTTACCCCTCCCTTTGTGACAGGGTTTGCAGGTTCCCTCGACAAACGGTGTATGACCGACCGGATAGAGCAGGCCTTTTTCCGGGCTTCCATGGGCGTCGTGACAACTTACACAGGAACCCGCCCCGGGCTTGATACCTGAGTGGGCTGCAAGAAAGTCCGGGGTTTCACCTTCATGACACCGGACGCAAAGTTCTTCCGGACGGGAGTTGATCATTGCCGGTTCATCGGAACCATGGGCCCGGTGGCATTCCATGCAGTTCTTCACGGCCGGTTCGTGAATCACACCCTTACGCCAGTCCCTGGCCACCTCGGTGTGACAGGTGAGACAGAGCATGGGTTGTCCTTTTTTAAGAATGTGCTCGTGGGGGGAGCCATGGGCCGCGTGGCAGCTGATACAGTTTTCATCCACTGCCGGCTTGTGCACCACCGCTGTATTTTTGATGGTAGTCTGCACATCTTCGTGACAGGAAAGGCATATCTTGCCTGGTTTTTGCCGGATGACATTGGCGTAGTCGGCGGCGTGCGGTGCGTGACATGCGTCACAGCGGCCCGTAGCCACAGGTTCATGGGGACGGATCGCCTCTCCGGACTGCTGGATATTCTCATGACAGGAGAGACAGAGAGCACCGTTTGTCCGGGATGCCTTAAGATATTTTTCCTCCGTGGAGCCGTGCAGGCTGTGGCAGCCCACGCAGTTGCCGGTTGCAAAGGGACGGTGGAGGCTGAACCTTCCCTGTTCGTCCGACTCTTTTTTGTGACAGGATAAACAGAGTTGCTTCTGTTTTTGGACAAGCAGCGAAGGATTGTAGGATCTGTGCGGCTGGTGGCAGGTATCGCATGCCTTGCCGTTTGCGGGCTGATGCGAGGCCGGGCTTTCTTCATAGAGCCGTGATTCATGGCAGGAAAGACAGAGTTTTTCAGGCTCGACTTTAAGCAGATTTTTTTCAGCCGCAGCATGGCCACTGTGACAGGCCATGCAGTTACCGGATGCCACTGGCTGGTGAACACTTTTGATGATTTGTACTTTTCTGGCCCCGGTGTTGTCTGTTTCCATGGAATCGGCAACAGGAGTCTCTTCCACCTGATGGCAGGAAAGACATATCTTCTCCGGCTCTTTTTTCAGTAAAAGCTCAGCGTCACTGGCGTGGATCGCGTGGCAGGATGTGCACTCTCTGTCCATATAGGGTTTGTGTCCGCTACCGGGTCCTCCCGGATCGGGAGATGTATGGCACTTCAGGCAGAGATTGTCCGGTGTGTCCACGGTCAGAATTGTACCCTGCTCGACCTTATGGCAGCTGCCGCATTCTCCCTTCTTGACCGGCTGATGCAGATTGCCGCGGAGCAGAGACGGTTGGTCAGCGGCATGCGGCGTATGGCAGCGCAGGCACCCGGTGGTAACCGGATAATTGCTGTGGGCAGAGACAAAGGTTTTTTTGTCCACCTCGTGACAGCTTTTACACTGGGTATCCGGCTCCTGATCAAGAAGGGCTATGTGGTCGGACTTGTGCGGGTCATGACAGGTTCGACACCCTTTGGCAAGCGGTTCATGAACAAATTTTTTCTCAAAGCTCGTTCGGTCATGGCAGGAGTAACAGTTTTCAGGGCCCGTGGTTTTAAGAAGAGCGGGGTTTGGACTGTTATGCGGGTCATGACAATTGGAACATTTTCCCGGGCCGGCAGGATCATGGGACGATTTCTGGCCGGGATCCGGGCGCATTTTGTCGTGGCATACATAGCACAGAGAAGGCTCTTTCTCGCGCAGAAAAAGTCCTCCAATGAGACCGTGCGGCAGGTGACAGGAGCTGCACTGGTGTTCAGCCACGGGTTTGTGGACATTGCCCTGCAACAACTTTTCTCCCATTTCCGGGTGGCAGTCCAGGCATGTTTTGGCCTCGGCCTTGGTTGCCTGCCTGGTTGTCTGCACGCACGAAATCAGCAGGATGCCAGCCGCCACTCCCAGCAGCACCAGTAAATCTTTTGCGGATATTCTATTTTTCATCGGTCGCTTCCATTTCTTCTCTTAGCTTCTGCCAGACCTTGTCATTGACCTCTATAGTGGACTGAGCCCGCAACCTGGCGAGGAAGGCCTCTCTGGCTGCGGCCAGCTTTTTCTGATAGAGCTTGTCACGGATATGTTCTTTAACCCGGGTAAGCGACATTGCCCTGGCCGGTTTTCTTTCCACCAGCTGCAGCATCGTCACATGGTCCTTGACCGTAAAGACCGGACTGACTTCACCGTTTGTCAGCTTATCGACCACAGCTTTGACTTCCGGTTCCAGGTGATTGTACGGAATCTCACGTACCGGAACCGGGTGGCCAAGGCGCTCCCGGGCCACCTCCATGAAATCTCCTCCCATCGCCACTTCGGTCCACAAAGCGGTGAGAGAGTCCTGGGTCCCTTCGACAATGGCCATCTTGATGATTTCCGGCTGGGTGAACTCTTTTATGTTATCCCGGTAGTATTCTTCAATTTCTTCTTCTGTTACCCGTGCTTCCGGGACAAAGAGCCGCTCTTCGAGACTTTTGATCAATCGATGCTGGCAGTAAAAGGTATAAACTCCCTTCAAGGGATCCTTTTTCTCATAGCCACGGGCAAGCCCTTCCCAGGTGGTCAGGGTCTGATCGATTATTCCGTTTAAGACCTGTTTTTTGAAATCAAAATCGCTGTCCTGGTTGAAGCCGTTCTGCTGCCTGAAGCGCTGCAATCGGCGAACCTGGGCCATGAACTGTTTTTCGGTCACGGATCCGCGGTCTGTGGATATTACTGGATCGTCCCCAAAAGACTCGTCAGGAGCATTGAGGTCAAGACCGTCCAGTTTTTCCTGATCAATGGTTACCTTATATTTTTTTCTCAGTTTTTCAAGCAGTTCCCTGGTGCGGACAGATTCCTGTTCTTTCCAGAGAACGTCCCTTATCGACTTTCGTACCTGAGCAAAATCTTCTTTGCTGCCTTCCTTTTTGTCCTGCAGCCGCAGGACGACAAAGCCTTTCTGCCACACCACAGGAGAAGAAAATTGACCTTTTTTGAGGGTGTGAATAATTTCAAGCCATTCCGGATTGACACCCACCGGCCTGTACCACCTGGTCTGCAGGGATACCAGTCCTTCTTTGCCGATCTGCAGACTGGAAAACTCTTCATCAGCGGCCACCCCGTTCTCAAACTTCCCGATAACCTTTTCAGCCTCTTCCCGGGTATGGAAGAAGAGGATATTCAACTGATACATGGGCGCGTACTGCTTCTGGTAGCGCTGCCACATCGCCTCGTCGCTGACATCGATTTTCCGGTCGACCTCCTCGGCCTTGAGCATCATCAGAGTTCTGGCCTTGAGAAAGGTGAGCACTTTTTGACGATAGGCCGGATCCTCGTACAGCTTCATTCTTTCCGCTTCCCGGTACAACAGGGTCCAGTCGATAAAGGGATCCGGAGTTGCGGGGAGTTGCTGGTCCTCTTCCCGCCAGTTTTCCCACCAGGTCATGAAATCGTCGGTAGTATATTTTTCCCGGTCGATGGTGACCAGGGTGTCGTCCCGGAACCAACCTGCCTGGCTCTGAGAGATGACCATCAGCAGAGTGATGCAGCAAATGAGGATGGTTCGGGTCAGGGTGTAGGGCATGATGCGAGTCCTTTCTGTTGCCATAGAGTTATTATTTCCCGGGCCATACGTTTCGAGAGCCCGGAAATGGTGTTTATACGCCCAAGATGCAGGACAGTATGGTACTGTGATCCCTGGCGCCGATAATAGGTGGACCAGAGGGAGGCTCCGGTTCCGCCATCGTACAGCCTGAGGATCAGCGAGAGTTCCGGTTCCATGTAGACCCCTCTTCGAGGCTCCTTCATGGAAAGGATTTCACCGCTGATGAACATTGTCACCCCCAGCCGTCCTCCGATAATTTCCAGTTGCTCCCTGGTCGGCAACTGACCGGGATAGATCATCAGCTCCTGGTACAGTTCCAGGATATCACCTTCCGGAACAATTTTGCATGGTCCCGACGCCACAAGTTCGGAGATAAAAATTTTATAGAAAATATTTCCGCCCTGGGGGTAGTTGCTTTTGTTGGATATCGGCAGCAGGGCCACTCTGCACGATGCGTTTTCCGGCAGCGGCGCAAACACATTGAGTGTTGGTCCCGAGCGGGCACAACCACCAAGGACAACCAGAACACACAGTATGAGCGGACGAAGATGAAGGGTCACGGTTCAGAACTCCTCCACCCATTCGGTTTCCATTTCGATATTTTCGTCTTCCGGCTCTTCCATTGGCCGCAGCTGCAGCAGATCGCGAACCCGGTGCCGGGTTTTGTTGCCAAGCATGTCCTGCGCCATGATAATACATTCAATGGGACCGGCGCGCTCTTCTTTTCCTGTCAGGTTCAGGACCACGGTTGTCGGCAACTCTTCGCCTTCAATCGTCTCGAGTAACCGCCCGTCAGGGGCAAAGAATTTCATCCACCAGTATTCAATGGGTGTCAACTCCAGGTTATCCACATCAACAAGAAGCTGTCCAGTCTCTTCTGTAACCTCCAGGACAATGTCGGGTGGCTGGTGACGATAGATGACCCAGGCCTCGTCCGAGGATTCCCGTCCGGCCCGGTCCCACACCCTGAAGACAATGCGATAATCGCCATCCGGCGCCATCCCGCCAAGGCTGGTTTTACCCCGCCAGGTCAATCGTCTTGGGATATGCTCGGAGGCGCCCTGGAGGACAATGACCTCATCCTGGTCATCCAGGACCATGATCTCCCAGCGGACCACCGGCTCCGGGTGAAGGAGTTTGGGGATAATAATCAGTTTGTCGTTGAAATAGAGCTCTCCGTCCATCTTTTTGGCCACCAGGTTGAGCTTGACCTCCGGAGGATCGGTATCCACACTGTAGGAACCGATCAACAGGCTCTGCGAGGAACCATCAGGCCAACGGACATCCAGGGTCACCGCGTATCGGCCTCCTTCCCGCTGGGCCGGCCAGGTGGCGGTAAAGTAGTACTTCTCCTCGTCCAGGAGCAGGGGATACTCACTGTCCCCTACCCTGGCGACAAGAACAGGATGAACAGGGTTTTCCACCTGCTGGCGGTACAATTTGACCTTACAGGAGATATCTTCTCCCGGCCGGGCGTATTGCGGTGCCAGTTCCACAGAGTCCATGTTGAGTTCCCTGCTTTCCGCAACGACCGGCAATTTTTTGACCGGGATCGAGTCAAGCAGGCCGGAGAATAGGTCTTCGTAGAGGTCGACCGGGGCTTTCGGGTCGTGAAGTCCCAGCAGGGTGAGCTTGTCAGCAAAATAGAGGTCCAGGACATTGGACCAGACCGTGGTCCTGTCTGCCGTACGAATCATCTGCAGGCTCAGGCTGATGGCCGGGCCGGGCTTGTCTTTCAACTCGCATACTGTACCGATAATTGTGAACTCGCTTTTCAGCTCTTTTCTCACCAGGGATATTTCGTAACTGGTTAGACGCCCCAGAGTCCGGATCCGGTGACGGACGAGGAAGCGCATGATCGTTTCTTCATCCACCAGTTCAAAATCAAGTTGTTCCAGATGCCGGCGCAGCTGGGCAGTGAGTTCCATGTTGACCCCGTTGGCACCCCTGGACAGGTCCAGCAGCGGAAAAAGAGCTATGGTCTGGGCCCTGCCCGGCAGCGGCCACATAATGGCAAAACAGAGCAGAAGGACCAGTATGTGTGCCCGGGTTCTCATCTTTTACCTGGGAATGGTGGACAGCATATTTTTCAGGAGATTGACAGTAAGTTGAAAAGAATCCAGCGGGTTCAGGCCAAAAAGGCGGTCCGACAGAGAATAACCGCTCATGGTGTCACTCACCCTCCACAGCACCAGGGCCGAGGTGGTATCGAGCAATTCCAGGGTCAGGGAAATTTCCGGGTAGCTGAACGAGCCCTGGCGCCGCTCCCCAAGACCATTGACGGTTCCAAGTATAAGGCCCTGGACCCCCAGTCTCTGTCCGAGCCGTTTCACCAGCGGAGCGTCCAGCGGGGTGTCCTGGTCGATGGCCAACTCCTGCAGGGCACTATCGACGATTCCCTTGTCCACCACATCAAAGACGCCCATGGCAAGAATCTGGGTCGCGGCTATGTCGCGTATCCGTTGAGCGGCGAAGTCATCCTGGGTGTTGTTTTCAAAGGGTAGCACCGCAACCCTGGTTACGTATCCCAGGTCAACCCCCTCGCGCACAAATGTTGTTGTGCTCGTTGATTCCATAGTGGCACACCCGTGGAGCAGAAGAAACAGAACAGAAAGTACTGAGTAGATTATCGTCTTTTTCATGATCAGAACCTGGCTGTAAGGCTGGCATTGATGGCCCAGCTGTTTTGGTCGTCCGTCAACCGGTAGTAAGCAAGGGATTGCAGGGTCAGGTATCGGCTGATATTCCAGCTTAAATTGGTGTTCAGGCTGTGGTCGGTGGCTTCCTGGTTCCAGTTGGTCCGGTAACCGACAGTAACCTGGGTTTTTCTTGTCCGGAGAATGGAGAACTTGGAGTCGAACAGCAGACTCTGACTGTCGTCCTCCTGGTTGCCGTAACCCTGGGAACCATTCATCTGGAAAGAAACCAGGTCAGATGGCCGCCAGTTGATATTGAGAGTCGCTTTTCCTCCTGAGTCCGTATTGCTTGTTATGGCCGACCAGTCAAGGGAATTACCGGCGTAATCCGCGACCAGATCAGCGGTGAGGCCGGGACGTAATCGTGCTGTCAAGCTCCAGCGGACACTGAAAGTTTCCTCTGTGTTTGCCTTGTCTGCCTCGTTTTTGTTGAAGGAAACATTTATGTCCAGGGAGGACTCCAGGTCCGGGTACAGGACGGCGGAGGTCAGCAGCGTAATGGTGTGATTACTGGACTGCCTGGTGCCATCCTGGTAGTTCTCGTTACGGGTGACGCTCAGGCTGGTGTCCAGGGTTTCCGTGGGAGATGAACGAATGTTGAGCCCATATGAACGGGTTGTGGTATCGGTGGTGTCGGAGTTGATTGTATCCGTATTGTTGACCGTCAGGGTAGGCGCGAAGTACCTGCTTGGCTGCCAGCTGAAACTTGCCGACTGAAAGAAACGGGTCCGGTCATTGCCCAGGTTGAATTTGGAACTGTCCCAGACCAGGGAATAGGAGAACCGGGTATTCACGGAGGGATCAAAGCGGAAATTCAAATCTGTCAGATACTTTTCCTGGCGCTGGAAGTCTGTCACGTTGTCACCGGTCGAGGTTACTGTCCTGAAGGCAGTGATCTCAGTGACCGGAATATCGGCGGTGGCCGGCCAGGCCGTAACCACAAGCTTCATGTAAATGGCCTGTATACCGCCGGTGATCACTTCGTACCTGTTGTCTGTCTGATTATAAGACGTCGAAGGATTGACAAGAACTCGTTGCCAGTTTGTCCCGTTATCACTGGTGTACAGGTCCCAGCGCAAGTCGGCGACCTGGCTCACGGAAGTGGCATCAAGCTGTGTGGTGTACACATGGAGGAGATCGACTCGCTGGTAATCTGTTCCTATGCCGAGGTTGACCTCCTGGCCCGGGGTTATGGTAAACGCGACCGTGTTGGAGTTACCGTCGATAAGGGCCGGGTTTGCGGGCAGGCTGGAGTCTTCGGGAGTGTCGTCCACGCCGGCCAGCCCCTGGGACAGGGTCAATGAAATATCAATGGTCTGACCTGCTGCCACGATGGCGGAGAAATCCGTGGTCGAGTGAGTGATTTGCTCGGAGATTGAAAATTGGCCCCGATCATCGAAGAGCATGCGACTGTACTCCAGACGGCCGAAGTGTTTTTTTTCGTAATAGGTCGAATTTTCGACCGAGTCGTTCCGTTCCTGCTGGTAATACGAGTAGTATGAGTTGACCCCGCCGTACCGCCAGCCAGCGGTTATTTCCGTCCAGGTACGGTCGTTGTCAACCAGGTGAATGGTTTCATCGTCGCTGAGGTAGTTCTGGCCATGGGAAACGGATAGAGTAGGCCACCAATCGTATTGCCAGTTGGAGGTCAGCGAGGCTTCCCAGGTCTGGTCGGTCTGTTTTTGTGATTCGACATTGGTGGTCTGGTTGACAAGTCCGTTCAGCTCGGCCTGAAAGAGATCGTTACGGACCAGAAAATTGGCCGTGGGAGAGAGGGTTTCATATACGCCGGTGCCAGCGGTCCAGGTTCGGGAGTAATTAATGTTGGTGTCCAGGGTGATGGCATCACTGATACGGGGGTTCCATTGCGCATGGTACCTCTGGCCAAGGGAGCTGACCCTGTCCTGGTCGTCCTGCCCGGTTTCGCTGAGCCTCCAGGATGCGTCAAGCCCGAGAAGTTCTGAATGGGCAGAAGGTGGACATGAGAATATGCCCAGGTCGAGGATAAGAAAAAACAGCATGGACAGGAATAGACTTCCTGCAGGCATTGCCAGAGACAATTCAGGTCGGCGGCAGACACCTCTACTGTCGCTTTCCGGCCCGGATAATCCGGAGTTGATATCGGTATGCGTCCTGGTCACGATTGCAGCGCAAGGCGAGAGAGCGCTCCTCCGGCGAGCTTTTTCCAGCACCTGAACGGCCCTGTACTGCGTGCCGGCTGGTGGCTACGGCTGAATATGTTCTGCCCACCAGCTGATGTGGCCAGCGAAAACGAGCAGCAGGTTACGGAAATCGTGCCCTAAAAAAGCCACCCCCTCCAGCCTTGGCAGGAAGGGGTGGCTTGTTTTGCCGGAGTCCAAGCGGCGTATCAGGAAATACGCTTAGTTCTTGGTGGTGTGGCACTCAAAACATCCGCCCGTGTTGCCGCTGCCGGCATCGACGAGGCTGTAGTCCCAGCGGAGCAGATCTGCATTGGGAGTGCCATGGGCCCGATGACAGGATATACAGGTGACAATGGTGTCATCGGCAAAAGTAACCGACGATTTAACCGCACTGTAATCGGCACTGGCCACAGGGGCAGAGACCACGTAGGCGTTAACCCCGGCGCCACCGTAATTACGGTACTCGGAGCCGACAGCCGTATTCCCCATGTCGAAATCGGTGGGATGGCGGACCCACGGGCTCCCCCATGCAGAGCCAGCCACATTGCCGGTCCCGTTATGAAAATCATTGTGACACTGGGCGCAGAGGCTGCTGATGGTCCCGGCCGCATTTGCTTCCGTGGTCCGATCAACGCCATAATACTGGTTATGGGCCGTTGCGGTGGGCTGATATTCCCAATCGCTGTCTTCCAGCCCTACAACTCCATTAAGAAAGCGGAAACTGGTTGCAACCGTAGTGCCATCGATGGTGCCATCGTTACCGTGATGGGCCCCGGAGATAGCGGCAAAATCGCTGGTCGCGCTCCGATCACCATGACAACCGGTGACACCGGCACAGGTCAGCTGGCTGGACAGCGCACTACCGCCGGGAGGGGTGTTCCCCAGCGCCGTGTCCGCTCCCGCCAGACCGTCGGTGGCCACGTTATGGCCAGCGGCGTCAGTGGCGCCACCGCTTGCCGAAACCCAGTAGAAGTTACCGCCAGCCAGTGTGTTGGTGGTTGCACCGGTACCATCCGTACCATAGGTCGGAGCGGTGGTGGAGTTGACAAAAGGGATGTTGTTGGTTCCGTCGTTGGTGCCGGTGTGACAGGCCACACAACCTTTTGCCAGCAACACACTGTTTGGTGTCGCCTGAGATGTACCCGCCGCATCTACGGCCATGGGGCTGCCCCCCTGACTGTTGTGCATGGTGTGACATTGGGCACACTGCCCTGTCACCTTGGCCAGGGAAAGCGCCGGCAGACACAGTAACCCTGCTCCTGCCAGCACCAAAAGTTTGATCCTGCCGTCGTGTGCGATACCTTTCATGATGTTCCTCCTTGTTTAAGCGAAAAGCTCAGCGTCTTATCCTCCCTCCAACTGCGACCAATGGTTTTGTTGCCTGAAAACCCTGGCGCTGCGCTTGCACAGAGTTAAAAGAAGGATCTCTTTAACTGTCAGACTGAATCGTCTCACTCCTCTTCCTTACTTACATATTAAAAGTCATCCGGCTTTTTGACAAGAGAAAATCAACACTTTTATTGACACAGTGTGGTTTTTCCGGAAATCATGGGAGAAAGGCAAAAAAGCGATTATCCTTTCCCTAATTTTACGACTCCAACTCCCTCGTCCCGGCCCGGGAAAACCAGGCCTGACATCTGGTTATCCATGGGTGACCCTGCCTCGCCTTCACCTTTTCCTGCCCTTTGCCGGAGAAACAATGGACGCCCGCGACCGGCCCTTGCCCTGACAGAAAAAAAATCTCTTTAATTACCCCATGTTAACCGGATGGTACTGGTCGTGACAGACGACTGACCAAAAGGTGCCGCTGTTTTATCGGCCTGGCCTTCGTGCTCCCGGAACAGGCCACTCCTGCCCGGCAAGCTCCCGAAGCCGAGTATCGTCCGTTGTTTTTTCCTCTGAATCTGATATAATCATCAGTATAACAGGAGGAGGAAAACAGCGGTGCCTGAACACTGGCACCACCAGTGTGCAAGGAGGAAAGCCATGATGGATGGAGGACAAGGCCGGTTGTCCATGACTGTGGTCATGGCCTCGGTGATGCTCGGTGTATTTTTGATATCAACTCCGGTGTCAGCAAAAATTCAGGGTAACTGCGGCGACTGTCATACCATGCACAACAGTCAGGGGGGCAGTCCCATGACGTTTGACGCAAACACTTCGCCCAACAACAATCTTCTTCGCGGGACCTGTCTGGGATGTCATGCCCAGGGCGGCTCAACCGCGGTCGTCAACCTCGGTACGGATCGCATGCCGCAGGTCATGCATACCGGCGGGATTGATCTGGCTGGAGGAAATTTCGCCTATATATCCGGCCTCAAGGGCAGTGGCGCCTCGGATCGAAAGGGCCACAACATCGGCCCACTGACCGGTACCGATGCTGTCCTCTACGCCCCTCCGGGCGGCATCGTGCTCTATGGACACGACGATGGCATCAATGTCAATACCAGCAACCTGACCTGCGCCGGTGTCAATGGCTGCCACGGGTACCGGTATGCCAGTAAGGGCAATGGCATAGGCGGCTCCCACCACAACAACGTGGATGGACAGCTGGCAAACCCGACCGAGCCTGCTGACAGTTACCGTTTTCTCATGGGGGTCAAAGGCTTTGAAAGCGGGGACTGGGAAGAGACAGTTTCGGCGGCCAGTCATAACGAGTACTTCGGCCTCACCGCACCAGTGGCTCTGGGATGCAGCAATGCTTCGTCCTGTCATACCAGTGATGGTGCCGGGGTGGCGCCTCCGGATGGGACCATGAGCCAGTTCTGCGCCACCTGTCACGGTAATTTTCACACCGTAGCCAACAACGCCTCCGATGGTATCGGCACGGACACCATGTCTCCATTTATCAGGCATCCCACCGATCTCTCACTGCCTGCGACCGGCGAGTATGCCCAGTATACTGTGTATGACCCAGGCTCTCCTGTGGCCAGAACCGGGGCAGTGCCCGCATCCTCCAGCGGAACCGTTACACCGGGCAGTGACGCGGTCATGTGTCTTTCCTGTCATGTGGCCCATGCCAGCAATTACAGCTCAATGCTGCGCTGGGATTACTCCCAGATGGTGGCCGGTGGCGGACAGGCTGCCACCACGGCGGGATGTTTCGCCTGCCATACCACCAAAGACTGACAAGAGCCTCGGGCCGGGATCCCGGTTTTCCCGGCCCGCCTGCTCATCTACCCCTGGAGCCGATCGGAACGCTTACTGTTTCGGGTGGTCGTCCACCAGCATCAAGGCGTCAACGTTTTTTGCCGGTCAAGGTCAGGGGCTCCCACCCTTTTCATCTCTCGGAAGAACACAGATACCGCTGGTCAAGGAGATACTGTTCATGATACACTCATAAGACCGGGTTCCGGAACACTTTCCGCACCTCAATCCCCCCGTATACCCTGATTCAGCGCCGGTGATGCTTTCGCTTGAAAAAAAACAGGCAGCTCCAAATCAACACCGCAACCAGTCCTCCTTTGCCTTTGTCCATCGCAAGATCAATGAACAGATCCGTAAACTGCGTATCCAGTTCATCGTCGGCCTTCTTATTCTGGTAACCGGTTTCTCGCTGGCCAATCTCTTTATTGTCCGGAACGTGGTAGTCCCTGCCAACGAGCGGCTGGAGCGGGAAATTGCCAGAAAAGACATGGAAAGGGTGGTCGTCACGCTGCAAAAAGAGATAGAGGTCCTTGATTCTCAGGCATTGGACCTGGCCTCGTGGGACAAGACCGCCCGGTTTATCATGGATCCCTACCAGGAATACATCGATGCGAACCTTGGCGACTTCACCTTTCAGGACAGCCGACTTAATTTGATCATATTTTATGACAGGTCCGGCAATGTGGTCTGGTCACGGATTGTTGACCTGAAGACCATGGATAAGCTTCAGATACCTGAATTTTCGACAAAAGGGCTCCCGGCAAACCATCCCCTGCTGACCCACACCAAGGCTTCCGGTTCTATTGCCGGTATTATTGTGGCTTCAGGAAGGCCGATGATCGTTGCTTCACGGCCGGTATTTTTCGGCCATCAGCAGGAAACCAGGGTCGGGACCCTGGTGATTGGCCGGTTTATTGACCGCAAGATCGAGGAGCGGTTCAGGGATCAGACAAGGGTGAACCTGCGTATCCTCCTGCTTTCAGATCTTCAGAGTCGACCCGATAGGAGCGAGGTCGTGGTTGCTCTTCTGCGTGATGCTCTCTATGCTTTCAGGGAGTGCGATGATCACCTGGAGGTTTATACCCTGTTTCCCGACTACCTGGGCCGACCGACTATCGTTTTGCAGGCCGTTGTGGATCGCTTTATCTCGCCCCGGACCAGAATGATCTTCAACTATGTTCTTTTTTCAAATATCGCCACCGGCATCCTGGCCCTGTTTCTGATTCTTTTGTTCCAAAAGCGGGTGGTCCACTCCATCTCCAGGGTTTTCCACCTGGCCACCTTGATGGCCAAGTCGGATGGACGTAACCCTGGTAATGGAGCCGAGCTGCGCAGTGTGGTTGAACTCCCTCCGGACCAGAATCTTTTGGCCGACATGAAGAAGAACAGAGGAAAAGGCTTGATCCAGGGCGCGGCCAGGGACAAGGACAACAAATTGGACCTGTGGGAGGTCAGCGTCTGGCTGGCCGAAGAAGTCAAGCAGCGGGGCAAAGCCGAGGCCTCCCTGCGCAAGATCACCACCCGGCTTGAGAAACTGGTCCATAACCGGACCATGGAGCTGCTGGAAATCAATGCCCTGCTCCAGGAGGAAATCAGCGAGCGGTGTCAGTACGAACAAGAGCTTAAAAACTATCAGCAACGACTCCGTTCGCTTTCTTCAGAGCTGCTGGCCGTGGAAGAGCGACAGCGGCGGCAGATAGCTGTTGATTTACATGACAGGATCGGTCAGTCCCTGTCAGTCTCGCGAATGTTCCTTGATTCGGTCATGGAGGCGGAAAATATCGATGAAATCAAGGAGCAGCTGCTTCAGGTTTCCGAGATTCTTCGTCAGACTCTGGAAGATACCCGTACCCTGACTTTCGAGCTTTGTCCGCCCGTGCTGCATGAGCTGGGCATGGGTGCAGCCATGGAATGGCTGGTGGAAATCATGGATGAACGGTATGGGCTCAAGGTCGAGACCGAGTGTGATCCCTTGACTGAATATACTGATTCTCCTGTCCTGACCCTTACTTTCCGCGCCATTCGTGAATTACTGATGAACGTGGTAAAGCACGCCCGAACCGACCGGGCCTGGGTGCAGGTACACCAGCGGGATTTTTGCCTGCAGGTGGAAGTGCGGGACCAGGGAGCGGGGTTTGATCCTGCTGCCAAAGAGGTAAAGGCGGATGAAGGGCCGGAGGGTTTTGGCCTGTTTTCGATCCAGGAGCGAATCATGAACATAGGTGGGAGTATGCGTATCGAGTCGGCTGAAGGCAGCGGCACGGTTATCAGGTTGATTGTTCCGCTGACAGGTATGGATCAACACGACAAAAAGGAGGAGTAATGCCGATCAGAATAGTGATTGCCGATGATCACAAGATCGT
Organism: Desulfolithobacter sp.; assembly: GCF_054025815.1. Taxonomy (NCBI): domain Bacteria; kingdom Pseudomonadati; phylum Thermodesulfobacteriota; class Desulfobulbia; order Desulfobulbales; family Desulfobulbaceae; genus Desulfolithobacter; species Desulfolithobacter sp. The sequence goes on along the minus strand of NZ_JBPMMS010000034.1, from coordinate 116,987 downwards.
TCGTGACGGATTGTCGCTGCTCATCGAGAGGCAGCATGGCCTGGAGCTGGTCGGCCAGGCGGAGAACGGCCGCAGGGCCGTGGAACTGGTACGGGAAAAGCAGCCGGACGTGGTGATCATGGACCTGTCCATGCCGGAAATGAACGGCATAGACGCGGCCAGCGAGATTGTGGACGAGAATCCGCGCTGCAAAGTGATTATTCTCTCCATGCATGCCGACAAGCGGTTTGTCAACGGTGCCCTGCAGGCCGGAGTTTCCGGTTTTCTGCTCAAGGAATGTGCCTTCAAGGAGCTCAGCAATGCCGTGCAGGCTGTATGTAACAACCAAACCTATTTGAGTCCCCAGGTTGCCCATACGGTGATCAATGATTACCGCCAGCATCTGCTCAGTGCCAACAAAAAAGAAAACCTGACCACCCGTGAACGGGCGGTTCTCCAGCTCCTGGCCGAGGGGTATTCCACCAGAGAGATTGCCTCCAAGCTCAATGTCAGTGTCAAAACCATTGAGGCCCGGCGCCGTAATATCATGGACAAACTGGGCATCTCGTCGGTGGCCGGACTGGTGAAGTACGCCATCCGCGAGGGACTGACCGAGCTGTAAATACTTCGAATGTGGCACTGTCTACGTTTGAATATCGAACCACCGCAGGGTTCTGATGTAAATAAAGCAAGCAACTTGCCCCATAAACCGGTATTCTGTTAGATTTTGAAGCCAGAAATCATCACAGGGCAGTCACGGACATCACTGCCCTTGACTCCCTTCCCCAGACACTCCACCACTTTTATCTTTTTTTGATTACAAGCCAAACTGACCACCGGAGCAACAAACAGAGAACATCGCTGAGCAATGGAAAGACTCCTCATCAGGGAATACCAGTGAGAGGCTGTTTTTTTCACAGTCTCATAGAGGATTGCGATGTTCTCTTCAGGTGCAGCCATTTTCTGAATTTTGCCGGTAATCACATTCTCTTTTCCAGGAACCATACATGACCGTCGAAACCGTAAGCGCATTTCATCAGCTGGCGCTGAATACATCCCTGCTGAAAACCCTGAAAGATGTGGGCTACGAAACCCCCACCCCCATCCAGATCCAGACCATCCCTCTGCTCCTTGAAGGCCGGGACGTGCTTGGCCAGGCCCAGACCGGCACCGGCAAGACCGCTGCTTTTGCCCTGCCTGTCCTTTCCAGGTTGAACCTCGGCCAGAAAGACCCCCAGGTGCTGGTCCTGACCCCCACCCGGGAACTGGCCATCCAGGTGGCGGAAACCTTTCAGAAATACGGCAGAAACCTGAAAAACTTGAGCGTGCTGCCGATTTACGGTGGCCAGGACTACCGGGGCCAGCTCCATGCCCTGCAGCGCGGCGTCCATGTGGCGGTGGGTACCCCCGGACGAGTGATGGATCATATGCGTCGTGGCACGTTAAAGCTGGGTAACCTTAGGACCCTTGTACTGGATGAAGCCGACGAAATGCTGCGCATGGGTTTTATCGATGACGTGGAGTGGATCCTTCACCAGACCCCGGCAGACAGGCAGATTGCCCTGTTTTCAGCCACCATGCCCCAGCAAGTACGCCGGATTGCCAAGAAACACCTGACCGACCACGCCGAGGTCACCATTAAGGTGAAAACCTCGACCGCAGATACCATCCGCCAGCGATATTGGCCGGTGAGGGGAATGGGCAAGCTCGACGCCCTGACCAGGATCCTGGAAGCCGAACCATTTGACGGGATGCTCATCTTTGTCCGTACCAGAACAGCCACCGTGGAACTGGCGGAAAAACTCGAAGCGCTCGGCTACGCCACTGCCCCGTTGAACGGTGATATCCCCCAGAACCAGCGCGAACGCACCGTGGACATGCTGAAAAAAGGCTCCCTGGACATTCTCGTGGCCACCGATGTGGCTGCCCGGGGTCTGGACGTGGAACGAATCAGCCACGTGATCAACTATGATATTCCAAGTGACAGCGAATCCTACGTCCACCGCATCGGCAGAACCGGAAGGGCCGGACGCCATGGTGACGCCATTGTCTTTGTCACTTCGAGGGAGCGGAGGATGCTGTCCGCCATCGAAAAGGCCACCCGGAAAAAAATCCAGGCCATGGAGCTGCCGACAATCAGAATGGTCAACGACCAGCGAATTCTGCGCTTCAAACAGCGGATCACAAAAACCCTGGCCAGCGAGGACCTGGGTTTCTTCTCTCAACTGGTGGAAGAGTATCAAGAGCAACATAATGTCCCGGCCCGGGAAATCGCCGCTGCCCTGGCGCGCCTGGTGCATGGCGATACGCCCTTTCTCCTGCAGAGCAAACAGCGGCGCAAGGCAAAAACCCGTCGGACCAGAGTGGAAAGCAGGGCTTCCGGGAACTGCAAGCCGATGATCAAGGAAGAGACCCCGCCCAAAAAGGGCATGGAACGGTACCGCATCGAAGTAGGCCATGCCCATCAGGTGCAGCCGGGCAACATCGTCGGCGCCATTGCCAACGAGGCCGGACTCGACAGTCAGCACATCGGCCGAATCAATATCCAGGAAACCTTTACCCTGGTCGACCTGCCCGAAGGCATGCCCAGGGATATTTTCAAGCTTCTGAAAAAGGTCTGGGTCTCGGGCCAGAGGTTACGGATTTCCAGACTGGAACAGAAAAATCCCGGACACGGTTCCGACCGGACACGGCAGCGGCGTCAAGCGGCAGGAAAAGAGCGTACAGGAACCAATGAAACGCGGACGACAACCAGAAGCCGGATACCTTCCGGTCACGGCGGCAAACACCATCATGGCAGGCTCAAAACTCAGCAGAAAAAGGAGGGTCATAGCCTGGTCCTTGATACCTGATGCCCGGCCGGATCTCAGGGTTATTCAGACGACAACCGATTCAGCTTCTGATCACGACGGGACGGTCGCCTGTCAACTGATCGAAACGCTGCCAGAAATCCGGAAATGATTTTTTCACGCAATCCTCGCCGGTTACCCGCACGCCTTCCACCCGCAGGCCAGCCACCGCAAAGCACATGGCGATCCGGTGATCGTGATAGGTCTCGATTTCGGCCCCATGCAGGTCGCTGCCGCCATGGCCGTGGATGATCATCCGGTCCGGCTCTTCCTCCACCTCGGCCCCCAGCTTGCGCAGTTCAGTGACCATGGCGCTGAGCCGGTCGCATTCCTTGATCCGCAGATGAGCAACATTGTTAATCACCGTCGTGCCTTCGGCAAAGGCGGCGACCACAGCCAGAGTCGGGGCCACGTCCGGCATGTTGCCCATATCCACCTCAATTCCTGACAGTTTCCGCTGTTCCGGTCCTTCCACGGTTATGCCATTGCCGGACTTCGTCACCTCGCATCCCATGCGGGCCAGGAGCGGGACCAGGTTGGCATCGCCCTGAAGTGAAGGAACCGGCACATTGGCCACAGTGACCCGCCCCCCGGTCACGGCCGCTGCGGCCCAAAAATAGGAGGCACCGGAAGCGTCCCCTTCAATCCGGTATTCCCGGCCCTGATAGCAGCCCTGCGGAACACGGAAAAAGGTCAGTGAAGGCGCGGCCTCTACCCGGATACCGAAATCAGCCATCACGGCCAGGGTCATTTCCACATAGGGCCGGGACAGAACTTCTCCCTGCACCTCCAGCTCGGCCTGCTGCCGGGCATAAGGGGCAACGAGCAGCAGGGAGGAGAGGTACTGGCTCGACCTTCCCTCGGGTAACACGGTCCGGCCTCCGGCCAGTCCGGAACCATTGATCGTCAGTGGCGGACAGCCGTTGTCCGCATCGCTTGTGATGTCCACATCCCAGCCCCGCAAGGCCTCCATGAGAGGCGCAATGGGTCGCTCGGCCATCCGTTTATCCCCGGTAATCCGGAAACGCCCCTGACCTAGCGCGGCAACCGAGGTGAGAAAACGGGTGGCTGTGCCGTTGTTGCCAAGAAAAATGTCCTGTCCCGGCGGTTTGATGACGCCGCCACTCCCCTGTACAATCCATGCCCTGGGATCAGAATCATCACAGTCTATACCCATGGCCCTGAGTGCGGCCATGGTATAGGCAGTGTCCTCGCTGGCCAGCGGCCCGACCAGCCTGGAGGTTCCCCTGGACAGGGCAGCGGCAATCAGGGCCCTCTGGGTCAAGCTCTTGGAGCCCGGAACTTCAACAGTAGCATCAATGGCATCAAGGGGGCGTATTTCAATCATATTTTTTTCCTTAAGCGTAACTCTTCTTCCAGGGCCCGGCGCATGATATCAAGGGGTGGCTGGATTCCGGTCCAGATACGAAACTGGGCCGCGCCCTGGTACAGCAGCATGGCCAGACCATCGATGCTCCGGCACCCGACTGCTGCCGCTTCCCGCAACAACCGGGTCTGCAATGGCGCATAGACAATATCCATCACCACCTGAAAGTGACAAAGCAGTCCCGGATCAAGGGGAATGGCCTCAACATCCGGCTCCATCCCGACAGAGGTGGTATTGACCAGGGCATCGGCCCGGACTGCATCAACTTCGGCAAAAGGCACAAAAGAAGCATCAAGCCAGCTGGCCAGCTCCTGGCCGCGCTGCTCGGTTCTATTGGTAATGATGACCTCAGCCCCGGCCTCCCGCAACCCAAACCCCACAGCCTTGGCTGCTCCCCCGGCTCCGATGACGAGGACTTTTGAGCCAGCCAGGCGCATCTTTTCGGCAAGTGCCATGTTGGACCCGACCCAGTCCGTATTGAATCCCCGGACAATAATATCTCCCGTATCTTCTCTCTTCCTCAGCAGCAGGGTATTAACAGCGCCGATCCGGCTGGCCACGGGATCGATCTCATCAAGGGCCGCAAGGATAGTCTCCTTGTAGGGCACAGTAACCGAGACCCCGACAAAACCAAGCGTCCGCAGGGCTGCCACGGCCTCCCGGGGATCGGCAACCTCCATGGGAACATAGACCCGGTTCATCTCCATCGCTGAAAACGCCGCATTATGCATGGCCGGGCTGAGGGAATGGCGAACCGGGTTGCCGATAATCCCGTGCAGAAGTGTCTTGCCGTCAATCCGCATTGATATCCTCGAAAACCTGTGTCAGGGTCTGGAGCTGCCTCACTGTGAGCTGTCCCGGCGCTGTGGCCAGGGAGCCATCGAGCGCCCCATAGGTCATGTAGCCACCCAGGTACAGGGTGGCGAACCGGCTTATGCGGCCGGCCGCGCCCATACAGAAACAGGAAAGCGGAAAGCCATCGACCAGGGCCTGTTCCTGAAGCGCCAGGACCCGCAGCACATCCGCTTCGTTTTGCGCAGTAGTCACGATTTTGCCCACATGGCAGCCACTCTCCATCATCTGCGCCAGCAGCGCATTCAACCTCTCGCGGGATGGGGTTCCGGAAAAATCATGCCAGGAAGAAATAACCTCTGTCCCGGACTCCGCGGCCGCCGACAGCAGTGACCGGCGCAGCGCACCGTCGGCCCGCAGTTCCAGATCCACCCAGGCGGCCCGGGCCCGGATCGCCGTCAGCAGGGGCGCGACGCGTTCCTCCTCCGTACCGCCAAACTGCCCGCCTTCCCAGGTGGGTCTGTTGGTAAAAAGCAGTGGCTTTGGGATCAGGGCGCAGCATTTTTTCACTTCAGGATTGGTCATGGAGTCCAAGCGGATCTCGACAACGTCCACCAGGTCCAGCACGGGCCGCACAGCGCTGGCAACCGCCGCCGCATCTGCCCCGGCCAGGGAAACACAGATCTTACCCCGCTTTTCCATCACTCCTTCCCGGTCTGCAAACCGCCGATGATTTCCCGTACCGAGAGGTGACCGTGCCTTGCGAGATACTCTGTGATCCCGTCAATAATCTCTTCGGCGGCAGAGGGCTGATAAAAATTGGCTGTACCCACCTGCACAGCAGTGGCCCCGGCGAGCAGAAACTCGATGGCGTCGTCCGCAGTGGTGATACCGCCGATGCCGATGACAGGTATCCGTACGCTGGAAGCAACCTGGTAGACCATGCGCAGAGCCACCGGCTTGATCGCCGGTCCGGAGAGACCACCGATCACATTGGCCAGCGCCGGCCGGCGGGACTCGATATCAATGGCCATGCCGATCAGGGTGTTTATGAGCGACACCGCGTCCGCCCCGGCCTCTTCCACGGCCCGTGCCATCTGCACGATGTCGGTCACGTTGGGCGACAGTTTGACGATCACCATCACGTCCGACTCCGCCTTGACCGCCTCGGTCACCGACGCTGCCATTTCCGGGACCGTGCCAAAAGCTACCCCACCCCTTTTCACATTTGGGCAGGATATGTTGACCTCCAGTGCGCTGATGCCTTCGACACCGGCCAACCGCCCGGCCAACCGGGCATATTCATCCACACTGTCCCCCAGGATATTGACAATGATCCTGGCCCCGGTCCCGCGCAGCCAGGGCATCTTTTCGTCAAGAAAGCGTTCAACCCCGACATTTTCCAGACCTATGGCATTGAGCATGCCGCAAGCTGTCTCGACAATCCGGGGGGGCGGATTGCCAGGGCGTGGTTCAAGGGAAATGCCCTTGACCACAATGCCGCCCAGCCGGTGCAAATGTACCAGGTGAGCGAATTCACGGCCATAGCCAAAGGTACCGGAAGCCGTGAGTACCGGATTTGGCAACTGCAAATCGCCAATCCGAACTCCCAGCTCCATATTGTTTTTCACAATTACAGGGTCCATGACACCTTTTTTGCCGGAAACACCGGCCCATCCTTACACACATGCGTATACGAGCCATCACTGCCCTTCATCGTGCATCCCAGACAGGCCCCGAGGCCACAGGCCATATGGGTCTCCAGCGACACCTCACAGGCCACGCCCCTCGCCAGACATTTCATAGCCGCAATCCGCATCATGGGAAACGGACCACAGACATACACCCTTTCGACCCCGGGCAAAAGCTCATCGAGCAGTTCGGTGACAAAACCGTGATGGCCGTAACTGCCATCATCTGTGGCACAGTACACCTGACACCCAAGGCGGAGAAACTCCTTTTCAAGAACATACAGTTCCGAACCGGTCCGGCCACCAAGCAACACGGTCGAACCCGTATGGGAATTGACCCGCTGCAGTCTCCTGGCGAGAAAATAGAGCGGAGCAATGCCCATACCACCACCGACAAGACAGAACGGCTCATTCCGCTCAAGGGTAAAACCTCGGCCCAGTGGACCGACCATATCCAGGTAATCACCGGGCCGCATCCCGGCCAGCAGCCGGGTGCCCTGGCCCACCACCTTGAAAAGAAGCCGCACTGTCCCGTCCGCAGCCACATCATGGATCGAAAGCGGCCGCCGGAGCAGGGGGTCATAGGTCGGGCTGATACGGACCATGACAAACTGACCGGGAAAGGCCCGGTCGGCAATCAAAGGAGCCTGAAGGGTCAGCCGGTGAATAGCCGGTGTCAGCGATTCAATGCGGACAATACGGGATTTTTCCTGGAACTCAGTCATAAAGCGGGCTACAAAGTAGAGAGTATCACCTGAATTCAGCTACAGGTGCGACAGAGCTGAGCTTTTCACCCATCTCAATGTCCGGATTGAAGCATGCTCGTGTGCAGGCCCGGGAAGGACAGGGCTCAGCATTCCAGACATAAATACATTTCAAGGACATGCTCCCATGACAGACACCCTGTTGCTCATTTTCACCTTCCTCTTCGGCAGCGTGGTGGGGTCATTTTTAAACGTCGTCATCCTGAGGCTTCCGCAGGACGACGCCTCCATCATCTTCCCTTCCTCCCACTGCCCGCGGTGCAGGACCCCTATCCGCTGGTACGATAATATACCAGTTGTCAGCTATCTTGTCCTGCGGGGAAAATGCAGGATCTGCGGTCAGCGGATCTCCCTGCAGTATCCCCTGGTGGAACTGTGCATGGGGCTGCTCTCAGTGGCGCTTTTCCACAGGTTCGGGCCAGGGTTTGATTTCGCCTATTATTTCCTGTTTCTTGCCGCCCTGCTGGTGATCATCTTCATCGACATCCATCACCAGATCATCCCGGACATCATCAGCCTGCCCGGTATCGTCCTTGGTTTCTGCGGCTCTTTTTTCGCCGACAGTGTGAACTGGATCCAGTCCGGGCTTGGCATTCTCACTGGCGGCGGCATACTGTACAGTGTGGCGCTTGGCTACTACCTGCTGACCCGGAGAGAGGGCATGGGCGGTGGCGACATCAAACTCCTGGCCATGATCGGTGCCTTTCTGGGCTGGCAGAGCCTGTTGAGTGTGGTCTTTATCAGCTCGTTCACCGGATCCATCATCGGCATCGCAGCCATGGCAAAACAGGGCAAGGGAGGACAAACCAGGATTCCTTTCGGGCCATTTCTGGCCCTGGCCGCCATGACCTACCTCTTTTTCAACCAGGAAATTCTCCAGCTCTGGCAACGCTACCTGGGAATGGCATCCGGCGGATGACTATGACTGTCAGTAAACCTCAAAATGCAGGGCCGAAAGATCTTCATTGTTCTCAAGAGCAGCGCCAAGCCGGTCACCACATGAGCGGGCCTTGGCCAGTTGCTCCCTGGTATGACCGTATTTTCGATAATGTCTCGCTATCCAGGAATTGCATTCCGGGGTCCGGCCGGCGAGCTTGAGAAACACGCCCAGCGTCCGCCAGGGTTCTGGATTGGGATGGGTAAAAATGATTCGGTTGACCACGTCAGCGTGGCATTTCTTCAGGAGCGCCTTCAACCCCAGCCAGTGCGTGCGCCAGTATCCGCGGCAGGAAATCAACGGCAGCACCTTTTGCCGGGCAAACAGCTTTTTTCCATCCCGGTCAAGCAGAGACAGCACAGGCCCTGAAGGATTATAGGACCAGGTTGGCCCGGCAAGGATGATCAGATCGTAATCGGCAAAGGCCTCGTCACTTAAGGGGTGAATAGGAACCCTCATGCGGAAAAAAGTTTGCAGCATGAGCCAGATGGTTCTTGGAATCGTGCCGATGGGAAATCGCAGCCTGGTAACCGGACGAAGACGTTCCCTGGTAATCAAAACATTATGGTCTTCCAATCCCTCGCTCAGCGCCTGAAGAAGATTCTTGGTCTGACTGGAAAAGGAAAAGTAGATCAGCAGGACTTTTTTGGCCTGTCCCTGCGAAGTATCCATATGCTCGAACGCCTGTATCTTGAAAATTGAGTACCTGGTCCGAAACAGGGCAACTCACCCTGCACGACAACAGTCCCTTGCTCACAGCGGTTTATAGCATAACCTGCAGACAAAAAAAAGCCCCTGATCCAGCAAGAGGATCAGGGGCCGGAGGTCTGTATGAGGCAGCGCCGGTCAGGCTTCGATTTCGTGCTCGACCCCTACGGCTATTTTATAGAGAACCGTAAGGACAAAGAAGCCCATGGCCCACACTCCGATGGTGATGAATATCTCGTTGGCTGTGGGATAATATTCCACAATTTCCTCGAGAGGCGTCGGCACGAACCCCCCGAGAACGAACCCTATACCCTTGTCCAGCCAGAGGGAGATGAAGAGCAGAGCACAACCGAGCCCGAGGAGAAACTCGTTTTTCTTGCGCGAGTAGGGTATTGCCAGCAGGGTGATACCTGCAATGCCAAAGGCAACGAAGGCCCACATAAAAGGCACCAGATTATTGTAGACATGTCCGTGATGCTCGAGGCCGAAAAACAGGTACTGCAATGTATGTTTATGGCCAGGAATGTTGGAGTAGAAGCCGACAAAAAACTCCAGGATCACAAAGAAAGCATTGATCAGGGCGGCATAGATGATGATTGTCACCAGCTTGTCAATGGCCTGCTTGCCGGCATCGAAATTGGCCACCCTTTTCAGGATCAGGGCAGCGACAACGATGAGGGCCGGACCGGCGGCAAAAGCAGAGGCCAGAAACCGCGGAGCGATGATGGCGGAAAGCCAGAAATGCCGTCCGGGCAGTCCGCAGTAGAGCATGGCTGTGACCGTATGGATCGAGATGGCGAACGGAATGGAAATGTAGACAAAAATATAGATCCATTTCGGCGGCGGCACCTGCTTCCTCTCCGCGGTAAGAATGACCCAGCCGCAGAGGATATTGAGGAAAAGATAGCCGTTCAGCACGATCATGTCATAGAACAGCATGGAGCGTGGCTGGGCATGCAGGATAACATTGAGCATACGCATGGGCTGACCAAGATCGGCTACGATAAAGGTCAGACACATGAGCAGTGCGGCGATGGCCAGAAATTCACCAAGAATGGTGATCCGGCCAAAGGCCTTGAAGTTATGCACATAGTAAGGCAGCACCAACATCACACCTCCTGCTGCCACGCCGACCAGGAAGGTGAACTGAGAAATATAGAGTCCCCAGGATACATCCCTGCTCATGCCGGTCAGACCAAGACCGTAGTTGAACTGGCGTACGTAACAGAACGCACCGATGGCCATCAGGGATCCCAGAAAGGCCAGCCAGATCCAGTAGTAGTTGTTTCCTTTTAGCGCTTTTTCAAACATGGCGACCTCATACAATATAAAAGACTGATGGATGTGTGCCCAGTGAAGGCTTACGCTGAATGGTGAAGTTGTTTTTCAAAATCTGCCTGATCTCCGAATCGGGATCGTTGAGGTTTCCGAAAACCATAGCCTTTGTGTCTCCGCAAACCTCCACACAGGCTGGCTGTTTACCAAGCCCTACTCTTTCGGCACAGAAATTGCATTTCTCGACAACACCGCGCATCCGGTGAGGGAATTCTCGGTTCATCTTCTCGATGAAATCCTGAGGATCCCGCCAGTTGAAACTCCGGGCGCCATACGGACAGGCAGCCATACAGAACCGGCAACCGATACAGCGATGGTAGTCCATGGCCACAATACCATCCTTGTTTTTGAAGGTCGCCCTGGTCGGGCAGGCCTTTACGCAGGGCGGACTGTCACAGTGGTTGCACATGACCAAGACTTCATGATCAAGCAGGTCTTTGTTCTTGTGATAATGACTGTGATCAGGGAATACATTCTCAAAATCCATCAACCAGATCCACTTGATCTCATCTTTCTTGTCTGGAAAGTTGGGAACGTTGTGGATGGAGTGACAGGTATGGACAACCTTTTCGGCCAGGCCGGGATTCTCCCGGAACTTGCGCATGTCAATGACCATACCCCAGCGGTTACCGGACTTTTTGACCTCTCCGGCTACTCCATGGCCACCGGCTTCTGCCATGGGCGCCCCATGTCCGGCTCCCTTTGCGGCGGAATCAACCACATGCGCAGCCCGGGCCTGTACGGGACTGGACCCGGATACAAGCCGGCCGGCGACCGTTGCCCCTCCCAGTCCCGCCAGGGTGGAAACTCCGGCGATCTTGAGGAAATCTCTTCTTTTCTTATCCATCAGTATATATCCTCCTTCGCTGCTCACTCAACAGGAGCTATATGGCAGTCCCAGCAATATGGAGTTACAGAAGCATATGTATGACAGCTGTCACAGAACTTCTTCTTACTCGTATGGCACTGCATACAGGTATTCATCAGACTCTTTTGATACTGCCTGTCACCGATCTCGACATTGAACGAACGATCGCCGGTCCGCAGCACTTCGTCACGCCACTCGTTGAGGAGCTGCATATGCTCAGCTCGCATAAAGTTGGCCGGACGAACACATTCCTTGACATCCTTGGGTAAATCCGGCTTTGGCACCGCCCCGGCGTCGCCGTGGTTGTACCAGATGGGAAACGTGATAAACAGGACGAAAATAATCAGTCCCGGAATAATTTTACCACTGTCATACATCGTATCTCCTCCACTCAGGCCAGGGAATTAAACCAAAGTCCGAAGACCCTCGGTCAGTTCTTGTCTGTTTTCGCCTTCAATTACCAGGGCGTTACCAACCAGTTCGCTGACACCGCACACTTCGACTTCAGGGTTCCAGTACCCCATCAAAGTGGTCAGAGTGGCGCGATCAATAGCGCATACACAGGCCAGCATATTCACGTCATGCTTCTCGCGGACATATTTCACAGCATTGGCACGCGGCAGGCCGGCACGCATGCGAAGCTCCATGATCTCATCGGTGTTGAGACCAGTACCGGAGCCGCAACAGAAAGTCTTCTCGCGGATGCAGTTTTCAGGCATCTCGTAAAACCTGTTGACCACGTTTTTGATCACATAACGGGGTTCATCAAGAAGTCCCATGGCCCGGGCCGGGTTGCAGGAGTCATGAAAAGTGCAGGTCAGATGGTCATTACGGCTCGGATCGAGCTTGATCTTGTTATGGTAAATCAGATCTGCGGTAAACTCGCTGATGTGGACCATCTTGGTGGACCGTGCATTCTCGAAAACCGTGCCGGTTATCGGAGATTTCGGCACTTCAAGAAAATCTGCCGGTCCGTTCATGGTATCCATATACTGGTGAACCACCCTCCACATGTGACCGCACTCGCCGCCAAGGATCCACTTGACACCGAGCCGCTTGGCCTCGGCGTACATCTTGGCGTTGAGTTTTTTCATGGTCTCGTTGCTGGTGAAGAGACCGAAATTGCCGCCTTCCGAGGCATAGGTGGACCAGGTATAGTCCAGGCCAATGGCCTCGAAAAGCAGGAGATAGCCCATGCAGGTAAAAAGCCCCGGCTCGGCGAACACATCGGCTGACGGGGTAATGAACAGGACTTCCGCGCCTTTACGGTTGAAGGTGGGATTCACCTTTACACCGGTAAGGTTTTCGATGTCCTCGCAGAGGAACTCGACGTTTCCGACAAAAGCCTGGGGTGTAAGCCCCATATGGTTACCTGTCCGGTTGGAGTTGGAAACCGGCTCCAGAATCCAGTTGATTCCCACACCAACCAGATGCAACAGTTCCCTGAGCATCATGGTGATCTCGGCGGTGTCGATGCCGTAGGGACAGAAGACTGAACAGCGGCGGCACTCGGTGCACTGGTAGGCATACATGAACCATTCCTTGAGCACCCCGAAGGTCATCTCCCGTCCGCCGGCCATCTTGCCAAGTATCTTGCCGGCCAGAGTGAAATCGTTGCGGTAAACAGACCGGAGCAACTCGGCCCGTAGAACCGGCATGTTTTTGGGATCTCCTGTTCCGAGAAAGAAATGACATTTATCGGCACAGGCTCCGCAGCGCACACAGCAGTCCATGAAAATCTTCAGGCTGCGGAACTTGTCGAGCCGCTCTTTCAATCCTTCCAGGATGATCTCCTGCCAGTTGTCGGGCAGTTTCCAGTCATCATCTTCCGGGTTCCACTCGCGGGCATTGGGAAAATGAAGCCCCTGCTGGGAATCCAGATACTCGACCTTCTCCTTCTTGGCCACATAGGCGTAATTACCCGGCTTGAAAACCGCCTCTACCTCCCACCACGGTTTCCGGGGGACGGAGCCTGTCATGAGAGAGGGACCCTCTGCCACGCTCCTTGCCAACTTGTCTACACTTACAACTGCCATTGCTCTATCCTTATCTTGAATGAAGTTTTTGCAATACTAGTCGTCAGCCTTCGGCGGCAACTCTTTCTCAACCGGGATACCCATGCTGACCATATCCTCACGGAACTCATCCTCATAAGCATCGTAAGAATGCGGCTTGATATCCGGGTTCCACGGATTGATATGGCGCCGCATACGGGTATCGTTGGCCATGTTTCTGGTCGGACTGAGAAAGACCCCGCCCATGTGCATGAGCTTGGAGAAGGGGAAATAGGCCAGCAGAACGCTCACCAGGAAAACATGTACATAGAATATCGCCCCGATATCAGTAATGATTGCAGGCTGGAAGGTGACCAGGCCGACAGCCAGCCGCTTGATGGCGACAATGTCGATATCTGTCCTGAGAAACATCCGCATCAGGATACCGGTAATGACGATACCGAAGATCAGAAACAGCGGAAACATATCATTGGCCAAGGAGATATAGCGCACCTGGCGGTTGATCAACCGTCGGCCGAAAAGCAACAGCAAGCCGAGCACAATGGTCAGGTCGGTGATATAAATTGGTGGTGCGCCGATCTGAAGAAAGCCGTCACTGGCCCCGAGAAAGGAGACCCACCCTGGAACCGGTTCAAGGAACAGGCGCATGTGCCGCAGGACAATAACCAGGAAACTGTAATGAAACATCAGGGCAAACAGCCAGAGCCACTTGGACGACTCGTAGGTGAGTTTGGGACCACTGTACACTTCGGCCTTGGTGTTGCGCCAAAGAGAGCGGAAAACAGTGATTTCCAGGAACATCCGGGCCACGACCTCGGAGGTTTTCACCGGTGCCTCAAGGCGATCGTACTTGATCCAGGGTAACGAAAATCCCTGACCACAAGTGGTTGGAATCTTGAAGGGGACAGGCGACCTGGCCCAGTGGACCACCCGGTAGCAAAATCCCCCAAGGAAGAGCGCCATGGCCAGGTAAGGAACTGCAATACCGAAAAAGTATTGCATACCCGGGATCTGCGACCCTATCCACGCAATCAACACCAAGGCAATGACTGCCGCCAACGGGAAGGTGTACTTCATCGATCACTCCCTCGCTTTCGAGTTTAACAGGTTTCTATGGATATGCGGTTAAAGCCGTGACGCAGTTCCACTCTCTGCGGGACCTCGCCGGCTGGTGCACTGATGAACTGTTGGCCGAAATCAGGTAGCGTCCGGGACTTCCTGTACTTTACGCTTCAACAATGCCGAAGCACAGGGGGTGTCCGTCAGGACATAACTGCCGCTTTTCAACTCACGAATCCGCTGCTGGTACAACCGTTCGCGGCAATCCGTATAAATATCAAAGGCAGCAAGAGCTGCCCGGTCAACATCACAGTCAAAAGAATCAAGATCGGCCAGCAGAGGACGGGTGTCTTTGTCTCCCGACAGGATCTGCCGCACGACCCATTTGAGCTCGAGGATTGGCGCAACCGCCTGCGCCGGAGTAAATTCCTGAACAGCCCGGATCCGGATGACCTGATCCAGGGAACCTGCATACTCATCCTGCGAGGCACCGGCTGTGAGCAGCTCAAAGAGCCTGGTGAGACCCTCACGGATGTTTACTCCCACCGGGTTAGCAAAACCATCCTGGGAGCTTTTGAAAAAACCGGGCGATGCATAACTGTCCAGTACCCTTTCTATCCAGGTCGAAAGGATCTTGTCCTTCTTGATTTTAAGTGCTTCGGCCAGCTGCATCCTGTTCAGTTCAATAGAGGTGATAATTCAAGAAAAATGAATGATGATTCACACGGGCAAGCTCTATCATGATTGGCCCTTGATTTCAAGTGAAAAATGTTATCTCGTTGTTGATGCTGTCTGTTCCTCGCTAACTTTATCCTCCATCAGATAGAGCGCCACCTGGACAAACGGATCCTCCTTAAGCATGACATCCATGGATTTTTCTTCCTTATTTTCCGCAAATTCCCGCTCATGATCACCGGCCAGCAATCCTGCAGCCCTTGCCTCCTTGCGGGCCTGTTCAAGTTCCCGGCGTTCTTTTTTCATTCCGGCAAGAAAAACGGCCACCCTGGTTTGCTCACTGCGAGCCCGGGCCTTCTCTGTTTCTTCCCTGATAGCCTGAAACTTTATGCTTTTTTCCACCCAGGCCTCTCCGAGGCTGCGGGCGCGGTGGACGTCGAAACGGGCACCCCTCCACTTCTGGTACCCGACATCTTCCACCTGATCGGTGGGCAAAGCGTAGTCCATATACTTCTCGCCGCTTTTCAAGTAGTCAAGCCCGGAAGGTACAACCACGTCCGGGATCACCCCCTGGAGTTGCGTGGACCTGCCGTTGATCCGGTAGAACTTCTGGATGGTCACCTTGAGCGCCCCCAGGTCGTCATACTTTTTCAGATGGAGCAGCGGCAGGTTGCGATTCAGGTCCATGATGGCCTGAACCACCCCTTTGCCGTGAGTATGGCTGCCACCGATGATCAAAGCCCGGCCATAATCCTGCAGGGCGGCGGCCAGGATCTCCGAAGCCGAAGCAGAGAACTGGTTGACCAGGACAATCATGGGGCCATCCCAGGCCACGCCGGTATCCTCGTCCTCAAGAATCCGGATCATCCCCTGGGAGTTGCGGACCTGCACCACAGGTCCGCCCGGCAGGAAAAGACCGGATATCTCCACCGCATCGGTGAGTGCTCCGCCTCCGTTGTTGCGCAGATCGAGAATCAGACCACTGATCCCCTGTTTTTTGAGTTTGTACAGTTCACGGCGCAGATCATCGGTGACATTACGCCCTTTGCCGCCATTGCGGGTAGAGGAGAAGTCTCGATAGAAGCCGGGAACCCGGATATACCCTATTGGATCCTGTTTCGAGTCCCTGAGGAGTGTCGATTTGACATAGGTCTCCTCGATCTGAACCACGTCCCGGACAATGGGGATAACCTCCTTTCTCCCGTCAGGTTTCTGGACCGTGAGCCTGACCTCGGTCCCCTTGGGACCACGGATGTAACTGACCGCGTCCCGGATACGCATGTCGGTGATATCCACAGGCTCGCCATCCTTTTCGGCCACGCTCAGGATGATATCCTCTGCCTGTAACTGTCCCTGACGCTCGGCAGCGCTGCCCGGGATGATCCGCACCACCCTGATATGACCGTCATCCTCGCGCAACAGGGCCCCGATTCCTTCCAGAGAGCCACTCATGTGGATATCGAAATCTTCCCTCGAGGTGGGCGCCATATACGTTGTGTGGGGGTCAAAGGCCCGGGCCACGGCATCGAAATACCGGTTGTAGTGCTCCTGCCTGGTCTCCTGCAGGAGCCGGTGCAGATAGATATGATTGCGTTTCCTCACCTTGGCCATGGCCTCCTTCCAGAGCTCGGAATCGATAGCCCTGGATTCAGCGCTGTCGGTCTCCTGGAGTGCCGGAGTGCCATCTTCTCCGGTTGCCGCGAACCCCGCCTTCTTTACCTTCTCTTCCTCCAGGTCAAGATAGGTCGAAAGCACCTGCATCTTGAGAATGCGCCGCCACCGGTCATAGAGATCACTCTGGTCAACGGCCCACTGCCTCTTTTTGGGATCCACCTCCAGGTACTCTTCGCGGTTGGGGTCGAAGCCCTGGTCCATGATTTCGTCAACCCATTTTTCCACCTGCCTGATACGATCGTTCAAAAGCTGCATTCCGGCGTCGGGCAGGACCATGCGTCCGCGGCGCAGTTCATCGTCGATATGATCGGCAAAGGCATCGAGCTGAGCTACATCAGCCTTGAGCAGAAACCGTTTGCGGGGATCGAGCTGACGCAGGTAAAGGTCATAGGCATTGCGGGACAGGGTGTTGTCAAGGGATTTATGGCTGAAATGCTGGGCCGGCAGCTGCTGGCTGAGCATATAGGCAATCAGTCGATTGCGGCCGGCATCAAACTCCTGCGGCAGCACCTTGGCCATGGCCGAGGTTGCCAGAAGAAGAAAGAACAGGCAGGCAATTGCGAATCGACGGATTGCGCAGACCGGCCGCCTTTGACAAAGTTCGTTATTCATGGTGTGTGGTTCCAGGTGGTTGCTTTTCAGTATGGGCTGACGACCTTGTCTGCACTGGTCATGGACTGCATGATATCGTACATATTGGATATGGTCCCGACCTTGATGGCTGCCTTGAGCTCGTAAAAGTCCAGACAGGTACCACAAACAAGGATTTCCACCCCCAGCTCCTGCAGTTCCTGCAGGGCTTCCAGGGCGCCGGACTCACTGGTTACCAGTTTTACGCCTGAGTTGTAGAATATGATCCTGGACGGCAGGGGGTCGATATTTTTTATGGTCTGGATATAGGTCTGCAGCAGGGCCCAACCCAGCTCCTCACTGCCGCGCCCCATGGTATCAGAGGCAATGACATAGACCAGGCCGAATCTGGACTCCACCGGGCAGGCATAGTCACCTGGATCGAACTCACCGGTCCCGGCTCCACCCCCTCCCTGCAGGGTCAGCCTGAAACAGCCGTCGTCACTCTCTTTGACTTCCACCTCGCAGCCCTGACTGGAAGCGAAACGGGAAACATTGTTCTTCGAGGCCTCATTATCAACGATAACTTCCAGGAGATCGGCCCCCTGTTCCAGGGCCTCCTTGGTCTTCAATACCGGTTGAGGGCAAGAAAGCCCCCGGCAGTCAACAGTCTTGACAGCAGCACACATAACAACACCTTGTCATTGGAATAGATCGATTTTCCGGCTGGCAACCAGCAGACCTGCAAGCTCCAGATGCCGGGAAGGTCAGAAACAAAAATTTTGCCTGAACCGCCCGTAGCCGGAAGCAGGGGTGGGCACCTCGTAATCCTGAGGGAGGAACGGCAGCCGAGCCCGGATCAAATCTCAATCACCATTCCTTCCCGGGCGAAAAAGATCTCCATGTCCCCGGTGGACGAATTCTGGCAGTAGATTTCAGCCATCCCGTCGAGCTGGGTATCGGTCCTTTCTGGATCGTGGTGAAACAGGGCCAAACGCTTGACCCCGGCCCGGCCGGCGGCACCTATAGCATGCTCGATGGAGCTGTGACCCCAACCTACCTTCCCGTTTTCATACTCTTTTTGGGTGTACTGGGCGTCATGAACCAGGAGATCGGCCCCGGCAAAAAAATTCTCCAGCGCCCTGTTCTGTTCCCTGGCAGCCTCCTCTCCTTCATAAGCCATCAGTTCATCGTAGGATGGATCATCGGGATCGGTGACAAAAAGATTGCGGAACGGTTCCGTGTCATAGGCGGTGCAAAACACCGATCCGCGGAAGGTAAACCGGTAGCCCAGGGCCGTGATAGGATGGTTGATAATGGTCGTCGCCAGAATGATACCGTCTCCGAGATCGATATGCGGATCTTCCTTGAGCCGGGTATAACTGATATCAGCGGCCAGCTCGCCCATGTTGACAGGAAAATAGCGATATTTCATCTGACCGCCCACCACCTCTTCCAGGGGATCGTCTTCATAGGTTACCGGACCGAACACCTTGATCCTGGTGCCGGGGATGTAATTGGGAACAAAAAAGGGAAAACCCATAATATGGTCCCAATGGGTGTGGGAGAGATAAATTTCAGTGGATATTGGCCCCTTTGGCAGATCATGGGCCAGCATGTGATTGGCCAGCTCACGGAGACCGGAGCCGGCATCGATGATAATGTGCCGGCCGACCTCAGGAAAACGGAGCTCTATACAGGCCGTATTGCCACCATATTTCATGGTTGTCGGACCGGGACAGGGGATGGAACCACGAACTCCCCAAAAACGCACCTGAATCATACTGACCCTCCTGTCATACCTGCAAAAAGATCTCCGCTTTCAGCAGTTCCTCTTCGATCGCCCCGGACAGACCGTTAACGGCCGCCCACGACAGTCCGGTAATTTCCAGGGCCTTGCTCAGCTGATTCTCATCCGGATACATGTTGCCCGCATAACCGATATCAAAAAGACAGACATAGGCATCGGCCAGGGCGACGGTGGCCACCAGCCGCTGGAACTCCTCGCTCGCCTGCTCCGGGGTGTGATGATAAATGATGGATTCGGTGAGGGCCTGGTTGAGGGTCCATTTCTGAGCGATCAACTGCCCGGTTTCCTGGTGATCCACCTCCAGCATCTCCCGCTCCACCGTCAGCAAGTCGCACCCCTGGCTCCTGGCCCGGCGCAGGACGTCGGCGTACTCATCGCCAAAAGGTATTTTTCCGAGATCATGGAGCAGGCCGGCGACAAAATATTCTTCTCGCTCACCCAGAGGGATATCCTGTTCCTGGGCCAGCAGTTTGGCCAGAACTCCGACCCCGATCGAGTGTTCCCAGAACTTGCGAATGGGTAGGACTCTCGACTTTTTGGTCTGGCCAACGCAGCGGATAATGGCCGTTGACAGGGCCAGGTTCTTGACCGTGTTAAGACCGAGCATGATAATCGCCCGGGTCAGGGAGGTAACCTTGTTGACCAGCGAGTAATAGGCCGAGTTGATCAGCTTAAGGACCTGTCCGGTCAGAACGGGATCAAGAGAAATAACCTTGTTGAGGTCATTAGGGGCGGTATCAGGCCGGCTGCAGATCTCCAGAACCTTGCTGACCGTAGTGGACAGGCTCGGCATCCTGTCGACATAGTTCCTGATCTTACGCAGTCGCTTTTCCCGATCACTCATGGCAGCAAAGAATTATATGATTACCGTCAAAACTCAGCAAATGTCTGGACCGGCACAGACAAGAAGGATCTTTTACAGGAGAATCAACACAGGATCATCCAATTATAAGGCTCCTTCCCTGGCTGCCCGTAGCTGGACAATGCCGAAACATGGTCTGACAACCTGATTTATCGGCAAACAGCGGAAAGCAGATCTCCGCCACCCAGGCATTGATCCAAATCCATAGGGCATAGTATACAAAGGTGGAATACAGGTCAAGCGATGTGCGGCATAAGGCGGGAAATATGGGTCAGCAGCCGTGTTTTACCAGGAAATCATGGACCACATCGTGCATGATCTCCACCTGGCTGCGATCAGTTTCGTTGACCAGAATCCATACGCACCGGTGAAAGGCGCGATAGAGATCCTCGGAAACAAAAAGCTTGATCTCTGCCAGGTCCCGGCAGTCCGGGCATCCCTTTTCCTGGAGATTAATGGCTGGCTTATCTTTCATGGCCACTGTCCGACCGGCAGCAGAAGCTGACCACCTCGGAATAGGAAAGACCGGTCCCGCCGAAGATATCCAGGGCCGATCCTACCGTGACATCCAGCCTGCCCCGTCCAGCCTGGCGTATGAGTTGCAGGTCGCTGATCGAGGTTACGCCGCCGGCATAGGTAGTGGGAATGGAAACATGGTCGGCCAGGAGACCGATCAACCTCTCATCAACTCCCATGCACCTGCCCTCCACGTCCACGGCATGAACGAGAAACTCGTCGCAAAACCGGGCCAGCCAGTCCAGCATCCGGCCATCGAGTCGGAGATCGGTGAATTTCTGCCACCGGTCGGTGACCACATAATACCCGTCTCCGCGCCAGCGGCAGCTCAGGTCCAGAACCAACCGTTCCCTGCCTACCTGGCGAACCAGGGAGGTCAGGCGCTCCTCGTCCAGGAGTCCATCGTGAAAGACATGGGAGGTGACGATAACATGGGAAGCCCCGCGATCCAGCCACAGGGTAGCGTTGTCGGCAGTGATGCCGCCTCCAAGCTGCAGGCCGCCGGGCCAGGCCGAAAGTGCATCGACTGCAGCCTCTTCGTTGCCTGGGCCCAGCATAATCACGTGTCCGCCGGTCAGATTGTCGTCCCGGTACATCCGGGCGTAGTGGGAAGGGGGAAATTCAGAAGAAAAATTGGTCTGCAGGTCCGCAGATGCAGTGTCGTTCAGGGTCGAGCCGACAATCTGCTTGACCCTGCCATCATGCAGGTCGATGCAGGGACGGAATCGCATGGCAACTATCTGATAATCACGGGGTCACCGGGGGAATGGAGATCGACCCGGTGACCGGAATTCAGCTGCAACAGTCAACCTTCTTTGACCATCATGGTGGTCGGATCCAGCTTGAGGACCGAGGTCGTGGTATCTGCCTCACCCTGGTTCCGAACGATATCAAGCTCGATCACGCCGTCTTTGGGCTTGAGAAGTACCACGGTATCGAAAAGATCATCCACCTCGTGGCATGGGGCCGGGACACCGGCCGGAGACATCCGCTGATCATTGCGGTGACAGGTTGCGGAAAACCAGGCCTGGAGGCTCATGCTCTCCATCAGGTCCTTGATATCTTCCAGATCCTCGCGACCTGTATTCTCAAAATCAAAGCCATCAACCACCACGCAGTTGGGTTTGAAGATATCCTGAAGTACCAGGTCATTGAGGCGCTCTTCCAGCTTGGCCCGGGAAAAGGCCGACTCTTTGAAGGTCATGATCATCCGGTGACGCTTGACCATCTCGATTAACTCATGGGGCCGGTTGACAGCATGCTCCTCAAGAATGAACTGGAGGATATCATCGTACCAGGCGCGGGTCTTGTCGATGGACTCGCCGATGGTCACGTGGATAACCTGGTTGCCACGCAGAATGGCGTCCAGGGCAATCTGGACAAGCAGGGCGGTCTTTCCCAGGCCCGCCCGGGCCATAACCAGCCCAAGCTGCTTGTTATCTCTGCCAAGTTTCAGTACCCTGAGGGGATTCTGGGTTACCAGAGGCTCATATCCCATTGCTACACTCCGTATATCTAACGTTTCTGTCCGTATACTGCCGCGGCGAACACCCGTGCAGGATGATGAATCAGCCAGGTGAACCATGAACATACTCCTCTGATATCAGGAGAAGATCATGTACAGCTTTTTATTAACTGCTTATTTATGGACTCGCAAGAGCCACATCACACTTTAAAGATTGAGCACAAAAGTTCGACTTGCATGGCACAGCGGTGCCGGCCGGGGTGAGCTCGTACTGTTGTGGCACGTCGGAACATTGGCCATACCCGCCACACCGCAGCAGATCGGATTTCTTGCAACTCCATCAATTATTTTTCCGTTCTTCTTCGTACTTTTTAACCAACTCGTCGGCCACGCTCTTGGGAACCTGCTTGTAGGAATCAAACTCCATGGTGAACTCGGCCTTGCCCTGGGTAAGCGACCGCAGTGTGGTTGAATAGCCAAACATCTCCGAGAGCGGCACCTCGGCCTCGACCACGGTGTAGTTACCTTCCTCGAAGGTCCCGACAATCACGCCGCGACGCTGGTTCAGGCTGCCCATAACCGCCCCCTGGAACTCAGAAGGACCTTCCACTGCGACCTTCATAATCGGCTCCATGATAATGGGGCCAGCTTTCTGAAAGCCCTGCTTGAAGGCCCCTTTGGCTGCCTGCTGGAAGGCCATGTCCGAGGAGTCCACCGAATGGAAACTACCATCGTTGATAACCACCCGGATACCGGTGATGGGCGAACCGGTGAGCGGTCCCTTGGCCATGGAGGCCTGAAAGCCCTTGTCACAGGAGGGTATGTATTCCCTGGGAATGACACCACCGACAATCTCGTCAACGAACTCGTACTCGCCTTCTTCCAGCGGCTCCATGTAACCTGCCACCCGGCCGAACTGACCAGAACCACCAGTCTGCTTCTTGTGGGTATAGTCGAAATCCGCCCGCTGGGTAATGGCCTCGCGATAGGCGACCCGGGGAGCTCCGACCTCGACCTCTGCCTTGTATTCGCGCTTCATCCGTTCGATATACACCTCCAGGTGCAGCTCGCCCATACCGGAGATGATCGTCTCACCGGTCTCATGATCGACAAAGGAACGGAAGGTGGGATCTTCCTTGCAGAAACGATTGAGCGCCTTGGACAGGTTGGCCTGAGCCTTGTTGTCCACCGGGGTGATGGCCAGGGAGATGACCGGATTGGGCACATGCATGGAACTCATGGACCAATTGATATCTTCGCTGCAGAAGGTATCACCGGAGGCGCAGTCGACACCAAAAAGAGCGACTATATCACCAGCGCTTGTCCCGTCGATTTCCTCCATCTGATCCGCGTGCATGCGCACAAGTCGACCGACCTTGGTCTTCTTGCCGGTCCTGGTATTGATGATACTGTCGCCCTTGTTGATCCTGCCCTGGTAGGTCCGGATATAAGTCAGCTGCCCATACCTGCCGTCTTCAAGCTTGAAGGCCAGGGCCACCAGCGGATCATCGGGATCATTGGAGACCGTAACTTCTGCTTCGTCCCTGTCCAGATCAAGGGCGGTATTCTCGACATCGGTGGGACACGGCAGATAGGCGTTGACCGCATCCAGAAGCGGCTGTACACCCTTGTTCTTGTAGGCCGAGCCAATCATCACCGGAGTCAGCTCCAGACTGAGTACACCCTTGCGGATAGCATCGTGGATCATCTCTTCGGTGGGCTCCTTCTCTTCCAGAATGGCCTCCATGAGTTCATCGGAGAACATCGAGACATTGTCGAGAAGCTCCTCCCGCTTCTCAGCGGCCTCTTCCTTGAGATGGTCCGGAATCTCTTCGTAGCGGACATCGTCACCCTGCTCGCCATCGAAATAGACAGCCTTCATGGAGACCAGATCGACCACCCCTTCAAGCTCACTCTCCAGGCCGATGGGCAGCTGGATCATGATTGCGTTGAGTTCAAGCTTGTCGCGCAGCTGCTGAGTAACGCGGTAGGGATTGGCGCCGGTACGGTCGCACTTATTGATAAAGGCGATCCGCGGCACCTTGTATCGGGTCATCTGCCGGTTGACGGTTATGGACTGGGACTGCACACCACCGACGGAACAGAGAATGAGAATGGCACCGTCGAGGACCCGCAGGGCCCGTTCCACCTCAATGGTGAAATCCACATGGCCGGGCGTATCGATGATATTGATATGATGATCCTTCCAGCTGCAGAAGGTGGCCGCGGACTGAATGGTGATGCCACGCTCCTTCTCGAGTTCCATGGAATCCATGGTGGCACCGACGCCGTCCTTGCCCCGCACCTCGTGAATGGCATGAATACGACGCGTATAATACAGAATCCGCTCTGTAAGCGTGGTCTTGCCCGAGTCGATATGGGCACTGATTCCAATATTTCGTACTTTTGACAGATCCTTTATCTTCATTACCAGTTCCTCAATTACTGTCAGCCCCAAACAGCCTAACACCATACGGGGCAACAATCCCGCACAACAAATCAAGAGAACCAGGCCCCTGAAATCCAGGCCTGAAAAAGCCAGACATACCGGGTTCCTGATCTTTGATTTCCTGATAAACCGTGAGCAGATAAATAAAAAAGGAGTTACAGTGAGCTCTGCAACTCCTTTTATGCGTCAAAATGGTGCCGAGACCAGGATTCGAACCAGGGACACACGGATTTTCAGTCCGTTGCTCTACCTACTGAGCTATCTCGGCACCCGAGCTTAAATTGATATTATATATCAAACTACCGTGCATCTTGTCAACATCTTTTTCACGTTTTTTCCCTCGTGAGAAGATCGCCAAGGTCGACATCAAAATCATCCAGGGCTGTGCCGGTTTTCACTGCCGGTCCGGCCACGATGTCTCCGTCCTGGCCCGAGGGCGGCAGCGGTGGCGGAGCGCCAAGATCCAGGCCATCGACCTGCAAATCCTCAAGGTTTCCGCTCCCTCCAGCCCCGGGAGCAACGGCCTCTTCAGCTTCCACACCAACCGTTTCGTCCAGGACCAGAGCTTCTTCCTCCTCTTCCCCGGTCGGCGGTGCCAGGTCGGAAAGATCAAGCCCACTGAAATCCAGCGACGGCCCTTCGTCACCACCCCCGGATGGGACCTCTTTATCCAGGGAGGGCTCCTTTTCCGCGCCAAGTTCTAACGCAGATTCTTCCTCAAAATCAAGGGAAATCTCATCAAAAAGTCCCTCGCCGATCTCGGTGTCCAACTGCAGAGCCTCTTCGCTCTCTTCCATGGTAAAGACGATTTCTGAATCTTTATCTTTGTCGTCATCCGCACCAGGACCATCCTCCACGTCATCCAGGACAAAATCAATGTCTTCGGACGAGTCTTCAAAGACCAGCTCGTCCTGCCCGGAGACTTCCTCGCCCCCGGAAACATCCGGCGATTCCTCAAAATCGGTCCGTAAAAAGAGAGGAGCATCCACCTGATAGATGGTCCCGTCAAGCTCAGCAGACACCTCGCTGATATCCCGCCCGCACTTGACGCATGTTTCGAGGTGGTCAAAAGAGATAAAGCCGCATTTCGGACAACGCATAGTTCAATTCCGCCTGTCTGTTCAAATTACTGTTTCCCCGAACTGAAGGGCAAAAAATGTTACAAGCTGTTGTATTATCGCACAGAGCCGGCACAAAAATCAAGGCGGATTTAAAACGACAAAAATCCGGACGAACAACGTCGTCAGACAGCAACAGGGCCGGCGGACAATCTACCGGTTTCGCACGACAATATAGCGGGCAAGAGCCCTGAGCGGCTCGGCAGGCTCCCCCAAACCATCCACGGCTTCCAGGGCCCGCTCCACGGCCTCGCTGGCAAGCTGCCGGGTCCTCTCCACTCCGAAAAAGGAGGGATAAGTGGCCTTGCCGCGCTCGGCGTCACTGCCGGCCGCCTTGCCGAGCTGTTCGGTGGTGGAGAGCACGTTGAGCAGGTCGTCGACGATTTGAAAGGCCAGGCCGATGTTGTTGCCGTACACTCCCAGCGCCTGCAGCTGATCTTCCGTCGCACCCGCCACCAGGGCACCGGCCTGCACCGAAGCGGTTATCAGTGCACCGGTCTTGCTGCGGTGAATGGTTTTGAGGTCATCAAATTCGATGTCCCGGCCCTCAAAGGCGATATCCAGGGCCTGCCCTCCCACCATGCCGAGCGGGCCCGCCGCCCGGGCAATAGTGTGGATAACCCGCATTCTGCCCACCGGGTCCTGGCCTCCTGCCGACGGACGACTCAGCAGCTCGAAGGCAAAAGTCAAAAGGCCGTCCCCGGCAAGAATAGCCTGCGCTTCACCAAAAACCATGTGATTGGTGGGCTTACCCCGGCGCAAGGCATCGTCATCCATGGCAGGCAGGTCATCATGAATCAGGGAATAGGTGTGGATACACTCCAGGGCACAGGCCACCGGCAAGAGCTGATCATCAAGGGAATCATCACCATGGATGGTCCGGCCGGCAGCAAGGCAGAGAATGGGACGGACCCGCTTGCCGCCAACGAACAGACTGTAGCGCATGGCTGCCACGTGATCCTTGAAAGCTCCCTCGGCCCGAAGCATGAATTCTTCCAGGGCTTGCTCAACCAGCCTGCGCTGGGACTGAAGATACTTCTTGATATCCACCGCTCACCTCGCAAAAAAATGAAAAAGGTTCTCTTATGGGCCGCAAGGATACTCTTTTCTCTTTTCCTTTTCAAAAGCAAATATTATCATTGATGCCCTGCATCATACAGGGCCCTGCCCCCCTGTCCGCAGCCCTTGCACAAGGGGCTTTCCGGCCCCGAAAAGTCGAACAGAGGCATAAAATCCCGGTCCCGGACACCCTATAACCCGTTGGGAGTTTCCATGAACGTACTGCTTGCCAAGCCGCGCGGATTCTGCGCCGGAGTCAAACGGGCCATAGCCATAGTGGAAAAAGCGCTGGAGACGTACGGTGCGCCGATCTATGTGCTCCACGAAATTGTCCACAACACCACAGTGGTCAACAATCTGCGGGAAAAGGGGGTCGTCTTCGTGGAACAACTCGAGGAGGCACCCGCAAACTCGGTACTCATCTTCAGCGCCCATGGTGTGGCCAGGGCCGTGGAGGACCGGGCCAAAAGGCTGGGCCTGCGAACCATCAATGCCACCTGTCCGCTTGTGACCAGGGTGCATCGGCGCGTGGCTCTGCTCAACAAGATCGGCTACGACGTCCTGGTGATCGGCCACCGCGGACATCCCGAAGTGGAAGGCACATGCGGACGGGCCAGCGGAGCAGTGCACGTGGTCTCCTGCCCCGAAGATGTTGCCGCCCTTACCGTTGCCGACGACAACCGGGTCGGGTATGTCACTCAAACCACCCTGTCCATGGACGATGCCAGCGAGGTTCTGACCGCCATCAAAGCCCGGTTCCCGAAAATTGACCAGCCAGAGCGGACCGACATCTGCTACGCCACCCAGAACCGGCAGAACGCGGTCCGGAAACTGTGTGAAGAGGTCGACCTGTTGCTGGTTGTAGGCTCAAAAAATTCCTCCAACTCCAACCGGCTCCGTGAGGTAGGCGAACACCGCAACATCTCGTCCCACCTGATAGACAATGCCTCGGAGATAGATCCAGCCTGGCTGCAGGGAGTGACAACCATCGGAGTGACTGCCGGTGCCTCGGCCCCGGAATCACTGGTCAAGGAGGTGCTTGACCGTCTTCGTGCCCTGGGCGCCGTCTCCATCCGGGAGATGGAGGGCGCTGACGAAACCATCCAGTTTCAACTGGCCTGCCCGGAACTTGGCGAACTGTAACCCGCACCGCCGGCCACATAACAGCGCACCACCTGCTCAGCCGCCCGGGACAGATACTCCCTGGCCCCGGCCATGGCCTGCACCAGGGTCACCGGCCCGGGACAGATGGAAAAGACAGCGCTGATCCCTGACTCGTACAACCCGCCAAGCTCCTCGCCCACGGACCCGGCCAACGCGATACAGGGTATCCCCCGCCTTGCTGCCGCCCGGGCCACCCCGGCCGGCGCCTTCCCGCTGGCGGTCTGGAAATCAACCTGCCCCTCGCCGGTCAGCACCAGGTCTGCCCCCTGGAGATGCTTTTCCAGCTCCACGAGATCCAGAACAAACTCGGCACCCCGCCGCATCCTGGCCCCGAGGAAGGCGTACAAACCGCCCCCCAGACCACCGGCAGCCCCGGCACCGGGCAGATTACAGACATCGACGCCCAAATCTGCCGCGATCACGCGGGCCAGGTTGACCAACCCCTCATCAAGCAGCTCAACCTGTGCGGGCGTCGCCCCTTTCTGGGGTGCGTATACCCGGGCGGCCCCATTATCTCCACAGAGCGGATTATCCACATCACAGACCGCCTCGATCTCAACATCCCGCAGCCGGGGATCCATACCCGAGATATCGATATGACAAATCGATCCCAGGGCCAGGCCGACAGGCTCAACCTCCTGTCCCTTCCCGTCAAGAAACCGTACCCCCAGAGCGCTGGCCATGCCGATGCCACCGTCACTGGTGGCACTGCCGCCGATGCCGACCACCACCCGCGACACGCCAAGATCCAGGGCAGCGCGGATCAACTCACCGGTACCGAACGTAGTGGTCTGACAGGGATCACGCTGCTCCGGAGGGACCAGGGCCAGGCCGCTTGCCAGGGCCATCTCGATAACCGCCACCCCTTTGTCTTCCACATGACAGAAACAGGCCTCCACCGGGGTAAAAAGGGGGCCGGTCACAGTCTTGCAAACCAGTTGTCCTCCCAGGGCACCGTGCACCACCTCAACCAGACCGTCACCTCCATCGGCCACCGGGACCTCCACCACCTGGGCCCCGGGAAATGCCCGACGCACCCCCACGGCCATGGCCGCGGCCACCCCGGGGGCGGAAAGAGATTCCTTAAACTCATTGGGCGCAATGACGATTTTCATTTTCCACCTGCAGGCCAGAAAAAAAAGAGGGCCGGCACCTCTGACGAGATACCGGCCCTTGAAGATCTGGTGCCGAAGGCCGGAGTCGAACCGGCACGGACGAGGTCCACTGCCCCCTCAAGACAGCGTGTCTACCAATTCCACCACTTCGGCAACCTGAATCTGTTTTCACCCTTTTCTATTGTTCGGTCGCTGTGTTCTCCGATACAGGCTTGTCAGCCGACGGCATGGTCGCCGGGGCTTCACTGTTTTTCTGCTGCCCACCAGCCGGCATGGGTATGGTGGCCGGCTCACTGGGCACTGTTGCCTGCGGCACCGCAACAGGGACCTGCACCTCTTTCATCACCGTACCGGTGCTCTTGTTGGCTGAAATGTAGGCCAGAGATATCGAGGTACCCATAAACACGATAGCCGCAAGAGTGGTTATCTTGTTCAAGAGCGGCACCGGCCCTTCAGTACCGAAAAGGCTCTGGCTCGAACCACCGAAAGTGGCCCCCACATCCGCCCCCTTGCCGTGCTGCAACAGCACAATCACAATCAGGAACAGCGAAACCAGAACATGAATGATAATTAAAAGTGTTGTCATATAAAATAAATAATCCGAGCAAACGATTCGGATTTGAGTGCTGCGCCGCCCACCAGCGCGCCGTCTATATCGGGCTCGGCCATGAGACTGTCCACGTTCTCTGGCTTAACCGAGCCACCATACAATATTCTAATTTGCTGAGCAAGGTTTTTCTCATAAAGATTCGCAACAACACTCCTGACGAACCGATGGGCTTCCTGGGCCTGCTCCTTGCTCGCGGTCTTGCCGGTACCGATGGCCCAGACAGGCTCGTAGGCAATGACCACCCGACCCATGTCTCCGACCTCCACGCCGGCAAGCCCGGACCGGACCTGCTGCTCCAGGATCTGCATGGTAATCCCGTCTTCCCGCTCCTCCAGGGTCTCCCCCACACAGAGGATCGGAATCAGCCCGAACCTGAGTGCCCCGCACAACCGCCTGTTGATCAGATCATCGGTTTCCCCGAAGATATGACGCCGCTCGGAGTGACCAACGATAACCAGGCTGACACCAAACTCCCTGAGCATCACCGGTGAAACTTCACCGGTGAATGCGCCCTGCTCCTCCCAGGCAACGTTCTGGGCCCCCAGTTGAACCGGTGACTCGGCCAGAACTTCCGCCACCGCAGGCAAAAGGGTAAAGGCAGGGGCAATCATCACATCCCGGTCAACCACACCCGAGGCTGCACTGGCGACGGTCCGGGCCAGGGCAACGGCCTGGTCCGAGGTCAGGTGCATCTTCCAGTTACCGGCAATCAAAGGTCTCCGTTCCATTTCGTCCTCCTCAGTTTTCCTGCCCCTCTTCCAGAACAGCCACTCCGGGCAGCTCCCTCCCCTCCATCAGCATGAGAAATGCACCGCCGCCAGTGGACATATAGGAAATATTGTCAGCCTCGCCGAACTTTTTCACCGCCGCGTTGGAGTCCCCGCCACCTGTGATACTCAAGGCATGGGAGGAGCCGACAGTATGAGCCAGGGCCATGGTGCCGCGGGCAAAGGCATCCATCTCGAAAGCGCCCATGGGTCCATTCCAGACAATGGTCTTTGCGTCTGCCAGGGCTTCGTCAAAACAGATCACAGAAGCAGGACCGATATCAAGGGCCATCCAGCCAGGCGGAATGTCCTGGATGGTGACCTGTTTGGTCACGGCATCGGGAGCAAAGCCATCAGCGGCGATGACATCCACCGGCAGGTACACCTTGACCCCTTTCTCCCGGGCCCGGGTAAGCAGTTTTCGGGCCTCATCCAGAAGCTCATCCTCCACCCTGGAAGCACCCACATCGTACCCCAGGCTTTTGAGGAAGGTATTGGCCATGGCTCCACCGATCAGCATCCGATCCACTTTGGCCAGCATGCTGGTCAGGGCGCCGAGTTTGCTCGACACCTTGGCGCCGCCGACAATGGCCACCAGGGGCCGGATCGGCTCATCCATGGAGCGGTGGAAATAATCGAGCTCCTTTTTGAGCAGAAAACCTGCTCCCTTGCTGGAGCACAACTTTGGTACCCCGACCACCGAGGCATGGGCCCGGTGGGAGACCGCAAAGGCATCGTTAACATAAACATCGGCCAGGGAAGCCAACCGGCGAGCGAAGTCCGGATCGTTTTCCTGCTCGCCCGGATGATAGCGCAGGTTTTCCAGCAGGGCCAGCTCCCCATCAGCCATGGCACGGACCACCGCCTCGGCCTCGGCTCCGACACAGTCCCGAGCAAAAGCGACATCGCGCCCGACAAGACGGCCAAGATGGGCGGCCACCGGGGCCAGGGAGTACTCGTCCACCCGCTGGCCTTTTGGCCGGCCGAGATGAGAACAGAGGATCACCCGGGCCCCCTGCTCCAAAGCGTACTCAATGGTGGGCAAGGCCATGCGGATCCTGATATCATCGGTTATTTCTCCCTGGGTGCCCATGGGCACATTGAAATCCACCCGGACAAGTACCCGTTTTCCAGCAATGTCCAGATCCCGAATTGTCTTCACAACCCCCTCCTTGCTCTGCAAAATAAAATCATCCGTCCCGGAGCTCCAGGCCCAGAATCAGGGCATCATCAATGGGCTGGCGGTAATAGCCCGGACGCCGGCCGACCTCGACAAAACCCTCTTTGGCATAGAACCGCAAGGCGATACTGTTCGCGCTCCGCACCTCCAGCAGGCAGGAGGCAACACCATGGCTCCATAACAGAGCGATCCCTGCCCGCAGAAGGGCGCGACCGGTACCCAGACGCCGATTCCGGTCGCGAACCCCGATCCGCAAGAGTTCGGCTTCGGGACCACAGAACCGAAAAAAAACATACCCCGCCAGCTGACCTTCCATTTCAAACACCAGCTGGAACCCGTTCGCCTCCCGCAGCTCGGTCTCGACAAGAGCGCGGGACCAGGGCGCGTCCATCACAGATTCCTCAATATCAACGACCGGCGCCACATCTCCGGTCCGCATAGGCCGAACACTCACACCATACTCTGGGCCACGGACACGGTCAGCTCTCCGAGCATGTTGGTATAACTGCCAAGCTCATTATCATACCAGCCGTAGATGACAGCCTGGGTTACCGGCACCTCGAGAACCGGCGGCACCTGCCCTGACTCGAAATTGCACGATTTCACATGCTCAAGATTTACGGAAATAGAAGCGGTCCGGGTATGGGTCTCGGTGGCTTCGATGACCGCTGCTGCCTCGGGAATACCTATGATATCCGACGAAACATTCTGCTCCTCGGAATACTCAAGATAGGGGGAACGGGCAGCAAAATCCCTGTAGATGGAGTTGATCATCTCCCTGTTGACCGGGTTTTCCAGCTCATCCTGGAGATTCAACACCAGAACGATCAGGGAGCCGGTGGTAGTGGGTATGCGCACTGACTCGGCGATAAAGCCAATGGACTTCATCTCCGGGATAACCAGGGCCAGGGCCTTGGCCGCGCCGGTGGTGGTCAGAATGATATTATTGAGAATAGAACGGTTTTTGCGCAGGTCCGTGGCCCCGGAGGAAGCCAACCGATCCAGGACCTGCTGGCTGCCGGTTGCGGCATGCACGGTCACCATGGAAGCGGACAGCATCCGGTCGGCACCGAACTGATCCATGAGCGGTTTGATCATGTAGGAAAGACAGGTGGTGGTACACGATGCAGCGGAGATAACACTGTGTTTGGCCGGATCATAGTCGTCGTCATTGATACCCATGATCGTGGTGACCGCATCGTCGGGCATGTCGATCCCTTTGGATTTTATCTTGAACGGTGCCGAGACCAGCACCTTTTCCGCCCCGGCCTGCAGGTGACCCCGGACCGAACCACGGGGATCGTCGGCATCGGCGGTGGGATCCTTGAACACTCCTGTGGTATCGACCACCAACCGGACATCATTCTCCTGCCATTTGATATCACGGGGATTACGTGCCTCGCGCAGCACGGTGACCGGAACCCCGTTCACTGTCATGGTGCCGGCGGCTTCATCGAGGTTTTCAACAACCCGACCGCCCCGGTGACCGTGCAGGTACATGGACAGCCGACCGTAGGTGGAATCGCGCTCAATGGCCGTGGCGATATCCTGCATCCCCTGGCCCACACCCCGGCCCAGGTTGACCACGATTTCCGAAAAAAACTTACGGGAAACATGATGCCACAGCGAAAGCTTACCGATCCTGCCAAGGCCATTGATTCCAAGTTTCATAGTGTCCTTTCTCCTTTACTGGTATAAACTGGTATAATGTTCTCCTGAGCGGAACGACCCGGCTCAAAAAATTTCTGAAAACAAAAAACAGCTCCCGGCCCATGATACGGCAGGATTACCCTGCACTCCGTGGCACCTGTACCGGTCCCCAAGCTGCCAGTGAACATACCGCAGAGCCTGACCTGCGGTCAAGCCGTTCCATGGGCCAAAAGGGCAGTTTTTCATAGTATTTGTTGCACCACAGGGAAAATCAGCAATGCAGCTTTCCAAAACCAGACAAACCGCCACCCTGATCAAACGCTATAAACGCTTCCTTGCCGACGTACTTCTGGAAGACGGCAGCGAGCTCACGGTTCACTGTCCCAACTCCGGATCCATGCGCGGCTGCTCAACACCGGGCAGCCCGGTGATCATTTCCGACTCCGGCAATCCCCGGAGGAAATACCGCTGGACCCTGGAGATGGTCCGGGAAAACGAAATCTGGATCGGTGTCAACACCAACCTGACCAACAAACTGGTTCACGAGGCCCTGCGTACCGGAGTGATCGATGATTTTGGCCAGGTCCAGACCATCTCTCCGGAAGTCAGGGTCTCGGATCGAAGCCGGCTGGATTTCGTCCTTGAGAGCGATGCGGGCCAGGTATATCTTGAAGTCAAAAACTGCTCCCTGGTGGAAAACGGCAGAGCCATGTTTCCAGACGCGGTCACCGCCAGAGGCACAAAGCACCTGGAAGAGCTGGCTCTTCTGCGCCGAAACGGCGCCCAGGCAGCAGTCCTCTTCTGTGTCCAGCGGGCGGACGGGACCTGGTTCTCTCCGGCCGAAGAGATAGATCCCCTCTATGCCGACACGCTGCGCAGGGTAAGTAATCAGGGTGTCCGCACCCTGGCCTACCGGGCTGAAGTTCTGCCAAACCAGGTAACGATCACCGAGAAAATTCCCTGCCTGATTGCCCCGCGGGAATAGCTCTTTCCCGGTGAGCGGGTACAGCCAGCCCAAAATAGCGGAGAACACCCTGAACCAGGAAAGTCAGAATTATCCCTGCCTTCAAAACTCTGCCGGAGCCGCAGTCAAGTGCAGACTCCGGGCACAGGCCCGCTGATTGCTGTTCGGCATGGAAATGAATATGGGGCAGCGGCGGCGTACAGCAGCAGGTCGAGCATTGGCCGTACCCGCTGCAACGCAGCAGATCGGATTTTTTGCAACGCCATCAAGCAATGACGTCTATCATCAATCCGGGAAACCGTCACTCAGTGATGGCCAGCTCAAAGGTGACCCGCCCTCCTACCATGGTAAGTATGGCCCGGCCCTGCAGCCGCCAGTCAAGAAACGGTGAGTTGCGGCTCTTTGAAACAACCATATCCTCAGTATAGTCAAAGGAAAGCTCGGGATCGATCACCGTGACATCGGCCGGTTCTCCGGGAGAAAGCGAGCCGCCCGGCACACCGAGGATGCTGGCGGGACGAACGGACATGCACTGTACCAGGCCGACGGGATCCAGGATCCCGTCCCGCACCAGGGCAAGGGACAGCGGGAGGGAGGTCTCAAGGCCAATGATACCGTTGGCGGCCAGATCAAATTCCACCTCCTTTTCCAGCGTGGAATGGGGCGCATGGTCGGTGGCTATGGCGTCAAGCGTACCATCGGCCAGTCCGGCACAGATGGCCTGCCGGTCCTCTTCGGTGCGCAGGGGCGGATTCATCTTGGCGTTGGTGTTGTACCCTTCCACAGCCCCTTCGGTCAGGGTGAAGTAATGGGGCGCGGTCTCTGCGGTCACAGGAACTCCGCGCTCCTTGGCCCGCCGGATCAGGTCCACGCTCATGGCCGCGGAGACATGGGCAATATGGACCGGACAGCCGGTGTATTCGGCCAGGGCAATTTCCCGGTAGACCATGATAGACTCGGCCGCAGCGGGAATACCGCGCAGACCCAGACGGGTGGCAACCCTGCCCTCGTTCATTACCCCGTGCCGGCTGAGCGATGGTTCCTCGCTGTGAGAGATGACCGCCAGCCCGAAGTCACCGGCATATTCCAGGGCCCGCCGCATGAGCTGACTGTCCTGTACAGGCAAACCGTCATCCGAGACAGCGACCACTCCGGCATCCCGCATCTCGCCGAATTCAGCCAGGGCCTGGCCGCCGCTCTGCCTGGATACAGCGCCCACCGGATAAACCCGGGCAAATCCCTCCCGGGCCCGCTCCAGGATAAGGGCGGTCACAGCCCGACAGTCATTCACAGGCCGGGTATTTGGCATGCAGGCCACAGCAGTAAAACCACCGGCCGCGGCAGCACGGGTACCGGAAACGATATCTTCCTTGTACTCCTCACCCGGCTCCCGCAGATGCACATGGATATCGATAAGACCCGGCACCACCCAGCAGCCCGAAGCATCGATCTCCCGGGTACTGCCCGGCAGGTCCCGGGGTGATTCCACCAGCACGCCATCCCTGACAAACAGGTCACCGACCCGGTCGATACCGTTTACCGGGTCGATGATCCGGCCATTCCTGATGCGCCAATCATTGGCCATAATTTTTTCTCTGTTGTTTCATGGTTCATGATTTGACAGGGGCAAAACAGGGCACTTCACTGCCGGCCGGATCAGCTGTTTCCCATGACCAGATACAAAAGAGCCATCCGCACCGCAACCCCATTGGTAACCTGTTCCAGAATCACCGATCGCGGCCCGTCGGCCACGTCAGGCATCAATTCAATCCCGCGGTTGATCGGACCGGGATGCATGATGAGAGCATCGGACCGGGCCAGATCAGCCACCTCGCGCCTCACGCCATACTGCTGAGCATATTCCCGGAAAGACGGGATCAGAGGATCATTCTGCCGCTCCTTCTGGATACGCAGGGTCATCACCACATCGGCATCCCGCACAGCCTCTTCAAGGGAGGGGGCCACGGTGGCACCCAGGTGCTCGATATCCGGAGGCAGAAGGGTCGCCGGACCATAAACATGGACCTCTGACCCCATCTTGGAAAAACCGAGAATATCGGAATGGGCCACCCGACTGTGGAGAATATCGCCGATAATGGCAACCTTCAGCCCGTGAAGCCTGCCCTTATGCTCCCGTACGGTCATCAGGTCAAGCAATCCCTGGGAAGGATGTTCATGGGTGCCGTCCCCGGCATTGATCACGGCCGCATCCACATATTTGGTCAGCATGTGCGGTGCCCCGGAAAAACTGTGGCGAATGATAATGATGTCCGGATGCATGGCAGCGATATTTCGTGCCGTATCGATCAGGGACTCACCCTTGACAGCGCTGGAGGTAGAAGCGGAGATGTTGAAGGTATCGGCACTCATGCGTTTGGCCGCAACCTCGAAGGAGAGCCGGGTCCGGGTGGAGGGCTCGAAAAAGAGGTTGATGATGGTGTTGCCGCGCAGGGTGGGAACTTTCTTTATGGGACGGGCCGAAATCTCTTTGAACGATTCGGCGGTATCCAATATGTAATTGATATCATCGGGAGAGAGATGATTGATGCCAAGGACATGCCGATGTGAAAAGAAATAGCCGGTGCTCATGTGTGTGCAGGAGCCGTAATGTGCTTAATGTACGATATCTCCCAACCGGTCCCAGCGGATGGAGGTGAACCTGTCTGTAGACAACAGCGGTTTCCGGACATCCCAGGACCAGTAGATGATAAAGGCCTTGCCCAGGACCACGGACAGGTCCACATAGCCCCAGAATCGACTGTCAAAGGAGTTGTCCCGGTTGTCGCCCATGACAAAGATCTTGCCCGGGGGCACTGTGACCGGTCCAAAATTATCACGCGGACTCACTGATGCCGGGAGAATGTTTGGATCGGTATGGATAGCGTACTTGTCCGGAGAGAGCCTGTTGTTGACATAGACTTTTTTATCGCGAACCTGGATTGTATCACCGCCCACGGCAATAACCCGCTTGATGTAGTCCAGCTTGGGATCGCGGGGAAACTTGAAGACAATGATATCACCGCGCCGGGGCGTCTTGATGGGGACGATAACCTTTCCGGTTACAGGGACCTTTATGCCGTAGATGAACTTATTGACCAGAATATGATCCCCGATCTGCAGGGTCGGCAACATGGAGCCGGAAGGAATCTTGAAAGCCTGAACGACAAAAGTTCGGATAAAAAGAGCGAGGATAAGGGCAAATATTATAGCCTCGGCATACTCGCGAACAACGGACTTCTTCCTGTTTTTTTTCAGATATGCCACAGAAATTTCCGGAAATAAGAAAAGGTAAAAACGCCAAGTGTCAGAAAACTACCCGAATCCACAGCTAGTTTCAAGGAGGTTTTCTTCTTCCACTCCCTGCCGTTCTGGCCAGTCAATACAAAATAAGCCACCAATCCACAAAAAAACACAACATATAGTATAAAAGGAGAATCATGTGCCATATCCATTTGTTTTTCCACAGTTAAAAAGTTCAATTTCTTTTACGCAGCGCTTGACAAAGGTTTTCATTTGTGACCAGAATACAAACAGACGTTGAATTTTATGGTGTTATCTCTGTTTTTTACCCTTCGCACCCAGCCGGATTTTCTCCGCCAGGTGAGGCAAAGGAACAATACCGTATGGCAAAAAAAGAGAAACTCATCACTGGTGTCGACATAGGGTCCCACGCGGTCAAGGTGTGTCAACTCGAAAGGGCCGGGGAGTCCTATCGGCTGGTTGCCCTTGGCTGCGGCGCCCTGCCTCCCGGTGCCGTGGAGGATGGCACCCTGCAGGAT
Organism: Desulfolithobacter sp.; assembly: GCF_054025815.1. Classification (NCBI taxonomy): domain Bacteria; kingdom Pseudomonadati; phylum Thermodesulfobacteriota; class Desulfobulbia; order Desulfobulbales; family Desulfobulbaceae; genus Desulfolithobacter; species Desulfolithobacter sp. The sequence goes on along the minus strand of NZ_JBPMMS010000034.1, from coordinate 79,176 downwards.
CCCGAAGTGGTAGGCAGAGTCCTCCGTTCCCTTATCAACAACCTGAAGATCAAGAACAGCAAGGTGGGCATCTCCATTTCCGGCTATTCGGTCATCGTAAAAAAAATCCAGTTGGAGGTTATGGACGAGGAAGAACTGACCGAATACATCATGAGCGAGGCCGAGCAGTACATTCCCTTTGATATCGAGGATGTCTACCTGGATTTCCAGGACCTGCACACGGCCTCCGAGGAGAACGAGCGCACCGATGTCATGCTGGTGGCGGCCAAGAAAGATGTCATCGACGACTACCTGGGTATGCTTCAGGAGCAGAAACTTCAACCCGTCCTGGTAGACGTGGATGGCTTTGCCCTGGAAAACATCTGGCATATCTCATCGTCCAGCACGGAAAATGTGGGTCTGGTGGATATCGGAGCCGCCAAGATGAACATCAACATCATCTCTGACGGAGCCTCTGTTCTGGCCCGGGACATCGCGGTGGGCAGCGAGCAGCTGACCGACCAGATAGCCCATGCCCTGGGCATCGACTACAACGAGGCGGAAAAAATCAAGCTGGGCCTCGCCCCGGCCGGAGAACGGGAGCGGGAGATAAGTGATATCTTCACCCAGACCTGCACCCAGTGGGTCCTGGAGATAAAAAAAGCCATTGATCTTTACCTGTCCAACCGGCCGGACCAGCCGCTTTCCCGCCTGGTTCTCAGTGGTGGCGGTTCCAAAGTGGCTGGGCTCAAAAAATTCATCAGCCGGGAAACCGGGCTCGAAACCATCCAGTTCAATCCCTTTGTCAACATGAACGTAAACAAGAAGAAGATCGACCAGAAATATCTTGACAAGGTTGCACCGGAAATGGCCATTGCAGCCGGCCTGGCGATACGCCCGGCTCAGTTCTGAGTGGTACGCACATGGTCTATATCAACCTTCTGCCAGTACGGGAGATAAAACAGCGAATCAGGGCCAAACGGCAGCTTGTCGCCATTGGCATCTCATTCTTCATTTTCCTTGTTATCCTCGGCGTTGCCGGATACATGCAGGCCACAAAGGTGGAACGGCTTGGCAAGGAAATAAGCGCGCTGAAAAAAGAAAAACAGCGCTACGACAAGATAAACCGTCAGATCAAGCAGCTGGAAAAAGACCGGCAGGTCATTGAAAAACAGATTGCAATCATCAGGCAACTGAAAAAAAACTCTTCCCTGACGGTCCACATCCTCGACGAAATAGCCAACATCACCCCCACAGATCGCATGTGGCTGACGTCGCTGTCCCAGACGGGCAACAGCCTCCAGATAGCCGGCATGGCCCTTGATAACCGTACCATTGCCAAATACATGGAAGACCTTAAAAAATCACCTTATATCAAGTCGGTCAACCTGGTCAGCAGCTCCCTGAGAGCCTATGCGGGGCGTAACCTGAAATCATTTTCTCTTTCCTGCAGTGTAGGGGTTCCTGAAAAGGTCAAAGAGAAAAATCCGGCTGAAAAAAATTAACACAGTCTGCTCATGACCTCCTTAAGCGCCACGTCGAAACTGGATATCTTTATCGACGAAAAATACCTGCCCCTGAGTAAAAAGGTCAAACTCGGCATCATTGCGGCCCTGTTTATTCTGCCGCTGTTGCTGTTCTACTTTCTCATGTTTATGCCCGGCCAGGACAAGATAGAAAAACTCAACCGCCAGAAAACCGCCCTGCAAACAGAGATTCGCAAGGCAAAAAAAGCAGCAGCGAGCCTGCCCCGCTACAAGAGAGAAATGGAGGAGCTCAAAAGGAAGTTCGAAGAAATAGCCGTGGTCCTGCCCAAAAAAAAGGAAATACCCGAACTGCTCAGAAACATCTCTGATCTTGGCAAATCTGCCGGGCTGGACTTTCTCTCCTTTAAACCGGGCAAGGAAACACCACGGGATTTTTACGCCGAGATCCCCATTGATATCTCCATCAGGGGTCCGTACCACAATCTGGGCCATTTCCTGGACCGGGTGAGCAAGCTGAATCGGCTGGTCACTGTCAACAACATCAAGATGGGCTCTCCCAAGCGTGAGGGAGGCGAGATGCTGCTCAACTCCACCTGCCGCCTTCTGACCTACCGTTTTACCGGTCAACAGGTGCAGAATAACAACAAAAAGAACAAGAAAAAAAGAAGGAAACGGTAGCAACGCATGACTTGCGAACGGATAAGATACCTGGGGCCCGAAACCGATGCCGACCGGCCCGGAGCCAGGACTCCACGGCGCGGTGTCTTTGGACCCCGTCGCTGTCCTGCCCGACCGGATCCAGGATGCGGCAGGCCAATTCTCACCGTGGCGGCCATCATGGCTCTGTGGTTCAGCCTGGCCGGCCCCTGTGTCCAGTCCGCCACGGCTCTGGCAACCGATCCTCAGGCTGAAGGCAGGGAAGCGACAAACCAGGGATCAAAATCAATGACAGACGATACCGCATTCGAGTACAGACTCGAGGGGCGCCCCGATCCCTTTGTGCCTTTTATAACTGATAAAGCTACCACAACCAAAGTCAACCCCGACGAAATAGTCGAGGAAAACGTTGAACTTACCGGCATGCGCCTGTTCGAGCCCGGTCAGCTGAAACTTGTGGCCGTTCTTGTCTCTGGCGGAGAGAAGATCGCCATGGTGGAAGATGTGACCGGTAAAGGTTACATCCTGAAAAACGGCACCCCCATTGGCCGACGCGGTGTTGTCAGTGATATCCAGGAGGAGCAGGTGATCATCACCGAAACCGCCCGGACCAGGTCCGGCAAAGTGATTCAGAATACCGTGGTCATGCGTTTGAACAAAGAGGGAGATAACTAAATCATGTTGTATCTTTTCCCGTGCCCAAGCAGATGTCGAGTCCACCGGCTCACTGTCTTCCTTCTTGCCCTCCTCTTGATATCGGGACTGGCGGAATGGAACGTGGCTCTGGCCGGGACCGCCAAGGCCTACCAGATATCAGCAATCAAGGCAAGCCGGAGTGACACTGGTCTGGATCTGCGGATTCAGGGGACACAGCAACCTGCCTATACGGTCTACGAACTCTTCAATCCACCGCGGATCGTGGTCGATATCGCCGAAGCAGAGCTCCCAAAGGACAGAATCCTGCTGCCTGAAAACACAGGAATAAACCTGCAGACAAAAACAGTGGATGGCTCCGGCGTTGCCCTGTTACGGCTTGAATTCACCCTTCCTTCTCCCAGGTCCTTCACCACCAGAAGCGAAGGCAACGATATTATACTTTCCATAGACGAGAAAAATGCCCGTCCGCAAACGACAGCATCAAACGGTTCCGGAATGGCAACGATCGTGGAAGATATCCAGGTGGAGACCACAGGAGACCTGACCAGGGTGGTTCTCAAAGCCAACGGCAAACTGAGAGGCTATCGGAGCGGCGTGCTCGACAAAACAGGATCTTCGCCCCCCCGACTCTACCTGGACCTGGACAATGTCCGGGGTGACACCCTGCTCAAGGAACAGGAGATAGGCACGGCCCTGGCCCGAGTCCGGGTTGCCAGAAGGGGCAGCGGATTGCGCGTGGTGCTGGATGCCAGCGGCAGCAGTCTGTTTCCCTTTGAAATAAAGGAACGGGACAACGGGCTGGAAATCGTCATCAGAGAAGAGACGGGATCGGATCAGATTTCAAGCCTCATCGGCCAGAAACAGCTGATCGAACAGGAACTGCCGCAGGTGGATCCACTCAATGTTGCCAGCTTGTCCAGGACGGCGAAAAAGAAAGCGGCCCAAACCATGCAGGACAACTTCTCTTTTGCAGGCTACAAGAAAGAACGGATCACCGTTGATTTCTACAAAATCGATCTGCACAATGTTTTCCGGCTGCTGCGGGAAGTCAGCGGGAAAAACATTGTGGTCGACGAATCGGTTTCCGGCTCCCTGACCCTGGCCCTCAACGACGTTCCCTGGGATTTTGCACTGGACATCATCCTCCAGCTTAAGAACCTGCAGAAAGTAGAACGGTTCAACACCATTGTCATCCTGCCCAAGGAAAAGGCTTTTGCCTGGCCTGAACGGGCCGAGGACAACCTGAGTTTCGAGGCCGATGAAAAGTTGACCGCCCAGGAAGCCATTGTCATCCAGCAACGGGAAAACATCCCCGAGCGGATCATCGAGGCCCGCCAGATCATTGCCAGGGCGCGCCAGGCAGAGACAGCGGAAAACTATGAAACCGCGGTCCAGTCCTACACCGAGGCCCTCAAAAAGTGGCCTGAAAATAGTCGGTTGGCCAACAAGATAGCATCACTTTTCCTCGTTCAGCTGCGCCAGAATGCCAAAGCAGTCTTTTATGCCAAAAAAGCTCTGGACGCCGATCCGACCTATACCTCCGCGGCCCTGAATGCAGCCATAGCATTGGCCAACATGAAGATGTACAGTGAGGCCCTGCAGTACTTTGACCAGAGTGTCAGTGTACCCAGGCCATCGGCCGAGGCTCTGCTGAGTTATGCCGTCTTCAGCGAAGAACAGCAGGAATACGCGGCAGCCCTCAAACTGCTGCGCAAACATGACCGATTGTATGGCGGAACCCTGAACTCCATGGTTGCCGAGGCCAGAGTTCTTGACAAGATGGGAAAACGGGAGGCGGCTACCGAAAAATATCGTGCCATTCTGCTGTCTGGCTACCGGGTGCCACCGGATCTGAAGAAATACATTGCCGCTCGAGTGGCTCTCGACCGGCCCATGTGACATGGGATCAAGACACCTGACCGAGGATTAGTCCATGAAAGTGCATACCAGAAAAATCTTCTCTACCTGGCTGTGTTGCATAGCCCTGCTTTATCTTGTGAGTGGCTGCACCACGGTTGACACCAGCGCAACATCGAAACCGGACCAGGCCCCGACGCCGAAAATCGTCAAAAAAGAAATGACGGCGCCGACCCAGTTACCGGTGCGTTTCCAGCGACCTTCATTCGTTATCGAACAGGAGACAGCCGACGTCCTGGCCGAGGATTCAGCCGATTACGCCATCAAGGTGGGAGCCAATATCAACTCCACCCGGGGTCCGCAGCCGCTGTGGGACATCCTCAAGCGACTGGCCAACCTCAAGGGCATGAGCGTCTCCTGGGCCAGTGACGTGGACCAGAACGTCAAGGTCGATGTCAATATCAGTGCTGATGACGATTACTTCAAGGCCATTGACAACCTGCTGCGCCAGGTTGATTACTTTCACGAAGTCCATGACAACACGATTATTGTCAAATACAAGGAGACCAAACGGTTTCATCTTTCCATTCCCTATATGAAGGGAAGCTACACCACGACAGTGGGCGGTAATTTCCTCACCAACCGCAATGCAGCCACCGGAACCGAGGGCACGGTCAAAATCACAAGCGATGACAACACGTTTGACGTCTGGGAAAACATTCAGGCCAACCTGGACACCATCATGCAGCAGTGGCAGATCAACCAAGTGACTCCAGCGGCCACCACCGATACCGTGGAAGCTCCGCCCGAGGGCGAGCAGCAGCCTGAAAACGAGGCACCGATGGACCTCGCCACCCGCAGCGTGACATCCGGCGAGGCCTATTACACCATTGACAGAAACGTCGGCCTGATCACGGTGACCGCGCCTCGCACGGTACTCGAGAAGGTGGAAAACTACCTGAGCTCACTGAAAAAAGAGCTGTATCGTCAAGTCATCATCGAAGCCAAGATCATCGAGGTCTATCTCCAGGACAACTCCAAGGTAGGGATCGACTGGAATCAGGTACTCAAAAGTTTTCCGGTCACCGGCCAGATCACCTTTGGTGATGCCACTGGCCAGATTTATCCCGCCACCACCAGTTTTGTCAGCAAGGTGGCCCTTTCACCGGTCAACTTTACGACCATGCTCAACGCCCTGAACGAACAGGGTGATGCGCACGTGCTTTCCAATCCCAAAATCACCGTCCTCAACGGTCAGCCGGCCCTTATCAGTGTAGGAAAGGACATCACCTACCTCAAAAGCGTCAGCAAGGACATAGATAACGATGCAGGTACCATCACCTATACGGCCGAGACCGATAACATCGTCGAAGGCATCTCGCTGGGCGTTGTCGCCACCATCCTTGACGACGACTCCGTTATCCTTCACCTGACCCCGATTACCACCGATCTGATCGACGATACGATCCAGTACGAGGTCTTCGGCAACGAGGGGCTCAAGGTGGGTGTTCCCAAGGTGGGAGTCCGGCAGATGTCGACCATGGTCCAGGTCGACAACGGCGAAATGCTGATCATTGGCGGGCTCATCGACAAGGTGAAGCGAAGCAACGAGGAATTCGCCCCGGTTGTCGGAGATATTCCGATCTTGAAATACCTTTTTGGATATGAAGAAAAAATTTTCGAGAGAAGAGAACTGGTCATTCTGCTTACGCCAAAGATCATATGAGTTTTCACAGGAGAATAGGAATGAATATCTTCCGCTGTCTTTTTGTCGCTATCCTGGCCCTTGCCCTTGGGGGCTGCGGTCAGACGGTACAGCAATCGCTTAAGCAGCCTCTGGTCAAAAAGAGTCTTGCCGGAGCGGAAAAAAAGGTCGTGATCCTGCCGTTTGCCGACTACTCCAGGTCCGACAATCTGGAAACCAGCTACCGCCGCAACCTGCTGATCACCGAGAATCTCACCGACGAACTGGTGAGCAACAGTTTCAGCCTGCCGATCCAGGAAGACGTGTTCCGTTACCTGGCTGAACACAAGATAATCAACGTGATCGACTACGGAGCCAGCAAGACCTCGCTGCTTGAAGAGGAGCTCAAGGGCGACTGGAGCGAGGCAATGAAGAATGAATTCCGTCATTACATCAGGACGGCACGGGAGAGCGGACGTCAGGGCGAAGCACTGACCAGCCCGGGGACCCACGGCTTGACCCAGCAGGAAATCGTCAAGATAGGCCGTCATTTCGGCGCCGATTACATCATCCGTGGCCGGATCCTCGAATACAAAGATCGTCAGGATCCCTCCTGGGAGCCCTGGAAAAAGGGCGTACTCACCTTTGTCACCGGGATAACAAGCAAAATCGCCTTTGGCCAGGCAAGCACAGAGGCCTACGACAGGGTGGGCTCCATGTCGGCGGGCGCACTCTATGGCTCCCTGGCTGGTAACAACCTCAACACACCCTGGGACACCGACAAGCCGGATCAGACCATTTTCGGCATCACCGGAGGCTCGGATGCCAACTCGATTTTCTGGGGTGTTATCGGCACGGGTGCCGGGACTCTCACCCACAACAGCGGCCGTATTCCCCAGGCTGTCGTTCAGCTGAGGATCTGGGTCCAGGATGCCTATACCGGCGATGTAGTATGGACGAACCGGGTGGATGTCAGGGTCTCTCCTGAAAGCGTGCTCGCCGATTACCAGTATGATGCCCTGTTCGAGCAGGCCACGGAACGGGCCATCACCACCCTGATTGACAACTTTGTCGCGACCGGTCTCTGAGCACAAAATCAGGCGCCCCTGCTGCAAACAAAAAAAGCTCCTGCAGATCACACTGCAGGAGCTTTTTCTTTTTCCGACCGATTTTCTCCGGAACAAATCCGGAGGGCCGCCTACTGCTGCTCACCCTTTTGCTGCTGACTGTTTTCGTACAGGGCGACAAAGTTGATCGGTTCCATGAGAAAAGGCATGAACCCGCCATCCACGGCCAGCTGGCTGACGATCTGCCGGGTAAAGGGAAAGAGCATGAGCGGACAGTCCACAGCCAAAACCCGCTCCACGTGCTCGGCAGGAATATTTTTCATCAGAAAGACCCCGGCGTGTTCGATCTCGACCACGAACATCACCGTATCATCATTGCCCTGGTCCACGATCTTGGCGGTAATGGCAATGGACATCTCCCAGTGGTCGTCATCGATCTTCTGGTTATTGAGCTGCAGGTTGAACTCCACCTTGGGCTGCTGGTTTTTCATCAGGAAAATCCCGGGAGCATTGGGATTCTCAAAAGAGAGATCCTTGATATACATCTTCTGCAGCCGGAATACCGGCATGGTCTGCTGAGCGTCGTTCTGATCTGTCATAATAGTCTTTCCTTCATGTGATGTATTGTTATGGGCCCCCGCGGGCCTTCATGCTGATCAGGTGCATATGTACCTCAATACCGCCAAAGACGCAACCGCTGCTCAGGCGGCCAGGGTCTGTTTCAAAAACCGGCCGGTATAGGAAGCGGGACAGGCGGCTACCTCTTCGGGCGTGCCGGCTACGACCACCTCTCCACCGCCATCCCCTCCTTCCGGACCGATATCGATGATATAATCTGCGGTTTTGATCACATCGAGGTTATGCTCGATGACCACCACCGTGTTGCCACTGTCCACCAGCCGGCCGAGAACGTGAAGCAAATGAAGGATATCGGCCGGATGGAGTCCGGTGGTGGGCTCGTCCAGGATATAGAGAGTCCGTCCGGTCGAACGGCGGCTGAGCTCCCTGGCCAGTTTGACCCGTTGGGCTTCTCCACCCGAAAGGGTCACCGACGACTGCCCCAAAGTGATGTAACCAAGGCCCACGTCGAAAACCGTCTGGAGCCGGTTCTTTATCGGCGGAATATTTTGAAAAAAATCCAAGGCCTCTTCCACTGTCATGGCCAGGATATCGGCGATGTTTTTGCCCCGGTAGCGAATTTCCAGGGTCTCCTGATTGTAGCGCCTCCCTTGGCAACGCTCGCAGGTCACATAGATGTCGGGGAGAAAATGCATGGCAATCCGAATCACCCCGTCTCCCTCGCAGGTCTCGCATCGCCCTCCTTTGAGGTTGAAGCTGAAACGGCCGGGCTTGTAGCCCCTGGCCCGGGACTCGGGCAGCCTGGCCAGCAGTTCCCGGATCGGCGAGAGAACCCCGGTATAGGTCGCCGGATTGGATCGGGGTGTCCGGCCGATGGGACTCTGGTCTATATCGATCACCTTGTCGATATGCTCAAGCCCCGCCACCGTGCCGATACCCGGTGTCTGGCGGCCGGCCTGGAAAAACTGGTGCGCCTGTCGATACAGGGTCTCGATAACCAGCGAACTCTTACCCGAACCAGACACCCCGGTGACACAGGTCATAACCCCGAGGGGGAAACGCACGGTCAGATTTTTGAGATTGTTGACCGAAACGTTTTTGACGATCAAATTGTATTTCTTCGTCTTGCGGACCTTTCTGCGTTTCGCGGGCACCGGAATTTCCATCCGCCCGGAGAGGTAACCTCCGGTCAGGGATCTCTCACAGTCCAGCAGTCCGGGAACCGGCCCGGAATAAATGATCTCGCCGCCATGAACTCCGGCCCCGGGCCCGATATCGAGCACATGGTCGGCAGTGGCGATGGTATCGGTATCATGCTCGACCACAATCACCGTGTTACCGAGATCGCGCAGATCAAGCAGGGTCTTGATAAGCTTGTTGTTATCACGCTGGTGCAACCCGATGCTCGGCTCATCGAGGATGTAGAGGACCCCGGCCAGACGGGAGCCGATCTGGGAGGCCAGGCGAATACGCTGAGCTTCGCCCCCGGACAGGGTTCCGGTCTTGCGATCAAGGGAAAGATATCCCAGGCCGACCCCCTGGAGAAAAGAAAGCCGCTCCCGGACCTCTTTGAGGATGGGGCCGGCGATCATCTTTTCTCTCTGACCGAACTCAAGTTCATCCAACTCGCCAAGCAACTGGTCGATCGGCATTCTTGTCAGATCGATAATGGACCATGGTCCTATCCGGGCGGCCAGGGCCTCCGGCCTGAGCCGGGCCCCATGACACCCTGGACAGGGCTGCTCGTTCATGAAGCGGCTCACCTCTTCACGGACCCGGGAGGAAGATGTCTCGCGAAAGAGCCTGTCCATGCGCGGGATGATGCCCTCAAAGGGAATGCTGGAGACAAGATGCCGGCGGCCCCGGGTATGGACAAAATCGATCCTGGTCCGGCCGGTGCCGTAAAGAACTGCCCTGCGCACATCCTCCGGTAATTTTTTGAACGGGGTGTCCGGATCAAAGCCAAAATGATCAGCCAGGGCCTGAATCCAGTGTCTGGCATGGGTGGCGAGCTTGCGACGGTTCCAGGGTGCCACCGCGCCCCGGGCCAAACTGAGATCCGGATCCGGTACCACCAGTTGCTCGTCAAAGAACTGCTTGACCCCGAGCCCGCCGCATTCAGGGCAGGCCCCCTGAGGATTGTTGAACGAAAAGAGCTGGGTGGACAGTTCGGGGACGGAAATACCGCAGTTGTGGCAGGCCGCAGACTCGCTGAACAACACCTCCTCGCCGGAATCGGGGAACAGAACCAGCATGGTACCGTCGGTAAGTCGCACCGCCGTGGTGACCGACTCCTCCAGCCGCCGCCTTACGCCCTGCTTCAGAACCAGACGGTCCACCACCACCTCGACGGAGTGATGCCGGTTCTTGTCCAGATTGACAGGGTCGGCCAGGGAGACGATATCCCCGTCCACCCGGACCCGGACAAATCCATCCTTACGCAGGCGGGCAAAAAGCTGTTCATGCTGCCCCTTACGGCGACTGACCAGAGGGGCCAGCAGGATCACCTTGGTCCCTGCGGGTCGGGCCAGCAGAGACAGGACCATATCCTCCACCGACTGGGAACGGATGGGCCGGTCACAGCGCGGGCAGTGGGGCTGACCGGCGCGGGCAAAAAGCAGCCGCAGATGGTCGTAGATCTCGGTCACCGTACCCACGGTGGAACGCGGGTTCTTACTGGTGGTCTTCTGCTCGATGGAAACAGCCGGCGACAAGCCCTCCAGCAAGTCCACCTCCGGCTTGTCCATCTGGCCAAGGAACTGCCGGGCATACGTGGACAGTGATTCCACATACCGGCGCTGGCCTTCGGCATAAAGGGTATCAAAGGCCAGGGTGGACTTACCCGAACCGGACAGACCAGTGAAAACCACCAGCCGATTTCGAGGCAGGTCCACCGAGATATTCTTCAGGTTGTGCATCCGCGCGCCACGGATACGGATATATTTTGGTTCCATGGGTTTTCAGAAACAAAAAAGCGGCCTTACGGGTTACCGGCCGGTCAGGAGACGCCAAACTGGTTATGGTCAATTTTCAGGCACCGGTCCATGATGACGGTCAAACCGGCCTCTCCGGCCAGAGTCGCAGCCTCCTGATTGACGACCCCCTGCTGCATCCAGACGGTGCGGGCCCCGATCTCAATGGCCTGCTCGACGATGGGGATCACATCTTCGGACCGACGGAAGATGTCCACCAGCTCCACCTTGTCCGGGATCGATAAAAGGTCCGGGTAGCACCGCTGGCCTAGAATTTCTTCCTGTCCCGGATTCACAGGGATAATCCGGTATCCGACCTTTTGCAGGTAGAGGGCCACTCGATGGGAGGGGCGGGACGGTTTGGGAGAGAGGCCGACCACGGCGATGGTTTTCGTCTCTTTGAGGATACGGCGAATGGTTTCCACCGGTACAAGTTGCATCATTGTCCGCTCTCCAGAAAAAAATAACATGACATGCCGGGACGTTACAGAAAAACCGTGCCCGCAGACGACAGCGACAGCGGTGGCCGGCAAAAAGGCGTTTACCGCCACACCCTGGTATGGTAGACTGTTATGTTACAGTACGTTTTCCCGACACAGACAGTTAAGCAGAGCATATTACCATGTATTTCCAAGATATAATAGCCACACTCAACAGCTACTGGGCCTCCAGGGGATGTGTTGTCCTGCAGCCCTATGACATGGAAGTGGGCGCCGGCACCTTTCATCCGGCCACTCTTCTCCGGGCCCTGGGACCGGAGCCCTGGAACGCAGCCTATGTCCAGCCTTCCCGCAGGCCTACCGACGGTCGCTACGGAGAAAATCCCAACCGCCTGCAGCATTATTATCAGTACCAGGTGGTCCTCAAGCCGTCACCCAAAGATGTCCAGGAGATGTATCTGGAAAGTCTCAAGCGGTTCGGCCTCAACTTGCTGGAGCACGATATACGCTTCGTGGAAGACGACTGGGAATCCCCTACTCTGGGAGCCTGGGGGCTGGGCTGGGAGGTCTGGCTCGACGGCATGGAGATCACCCAGTTCACCTATTTCCAGCAGGCCGGCTCCATTGACCTTAAACCCATTACCGTGGAGCTGACCTATGGCCTGGAACGGATCGCCATGTACCTGCAGGAGGTGGACTCGGTGTATGATATCCAGTGGAACGAACAGGTTACCTATGGCCAGATCTTTCGCCAGGCAGAACGGGAATTTTCCGCATTCAACTTTGAGGAGGCCAATGTCGAAGAACTGATCCACGCTTTCAACACCTATGAGAGCGAGGCCCTCAAGCTGGTCGACAAAGGGCTTATCCTGCCGGCCTATGATTACTGCCTTAAATGTTCCCACACCTTCAACCTGCTCGACGCCCGCAAGGCAATTTCCGTTGCCGAACGAACCCGCTACATCGGTCGGATCCGCAACATTGCCCGACAGGTGGCCAGGCGCTACGTGGTACAGCGGGAAGAAATGGGATACCCTCTTCTCCAGGACTGGGAAAAGCAGAACCAGAAAAAAGCTGTCGTCTGAACAGGACAGAGCCGGATAAACACCTCAATAAAATAAAAATGGCGGAAGTGCATGGGAATCGAACCCACCTGCCAGGCTGTTCACCCGGCACACCGGATTTGAAGTCCGGGAGGGCCACCAGTGCCCTTTCCACTTCCACCTGATGCTGACTTTAATAACTATTGACCTGAAAAACAACTTTTTATTATACTCACGCCCTGTAAAAAGGGTACCTATCAACACATCAATCACCAACCAGGAGAGGACGGTCAACGTCCCGCCAGTTTTCATGCAGTGTGATCAGCTGATTCGTCTTATCAAGGGATGGTATCTTCACGTCAGAGAAGAAACCATGGCTCCTGCCCGCATGATGCAGTTCGTCGACAAACACGTCAAGGAATGCGACATTTGTCGATTCGACCCGGACCTGCAGCATGAAATCGAGAAAATCCGTGAATTCGTGGTTCCGGAATCAAAGATCCCCAAGGCTGTCCGGGTGCAGCAGGAGGCTCCGGCCATGGAAATTTCTCCGGAAGAGGACCGTGAAGTCACCGATGACACTCCAGCCGATACCAGCAAGATAACCAACCCGGACAAAACCGCCTGAACAGACCACCACCGGTCTACCTGTTTTTCGTATTTATTTTCTGCCAAAGGTTTTCTCATTTGCCTTGTTGCCGTCCCGTTGCCCACATTCTTTTGCTTCTCCCGTCAGCCTGCGGTGGGGCCGCTTTCCACTGATGCAACAAAAAAGCGTCTCCTCCCTGATCTCCCTGTTGCTGCTTACAGCAATATTTTACCTGAACTTCTGTTCGCGCATTATCGTCGCCCCCCTGCTGCCTCAGCTTGAGCAGGACCTGCATCTTTCCCACGGAGCGGCCGGCGCGTTCTTCCTGATCATGAGCAGCGGTTACTTTCTCTCCCTGCTGGGCTCAGGCTTTGTCTCGTCCAGGCTGAACCACAAGGTCACGATCATCACCAGCATGATGGCAGTTTCCGTATCCCTGGCCCTGGTCGGCATAGCCACTGATCTGCTGCTGACCAGAGTCGGTTTCTTTCTCCTGGGGCTGGCGGCCGGGCTCTACCTGCCCTCGGCTATCACCACCATATCCGACCTGTATCGGGCCGACCGCTGGGGACGGGCCTTCGGCCTGCACGAACTGGCCCCCAACCTGGCCTTTCTCACCGCCCCGCTGATCACCGCCTGGCTCCTGCCGCTGATCACCTGGCACCAGATTCTCTTCATCCTGGCCTCAGCCGGCCTGTTGATGGCCCTGACTTATGCGATTATTGGCCGGGGCAGCCATCTACGCGGGGCTCCGCCGGAGCTGAGCCGCTGCCGCACCCTGATGGGACAGAAAGATTTCTGGATTCTGGTACTCCTGTTCGCCATGGGCATCACCGGCACCATCGGCGTCTACTCCATCCTGCCCACCTTTTTAGTCAGCGAACACGGCATGACCAAGTATCAGGCCAGCATGCTCGTGGGATTGTCGCGGATCACCACTCTGGTCACCGCCCTTCTGGGCGGTATCCTGGCGGATCGATTCGGCAACCGGAAAACCATGGCATGGGTCCTCCTTCTTACCGGGACCACCACGGCCTGCCTCGGACTATCGGCTTCCACTCTGGTTTCTCTCTGGGTCTGGCTGCAGCCGGTACTGGCCGTCTGCTTCTTTCCGCCAGCCTTTGCCATGCTCTCCCGGATCGGCTCGGCGCAAACCAGGAACGTGGTCATCTCTCTGGCCATTCCCCTCTCCTTTGTCCTGGGTGGCGGCCTGATCCCGGCGGCTATCGGTCAGCTGGCAGATTATGGTCATTTCCACCTTGCCCTGACCCTGACCGGGATCTTTATTGCCAGCGGATCGCTGATCGTCCGGTTCCTTGCCACTGAAAAAACCAGCAGGTCCCGGCTCCGGGCTGGGCAGGAGGCTGCAGACCCACATCGTTTGCCCGCTGCCAGAGACATAAAGAGCTATAAAGTCTAAGAATTCCATGGAAACGAATAACAAATCAACGCAATCCAGATCCGGAATAAAATGGTGGCTTCCTGTCGGGGCAATGCTGGTCGCCATCCTTGGTGGCCTGATATTTTCCACTCCGCTCCTCCTGCGCATCGGCCTTGAAAAATGGCTGCTGGCCAATGGGGCCGACCAGGTACAGATTCGCGCTGTACGGCTCAATCCTCTGGCCGGCTCACTCACCATCCGGGGAGTCGAGATTGTCCGGGACAGAAAAAAGGTGGTACTGGACAGTGAAACTACCCTGGAGGTGGAACTTTCCGGCCTGTTCCGCAAAAAAGCTATCCTCCGGAGGGCTACCCTGCGCGGTATCGCAGTGGACATGGAGCAGCATGCAGACGGTTCCTGGCGCTATGGCTTCTTCACTCCGCCATTATCCGCAGGAGAAAAAGAACCGGGGCCGAAGCAGCAGAGTTTCTCGCCCTGGATCCTGGATGCTGAAGAAATACTCGTTTCCGACAGTCAGATCCACCTGAAGACCCCCGATCTTGACCTGACCCTGAAGGTGGACAGCCTGCGTCTTTCCGAGCTGAGCACAGCCACCGATGCCCGCCCGGCCAAGCTTGTCTTTTCCGGCTCGTTCAACGGAGCCCCGGTCTCTCTTAACCTGGACAGTCTCCGCCTCCTGTCCCATCCATCCCTGAGCGGTACCGTGGATATCCGTGGGTTTCAGCTGATCTGGCTGGCCGATTTTCTCAAACCTTCTCTCGGGCCTTTCACCGGTACCGCTACGGTTGACGGTGTGGTGCGTCTCTCCCTCGGGCCAGATACGGATCTGGATGTAACCTATGATGGGCATATCGCCCTTGAGAAAGGAGATCTGGGTGGAGATTCCTGGGGAGTTCGGGGGGAGAAGGTCAGCTATTCCGGCAAGGCCAGGTTTCAGATGCCCCCCCACGGAGCCATGGTGGTCGACGTGGATGGCCGTCTTGAAGGAAACGAGGTGACGGTGGCCGTACCCAAGGCCGACCTGCAAATCAATCAGCAGCACATTCTGGCCAACGGACCGGTCCAGGTCCATATCGGCGAGGAGGTCCGGGTAAACTCCGGCGCAACCGTATCTGCCGGTAAAACAGACCTGACGCTGCCCATTCTCGCCATCGGTGATACGGATCTCTCCTGGAAGGGTAAGGCATCCTACAATTCGGGTACCGCCACCCGCAGCCAACAGGTCAGCTTCAACGGCGCCCTCCTGGTCAACGACCCCGCCTTTGCCCTGGACACCAGGACCGTGTCCCTCCATACCGGAGGGAAAAAAATCTCCTGGCAGGGACAGGGAAGGTACACCTCACCCCTGACCGGCATGGCCGAACATACCGTTGCCCTGGATGGAACGATTGAAGGAAGAGGACTGCAATTCACCATGCCCGGACACCTCGACCTCTCCCAGGAAGAGCTGCACCTGGCCGGCAAAACATCGGTACGTTTCGGTGGTCAGGCCGCAGTCCAAGTCGACGGAGAACTTGCCTTGAGGGGAGGCAGACAACGCATCCTCTCCCTGATCAACGGCTCCCAGAACAGCCTCAACTGGAACGGCACGGCCAACTGGGAGCAAAACGATCAGCAGCAGACCGTACTCCTCGATGGCACCCTGACGGGTACGGAGCTCCAGACCCTGCTCAAGCCCCGAAAACGGAAAATCTCGATCAACGACCTGAAACTCTCGACCAGGGCCTTTACCCTGCAGATTGACGAAGATGTCGAACTTCATGGCAATGGAGACCTGGAAGCGCAGCAACTGGTCATCGGGAACTCGGAAACCGGACGCTACCTGCTCAAAAGCCGGAAACTGACAATCAGCGGGCTTAAGGCTCCCGGGAAAGGCCCGGTCACAATCACCGAAGCCAGCCTGCTTGGCCTGGATATCGACGGCGGCCCGGACATGAGAGTGCACCTGAGCCTGCCCTCTCTTCGCCTTACCGGGATGGAGAGCCAGAATCTGAAGCACTTCACCATCCAGACCCTGAACTCAGATCCGCTGACAATCACCAACACCAGGAATGGCAGCAACCAGGGAGGATTCGGTGGCTTCGAAGCCAGAAACATCCAGGCCGACACCACCGGTGAGGTCGCCCTGGATCACCTCCTGATCCACGATATCCATCTCTTTCCCCGGAAGGAAGACACCGAGGCCCTGCACCTTGGCTCCATCACTGTCAACAAGCCGTCCTGGTCTCCGAAAAACGGCATCTTTGGCGAAGAGATCATCCTCAGCGACCTTTTCATGGACCTGAAAATCGATGAAAAAGGTTCGCTCAACCTGAGCCAGGCCGTACGGGAACTGACAGGCAGGCCGACGCCGGACGCAGAGGAGCACCTGGAAGACAGACAAGATCCAGATAAAATATCGCCTGCGGATGTGGACGAAAAAAAAGAACCGGCCAAGATCTACGCCGGAGCGCCCCTGCGCCTGGATCGTATCCGCCTGGAAGGAGAAAACCGCATCCTCTTTGTCGATCACCGGGCCGCCACCGACTATACCCGCACACACCCCTTCACCATGGAGCTGGTCCCGACCAGAGCCCTGGTGGAACATATCAATTCCCAGGACACCGAAACCCCTGCCAGATACACCCTGGAGGCGATGATCGACAGGTTCTCCTACCTTTCGGTCAAAGGGACCGCCCGGCTGTTCGGACCAAACATGGCCCTGGAACAGGAAGTACAACTCAAAAACTATCCCCTGGTCAACCTGTCACCCTATGCAGCAGATGCCATAGGAGTAAAATTCACCCAAGGCCAGCTGGAACTGCAAGCCAAAATCCAGCTCTCTGACAAGAACATCAACGCTGACAACAAATTTCTGTTCAAGAAAGTCGATGTCCAGACAGTGGACAAGGAAAAGGCAATAGCCCTGCCCTTTGACCTGGACTACGCCCTGGCTATTCTCAAGGACAGCAATGGCAATATTGAACTCAAAGTACCAGTCTCCGGACCGGTCAACGAACTGAATGTAAGTCTTTCCGGGCTGCTGATCACCGCCATGAACAAGGCCATCATCACCGGGGCATCCTCCTACCTGGTCTATGCCCTGGGCCCCTATGCCGCCCTGGCCTACCTGGGCGCCAAAGTTGGCAACGAGATACTCAAAACCCGGCTGGCGCCGGTGGAATTCACGCCCGGCAGCGATGTCCTGAGCGAGAAACAGACCGACTACCTCGACCGGGTTGCCAAAATTCTCAAGGAGAAACCCAGCCTGGAACTCCAGCTCTGTCCGAAGCTGGCCCGGGACGACCTCCCTCCGGACACCAGGGCCGACGGGCTCAGTCCTGAAACAAAAGAGCGTCTCCTTAACCTTGGCGAGAGGCGGGCTGTCGCGGTGCGGGATTTCCTCAGCGGAAACCACGGTATCGATCCCAAACGGCTGCTCATCTGTTCATCGGCCCTTGATACCGGCAACAGCGGTAAGCCACGGGTCGACCTGCAGCTCTGACCACCACCGATTCGACCGCTCAGCTCCAGACGCCCTGGACATCTTCGCCGCATTCGGGACAATGGGCCAGGCGCGGATTGTCACCGAGGCGCAACCGATTTTCCGCAAGAGAAAAACCGAGCCTGGTAACAAGAGCGACGCCGCAGGAAGGGCACCAGGTATTTTCTCCTCCTTCACCCGGCACATTGCCCTCGTAGACAAACCGCAGCCCTTCGCCAAGGCCGATGTCCCTGGCCCGCCGCAGGGTGGCCACCGGGGTGGGGGGGCGGTCGGTTAACTTATAGGTGGGATAAAAGGCGGTCACATGCCAGGGCATGGATAAATCGATACCGCGGATGAAACGGGCAATGTCCCGCAGTTCCTCATCCGAGTCGTTGAGCCCGGGGATCACCAGCGTGGTCACCTCGACCCAGACCCCAGCCTCGTGCATGAGCCGAATCGTGTCCAACACCGGTTGGAGCCGGGCTGAACAGATCCGGTGATAAAAATCCTCTGAAAACCCCTTGAGGTCGATATTGATCCCGTCCAGCAGCGGGGCCAGATCCCGGATAACCTCCGGGGTCATGTAGCCATTGGAGACAAAGACGTTTCTGATGGAGCGCGAATGAGCCAACTCCATACAGTCCCGGGCGAATTCATAGAAAACGGTAGGCTCCACATACGTATAGCTGATACTTGCACAACCCGTTCGCTCCGCCGCAGCCACCACCTCTTCCGGAGAGCGGAAGGTACCGGCAATGCCACCGTGATGCAGGTGGGGATACTGGGAGATATCATAGTTCTGGCAGTGGAGACAGCGAAAATTGCATCCCACGGTGGAGATGGACCAGGATTTCGAGGCTGGAAGAAAATGGAACAGCGGTTTTTTCTCGATGGGATCACTATTTTCCGCCACCAGATACCCGTAGACCAGAGTATACAATGTCCCGTCCCGGTTTTCACGCACACCGCACATCCCTCGCCGTCCCGGTTTTATCTGGCAGCGGTGTTGACAGAGTCCGCACTGGACCTTGCCGTCCTCCTTTTTGGTGTAAAAACGTGCCTCGTGCATGATACCCTCCCTGTTTGCAGATCCACCGTCAGCAAGCCTCTGAAAAAATATAATACCTGTCTCCCCTTTGGGAAACCTCCCCCCTTGATTTTACAGTCGGATCGCATAACGTATACTGATACAGTGGCGTTACCGGGTTACCTGTCCAAACGATGGTCCCGGTCCGGGTACCGAATGCCTGATGGTGACCGTCGAAACGACCAGGTCACCTGCCGGTTCTCACCCGCATCAACAACCAGTAAAAGTCATTGTAAAATTTTTCAGGTACGCGCCCATTTTTCCCAAAACCGGTTCCGGAGTCCCAATGCATTGGAAAAAAATCTCTCTTTTGCTCCTCTTCCTGACGCTGACCATCTCTCTGCCTGCCGTGGCCATGGCCAGGATCACGGTTTTTGTCTCGATCCTCCCTCAGGAATATTTTGTCGAGCGGGTTGGTGGCGAGCGGGTTCAGGTCCAGGCCCTGGTCCAGCCTGGCCAGAGTCCGGTCACCTACGCCCCTGCACCACGCCAAATGGCGACCCTGTCCCGGGCCGATGTCTATTTCCGCATCGGCGTGCCGTTTGAAAAAAGCCTGATACCCAAACTACAGCGCTCCGTCCCCCATCTCTCCATCATCGACCTGCGTCAGGGACTGGATATGTTGAGCGGTGACCACGATCACAAAGGACTGCAGAATGAAGATGTGCATGCCAAAGAACGGGAAAAGAGTGAAGATCTGGATCCGCACACCTGGCTTGATCCCCGGCTGGTCAAGAAACAGGCGGCCCTCATTCGCGACACCCTGATCCGTCTCGACCCCGCAGGAAAAGAATTCTACCAGCAAAACTATGAAACCTTTGCCGCGGATCTCGAGGCCCTGGACCGCAGACTCAGGGAGGTGCTCGCGCCTCTGACCGGCCAGACCATATATGTCTTTCATCCGGCTTACGGCTATTTCTGCCGGGCCTACGGGTTGCGGCAAAAAGCAGTGGCCCCCGGGGGCAAGGGGCCGGGCCCCCGCCACCTGGCCAGCCTAATCGCCTCGGCCAGGGAGGATAATGTCCACGTCATCTTTGTTCAGCCCCAGTTTTCAAGCTCCAGCGCCCGGACCATCGCCAGGGCCATCGACGGAGCAGTGATACCGCTTGACCCGCTGGCGCGGGACTACCTGGCCAACATGGAACGTATTGCCGGCCGGATCGCCGCTGCGTTGACGCCAACGGCAGGGTCGACTCCCAAAGGGTCCTGAAAGAACATGAAAATTATCTCCGGAGGACAGAGCGGGGCTGACCGGGCGGCTCTTGACGCGGCCATCAGCCTGAACATCCCCCATGGCGGCTGGCTGCCAAGAGGGCGCCGGACCGAGGAGGGACCACTGCCGGACCGCTACCGACTCCAGGAGCTGCCGTCGGCCAACTACCGGGACCGAACCAGGAAAAACATACTGGACAGTGACGGCACTCTGATAGTGTCATTTGGCCCTCTCACCGGCGGCTCGGCCCTGACCGAGGCCCTGGCCATCCGGCACCGGCGCCCCTGTCTCCATATCGACCTGGAACTATGGCATCCCAAACGAGCTCAAAAAGCCATAGAACAATGGCTGAAAGACCATAACATCAAAACCCTGAACGTGGCCGGCCCCAGAGCAAGCGGCGAACCGCGTATCTATCGGGCCGTTTATGACCTTCTGCTGCAGATAAACTGGCCCGAAACGGACAAAACACCATGAACGGATCAAACACCTTGCCCCGAATTTCACGCCGTACAATCCTGCGCTTTTTCTTTCTTTGCGGTGGAAGCGCCATTACGGCTCCCTTTCTTGGCGGTTGCAGCACCGACCCGGTGACAGGAGAAAAATCCCTTGTCATGATGACCCGGAGCCAGGAGATAGCCCTGGACCGGAAGCAGGCCCCATTCCAGTTTTCGGCCGATTACGGTATCCTCATGGACAGGGAGCTCAACAAGTATCTTAACCGGGTGGGAATGGAGCTGGCCCGTCGTTCACATCGCCCTGACATGCCCTTTTCCTTCCGCGGCGTCAATGCGGCCCATATCAACGCCTACGCTTTTCCCGGCGGCTCCATCGCCGCCACCCGAGGCATCCTGGTTGAACTGCAAAGCGAAGCTGAACTTGCAGCCCTGCTGGGGCACGAAATCGGCCATGTCTGTGCCCGGCACGCAGCCGAGCAGATGGGCAAGGGGTTGCTGGTCAACCTGCTGGTCGCCGGAGCCTCGATAGCCACCTCCAGTGCCGGTCATGAAGGTACGGCGGAGCTGATCTCCAGGCTTGGCGGCTTGGGGGCCGGTGCCCTGTTGGCCAGATACAGCCGCAATGACGAAAGGGAGGCCGACGCCCTGGGCATGGAATACATGACCAGGGCCGGATACACACCACTTGGCATGGCGGGTCTCATGGAAATCCTCCTCAGAAGCGGAGAGCACAATCCCACTGCCATCGAGCTCATGTTCGCCACCCATCCCATGAGCAGGGAACGATTGGAAACAGCCCGCCTGCAGGCCCATGAACGTTACGCATCCATGCTCGACAACCCGGATCACCGACAGCGCTACATGGACCACACCGCAGGTCTTCGCCGTCTCAAACCAGCAATCAGGGCCATCCAGAAGGCGGAAACCGCCTTGGCCCGTAAACAGATCCGCCAGGCCGAAGAACTGTTGCACACTGCTCTTCGCCACGCTCCGGACGATTACCAGGCCCTGGTGGTTATGGCCAAATGCCAGTTTATGCATCATAACCATGATGAAGCGCTAAGCTATGCCCGCCAGGCCACCCAGGTCTACCCCAAAGAGGCCCAGGGCCACTGGCTCTTGGCCATGAGCAGCCTCGCCAAAGAGAAATATGACCAGGCCCTGCGGGAATTAAGTGAGGTGGACCGGCTCCTGCCCGGTAATCCGGACATCCTCTTCTACCGGGGCCAGGCCCTCGAAGCCATGCAGCGCCGGGACGAGGCCGCCCGGGCCTACGCCGCGTTTCTTGAAAAGGTACGCCAGGGTGACAAGGCAAAATACGCATATACCCGCCTCCGGGAATGGGGCTATATTCGCTGAACAGCGCTCACGATACACCCCGGGAACGTTAACCTCCTGGCGGGCACGGGCCACATCTTCCCGGCAAAAGCGGGTTGACGGAGCACATTTTTTCAGGTAACGTTATCGGTACATTTTCAGATGCTCTTAGCCGAGCTTAATAGGGAACCCGGTGCGAATCCGGGACGGGCCCGCCGCTGTGACCGGGGACGAATTTTGCAAGATGCCACTGACCTCCTTAGGGGTTGGGAAGGCGCAAAAGGAGGATGATCCGGGAGTCAGAAGACCTGTCTGAAAAACATAAAGCGCCTGCTCTCGCGGACAAAGAGCAGTCACGTGCTTGTCGAATTGTTCGAGGAAAAATCAGGGATCCCCGGACCAATAACTCTTTTGTTTATTGGTCCGGGGATTTTTTTTTGCCTTTTCAGGCGGCCCCGGACCCGTCTCAACGTCATTACAAGGTACAAGGAGAAGTGTGATGAAAAAGGAGATTCGAACGGCCCTGGCCCTGTGTCTCGTGTCCACGCCTGGACCGGCCCTGGCGGGCGCGGATGAAGACAGCCCTGCAAACAAGGTTACCCTGGACGAAGTGGTGGTGACCGCCACCCGCAGTGAAGAATCGGTGCAGGAAATTCCGGCCAGGGTCGAGGTGATCGAGAGCGAGACCATCGAGCTGACCACCGGGGACACACTCACCGAACAGCTCAAGAAGAACAGTTCCGTCGGCGTGATCGAGTACCCCGGCGCCCTGGCCGGCATCGGTATCCGCGGTTTTCGGCCGGAATTTTCCGGTATCACCAAGCACACCCTGGTTCTTATCAACGGCCGGCCGGCCGGAGCCACCAACCTGGCGACCGTGCTCACCGGCAACGTGGAACGGATAGAGGTCCTGAAAGGGCCAGCCTCTTCCCTCTATGGCGGAGAAGCCATGGGCGGGGTGGTCAACATCATTACCAAAAAACATACCGGACCACTCACCGGTCTTGCGGAAATCGGTTACGGCTCATTTGCGACCAATTTTGAAAAAGCAGCACTTGGTGGCGGGCTGGGGGACCGGTTCGACTTCGATATCTTTGCCCAGAGGTTCGAACAGAGCGATGACTACGAGATGGGTAACGGCGAGACCAGGGCAAACACGGCCTTCAGGACCCAGAACGGATCCCTGCGCCTGGGCGGTGACCTGGGAGCATGGCGGATCGATGTCAGCGGAGACCTCTACCAGGGCCGCGATATCGAAACTCCGGGTGACATCGCCTATGGCAACGAGATGTCCGGCCACAAGGACATCGACCGCTCGGGCATGGATTTTACCCTCAGCGGGCCGCTGGGGGATAAGAGCAGAGTGAGCCTCACCGGTTACCGGACCAACGAAACCAGTGAAAACTACAGCCACTATACCGGCTGGTATCCGGCCCTGGTCCAGGTGGAACCGTACCGGAGCTACGACTCGGAGACAGACTGGCTCGGCTTCCAGCTCAAGAACGAGTACACCTGGGGCCAACACCGGTTCGTCGTCGGCATCGATTACCAGAAGATCGACAGGGAAAGCCGAAGCTACAACCAGGACGGTACACGCAGGGCGCCCTGGTCCCCGGATGAAGGCCGGGAAAACTGGGCCGGATACCTGGAAACCATCTGGCGCTTCATGAACGACCGGCTCACCGCCACTGTAGGGGGGCGGTACGACACTTTCGATGTAGAAACCAAACCCACGCCCTACAAAACCGATTTTACGCCCAACTCGGAAAATTTCTCCACCTTCAGTCCCAGGGCCGGGCTGAACTACAACTTCGACCTGGGAATCCGGTTGCACACCACCATCGGCAAGGCCTTTGTTCCACCGACTGCGGCCCAGCTTGCAGGCTACGCGGAAACAGACGTTGGCGGGGTTACCATGATCACCCGGAGCAATCCGGACCTGGACCCCGAGTCCTCGATCACCTGGGATATCGGCCTTGGCTATGCGCAACCCAGGCTGGGCCTGTTCATGGACGTTACATATTTCCACACCGACGTGGACGACAAGATCACCACGGTCACCGCGGGTAACACCACCACCTACCAAAACAGTCTCAGCGCCGAAATGGAAGGCCTGGAGACAGAGTTATCCTTCGATATTGGGGCCCCGATGAACTGGGACCGTTCGCTGGAGCTGTTTGTCAACGCCACTTACATGTTCAAGGCAGAAGAGGAAGAACCCGGCGGAACCATGGGCGATATCCACAACGTGGCTGATTATACGATAAACTATGGCCTCCAGTACTCGGACGAGATGTTCGAAGCCAGGCTCAATTTCCGCAACCAGGGCCCAATGAAGGATACAGACTGGACCGCGGCCGGTTATCCGGAAATAGAATATCCCTCCTTCACGGTGGCAGACCTGGTGGTCGGGATTTCGTTTAAGGAACATCACCGGTTCACCCTCAAGCTGGATAACCTCTTTGATGAATATTATTACGAAAAAAAGGGCTACCCCAAACCAGGCCGCGGAATCTATGCCAGCTACAGGTACAGGTTCTAGCCATGGAAATCAAATCCCTTGTTCTTGGCCTCGCCTTTTCTTTGGGTATCTTCGCCGTGAAAAGCGGGGCCGGCCTTTCCTTTCTGTTCGCACGGAAGGCAACACTGTCAGGGCGGCTTGCAGTTCTCTGTGGTTTCATCGCCGGCTACGGTATCGTATTCTTCCTGGCCTGGTTTCTGGCCAGCAGGACCGACCTTCTTTCCCACCTTGACACCATCATGCTGTTGCTGAAAAACGGCATGACCCTCCATTTTCTGCTTGCCGCCCTGCTGCTTGCCTGGGGAACAGCCCTGTTAGGGGGGAAGCAGGGCGGCAGGGAAATTACCCTGAACAACATCCCGCAACGGGTGGTTTCCCCGGTCCCTTCCGTCACCAAAATCCTGCTGCGCATCGACGCGGCAGATGCGGTGGTCGGCATCACCCATCACTCCCTACTGCCGCCTGAAAGTGCAGACAAGGTTATCCTCGGTGGCTTTGCCAGCCCTGATCCTGAACGGCTGGCGGCCCTGAATCCAGACGTTATCTTTTATGTTGATCTGCAAAAAGAAGTGGTTTCCCACTTCCGGAACCAGGCCATTCTCATCAATCTTTCAGCGCATTCCATTAACGAAAGCTTTGATCTGATCAGGCTTATTGGCCGCATCTTTCAAAGACAGGAAAAAACGACGGCAATCATTGAAGAAGAAGAGCGACTGCTGGCGCTGATTGCCCGCAAGGTTACCACAATCCCGGCGGAGAAGCGCCAGCGGGTCATACGCCCCATGGAACTGAATACGGTCATGGCCATCAGTGATGATTATGAGAAAGGGCTGGTGGATGACTTAAGCAATGTGGATCTCTGGTGTCAGGCCGTGGCCCACCACCTTGCAGATAAGGAAGTCCCGATCGACACCGGGAGACTCCAGGATCTGCCCCTGGTACTGGCCAAAGGGATTGGGGCGCTCCTTGCTGGGCCCTCCGTGAAGATAGATCAGCATTGAGAGACCTGTACAGCTTGAGGGAACCCTGACAACCGCATCTCATGCAGAAACAAAAAACTACAGAATTACAAGGAGTAAACAATGCAAATAATCGGTGAAAGCATGCACATCATGAACCATAGGTTTCTTAAGGCCCTGGAAGATCTGGATGAAGAGATCCTGGTGCATCTTGCCAGGAGTCAGGTGGACGCCGGGGCAACCGCACTGGATATCAATCTTGGCCAGAACAGGACACTTGGCCGCCTCACGCTCTGGCTGGTAGAGACAATCCAGCAGGGCGCAGATGTCCCGCTCTTTCTCTCCAGCCATGTCCTGAATCAGCAACGAGCCCTGGAGATCCACAAGGGGACAGCCACTATCAATGCCGTCACGGCCAATCCACAGGAACTCTCCAGAGCCATGGAAACGGCGAAGTTCTTCAAGGCAAACCTGGTAGTGTTGCTGGTCAGCGCCGACCTTACACCCATGGATGTCAATGGCCGGCTGCAACTCGCCATGCAGGTGATGGACACCGCCGACCGGGTTGGTCTGCCCCATGAACAACTCTATATCGATCCGGTCATCGCCTGCCGCCCGGATCCGGCAACCTGGCGTCTTAGTGGCGGCCTGCCGGATATCGACGTGGTGCTTGATACCATCCGGTTGATTGGAGAAATGAGCAACCACCACCTGAAAACCATTATCGCCATCAGCAATGCATCTGTCTGTCTTGCCGCAGGAGAACGTTCCGCTCTTCATTGCCGTCTGCTGCCCCTGTTTGCCAAGGCCGGTCTTGACGCGGTCATCATGAACTGCAGAGATAAAAATCTCATGGCTGTGGCAAAAAATCTCCGCCCGGCAATGGCGGTTGCAGCGTAGCGGATATATCAGCGATGAAATTTTTACTGCTGATCCTCTCGCTCTCACTCCTGCCGGCACAGGCGGTTGCTGCAGACCTGCTCCTGATGGTCCTTGTCTCCCAACAGCAAAAATCTGGACAGATCGCGGTGGAGGACATGGCCAAAACCCTGGGCCGGGAAATGCGCAGCCGTTATCTGAATCCGCTGTGGATCAAGGGCATGCAAAAGGATGATTACGCCGGAGCCAGAGAGATGACCCATTTTGTCGAATACCTGTGGGGTTGGGCCATGACCACCCCGGAAAAGGTGGATGATGCCAAGTGGCTGCAGGCGTATGAGATGTATGTGAAGGATAAATACGAACTGAACATGAAAGAATTCTTTCATGCCGCCTCACTGGGCCCACCAGTCCATCACCGGACGCATGCTGGAAACAGTACGTAAAGGGTATTGGTCGGCCCCGGAGCCGGTACAGAAAAAGCTGGCAGTGGAATATGCGCTGAGCGTGGTGGAAAAATTCAAACTGGCCATCGAACAGGCGGCGCAGGTCTCCCTGGCAGAACAGGCGGCAGAGCGAAAAGCCCAGCAAAAGATGATCCATTCCCCCGGGCGCGATAAGGCAGCGAAAAAGCGAAAGAGTGACTCCCTGAAACAGGAAATGACCGAAGTAGAGGGCTACAGGATGGAAAAGATGAAGCGCCAGGATGATTCTACGCAGGTCACCTCGTCAGGGGTGGAGTGGCTGGCCGGCCTTGTTATTCTCTTCATTATCGGCCTGATGGCTTATGGAGTGAGGAAAAAGGGTTACTGACAGTCAGCAGCCCAAAAGAACAAGATCACCGAAAACAATGCGAAAGAGTCTATTTTACTGTCTCTTGGTCATCGCTGCATGCCTGTTGCTCGCAGTGGGCTGGTGTCCTGCCGGGACAAAAGAATATCCCCGGCGGATAGTCTCCCTGGGACCGATCAATACCGAAAATGTCTATCTTCTCGGCGCTGGAGACCGCCTTGTGGCCAATACCAGTTACTGTGTGCGGCCCGAAGCCGCAAAAAAGAAAAAAAAGATCGGCTCGGTCATGCAGGTATCCATTGAAAAAATCGCCAGCCTGCAGCCGGACCTGGTTTTGGCCACCGGCCTGACCCAGCCGCAACAACTGAAAAAACTGCGAGACCTGGGGCTCAGGGTAGTGCAATTTGACCAGCCTGCGTCCTTTGCGGATATCTGTGACCAGTTCCTCCGGCTCGGAGCCCTGCTTGGCCAGGAAAAAAAAGCGGCCCTGGTCGTTAGGCAGGCCAAAGATGAGGTGAGGGACGTACAGAAAAAGGTCGCTCATCTTCCCCGGCAGAAGGTCTTTCTCCAGGTCGGGTCCCAGCCACTGTTCGGCGCGGTAAAAAGCTCTTTTACCCATGATTATGTTGTACTGGGCGGCGGCATGAATATCATTGCCGATCAGCTGTCCGGAACAACCGACTACGAAAAGGTGCTTGCCGAAAATCCAGATGTTATCATTATCGCCATAATGGGCTCTGAAACCGGTATCGCGATGCAGGAAAAAAAGAACTGGCAGCGTTTTTCCGTCATCAAGGCGGTGCAAAACGGCCGGGTGCATATCGTCGATCCCGACCTGGTCTGCAGTCCCTCGCCAGCCACCTTTGCCCGGGCCCTGCAGATTGTTGCCCGTCTTATCCACCCGCAAATTGCCATGGAGGATGATCAATGACTGTCTATGCCCTGATGGAGAATGGCGGGCCGGTGATGTGGCCACTGCTGGCCTGCTCCGTCATCGTACTCACCGTGATCCTGGAACGGACCCTTTTCTGGGTCGGCATCGAGCGCAAGCGGAACCGGCCCCTGATGGATGAAATTCTCCACCTTGCGGAACAGCGTGACTGGGAGCGGATAAGGGAAAAGATCAGGGACAGCGATGATTATGTTATCAGGGTCCTTTTGGTGGGCATTCTCCATCGAGAGTATGACATGGGCAAAGCCATGGAAGCCGAGGCCAAACACATGGAAAAAAAAATGTCGCGCTTCATGACCCTGCTTGACACCATGATCACCGTGGCCCCGCTCCTGGGCATCTTTGGCACAGTACTTGGCATTATATCCTCGTTTAAAATGCTTGGTTCCGCTGGAATTGCCGACCCGAAACTGGTCACCGGAGGCATTGCCCAGGCTCTGATCACCACCGCCACAGGACTTGCGATCTCCATCATCACCGTGTTTCCTTACAATTACTTCAAAAGCCGGATCGAACACGCCATTCACATTATGGAAAAATATGGTACCAGCCTTGAAGTCGTATATGAAAAATCCCGATGATACCACTTCTCAAGCTCTTCCTGGTTGCTCTTGCTCAACATAGGCGCCTCATGAAAGCCTGATGGATTATTAACCCTTTCCAAACACAGATCAGATACGTTCTCATCCCAGGGAAAAACAGCCTGCTTGCACGGGCAATACAGGTCAAGAGGCTGTTGAAAAACGTAGCGCGGCGAAAGTGAAATCGTTCAGCTGCCACAATCCATGAAAATGACAACAGGTTCGAATGATTTTCGAGCCAGCCAAATCAAGGGAGAGATGTATCATGAAGAAACTGTTTGGCCGTTCACTGCTGGTGTTATTCACTGCCGGAGTCCTCACGGGTCAGGCCGACCATGTTGATGCCGGACAGAAAAAGCACACTAAGGTTCCAGAGTTCAAAGAGGTTCCCTTTCCGGTGACCGATGCAGAAAAAAGAAAGATCATGGCCAGTGAAAAGGTCACTGTAGATGGAAAAACATATCGAATCGGTTACAACACCATTCTGCGCAGCGGCGACAAGGCCGGCGAAGGAACCTTTGGTCTGCTGACGGACCGGAATGGTCAGCCGATACAGAACAGGGATGGTTCCAGACACATCTCCGTGGACAACGACTTCAGCTCTCTGCTTCCCGTTGGCGACAAACTGTTCATGGTGTCCCATTTTGAAAGTCGTCCCGGCGCCATGTACCTGACCGAGCTTGAACAGGACCAAAAAACAGGCAAACTCAAAGCGATCAAAACCGAAAATATTGATTTTTCTGAAGTTGGCGGCCTGTGGGTTCCCTGTGCAGGCAGTGTGACCCCGTGGGGAACCCATCTTGGCAGCGAAGAGTATCCCAACAATGCCAGGGCTACGGAAGATGCAAAATCCATGGACGACATAGAAGACTATGACAAACCCATGGCCCGTTACTTCGGACTGGACCCATATGCAGCATCGACCACTGTGGATGATTTCCGCAGGGTGTTCAAACCGTACCGTTACGGATATCCGGTCGAGGTGGCCGTCTCCGAGGACGGCAAGCCAACCGTCAGCAAACACTATGCCATGGGCCGGGTTGCAGTGGAACTTGCCTATGTCATGCCGGATAAACGCACGGTCTATATTTCCGACGACGGGACCAATGTCGGTTTTTTCATGTTTGTTGCAGACCGGCCGGAAGACCTTTCCAGCGGGACCCTGTATGCGGCAAAATGGAACCAGATCCATTCAGCCAGTGGCGGATACGCTGATCTGGACTGGATAAACCTTGGCCATGCCGATAACGATACCATCGGCAAGGCCATAGAAAGCGGGGTTTCCTTTTCCGACATCTTTGATGTCAGCGAACCGAAAGGAAACGGAACCTGCGAACAGGGCTTCACCCCGATCCATACCACCACCGGCCTGGAATGCCTGCAGATCAGGCCGGGCATGGAAACCCTGGCCTCCCGGCTCGAGGCGCGGCGCTATGCGGCCATGAAAGGCGCGACAACAGAATTTCGCAAAGAGGAAGGTATCACTTTCGATCCTGACCACAAAAGGCTGTACGTCGCCATGAGTCAGGTGGCCAAGGGGATGGAAGATGGTGGGAAATACGATAAAGGCGGCCCCAACCATGTCCGGCTGACCAAAAACAAGTGCGGGGTGGTCTATGGCCTGGATATCCGTCCGGATGCCACAATCGGCAGTGACTATGTGGCGGCAAACATGTATGGCGTGGTTGCAGGCACCATGCGGAAATATCCGCAGGACAGCCCATTCGCGAACAACACCTGCGACGTCAACTCCATAGCCAACCCGGACAACATCACCTACATGCCTGGCCGTGACACCCTGATCATTGGCGAGGACACCGGCTCCGGGCACCAGAACGACGCCATCTGGGCCTACAATGTCACATCCGGCAAGCTGACCCGGATCCAGACCACTCCTTATGGCTCGGAAACCACCTCTCCTTACTTTTACCCCAACATCAACGGTTACGCGTACCTGATGAGCGTTGTCCAGCACCCGTATGGAGAATCGGATGGGGACAAGCTCCGGGATTCCGCCGAGGCCAAAGCCTACACCGGCTACATCGGGCCTCTGCCGGCCATGGATTAAAAAGCCGGCAGTCCTTCAAACATATGCTTGTCCGTGGCGCCGCAGTTCTGCGGCGCCACGGCACGTTCTGGTCCCCTTACCTTCAAAGTATTCCAGGAAAAAACCATGAATACGCGGGCTCATCTGCTGATCATTTTCATCTGTATTCTGTTTGCCCGGCAAAGCCAGGGAACGGAAAGTATCCAGTCCATAACGGTTGACCTGAAAACCAAAACCGTTTTCAACGAGACAGCCTATATTCCTTCCCAGTGTTACACAAAGACAGAAAGCCGGGATAAAGGAAAAAAGCAGGTGTATAACCCCTGCTATGTCTGCCATACCCGGTCGTCGGAACCAAATTATGTCAATGACCAGGAACTGCAGGTCGAGTACTCTTTTCCCGAACCCGCACTCAAGAACCAGTGGCGCAACCTGTTCGAGGACCGCAGCGAACGCATCCAGGCCATATCTGACCGGGAAATTGAGCACTATGTACGTCAAAGCAATTACCTGGACGAGAACGGCAACATCATGTTAAGCCAACGGCTCCGTAACCTTCCCCTGTCATGGGATTACAACAACAACGGTTCATGGGACGGGTACACGCCGGACTGCTGGTTCCGGTTTGACGATGAAGGTTTTGACCATACTCCCGATGGCGGCTATTCCGGCTGGCGCGCCTTTGCCTACTATCCATTCCCTGGAACCTTCTGGCCGACCAACGGTTCCACGGACGATGTGCTTATCCGGCTGCCGCAAAGTTTTCGCACCAATGAACAGGGCCTGTTCGACCTGACCGTGTACCGGACCAATCTTGCCATTGTTGAAGCATTGGTGACAAAACGCGACGTTGCCGTGGAACCGGTTGATGAGCATCAATTCGGGGTGGACCTGGACAGGAATGGCAAACTCGGATTGGCAAAACGAATAGCCTTTACCTGGGAGCCCCGGGAAAACAGAAACATGTCGTATGTGGGCCAGGCAAAAACAGACCTGGAGCAGGGACGGGTCCACCTGGCAGCCGGTCTTTTTCCTGAAGGCACGGAGTTTCTGCACAGTGTCCGATATGTGGATTTCACCCCGGAAGGCAATACTCGTTTATCCAGGCGCCTGAAAGAGTTGCGTTACATGAAAAAGCGCACCTGGATGACTTATGCCGCCCTGGAAGAATCAGCGATCAACGAAATCAAGGAAAGGGATGACTTTCCCGACCGTACCCGCCTGTTCATCGGCAACCCGGAACAGGGGATAAACAATGATGATGGCTGGCTGTTACAGGGGTTCATTGAGGATGGCTCCGGCAATCTGCGGCCGCAGAGCTTTGAAGAGACTGTATACTGCATCGGCTGCCATGGCGGAATCGGAGCGACCACTGATTCCGTATTCTCCTTTCCGCGCAAACTCGACAGCAGCCAGTACCAGGAAGGATGGTATCACTGGAGCCAGAAAGGGCTGAAGGACCTGAACGAGCCCAAGGTCAAGATCCGCGGCGCCGGAGTATACTACGAGTACTCCTATTATCTGATGTACACCAGGTCGGGTAACGAGTTTCGTGAGAATCCGGAGTTGGAGAAGAAATTTTTCACCCCGGACGGTACTGTCAGGCCGGATATGCTCAACCGGCTGCATGACGATGTTTCCATACTTCTCAACCCGTCAAAAGAGCGGGCCCTGCTGCTCAACAAGGCTTATCGCACCATTGTTGCGGATCAGGATTTCATTCATGGACGGGATGCGAACATACTGCCTGTGCCCAATGTCCACAAAGAGGTTGAACAGGACATGCCAACAGGTGTCAAACAACCCACATCCATTGACCGTTTCAGCGACAGGTTCGGCGGTCATGCCACCGGGCCTGTGGCGGAAATCCTGTCTGTAAAGGGAAATAAAAACGTAAAAAATCAGGATATCTATGGCAGGGGACTGCATGGTCCAAACGGAAAAAAATACGAGGTTGACTGGCAGGGAATTATCTACAGGAGCCGCTACAGCCTTGATATACCGGGAGTTCATTTTACCTTTCCTGCCCGTCTTACCCTGCCAACCAGGTTTATCGTCCCTGTTGGAAAAAACCGGTTCTGTTACACCTGCCACCGGCTGGAATATCCTTCCATACCTGAGGCTGCACATCTGACAGAGACTTTCAGGCCCGCTGCCGAAAAAGGGGGGTTGCCTCCGGAAATAACACTGTTAACCACGGATCCGAAACAGGATTTTTCAGGGAAATGGAGCCCGGATGCCAGCAGGATTGTTTTTGTTTCCAACCGCAGCGGCAGTGATCAGCTCTGGCTTATGGACGCGGGCGGAAAAAACCAGCGCCAGCTCACCAGCGGGCCGACCGTGGCAGCATGGCCCGAATGGAGCCCGGACAGTCGCCATATTGTCTTCTGGTCCTATGATCCGGCAACAGGGATGCATGGTATCGAACAGATAGATATTGAAGGTAAGAAGATAAATAAAAACAGAAAAATCCTGGTCCAGAGCCACAGCATGCTTGACCGCCCGACCTTCCATCCTGATGGAGAACTTATCGCCTATGCCGCAGTCTCTGACGGCAACTGGGATATTTGGCTGGTCAATGCAGACACCGGCAAAAAATGGCGCCTGACCAGTGACCCGCAAATGGAAACCAACCCTCTATGGCGGCCGGATGGAAAAGCCCTGGCCTTCAAAGTTGCCCCTGGAGGAGAATATTCCCTGACCAGGGAATATTTCATGACTTTTGAAAACGGATATGACCAGCCGACCATATACCGCTGGAGGGGTCCTGAATCGGTCCAGATGAGCGACTGGAGCCCGGATGGCCAAAAAATAACATATACTGCTGAAATCATCCGTGACAGCTCCGGCGAAGACCGGGTAACATATGCAGCCATGGTTTCTGATATTGCGCTCAAAGAAGGCGAGGCCGCAGCCGAAAACACGATCATCCTTTCCCAGAACCAAACCCTGGGTGACCGGGGGCCCGTGTTTTCTCCGGACGGGGAAAAAATCGCGTTCTGGGCCTGGGATACTTTCGGAAACGCTACCCTGTGGCTCCATGACCTGAATAAAAGCGGCCTCACCAGGCTGACCACCGGTGGATCCGACATGTATCCCCAATGGAGTCCGGACGGCAAGAGACTGCTCTTTACCTCGGCCAGAACCGGCAACAGCAACCTGATGCTGGTGCCGATATCCCCGGACCTGACTCTCAACCAAAGACGCTGAATTCACATTTACAAGCCTATATGCAACAGGTAATTCGCAAGACAAAAATTGTCTGCACCATCGGCCCGGCGACAGCTTCCCCGAAAGTAGTCAAAGAACTGATACGGGCGGGAATGAATGTGGCGCGCCTCAATTTTTCCCATGGAAACCATAAGGAACATTCCGAAACCATAAAAATAATCCGGCAGGCTGCCCGGGAAGAAGGCCGTCCGGTGGGCATACTCCAGGACCTGGCCGGGCCCAAAATCCGCCTCGGTCAGGTGGAAAAACGACACCTGACCACAGGGGAAG
Organism: Desulfolithobacter sp.; assembly: GCF_054025815.1. Lineage (NCBI taxonomy): Bacteria > Pseudomonadati > Thermodesulfobacteriota > Desulfobulbia > Desulfobulbales > Desulfobulbaceae > Desulfolithobacter > Desulfolithobacter sp. Next base: position 44,990 of record NZ_JBPMMS010000034.1, on the reverse strand, counting down.
AAATATTGCTGACCAGCGGAACCACAGCCACCGGCAACGAACTGCCTGTGAACTACCCATACCTTTGCGAAGACCTGTCCGAAGGTGAAACGATCCTGCTGGCAGATGGCCGGGTTGAACTTCAGGTGCTTAAAGTATTCAAAGACCATATTGTCGCCAGGGTCGTCAATGGCGGCATGATCATGGCAAACAAAGGTGTCAACCTTCCTGCCAGTGACCTGAGAATTCCGGCGTTCACCGAAAAAGACCGGGCCGACCTCGAATTCGGCCTGAGTACCGGGGTGGATTTTGTGGCCATGTCTTTTGTCAGGCATGAAAAAGATCTGGAACCATTGCTACAGAGAACAGCCGGAAACGGTACCCGTCCGCTGCTTATTGCCAAAATAGAGAAACCACAGGCGGTTGACCGGCTTGGTCCGATTATCGAGGCTGTGGATGGGGTGATGGTCGCCAGGGGGGACCTGGGAGTGGAGATGCCGCTCGAGGACGTTCCAGTGATCCAGAAGGAAATAATTTTTCAGGCCAGAACTGCCGGAAAAGTTGTTATAACAGCAACCCAGATGTTGGGCTCGATGGTGGAAAGTCCCCGGCCAAGCCGAGCGGAAGTAACTGATGTCGCCAACGCCATTCTTGATGGAACCGACGCGGTCATGCTCAGTGAAGAGACCGCTGTCGGGCAATATCCTGTCCAGGCGGTGGAAGTGCTCAATCGCATTGCGATAAGGACCGAGGCCAGTCTTGATCCGAGACGGTTCATTGATGACGATATTACCGAAAACCTGCCCCTGGATATTGCCGCGGTCAGCCGGGCCGCAGCCTGGATGGCCAACGACTTGAAGGCTGAGCTCATTGTTGCCGCGACCACCAGTGGTTCCACCGCCCGGGTCATGTCCCGTCTGCGACTGCCGATACCGATTATCGGCCTGACCTCCGACCCGAAGACACAAAGGCAGTCCTGTCTCTCCTACGGGGTAATCCCGGCCCTTGTGCCTGTGTACGACGATCTGGACGAAATGCTCTGGCAGGTGAACCGGTACCTGAAGGATGAAGCCCTTGCCCGCAAGGGAAACAAGGTCATTCTCACCGCCGGCACTCCCCTCGATGTACCGGGAACAACCAACCTGATCAAGGTTATGGAGATCGATTAACACGCAACAACCAGTCCGCCAAACACATCGATATCTAAAGCAAACTGATTTACCGTTGACAAGGGTAAAAAAAACATTTAGTATTATTAAATTTCAAAACGTGTTACCCGGTCAATACAAAGGACGAAAAAATATGTCCCGATCGGCAGACAGGGTCATGAAAGAGGCGGCTCCTCTGATCAGACATGCTGAAACGATTCTCGATTTCCCTGGAAGACAGCCTGCTTGACAGGTTCGATCGCTATATCCAGAACCGTCATTATGACAACCGCTCCGAAGCGATCCGCGACCTGATACGAAAGGCCCTGGTCAAAAAAGAATGGCAGGCCGACAAACAGGTCATGGGGGTCATAACCCTGGTGTACGACCATCATCAACCCAAGCTGCAGGAAAAGGTTACCGAAGCCCAGCACGATTTCCATAACCACATTGTGTCTTCCACCCATGTCCACATGGACCACAACAACTGCATGGAAGTCATTATCGTTCGCGGCAAGGCCGGTGAAGTACAGGAGCTGTCTGACCGGCTCATCTCCCTGCGTGGAATCCGAGACGGAAGCCTGACCATGAGCAGCACTGGAAAATCCCTTCGCTGACGTACGGAAGCGGGGATTTTTTTTTGGACAACCGGTAACACTATTTGCACAAACGTAACACAAAAAGGACATATTATGCATATTTCAGAAGGTGTGCTGTCTGCACCGGTATTGATCGGCGGAGGCGCCCTGACCGCAGTGGGGACGGCCCTGGGCCTGAAAAAAATCGATTATGACCAGGTTATGTCCGTGGCCATCCTGACCTCGGCCTTTTTCGTTGCCTCGCTGATTCACGTACCCCTGGGGCCAGGCTCCGTCCATCTGGTGCTCAACGGCCTGCTTGGAGTGATCCTGGGCTGGGCCAGTTTTCCGGCCATCCTGATCGCACTCCTCCTCCAGGCCATCTTTTTCCAGTTCGGCGGTCTGGTGGTGCTGGGGGTCAACACCTTCAACATGGCCGCCCCGGCCGTGCTCTGCTTCTATATCCTGCGGCCCTGGCTGGCCCAGCCAAAGCTCAGGCCCCTGGCCGGATTTGCCGGCGGCTTTCTCTCCATCCTGCTCTCTTCCCTGCTCATGGCCCTGTCACTCGCCCTGAGCGACGCGGGCTTCATGGCTACGGCCAGAATCGTTGTCGCCGCCCATTTGCCGGTCATGATCATAGAGGGATTCATCACCATGTTCACGGTCTCCTTTCTGGCCAGGGTCCAACCCGACATCATGAAAATCACAATATGAAACAGGAAAAAGCCATGTCACGATCAGGAACTCAACTCATTGTTTTCACATGCTATCTGGTTGCCTGCTGCCTGCTGGCAAGCCCGGCCCTGGCCCACAAGGTGCGGATATTCGCGTACGCCGAAGGAGACACCATTATCGGCGAAACCGCATTCAGCGGAGGGCGAGCGCCCAAAGACTCGAAAATAATTGTCAAGGATGCGGCCTCGGGCCGGATCTTGCTCACCACACGCACCGATGATCACGGCGAGTTCAGTTTCCCCATCCCCGGGGAAGCGAAGCAAAAAGGTCTTGATCTGCTCATCGTGATCAACGTCGGTGAAGGGCACCGTGGCCAGTGGAAACTGACCGCGGACGAGTACCTCGACCAGCCCCCCACCCCATCCCCCTCCAAAGCCACCGGACCGACCCCGGACACGACGACTGTCCAGCGGGTCGGACCGGCCCCACCTGTGGCAACAGTAGAAGGTGGTGCGGCATCTGCCCGGCAACAGATAACCGTTTGGGATGAAACCGTGCTGCGCCGGGTTATGGAAGAAACCCTGGACAAAAAACTTGGCCCGATCAAACGGATGCTGATCGAAAACCGGGACCAGGGACCCAGGATACAGGACATCATGGGTGGCATCGGCTATCTCATCGGCCTAGCTGGATTGCTGGCCTATTTCAAAGCAAAAACCAACAAAGGAGAGAAAAAATGATTCGGAAAACACTTTTCGCAGGATGTGTGGCCGGCCTGGTGTTCGGTGCGGCAGCCCAGGCCATGGCCCACTTCGGGATGGTCATTCCATCCGGCAACATTGTGACCCAGGAAAAAAAATCCGTCGACCTGACTCTGTCCTTTTCCCATCCCTTTGAGCTCATAGGGATGGAGATGGAAAAACCGGCAAAGTTCTATGTCGTTCGAAACGGCAGCAAAACGGATCTCCTCAACAGCCTCCACCAAACATCCGTCATGAAACATACAGCCTGGCAAACCACATACAAGGTCAGGCGGCCTGGAGTCTATCAGTTTGTCATGGAGCCAAAACCATATTGGGAGCCAGCCGAGGATCTTTCCATAATCCACTACACCAAAACCATTATCGCTGCCTACGGGGCCGATCAGGGCTGGGATGAACCGGTGGGGTTGCCAACGGAAATTGTTCCCCTCCTCCGGCCGTTTGGCAACTATGCCGGCAACTCCTTCACCGGCCAGGTCCTGATGAACGGCAAACCTGTTCCCCATGCCGAAGTCGAAGTGGAGCTCTATAACCAGGACGGCGCGCTGCACGCCCCCAGTGACTACCACGTGACTCAGGTGATAAAGGCAGACCAGAACGGAGTCTTCACCTTCACCTGCCCCCGGGCCGGCTGGTGGGGTTTTGCCGCATTGAACGAGGCCGACTACACCATCCCCGATCCCGAGGGCAATGCCAAACCGGTGGAACTGGGAGCGGTTCTGTGGATCTACCTGGACAGGTACCAGGGCAAATGACCTTCGAGGAGTTCAGCCAGGGAGACTCGCTGCTGCACCGGATCGACACCAGGGTCAAGCTGGTCTGCACCCTGGCCGTGACCCTGGTGATCGCTCTTGGCCACAGTTTTGCGACTGCCGCCGGCGGCCTGGTCCTCGGACTGGTGCTGCTGGCCATGGCCCGGCTGCCTCTCAGGCAGGTCCTGTGGCGGCTGGTGGTGGTGAACAGCTTTATCGGTCTGCTCTGGCTCTCCCTGCCCCTGACCTATCCCGGCGATCCCCTGACGATGGGCCCCCTGCACCTGAGTCGACAGGGGCTTATGCTGGTGGGCCTGATCACTATCAAGGCCAACGGGATCGTTCTGCTTTTCATCACCCTGCTGGCAACCTCCACAGTGGCGAAACTGGGACACGGTCTGAGGCAGCTCAGAATACCTGCAAAACTGTGCCTGCTGCTACTTTTTTCCTACCGCTATATCTTCGTGATCAGCCAGGAATACCAACGGCTGCAGCGGGCGGCCCACCTGCGATGCTTCAAACCAGGCACCAATCTGCACACCTACCGGACCTATGGTCACCTGTTCGGCATGACCCTGGTCAAAAGCTGGAACCGGGCCCAGAGAGTCACCCAGGCCATGACGCTGCGCGGCTTTCAGGGCAGGTTCTACATCCTGGACGATCAGACCCTCAAGGGACGAGACCTGGTCTTTCTTGCGACAATGTCGGCCCTGGTACTATGCCTGGGCATTGTCGAGGGAGTCCGGTAGGAGAGACAGCCCAAACATCAATGGTCCTGCACCGAACATGGCGACGCTCCGGTGATGACCTGAATCCAACCCCCATGCAGGCTCCCACAGCCTGCACAACGAAAGACGAAAGCTGTTGTTGCCCCCTGGAGGGTGGGACTTTGCAATTCCGGCCATGCTATCAGAAAGAACCATCTTAGTGGTACCCATGAAATTTTCGGAGGTTTTTGATGAGAAAAAGACATTGTTTCCTGCTCCTGTTGACTCCATTGCTCCTCGCCCTGGCCCTTCCGCCCGGATCTGCCCTGGCAAAGGACACCCTTACCCTCGCCCTGCGGGGGGAGCCGGCCGATGGCTTTGATCCCCTGATGGGATGGGGCAGATACGGTAATCCTCTGTTTCAAAGCACCCTGCTCAAGTATGACAACGACTTGAACATTGTCAACGACCTGGCCACAGGCTACACCGTTGCCCGGGACGGCTTGACATGGACGGTGACCATTCGCAGGGACGCCCGTTTCTCCGACGGCACCCCCTTAAAGGCAGAGGATGTGGCCTTTACTTTCAACAAGGCAAAAACCTCCCGTGGCAAGGTTGATCTGACCCAGATGAAGGAGGCGGTGGTCACTGCTCCAGACACCATAGAATTCCATTTTGAAAGGCCTGACAGCACCTTTATCCATAAGCTGCTTACCCTGGGAATCGTTCCGCAGCATCTTTACGGCGATGGATACGGGAGAAATCCTGTGGGTTCCGGGCCCTTTAAAATGATTTCCTGGGTTGAAGGCGAACAGATGAGTGTTGAGCCTAATCCCTACTATTACGGCAAGCCTTCGCAGTTCAAAAAAATAACCTTTCTTTACGGCAAGGAAGATACCATGTTTGCCGCTGCCAAAGCCGGCAAGGTAGATGTGGTTGTAGTTCCGGCCCACCTTGGTCATCAGAAAATCAAGGGCATGCATGTCAAGGCCGTCAAAAGTGTCGATAACCGGGGCCTGATGTTTCCGGTTGTGCCTGATGAAGGCAAAAAAACCGCCACCGGGGCTCCCATTGGCAACAATGTTACGGCAGACATTGCCATCCGCAAGGCCATCAACATGGCCATCGACCGGAAGATGCTGGTGGAAGGGGTGTTGTACGGTTATGGTCGTCCGGCATATTTCGTCTGTGACAACCTGGCCTGGGATAATCCGGCCAACCGGATCAAGGATGGTGACCCCGAAGGGGCCAGGAAGCTGTTGGAATCAGCGGGATGGAAGGATATCGATGGTGATGGTGTTCGTGAAAAGAATGGCCTGAAGGCAGAGTTCACCATTATCTATCCCGCGGACCGTTCCATTCGCCAGGGGCTGGCCCTGGCCTGTGCGGACATGCTCCGCGAGATTGGCATCAAGGCCAATGTGGTTGGCAAAAGCTGGGATGAGATCAAAGGCTTGCGACATGCAAATGTTATCGTTTACGGCTGGGGGGCCCACAACCCCATAGAACTGTACAGTCTCTATCACAGCAAAAACGCTGGCCAGGGACATACAAATGCCGGCTTTTACAATAACCCGAAAGTGGACGAATACCTGGAAAAGGCCATCAATGCGCCTTCTTTTGCAGATTCCCTGCAGTGGTGGAAAAAGGCCCAGTGGGATGGCGAGACCGGGGCCGGACCACGGGGCGACGCTCCCTGGGCCTGGCTGGTCAACCTGGATCATGTCTACTTTGTAAGCGACAAGCTTGATATTGGAAAATCAAGGATAGAACCGCACGGTCACGGCTGGCCACTCACGGCCAATATCACTGAGTGGAAACTTGTCGATTGATTTCATTCCCAGCCTGAGTCGGCAACGGCCAGCTTTTGCTCCATCCCGCAGTATGGTGTGGCCTGGGCCGTTGCAGTGACGACTCTTTCTGTAACAATGGAAACCATATGAAGCCCCCTCTCAACTACCTGATATCCAAGGCATTTCGACTGTCTCTCATCGTGACCCTGGTGGCTGTTTTATCTTTTGTCCTGGTCAGTTTTGCCCCTCTGGACCCGGTCACCGCCTACCTCGGATACGACAGGCTGCAGATCAGCCAGGAGCAGAAAGAAAACATCATCTCCCGCTGGGGCCTGGACAAGTCTCCGCCGGAACGATTTGCCGCCTGGGCAACCAATATCGTGAAAGGGGATTTCGGCAGGTCGGTTATTTTCAACGAACCGGTAACCAAAGTCATCGCCAAGCGTTTTTCCGCCTCTTTCTGGTTGATGTTCCTGGCCTGGCTGCTCTCCGGGCTGCTGGGTTTTGTCCTTGGGGCACTTGCGGGAACCTTCAGGGACAGCCTCGCAGATCGGATCATCCGGCTCTATGCCTACACCATGGCCTCGACGCCCACATTCTGGGTGGCCATGATCCTGCTGGTCTTCTTCGGCGTCAAGCTGGGATGGTTTCCGATCTGCTGTGCAGGGCCGCTTGGAGTTGCACCTGAAGATGTCAGCTTCACAGACCGGATCTACCATCTGGCCTTGCCGGTACTGACCTTATCCCTTGTCGGCATTGCACAGATAACCCTGCATACCAGAGAAAAAATGATTGATTTTTTCCAGAGCAATCACGCCCTCTATGCCCGGGCCTGTGGAGAAACACGCTCCGGAACCGCCTTGTTTCACGGCCTCAGGAATATCCTGTTGCCGGCCATAACCCTGCAGTTCGCCTCGCTGGGCGAGTTGTTCAGCGGCTCGGTTCTCGCGGAGGTGGTCTTTTCCTACCCGGGCCTGGGCAAGGCCACGGTCGATGCCGGAATCAGGGGCGATGTCCCCCTGCTGCTTGGAATTGTCATTTTCAGCACCATATTTGTCGTAACTGGTAACCTCCTTGCCGATCTGCTCTACAGGCTGGTTGACCCCCGTATTCGTATGGAAGAGGCGATATGATGCACCGGATCATCACAAAAACAGGCAGCGGTTTCACATTCGGACAGAGAAAAAAGAGTATTCTTATCTGTACAGGTTGTATTCTGTTTTTTCTCATTCTCTACAGTGGTGGATTTCTGCTGGATGAAGCCGGATTGCGCACCAATTTCCTCCACCGCAACCTGCCACCTTCTCTCGACTATCCGTTCGGCACGGACTGGCTGGGCCGCGACCTGTTCACCCGCACTGTCAAGGGACTGTGCCTCAGTCTTCAGATCGGCATGCTTGCCGCCCTGTGCAGCGCGGTGCTGGCGGGCCTCTTTGGAGTGGGGGCAGCCATACTGGGTGGCAAGGTGGATACCGTTGTCACCGGGTTGATAGATATAGTTATGTCCACACCGCACCTGGTTATGCTGATTCTTATCTCTTTTGCCGTGGGCGGCGGGGCCCGGGGAGTGGTGACCGCGGTGGCCCTGACCCACTGGACAAGGCTGGCCAGGATATTGCGTGCAGAAGTTCAACAGGTAAAAGGTGGTGATTATGTCAAGGTTTCGGTCCGACTTGGAAAAAGCAAGATATGGATTGCCCGGAAACATATACTTCCCCACCTGCTGCCCCAGTTGATCATTGGCCTGATTCTCCTGTTTCCCCATGCCATTCTTCACTCGGCCGGCCTCACCTTTCTCGGCTTTGGCCTTTCACCCCACAATCCATCCATAGGAATTCTGCTCTCGGAATCCATGCAGCACCTCTCCACCGGATACTGGTGGCTGGCGGTTATCCCGGGGATCTGCCTGGTCTTGATGGTGAAAATGTTTGATCTTCTCGGCAACACCCTGCGTTATCTGCACGATCCCCAAACCTCTCAGTATTAGGAGGCTGAAACCGCATGCTTGAGATTGAAGACCTGCACATTTCCTTCCACCGTTATCATGGAGGACTGGCCCGGACAACCCTCACTCCACTGCATAACCTTGATCTTGAAATAGCAGAAGGTGAAATTGTGGCCGTTGTTGGCGAAAGCGGCGGAGGCAAAAGTTTGCTCGCCCACGCCATCCTTGGCCTTCTGCCGGGCAATGCTGAAATAAGAGGAAAAATACGTTTTTGCGGCCAGGAACTTGACACAGAGAGTACAAAACTCCTGCGTGGCAAAAAAATATCTCTCATCCCCCAGTTAGTGTCATTTCTCAACCCTCTTATTCCCGTGGGCAGACAGGTCTTTCGTGCCGCCGTGGTCGCCGGATTGAGCAAAAAAGAGGCGAAACTGGCCAGGGACATGTCCTTTTCGCGGGTCAGGCTCGGGCCTGAAATACAAAAGCTCTACCCCTTTCAACTCTCCGGAGGAATGGCCCAGCGGGTCCTGGTAGCCATGGCCACTGTGGGCGGAGCGAAACTGGTTCTTGCCGATGAACCGACCACCGGGCTTGATCCAGAACGAATTGCTGACTTCTTGAAGCTGTTACGGATGATAGCTGATGAGGGCCGGGCCGCCATGCTGATCACCCATGACCTTGACGCGGCCCGCAGGGTAGCTGACCGGATAGCAGTTTTTTCCGCAGGTACCATAGTCGAGATAATGAAACCAGGAAATACAGAGGCAGAGTTGAAGCCGCTCCACCCCTACTCCAAGTCCCTGTGGGAGGCCATTCCGGCCAATGGTTTCAGGATAAACGGAATCCGTCACTCATATCAGCCCGATAAAAAGAACTCCGGTGAAGGGTGTTTGTTCCATATATCCTGTGATCGCTGCGGAGATGAGTGCAGACAGTCTCCACCCCCGTTAACACCGGTAGGCCACGGCCTGGTGAGGTGCTGGCATGCTTGAGGCCAGAAAAATCACCTACAGATACCCGGCCCGGCCCGAGCCACTGTTCACCGATATAAGCATCTCCATCAATCCGGGTGAGGTTGTCGGGATTTACGGACCCAGCGGCAGGGGAAAAACCACCCTGGCAAGGATTATGGCCGGATATATCTCGCCCGACAGGGGAGAGGTGCTGGTGGACTCCACCAGGTTGCCATTGAGGGGACACTTGCCGGTGCAGCTTCTGCACCAGCATCCGGAGCTTTCGGTAAATCCCCGCTGGAAAATACGACAGATTCTCGAGGAAGAAGTGATGCCGGACGAAAAACTGCTTTCAGACTTGCAAATTGATCAAGCCTGGTTTAACCGGTATCCCCATGAGCTGTCTGGAGGAGAAATTCAGAGAGTGACCGTTGCCCGTGCCCTTGGGCCCGGTACCCGCTATATCATAGCCGACGAAATAACAACCATGCTCGATGCCATCACACAGGGACAAATCTGGCAGGTACTGCTCAGGGTGGGCAAAAAACGTAACCTCGGTATCCTGACCATCAGCCACGACAACCAGCTTCTGGACCGGGTTTGCGATACTGTATACCGGCTCTCGAAAACAGCTGGCCTGCAGCCGGGATGAAACAACAACCTGCCCGGACTTCTCCCTTTTTCATGTGCTTGTTCCCACCAAACATAAAGACAATTCCGACCATACATGGCCCCACTGATAGAACTCGTTGACATTACCTTTCGTTATCCGGGCGCAGAACGTCGGGTTCTGGACCGGATCAGTCTCAGCCTGGACCCGGGACAGCGCGTGGGGCTCATCGGCCCCAACGGTTGCGGCAAGACCTCGCTTTTTCATGTGATCATGGGCCTGCTGCAACCAACGGCGGGAAAAATTCTTTTCAAGGGCAGGCCCGTGACCTCAAAAAATGATTTACGCCAGGTCCGGGAAAAAATCGGCCTGCTCTTTCAGGACGCTGACGATCAGTTGTTCTCGCCAACGGTCATCGAAGACGTTGCCTTTGGCCCCCTGAACCTGGGCGCCACTCCGGACGAGGCCCGGGAGCGGGCCATGCAGACCCTGGCACGATTGGGACTGACCGGTTTTGAAAAACGGATTACCCACCAGCTGTCCGGTGGCGAAAAAAAACTGGTTTCCCTCGCCACAATCCTGGTCATGGAGCCGGAGATCCTGCTCCTTGATGAACCGACCAACAACCTGGACCCGACCACCAGGGACAGGCTCATAGAGATACTGACCGGGCTTGATCCAGGATATGTGATCATTGCCCATGACTGGGATTTTCTGGCGGAAACCTGCAGGGAAATCTATGTGATGGACCAGGGTCGGGTGACCAGGTGTGACAAGTCGTGCCTTCATCAACACCACCACGCCCATCCCTTTGGCGAACAGCCCCACCGGCATGGGGGATGAAATATCAAGGCTGTTTTTTCAGGTTTACCACTGGTCAACAAAAAGGGACAAGGCAAACTGACGGGCTGTACTATGCATTATTTCCCCATAGATCATGATCATGAGCTGACAGAGCACGAATTTCTTGGCTGCTGCAAAGACTGCGAACGCAGTCACCGGCTGGTGAAAAAACATCTCTGTGATTTTCACAAAAGGATCAGCGGCTACAGTCAGGAAGAATTACGTTCCCTTTCTCAGATGGAGCTCTACCAGCTCTACCTGGTTCTGGATGACATCGCTCACCTTGACTGCGGCAACCATCTGGCCAGACTAATCCTGGCCGACCATGAGATCGAAACACTGCTGCCGGCAATAAGAAGGTACTATACGACGTTTTTCGATCTTCATGAAAACGCGCTGGCCCGGGAAGTGATAACAGCTCCCGACCCCTGGCACCCTCTTGAGGTCTTTGGCCTCTATCCCCGCTATCTGGCACTGATCCGCTCCCAGGTCGAAACCATTGACCTGCCCCGCCCCTATCGACTGGCCTTTGTCGGTTGCGGCCCGGTACCCCTGTCCCTGATCCTTCTTCATCAGCTCTACGGAATCAGCTCCATTGGCCTGGACAGTGATCCGCATGCCGTGTCCCTGGCCAGAAAAGGACTCGCACGGTTGGGCCTGGATGAAGCGATCGAGATCATAGAGGGAACCGAAGAAACACTTGGAGATATCGAGTGGGATCTGGTACTGGTGGCCGCTCTGGCAGAGCCCAAGAGTCGGATCTTTGCCAATCTGGCCCGGATAATGGCTGCGACCGGAAAACGACCGGTCATCTGCCGCACTTATTCCGGTCTGCGCGGCCTGTTGCATCCACCAATGACTGCCTGTGACTACAGGGGGTTCAAGGTAAAATATGAAATCAACCCTGGCGGACGGGTCAACAACACCCTTCTGCAGCTCGAACTTATAGATGACACCAGACGTTAAAAAGATACACAAGGAGTTCTTCGAGATCCACGAGGCAATCCGCAATTTGAGCGACAAGGATTTTTTCATGGAGGACGCCAGGGCCATGAAGCGCCCGTTCCAGCGACTGGACAAGCTGGCCGCAATGGAAGTAGAGGACAGGGTGCTGCAGGAAATTTATCATTCTTCTGAACTGGAACCGCTGCTCCCTGCCATCAGCCGGTTACGTAACAGTTACGGCCTGTACCTTGAAATCGAACAGGCCCGCAGTGTCCTTGCCGCCTCTGTCCCCTGGGACCGCCTGCGCGAATTCACCTTTTACCCAAACTATGAGCATCTGGCCGACATGGAAATGCAGGGTGCGGGACTGAAACCGGGAGACACCGCTGTCTTTCTGGGAAGCGGGCCCCTGCCCCTTTCTCTCATTTTTCTCTGCTCCCGATACGACCTGAAAGGAATAGGTATTGAACAGGACGCATCTTTTGTAAAGCTTTCCCGACAGGTGGTGGATCACCTTGGCCTGGCCGGACGGATTTCCATCAGAAAGGGGGACCATTTTTCCCTGCCCCTGGAAGAACATTGCCACCTGTTCATGATCGCGGCCATGGCCAGGCCCAAACGGGAAATCTTCCATCACCTGGCCTGCAACCTGCCGCCCGGAAGCCTCGTATCCTACCGTCTTTATGAAAAAGGATTGCGCCGCCTGCTCGACCAGGACGGTAATTTTTCCCTGCCGCCAGGATTTACCGAATATCGCCGCATTCGTCCCCGGCCACCGGTCAACAATACTGTGGTGGTGGTCAAGATAAATTCATAATCAGGAACGGACGGCGCTCATGACAAAAAAATGGGCGCCATAATCAGCCGGATAGGGATGACGTGGAAAATGGTGTTCATGGCGAACCGGTTGAGCAAAGCCGGTTCTGATCAGCAGTTGCTCGGCCTCGTTGACCGAAACCCCCTGAAAATGAGGAAGTTGACACCTGATTGGCAGGTACGTCAATTCAAAACGCAACGGGGTGGAATTGAAACCTTTTTTCAATACTGAAGTAAGCAGGCGGACAGACCGCTTCAGCAGGCTCTACAGACCGGTACACCGCCATATACCGTCGGAAACAATGATACGTCCCCCTGGTTTGATAAGCCTGTGCCAACGATCCAGGGCCCTGGCGTGATCAGGAAGGGGCCAGAGCAAAGTGCTTTCGACAGGGAGGTGTGGCCAATGCTGGTACCAATGGAATCACAGTGTCTGACTCTGCGCAAGGGTTATCTGACCCCGGAACTCGCGATTGGCTGGCGGATCGGCAAATACGTGGAGGAATTTTTCGATGGTTTGGAGGAAGTGGGTATCGCCCGCAGTCCGTGACGATGACGCCGTCCAGGCCCTCTCCTTTCTAAAACGACGGCACGACCGTCCCGGACATGTTATTATGTCAGACAGCGGAAGACCCTGGGACATTGAAGGAGATATCTGCTGCTCACCATGCTCCGGCCTGGAGCCTGCATGGTACAAGAGGCATCAGTTTCTGTGGTAAGCAGAAAAAATATGTGGGAAACCGGATCGGGAGCACCATCCCCATCAGGTGGGAATATGGTTCCCGCCCGAGAGTTATACCTGTAAAGTTACCATGAAAATTCAAAGAAAAACTATTGCGCCGCCACGTATCGAAATGCTGCCGCTGATTGATATCGTTTTTCTCCTGCTGGTTTTTTTCATCTACGCCATGCTGTCCATGGCAATACACCGTGGCCAGCCTGTGGACCTGCCCAAATCCAGCAGTACTGCTCCGCAACCTGAAGAAGCCATCAGCATCACCATCCAGGACATGGATCAGGACATCAACCTCTTTGTGGACGAGGAGCAGGTCAGCCTGGAGCTGCTGGCTGAGAGGTTGCAGGACAAAAAGGCGGCAATGGTGGTCGGGCAGGTGCAGGAGGTACAGATATTTGCGGACAGAACGGTTTCTTACCAGAGCTGTTTCGGGTGCTCGATCGGGTCAGGCAGGCCGGGTTGACCCGTATCTCCCTTCAGGCCAGGGCAGAGGGATCCGGACCATGAGCAAAACAGCGCAGCGGCTCCTGGCCGCTGCCATCCTGGCCCTGACCCTGCACGGAATACTTCTGGGCCTCAAGCTGAGCCAGAGCCAGACCCCGGCCGAACCGCTGGCAGTACAGCGTATTGCCATATCCATTGGCGCGGGAAAGATAGCTGAACCAAAACCGGCAGAGCAACCGAAGCCCTATCCCCCGGCACCTGTGTCAGAGCCAAAACCAGCGCCAATGGTTCAACCGGAGAAAAGAGGAGAACCGGTTGCCGAAAAGAAGAAAAAGTCAGCGATAAAAAAACAGATCAGAAAGGAGCAGCCAGCTCCTGTTCAACCTCGGGCAAAAAAACAAGCCGTTCTCACGCAGCCCTCTGTGCCCCATCAGAAACCGGTGGAGGGGAAGGCAACTCCTGAGGAACTGACAAATCATGGCCCCGGAACAGAAACAGAAGATGAAAACAGCCAGGCAGATCCTGTTGCCGCCCGGGTCATCCAAAAGGCAACCCCGCTTTACAAGGTCAACCCGCCGCCAGAATATCCCCGCCTGGCCAGACGCCGGGGCCTGGAGGGTACGGTTCTCCTCGAGGTTCTTGTCGACCGGGACGGCCGGGTCCGCACGATACGTGTCCACACCTCCTCGGGTCATTCGATCCTTGACCGGGCAGCACTCAAAAGCGTGCGCACCTGGCGCTTCAACCCTGGGACCATCGACGGCCAGCCCTCGGACATGCTGGTCCAGGTTCCGGTTCGTTTTCAGCTCAAATGAACCTGTTTCTCCGCATACTCTCCCTTGCGGCCGGGCAGGAGACATACAAGACTACGTGTTGAAAAACTTTCCGTGCCTACAGGTTTTTCAAAAATTCCAGCTGGGCACCGGTTAAAATGGCCCTGGTATCATGGATACACTGCAGGTGCACCATGGTTGCCCTGGTTTTCAACCCGGCTATGTCCTCGAGCAGCGGCCGAAGCTCTGCTGGGCTCTGTCCGGCAAAAATCCCCTCGACAACCTTCCTTTCAAGGTCCGCAACCTTCGGGCTGATACGGCGGACAGCACCAATGGTTTCCTTGCGCACCACCATCAGCCTGCTCTTCTGCTCCTCACTCAATTTCAGCTCAGGGTTGTCCCACTCCTTCATAAGCAACTTGGTCAAATGAGGCATTTTGCCGGTAATCAAAAAAGGGGGCGAATTTTTCAACTGTCCCTTTGACCCGGAAGAGGCGCCATGTCCCCGGGCAAAAAGACCTGTGGCTGAAAAGGTGAGGACCGAAACGACAACGACAAACAGCAAAATTTTTCGTTGCACCATCTTGCGAAGCTCCTGTTTTTTCTGAACCCCTGTTCGACCTGTGCGAATCAGGCGTCCAGCTACTGATAAAAATAATCAAGACCAGGTTAAACTCTACAGTGCTTCTCAAGCACTGTCCAGTAAAACCACATGAACCTGGTACTTTTCCGGGCCACGACCTGCCAAATCCTTTTTTCGAACTATCGACCGGGCGGGCTAAATGGAAGGATGACCAGGTTCCTTTTATCGGGAAAATAAACAGAGTCTTTGAACGGTGAGCAGCAGAGGGAGTCCTTTCAGCCCTCATTCAGGGCCTGACGAATCGCCAACCCAAGTTCCTGGAGGGTGAAAGGCTTGCGCAGGAGCATGCCGGCCCCCATGTCCTGGGTTTTCCCGACTTCCTCGCTCTGGGAGAAACCACTGACTATAACCGCTTTCTGGGCAGGATGGATTTCGAGTATTCTGGCAAAGGTTTCGCGACCGTTTATTCCCGGGTCCATGATCATATCGAGAAGAACCAGAGCTGCGCTCCGGGAACGCAGCCAGGAAACAGCCTCTTCCCCGGAGGGGACCACATGCACGGTGTAGCCAAGAAACTGCAGCATCTGCCTGGTAATATCCCGCTGGATCTCCTCGTCATCGACCACCAGGATCAATTCCCCATGACCATGGAGATCTTCCAGTGCAACCGAATCGCTCCGGACCGCGGTATTTTCATTGCTGGCCGGGAAATAGAGACTGAAACAGGCCCCCTGGTCCGTGCTTTCCACAACCACACTGCCGCCATGATCCTGGACTGTATTCCAGACCACAGCCAGACCGAGTCCGGTCCCGCTCTTGCCCATGACCTTCCTGGTATAAAACGGCTCAAAGATACGTTCCCGATCTTCGGGCGCTATACCACTGCCACTATCCTGAACCCGAATGACCACATATTCCCCCTCGCCAAGGGATGCGTCAACCTCGTGTCCTCCAACATAACGGCTGCCTGTGCTCACCACCACGGAACCTGTCACATCCACAGCCTCGGCCGCATTCAGTACCAGGTTCATAAGGCTCTTGCTGACATGAACCGGAGAGCAGGAGATCACCAGCGGTTTGGTGGCCAGTTGGACATGAAACCGCACTCCTGGAAAACGTTCCCTGATCTGCCTGTGTTCCGGTGAATCAAAATACTCCCTGATCAGATCATTGACATCCACCACCTTGCGGACTCCGGCCGCACCTCTGGCTACAGTCAGCAGGTCGTCCACCACAGCCGCCGCCCGCTGACCGGCGCGCTGAATGGATTCGAGCGGGGCATATAATTCCGAATCCCTGGGCAGTTGGTTCAGCAACAGTTCAGGATAGCTGACTATCCCGGAAAGAATATTATTGAGGTCGTGCGCCACCCCCCCGGCCATGAGAGCAATGGCCTCCATTTTTTTCACCTGCTGCAGTTTGCGCCTGAGGGCTTCTTTTTCTGCCTCCTCCTGCTTCTCTTTGGTCAAATCGTCGTAAACCGCCACAATTTCACCGGAGGGCAACTTATAGACCATATTCTCGCGCCAGCCCTGAAGCCGGTCATCTTGGTACCAGGCAACAGGATGTTTTCGGGGACGACCGGTTTTCCATACTTCCCGCAAGACATCAAGCAAACCAAACTCCACCACCCCGGGAAAGACCTCGGTCACTCTTCTGCCTATAACATCCTCCCGCCGGACACCCTCGATTTGCTCGCCGCCCCGATTAAAATTAAGGAACACAAAATCTGCCCCATCATCCACGGCCTCGTAAACAGCAACCCCGGAACTGGAATTCTCAAACAGCTCCCTGTAGACCAGCTCGGTCTGTCTTCGTTTCTCCTCCTCCTTCTTGAGATCGCGAAGATCCACGTCCACACGGTAAAGCTCCCGTTGTCCGGAATGGTTGCTCAAGAGGACATGGGTGGAGTAGACCGGCACCGGATTCCCATCCTGGTCCTTCAGCGTCTGCTCAGCCGGCTCAATGGGTGTACCGTTGTCCAGGCAGTCCTGGATCGCACCAAGGACCTCGTCCCGTATTTCCTCGGGGATGGTCAGGTCCTCCAGCTGGCGGCCACAGGCCTCCTCGGCCGTATAGCCGTACAGTTCCTCGCAGGTTCTGTTCCAGAAAAAAACCCGCCGGTTCTCGTCATAACCCTGGACAGCCACCTTGCGCAGGCTGTCCACGAGTGAGCGAAACCGTGTTTCACTCGCTGCCAGCTCCGCCGTCCGGCGGGAAATAATTTCCTCGAGTTTATCGACATGGTTCTGGATCTGCGCCGCCATGAGGGAAAAAGTCCGGGCCAGCTCACCCACCTCATCCATCCCTTCCACTGGCAGGTCCACATCCATATTGCCCTGACGCAAACCAGCCGCTGCCTCGGTCAGCCGAACTATTCTGCCGGTAATGCTGTGCTGGAGGACGCGGGCAATGATCAGGGCTGCAACCAACCCGGCAGAAAATATTGCCGCCATCAAACCAACCCCTGCCCTGTAAACCCGGTCAATATGACGCTCGGCCTGTTCAACCTGCTGTTTGGCCTCGTTGACCAGTGTCACCGAAACCGGGGCCACGGTCTCGGCCTGCAGCGCAAAATCACGCAGTTTTCCCTTGAGAGCCAGATCAATTGCAAGGATCTCATCGGCTGTCTCCTTAAACCGGTCAAGAAGATGCACAATCTCGCGCCTGTCATCCCGATCCAGTCCGTTTACCTGCCCCAGGGCATCGACCAGACGCCGACGGACGTTGAAGGAGGACTGCATGTAGGGCCGCTTTCTGGTCAGCAAATAATCCTTTGCCGCCAAAATCATCTCGTGATGCAGTTTTGCCAAGGGTTCGATACCGGCCACCCGTTCGTCAATCTGGCGGGCTATGGCCTGAAACCGGTCCTCGAGACCACGATCGGGCACAGACAGCCTGGTGACCAGTTCAACGACCTCGATGGAAGTCCGGGCGAACCTCCTGGCCAGGGAGAGATAAAGATTGAACTCGCTGGTCAGGTCTGTACGGTTCAACTTCGTACGCAACAGACCGCTGGTCCTGATTGCCCGGGCCGACTCCCGGACAGCCGGCTGGGCATATCGGACATGGGCCTCGCTGAAACCAATGGCTGGATAGTGAATCAGAAAATCATCCATCAACCGCCGGGCTTTTTCCATACTCCGGTCCATTTCCAGGGCCAACCGGACGATCTCGTTGCTGGTGCTGATTTCCTGCTCGGCATGACGGATATACCAAAACGTGAAACATCCGATAATGACCAGGGACAACAGCAGAAGCAGCATGACGAGCAGGCCGGCTGTCATCTTTTTGCCAACACTGAGGCGCTGCCAGTACTTTCTTGTCATGGAGCTCTCCGACACCGGTCGAGACAATGGACTACGAGGATGTTGGATAGGTGAAAAGAATGTTGCTGCGCAGCCCTTCGACTCCCAGGCCCGGATCGTCAAGCCGGAGGATATTGAAAACCGGGGTACCGCAGTCGCCGAACTCGTCACAATGGAGCCCACCGCTCACCCCGTCTTCCCTGTCCATGGAACCAAGAGCATCACGCAGGGCCTGGCGCCCGACAAGCAACTCTCCCCCGGGCCCCTGAACCGCCACCTGTTCTATGGCATCAAAAAGCAACCGGGCCGCATCATAGGCCGAAAGATAATATCTTGAAGAGGGTTCCTCCCCGTATCGGTCCACATAGCGCTTGTGCAATTCTCTGCCGTTTGGGGTATCAGGAATGGCCGGACCGACAAAATACATCCCCCGTCCCAGGTCTCCCACCGATTGAATAAAGAAATTTTCGATCAGGGCCCCGTCGCTCATCAGTACGATTCCACCCAGACCGGTCATTTTCCGGGCCTGATGCAGGACAAAGATTCCCTCGGGCTGAAAGAGGGGAAAAAACAGGAGCGAGGCCTTTGAATCATGTACCGCGGTCAGCACCGGCTCCATATCAGTATCTCCCTTGTTGATCGAAGCCGCCAGCGTAATTATCCCGCCGAGCCGGACAAACTCGGCCTCAAAGCCGTCGGTAAGCCCGATGGTGTAGATATCACCATCGTTGATGGTGGCAGCCCGGCGAATACCCAGCCGATGATAGGCAAACCAGGCCGCGGCCTTACCGGAAACTTCCTCGTTGTAGGCGGTACGGAAATAGCCCGGGTAATGCCCGGGAGCGGCCTTGCCGCCGATGGAAGTCAGATAGGGGGCCGAATTGTTGCCGGAAATCATGGTCATCCCGGCGTCGGACATCACCCGGGAGGCAGTCGCTGCAACAGCTGAACAGGTGGTCCCAAACAGGGCTGCGGTCTGCGGATCGGCAATGACCTTAAGAGCTGCGTTGGCCCCTCCTTCCGGCGTACAACCGGTATCTTCTATCTGCAGAACCACAGGATGACCGGCAATCTCCCTGCCACTGTCCGCCAGGGCCAGCTCCAGCCCGCGAACCTGATCCCGCCCCAGAGGCGCGATTTTGCCGCTCAGGGCCTGAAGCACTCCTATCCTTACAGGTGCCCCGGAGGGAATCTCCACACAACCCAGAGGATCTTCACAGGTGAGCTTGTGCTCCGGACCACTGCAACCGGTCGCACTGGTCAGTACCAGCAAAACAAACAACAAGGAAAGCCATCTTCTTTGCCGCAGACGAAAGTCTTCTGACGCAAGACACAAACCAAAAGCCATGGCCACCTCCGTTATCGTATTTCGTCACAGAGTTTGTAAACAAGGGATCTCACCTGCACAAAAATGCAAGTGGCCGGGGATGACGCAGGTTCATGCAGGCGAGACTGGCCGCTATTGCCCATCTATCCGGAAAGTCGCGACCGTGCGAAGACGCGTCATCCTTGACCACCTGTCCTGTATTGCACAGTTTGCACCCGCACAATTGCAGTATAGGTGCTACCCTGTACCCCTGGCAAGAAAAGAGCGGCCATTTTTGAAATGGACAAAAAAAAATGCCATTCCCGGCAGAAAACAGGGAATGGCACTCCATTTACACTGTAAGGCCAGGCTGGCGAGACTCAGCCCTACGCCTTGGTCAATTTGCGGTGACCAATTATCTTATCGTTATTTTCATAGAAGTCCAGAACAGCCATATCGTTTGCCGGAGATGCCTCACGGTACTGCTGATCCCGCCACCAGGATGCCTGCAGCAGGGCCTGGCGAGCCGCGAGGTGGGTGGCCTCGCTGACCCCGACCATGGGCGTCTTCCAGGAGAGTTGTTCATGGGTCACGGTAAAAATACTGTAACGCATGGGGTGTGAGTTCAGGGACGGCAGGGCGAAATACTGGACACTGTTGAGTTCCCGGGTACGCAGACCGATATGGCGGTGACCGGAAAAGGCGATTGGTGTGGCCTGGACGTTTTTTTCGAGCACAGCTCGGACCTCTGCCGCATTATCAATACAGAACCATTGCTTGGGACCACCGCGCAGCTCATCAACCGACCAGGGCAGAAAGTTATGGTGCATGAAAATCAGGTTCACCTGGCCACTGTGGGAAGAAAGCTCCTGATCCAGCCAGCGAAGCTGTTCATCGGGCAGCCGACCGCCCCACTTCTTCTCTTCAGCAGGCAGGCAGGCATCCAAGGCGATGAGACGCAGACCGGGAATGATCTGCCTGGCATAGTAGCGGCGGCCGGAATCATCGTAGCCAAAGCCGGCAAAATACTTCCTGAACTCCCCATCGCTCAGGTATGTAAACCCCTGGCGCAGCTTTTTCGGATTGGCCGGCCGGTAATCGTGATTACCGCTGATGACAAAAACCGGAGCATTGAGGCCGGACAGGGCATTCCGGACGACCCTGGCGTTCTCCAGCTCGCCATCCTGGAGCAGATCACCATTGACCATGACAAAGGCCAGCTCCTCCTCCCGATTGAGATCATCAACCGTGCGCTGCAGACATTCGACACTGTGGGCACCCATCTTCATTTTGTTCACCCCGCGGATATCCACATGGGGATCCGAGATAACCGCAAAACGTACCGGCTGCAGCGGGGTACCGGCCGGGGCGGCAAAGACATGCCTGCCGCCACTCGTCATCAACGCCGCCCCCAGCAGGGACAGGGTGGTGGTTCCGATAAACTTTCGTCTTGTAACAGGTTTCATCATGCTTCCTCTCTTGTTTCTTTTCCCAGGATTATTCCTCTGAGACCCAAACACCATTGTTTTGGCCGCCGTAGATCCCTGTCCCGGCCAGGGCCCTCTGTTTGCTCCACAAATCCTGGGCTCTCAATATCCTGTTCCTGTTACAGCACGGTTACCAATCCATTACAGGACTATTAGGATCAGGCCACCTCATCCCCCCGAACTTACACAATCTTTCACTAACAGAGAAATCACACGTCCCTAACCACCCCGTAATCAGCACCTAACAAAGGCCCTGTAGTCTCCCGCTTGTTGCACGGATGATGTCTCCAGTGGAGAACATCCACTCCTCCTACCAGAGCCGGACCGGTTACCAGGTCCGGCTCTCCCTCGTGCCAGGGAGAAATATACATGATCAGTCTGAAAAACGTAACGCTTGGCTATAATGGCAAACCAGTCTTGAACAACGTAAACCTCCACCTGGAACAAGGGGAGTTTGTCGGGATCATCGGCCTGTCCGGGGCCGGGAAATCCACCCTCCTCATGTCGCTGATCGGCAGTATCGATATCCTGGCCGGGCACTACCGGGTGGGCGAATATCTGATGGATAACATATCCAAAAAACAGCTCAAGGAACTGCGCTCCCGGATCGGCTTCATTTTTCAGGGCTACAACCTGGTGGACAGACTGAGTGTCCTGCATAACATCATGAGTGGCATGCTCGGCCGGATGCCACTTTCAAGAGCCCTGATCAAGTGCTACGACCGGGCCTCCCTGTCCAGGGCCTATGAATACATGCAGACCGTGGGCCTGGTCGATGTCGCGCATCAGCGCTGTGACGCCCTCTCCGGAGGCCAGCGCCAGCGGGTGGCCATCGCACGAGCCCTGGCCCAGGAGCCTGACATCCTGCTGGCCGATGAGCCCGTAGCTGCCCTGGATCCCAGAAGCGCGGCAAGGATCATGGACATCCTTAACACCATCAATTCCCGCTACGGTGTCACCATCATCACCAACCTGCACCACCTCAGCTTTGCCAGGGAGTACTGCTCCCGAATCATCGGCATTGCCCAGGGCAAAATCGTCTTTGACGGCAGCCCTGCAGAGCTGGTTCAGGATCACCTGGAACGAATATACCACGACACAGGTAATGTTCGGCCTGAAGAAAACATGGCAGAAGCCGACAGTCCGTTGTCCATCGGAGAGACACCGTCCTGTCCCCGGTTCAACAAGAATATCCTGGTCCCCGTGAAAGAGGCGGCAACCATCTGAACGATTTCGGATGTTGCCTGACAGCGGGGTTTTGCAACTTCATACACATGAAAGGAGAGAAACGATGAAAAAGATGATTCTGGCACTGGTCGTTCTCAGTGTCGCCCTGACCGTAAGTCTGTCCCAGGCCCTGGCGGCCCAGCAGTGGCCCGAAGAGATAACCTTCGGGGTGATTCCGGTGGCTTCGTCACGGGAGATGAGCGACTCCTTTGGCGACCTGACCGGCTACCTGCAGAAACAACTCGGTATCAAGGTCAAACTGCAGGTGGCTGGAGATTATGCCGCAGTGATAACCGGCATGCAGCACAAGCACGTAGATGTGGCCTACCTTGGCCCAAAATCGTACTGCGAAGCCGCCAGGCGGGCCGGGGCCGAGGCGGTAGCGGTTGAGGTCGGCCAGGACGGAACCGCCGGCTATTATGGTTATATCATCACCAGGGCAGACTCCGGCCTGACGAACCTCAGCTCCCTCAGGGGCAAAACCTGGGCCTTCACGGATCCCCAGTCCACTTCCGGAACCCTGGTGCCGACCATCTATTTCAACGAGACAGGCATCGACCCGCATAAATACTTCTCCAAGGTGATCTATTCTGGAAGCCACGAGGCCTCCATCCTGGCCGTAAAATCGGGCAAGGTTGCGGCAGCCTCGACAAACAACCTGGACTTTGCCCGCGGCCTTGGCAGAAACTGGCAGGAAAAAGACTTCAACATCATCTGGAAATCCGACCTGATACCCGGCTCGCCCATCGCTGTCCGCAGCGACCTTCCATCTTCCCTGAAAATGGCCATCAAGGGAGCCTTCATCTCCTACAATGACAGGAAAGGACTGGAGAAGCTGAAGATTGCCGGCTACATCCCGGGTAACGACTCCATGTACGATGGAGTGCGCGAGTTGATCGCCATGAAAAATGAACTGAAGAAAAAGGCAAAGGTCGCCAAGCAGTAGCTGACCTCCAGCGGAGTATAACCGGTCTGTGCCTGCCAGTCACAGGGCAGGCAACAGGCTGGAACTTTCAGGAAAGATTGCCAGCGGTCTGTTTCGTCCACCCATCCGGGCGAAACAGACCCTTTCCCTGAACCCGCGCGAACCGTTTCAGGAGATATCATGTCAAGCATCCAGGCATCCACCTCTGCTGACCTGGCGGTTACAGAGCTGAAAAGGGGCTCGACCCCATTCCGCTGGCAGACGTTATTCGTCGCCGCCATCCTCGCTGCAGTCTTCCTGATCAGCTGGTTCGACACTGAAATGAGTATCGGCTCGCTGCTGGGCGGGGCTGGTTTCATGCGGGACTACCTGGTCGGCAACCCGGAGATCAGTGGTTCTGCTTTTTTTCCGCCGGCCCTGATTCCCTCTGATATCCGGGTCTACGTGATGGCCATGATGGAAACCCTGGAGATGGCGGTGGTTGCCCTGTTCTTTTCCATCATGGTGGCGGTTCCCCTGTCGCTCTTCGCCTCACGCAACATCATCAGAATTCTGCTCCCCGGCCATTCTCTGCTCACCCGTACCCTGCGGACCGGGATCTATCTGGCGGCATCGCTCGTGGCCAATGTCTTTCGCTCCATCAATGAAATCGTCTGGGCCCTGTTTTTTGTCTCTGCCGTTGGCCTGGGCCCGATGGCCGGAATTCTTGCCCTGGCGGTTCATACGTCGGGAGTGCTGAGCAAACTGCTGGCCGAAGGCAACGAATCCATTGATCCCGGGCCGGTGGAGGCCCTGAGCGCCACGGGCGCCGGCTTTCTCAAGATCATCACCTTTGCGGTTGTCCCGCAGACCATGCCCCATTTTATCTCCATGGTCCTCTACCGCTTTGAATCCGACGTCCGGTCCGCATCCATCCTTGGTTTTGTCGGGGCCGGAGGCATTGGTTTCTACCTCTTTGACAAGGTCAGGTCCTTTGAAAACAGCGACGTAACCACAATTATCATCATCATCGTGGTCACAGTCTGGCTGATCGACAAACTAAGCGCCTTTATCAGGGAAAAATTCATTTAGTACGTCCAGAAAGCACATACGAAATTCAGAAAATGATCAAGTCGACCAACTCTCGCGAAGGCAGTGAAAACCTGCCCGCAGGCAGGTCCCGGCACCAGGGTCTTTCCGGGCCAAAGCGATATATCTTTATTCACACCAGCGCAGGGCCCGTGGTAACCGCAGAAAGTTTTGAAAAAATCGAGACATGCGAGGTGCAGTAAAAATGCAAATCAAGCGAGAAGACCTCAACGATCTCTTGCAGGAAGTCGCCCGGGAAGATGTGCAGCATCTGGCTGATCACATCAGCCGGAACACTGTTATCCATATCCTCCAGCATCCCACCCAGCATACCCTGCTGGTTCCAGTGTTCGACCCGGTAAGCCAGTCCCGGTTCTACAGTGGCGAAGCCCTGGTCACCTCGGCTGTGGTCCAGGTGAATGGCTGCAATGGCTGGTCCATGGTCATGGATGACCAGCCGGAACTTGCCCTGGCCTGCGCGATCATAGACGGAGCCTGGGGCGCAGTGATCTTCAGGGAAGACATTGCCCGCCTGATACAGCAGGGAATCCGAACCCGGACCCTCGCCCGTAAACGGCAGCAAAACGAGGTGGCGGCGACCGAGGTGAACTTTGATCTCCTGTAACAGGCATGAAAAAGATTTCAGTAACAGGAGAGAGGACATGATCAGCCGGGAAATTCAGCTTGAGCAGACCAACCGCCGAAATTTCAGGGTCTGCCTGGAAACTCTTGCCCGGCCGGGGACCACAGGCACGATCCTCCCAATCTGCGGCAGCCATCTGCTGGCCCTGGCCTACTGCCTGCTCTATCCGGAAGTCACAAGCTGTTTTTACGCCCCGGGCGATCAACATCAGCTCCGGGCCTTGACCGGTTCTCCCGAAGCACCCCCCGACCGGGCCGATTACATCTTCTGCGACCAGGACGAAACAACAATCCTCACTGGTGCCAAAACCGGCACCCTGATGGATCCTGAACAGTCCGCCACCCTCTTTATCCAGGCCGGTGCCGGAAAAGCTGAGGCAACCCGGGTCCTGCTGAGCGGCCCCGGTATCAATGGGAGCCTGGCAGGGAGCCTGCCGGTGTCAGGCGCATTTTTGTCCCTGCTCCAGGAAAAAAACTCGGCTTTTCCGCTTGGAGTCGACTGTTTCTTCCTCGACCGGGACGGAAAAATGACCGGTCTTGCCCGCACAACCATGTTGGAGATCATCCAATGAGTTATGTGGCTATCAAAGGCGGCACCGAAGCCATAACGGCCTCAAAAGCCCTCTACAAAAAAATGCTTGCCGGACAGTTCCTGGAAACCAGCGGCGAGCAGAGCCAGCTCCTCTTCGGCCTGGACAGAATCATGAGCGAAGGTGCCCTCTATTCGCAGCAAATGGGCTCCCGGGCCATCGAATATTCCGGCTGCGACCTGCTTGAAGCAGCCTTTTACCTCCGGGCCCACCGCTCCACCTGCCGTCGGGCCGGGACAGCCGAGACCGTCAGAACCGAAGATATCAGGCTGGTTCGCAGAATTTCCTCTGCTTTCAAGGAGATCCCCGGCGGCCAGCTCCTCGGCCCTTCCAGCGATTACCTGTTCAAGCTACTGACAGAAAAAGAACCTGCTCCAGCACCGTCGACAATTCCCGGGAACACAGCCAGGGACAAGGTGGCAGGGGCCCTGGATGAACTGCGGCGTCAGGACAAAATCCTGAAACTCGAGGTGGATCGGGAAGAACCCTTTGACATCACCAGGGCAACACCGCTGCCACCCTATCCCCGGTCAAGCCTCATGCAGATGATGGCCCGGGGTGAAACCGGCTCCATGCTCGCCTTTGCCTACACCTCCCTGCGCGGCTACGGCGACGTCCACCCGACCATCGGCGAACTGCGTCTTGGCATGGTGGCCCTGCAAACCACCCATCCTTTCACCAACAACCGGGTCACCGTGGGCGAGATCAGAGTCACAGCTGTGGAAAGCGTAGGCAGCTTCAAAAAAGATCCCCGGGACGGCAAACTGCGGCTGGCGACCGGTTTTGGCTTCTGTTTCGGGTTCAACGAGACCAAGGCCATCGCCATGTCCATCCTTGACCTGGCCATGACCTGGCCCAGCTTCTCCATCGGCGAAAACGGAGTGGCGACAAGCCCGGAGATGATCATGCATCACATCGACGGTATCGAATCAATGGGCTTCACCAACCACTTCAAAATGCCCCACTACGTCACCTTCCAGGCAGACCTCCATACCTTCAACAAGGCAAAAGACAAAAAACACCATGACTGAGCCAACCTTTGGTTTTTTTGACGAAGATACCAAAAAAGAGATCCGCCGCGCCCTGCTCAAGGCGATCTCTCTGCCCGGCTATACCGTCCCCTTTGCCTCCCGCGAGATGCCCATTGCCCGCGGTTGGGGCACTGGTGGGTTGCAGATAACCCTGAGTCTTATCGGCGAAGACGACGTCCTCAAGGTCATCGACCAGGGTTGCGACGGCTCGGTCAACGCGGTGAATATCCGCGATTTCATCGTTGCCACCACCGGAGTCCGGACCACCTGTCACACCAGCGATGCGACAGTGATCCAGACCCGCCACCGGATCCCGGAACAGCCCCTTACCGAAAACCAGATCCTGGTTCTACAGGTACCTGTGCCCGAGGTTCTTACCACAGTGGAACCGGACACCGGTCGACAGAAAAACATGCACGCCCACCGGGACTACTCCAGGCTCTGGGTTCTGCTCTACGAGGATACGGCCCAATTCGGAGATTCGAGAATCTCCAGCAGGTATCCGGTCGCAGTCCATGACCACTATGTCATGGATCCATCCCCCATTCCCCGTTACGACATTCCCCGGCTCCATAACAACCCCGCTCTACTGCTCTTTGGCGCCGGGCGGGAGAAAAGGATCTATGCCATTCCACCCTTTACCTCTGTCTCCCCACTCGTCTTCAGCGACCGGCCGTTCCGGATCGAAACCTTTCCCGGTATCTGCTGTGAGCGATGCGGAACCAGCGGTGTTTTCTTTGACCAGGTCCAGCGCGAAGACGGAACCCATTACTATTGCAGCGACACAGATAACTGCGACTCCATGCTCAAGAGAAAACAGAATGCTGCTTGATATCCAGTCACTTTGCAAAATCTACGGCCCCTCGTGCGGCCAGTGCCTGGACCTGACCGGCGACGACCATGGCCGCTCCATCTGTCCCAGCTGCGGGGCTGTGGTGGCGGTCAACCGGGTCAATCTGCAAATCGGAGAGGACGAGGTCCTGGGTATTGTCGGCGAATCCGGCTCGGGTAAATCCACCCTTCTTCAACTGGTGTACCGGGATATCGAAGCCACTTCGGGCAAGGTGTTTTTCAGGGATATGAAAGACGGTTGCGGCGTACCCGTCAACATTCTTGAACTGAGCCTGCCGGAAACCACGCGGATGCGCAGCGAACTGATGTCGATGATCTACCAGAACCCGCGCCTGGGCCTGAACTTTCTCTTTTCCGCCGGAGGAAACATTGCCGAGAAGATCCTCGGCTCGGGAGAACTGAGTTATCAAACCATCCGAAGCCAGGCCTGCCATTTTATCGACAAGATCGAACTGCCTGTCTCCCGCATCGACGAGTACCCGGAAACCTTTTCCGGCGGCCAGCAGCAGCGTATCCAGATCGCCAAGGCCCTGTCCAGTTCGCCCAGGCTTCTCCTGCTCGATGAACCAACCACCGGACTCGATGTCTCGGTGCAGGCCAGGATCCTTGATATGATCAAGAATCTGCAGCAGGAAATGGGTTTTTCCATGATCGTTGTTTCCCACGACCTGGGCATCATCAGGCATCTT
This sequence comes from Desulfolithobacter sp., assembly GCF_054025815.1. Lineage (NCBI taxonomy): Bacteria > Pseudomonadati > Thermodesulfobacteriota > Desulfobulbia > Desulfobulbales > Desulfobulbaceae > Desulfolithobacter > Desulfolithobacter sp. The sequence continues at coordinate 16,824 of NZ_JBPMMS010000034.1, read as the reverse complement.
ACCGATATCACTGTTGTCATGCGGCATGGATCCATTGTCGAATATGGCCTCACTGACCAGATTCTGGAAGATCCGCAGCATGGCTATACCCAGCTTCTGGTCTCCTCCATTCTCTGAGCATCGCATGAATATCCAGGTTGAAAATCCACCTCTCCTGCAGGTCAATAACCTGGCCAAGGAGTTCACCCTCCACAACCGGGACGGTATGCAGATCAACGGTTTTTCCGGGGTCTCCTTCTCGGCCCGGCCCGGAGAGTTACTGGCCCTGACCGGACCAAGCGGAGCCGGCAAATCCTCGATACTGAAAACCATATATCGGACCTACACCCCAAGCAGCGGGACCATCTGGCTGCACCTGGACCAGAGCAAGATTGTGGACCTGGCCTGTTGCAGCGAAAGCGAAATTCTTGGCTATCGACGTCGTCACATCGGCTTTGTCACGCAGTTTCTCAAGATCCTGCCCCGCATACCGGCCCTGGATGTGGTGGCTGCCCCGCTCATCGAAACCGGAACCGGAAAAAAAGAGGCCAGGGAACGGGCCGCTGCAATGCTCCGGTCCCTGCACATCAGGGAGGAACTCTTTTCGATTTCCCCTCTGACCTTTTCCGGCGGCGAGCAGCAGCGTATCAACATAGCCCGGGGAGTCATTGCCCCCAAAAAGCTCCTTCTCCTGGACGAACCCACGGCCTCCCTGGACGAACAGTCCGCCTCCAGAGTCCTGCAACTGCTCCAGGAGATGAAACGGCGTAAAATCTGCATGATCGCCATCTTCCACGACCGGAAACGCATGGTCCAGGTCGCGGACAACGAATACCATGTCGGACAGGAGACCTGATGCAGGCAACAATATTCCGCTCAACCAGGGTCTTGGTTGGGAATGCAGTCAAGGCGGCAGATATCGTTCTTGCAGGCAGGCATATTCACGAAGTGGCACCCTGGGGCACGTTCACGGGAGAAGTCATTGACCTGGGAACGCTGCTTGTCCTGCCAGGATTGGTGGACCTGCATTCCGATGCGGTGGAAAAGGAGATCGAGCCCCGCCCAGGAGCCACGTTCCCCATCCGCACAAGCCTGATCGAACTGGACAAAAAACTGGCCATGGCCGGCATAACCACCATGTTCCATGCCGTGGCCTTCAATGATGAATCCATTACCAGCAGCCGGGGCACGGAAATGGCGGCAGCGATCATCCGCAAAACCTGTGATGCCAACCAGAGCCTGCTCGGAATCGACAACTTCATCCACGCCCGCTTCGAGATCACCTCGTTTTCATCGGTACCCGTCATCATGGAGTTGATCGCCAGGGGGCATGTCCACATGCTCTCTATCATGGATCACACTCCCGGCCAGGGGCAGTTCAAATCAATCGAGACCTGGAAACGGTTTCACCTGCCCACCTACGATCTCTCCGAGTCCCGGGCCGACGCAATCATCAGAAAAAAACGGGCCGACCAGGAATTGGCCTACAACCGTGTCCGCAGTCTGCTGGACTTTGGCCGCCGGCATGGACTGGTTCTCCTTTCCCATGATGACGACCGCCCCTGCAAGATCGACCTGATCCGGGAGATGGGAATCACGGTCTCGGAATTTCCTCTGGATGTGGACGTGGCCGTTTATGCGCGGGATCAGGGCATCTCCACCGGTATGGGAGCGCCAAATGTGGTGCGGGGAAAAAGCCAGAGCGGCAACATGTCCGCCCGGGAACTGATTGTGGAGAAATGCTGCGATTTTCTCTGCTCAGACTACCATCCCAGCTCCCTGCTCCAGGCAACCTTTGTTCTGCACCGGGAAATGGGTCTCGATTTTGCGAAAGCCATGGCCATGGTCAGTTCCATTCCGGCGGACATCGCCGGCCTGACCGATCGGGGCCGTATCGCCCCGGGCCTGCTGGCCGACCTGACCGTGGTGGACGACCGGGATGTCCCCAGGGTGGTCACCACCCTGAAGGATGGCGAGGTGGTCTACAGTTCCCGGCCCTGTCACTGGCCGTCGGCCCACCGGAGCCTGGATGCACCGTCAGCGGGATGGAACGATCACCTCTCTTCGGAACAACCACTATGAATATCGCCCTCATCGTCGGCGCCAGCGGCACCGGCAAGGACACCCTGCTCAGGACCGCCGGTCGCTACTTTGCCCGCAATCGCAGAATATGCTTCCTCCAGCGCTATATCACCCGCCCCCCGGACATCCACGAAACCAACTACTTCCTTGATCCGGGCGCCTTTGAACATCTGCTGGCTGGCGACTTTTTCATCAGTCACTGGCAGGCCCACGGCCACCGCTACGGCGTCGCCCGGGACCATCTGCGGCAGGTACCTTCTGGCGGACTGGCCCTGGTCTCGATTTCCCGCACAGCGATAGCAGATTTTGAAACGCACTATCCCCGGGCTGTCACCATCCAGGTCCAGGCCGACCCGGATACACTCAGCAGGCGGCTGCGCGTGAGGGGTAGGGAAGAACCGGCTGAGATTGACAACCGGCTGGCCCGGGCCACGCTCCCGGTGCATGCCCGGAACCTGATCTGCTTTGACAACTCCCAGCCGCTCTCCCGGACAGGCCCGGCGTTCATCAACCTGCTCGAGTCCCTCCTGGACCGATCCGCGCCGCCCAATCGACCTGGAACCGGAGAGCATCCGGCCACGGTTGTCAAACAGACGTACCCTTTGCCGCGCTCTCCCGGGTGGTCCAGATAAAAATCAGCGGAATAAAGAGCAGGGTGAGAAAGGTGCCCACCAGGAGTCCGCCGATGGCCACCGCTCCGAGGGGGGCCAGCCGCTCCAGGCCGATGGCTGAGCCAAGGGCAATGGGAATCATGCCCACTGCCACCGCAAAGGCAGTCATCAGGACCGGCCGGGTGCGGATACGGATACTCTCCAGCATGGCGACCCGCTTGTCCATGCCCTCGTCCATCCTCTCCTGGGCAAAATGGATCAGGAGGATGGCGTTGTTGACGATGATACCGGACAGGAGGATAAAACCCATCATGGCCGGCATGGAGACATGGTAGTTGAGCAGGAGCAGGGTCCAGGCCGCGCCGATGATGGTCAGAGGAATGGAGAGTATGATCATCAGCGACACCTTGACCGAGTCGAAGAAGGTGATCAGGGTGAAAAAGATCAGGATCACAGCAAAACCAATGGCCGTGACCATGCGCCCGGCCGAGTTCCTGAACTCCTTGATATCGCCCACCTGCTCCATGGTCACCGATGCGGGCAGGACCGTACCGGCGAAATTCTTCTCGAAATTGTCCATTATATGGGATATGGCCGCCTTCTCCCGGTATCCGTAGACGTTCAAGGTGTAGTTGAGCCCCTCCCGGTTGATCACCCCGGGTTCATAGTCCCGGGTTATGGTCGCCAGGGCGGCCAGGGGAATCTTCTCGCCCCCGGGGGTATCGATCAGGATGGTGGAGAGCAGCTCAAGCCGGTCCCGCTGGCTTGCGGGCAGCCAGACCCGAACCCCGAAATCTCTGCTGTTGGCGGCCGGGAAGCTGGACACCAGGGAGCCGCGGAGCAGGGCCTGGAGCTGACCGGTGATGTCGGAGTTACGCAGGCCGTAGAGGGCCGCCCGCTCCCGGTCGATCTCCAGGTTGTAGACCGTCTTGTCGATATCCCAGGTTCTGGCCACCGACACCACGCCCCGGGTCCTGTAGAGCACCTTCTCCACCAGATCTCCGGCCTGGACCAGGTCCTCGAAGTCCGGGGCCGAAAGCATGATATCGATATTGGCCCGGATACTGGAGAGCGCGGTGGCTCCGTAATCGGCCACATCGATCCGCTTGACGTTTTCGATCCCGGCCAGCTGCTTGCGCAGCCGTCGCTCGATCTCCCAGACGGACTCGTCACGCTCGTAGCGATTGACGTAGGTGGCGGTCACCGCAATATGATCGGTACCCGAGCCACTGCCGATACTCAGCACCCCGGCCTCGCTGCCGATGGCCGCCGAGAGCCGGTCCAGCTTACCGTTTTTCTCCACGATCCGACTCACCTCCCGGGCCACCTGGATACTCTTCTCAATGGGCAGGTTGGGATCAGTGGTCACCTTGATCTGCACTCCACCGGTATCCATGGGCGGCATCAGCTCCCGGCCGACAATGGGCATGACCCCCCGGACACTGACCACGAACAGGCCGATCAGCAAAACAAAATAGAGCACTGCCACCACCCTGCGGCGCAGCGCCAGGTCCACGGCCGAGGCAAAAAACTGCTGGATTGCGCCATTGACCCGGCTGGTCAGCCGGTGGAACAGGGCCTCGACCTTGAGCAGCCACGGATAATTCAGCCTGAGGATGGCCAGCGACAGCAGCGGCACTGCAGTGATGGAAATCACGTAAGAGGCTGCCAGTGCCAGGAGCAGGGTCGAAGTCAGGGGGCGGAACACGGTCTGCGGATAGCCACCGACAAAGAGAATCGGCGCCAGGGCGATCATGGTGGTCACCGTGCCGGAGAGGTCGGCAAACATGATCTCTCTGGTCCCCTCGATGACGGCCTTGCGGATTTCCGAACCGAGTTCACGGTAATGGCGTTCGATGTTTTCCATGACCACCACCGCGTCGTCGAGCAGCAGACCGAGGGCCAGGATGATACCGGTCAGGGTGACCACGTTGAACTCAATGCCCACCAGCCACATCAGGGCCACGGTGGCGGCATAGACCAATGGGATGGTAAACAGAACCACCAGGACCTGCCGAAAGCTGGCCAGAAAGAAAAACACCACGATGATAGACATCAGGATCGCGTCGCGCAACGACTCGAACATGTTCTGGGTGGACTGGACAATGGTGTCCTTCTGGGTATCGGTTATTTCAAAGTGCAGGCCGGGATAGCGGGCCCGGAGTTTTCCAAGCTCGGCCTCCACCTGGTTGATGGTCCGGACAACGTCGGCGTCAAGCCCCCTTTGCACGGCCAGGGCGATGGCCTCCCGGCCATTGCCGAAATAGGAGGCGGAGTTCTCGTAATGGCCGAAATAGACCCGGGCCACATCGGCCAGGATCACATCCGGGGTCAGGCGCAGAGCACGGATATCCTCGATACTGTCGGCCCTCCCGGAGGATTTCAGCAGGTAGCGAGTGGACTCGTTGATCAGAAAGCCGATGGCGTAATCCCGATTATTGGCCTGGAGGATGGCCAGCACCTGGCCGATTCCCAGACCATAGCGGTCCAGTTTTTCCTTGTCGACAATGACCTGGATTTCCTTTTTATAACCGCCAAAGACATCCACGTTGGCCACCCCGGGAAGCTTTATCAGCTCCTGTTTGAAGGTGTTTTCCGCCAGCTGGCGGATATCCTCGAACGGAATGGAACCATTCTCCGGGCTTATGGCAATCACCACCACCGGCGCGGTGGCCGAGGATATCTTATGGATCTGCGGTTCCAGGATATCGGCCGGCAGGGAGGAGCGTATCTTGCCAATCGCCGTGGTCACGTCGCTGGCCGCCATCTCCAGGTTCTTGGAGTATTCGAACTCGGCCCGGATCACGCTGACCTCGTCGATGGTTGTGGAGTAGACCCGGCGAACCTTGTCCAGGGTATAGAGTTCCTCTTCCACCGGCACGGCAATGTTGGCGGCAATGGTCTTGGCCGAGCCGCCCGGCTGGACGATAACCACGGCAATCTCGGGATAGTTGGAATCGGGAAAGAGTTTCCGGTCGATACGGTTGTAGCCCAGGACCCCCAGGAAAAGGAACAGGGTCAGAAACGAATAGATGAAATAGGGCCGCCCGAGCAGCCTCTCAATCCAGCTCTTATTCATTGGTCTCCCCGGCAAGCACCTGGACACCCGAGGTGGGCAGCAGGCTCAATTTGGCTTCAGAGGCCACGGCCACCGCTCCTTCGACACAAGGTTCGATCAGGGCGTAACGCGCGTCACGGGCCAGCACTGTCACCGCGCGCTCCTGGAACCGCCCCTTCTCATGGAGCATCACACTCTCCCCGTCCGGCCGGTGCAGCAGGGCCCGGACCGGCACACTGCAGCCCGAGCCACGCCTGGTCACCACATCGATGGTCAGGTAACTGCCCGCTGGCTGACCAAGCCGTCTGTCCAGGGCCACTTCGGCCACCCACAGACCATTCCTGGCATCGTCATAGACCAGGGACACGGTGCCGATTTTTTGACCGCCCGACAAAACATCCTGGCCGGCCTGGACCTTGTCCGGACCAGGCACAAAGGAAAAGGTGAGTTTCTGCGGCAGGGAGTTCAGGCGCAGGATGGGACGCCCGGGGGTGGCCAGATCGCCCTGGTGCAGAAAAACCGTCCCGACGACGGCGTCGAACGGGGCCGTGATGCGGCTGTAGCTGAGCTGATTCTCAAGCCCCTGGATCTTCTGTGCCAGGTCCTCGACCGTGGCCACAGCCGTGGCCCAGGCCACTTCCGAGGCCTCGAGTTTTTCCCGGGCCAGGCCGCCGGCCTCAAAAAGGTCCCTGTTGCGGTCAAGCTGCTTTTGGGCATAGTCCCGCTGCGACCGGGCCGAACCGAGGGTTGCCGTCAGTCCGGCAATGGACGCCTGGATTTCCCGGTCGTCCAGCCGAACGAGAAGATCACCCTTGTGAACGGCCTGCTTTTCCCGGACCGACAGCTGGCTGATCCGCCCACTCAGCTTGGAGGCGATCCCGATGCTGCGGCGCGATTCCAGCTGGGCGAGAAACGTATCCGCCTGCTCAACGGTGCGGGATTCCGGATGGACAGTGCGAACCCGATAGGTAACCGGGGCCGGCAGCGGAGTCTTGACCATAGCCTCTTTCCGTTTCTTGACAAGTTTGACCCCGCCGGCCACCAGGGCGACAAGCACAAGGACAAGGACTATTTTCTTCATCGGTTTTCTCCCTTCTCAAGCAGATAATCAAGATAGAACCTGGCTGAGGTATAGTTGTACGAGGCTTCTATGAGGCGGCTTTCCGCCAGCTGACGGCGGGCCTTGGCATAGAGCAGATCATTGATGTCCGCCGCCCCCTTATCGTAACGCACCTGTTCTATCTTTTCGGTTTCCCGGGTCAGGGCAAGTTCCTCACGGGCGCTGTGGTAGCTGGATACGGCGATATTGATTTTGGCGACAGCCTCCTGCAGGGCCCGCCGGAGCTCCAGCCTGGTTCGGGTGAGTTCGTAGCGACTCTGGCGTTCCATGGTTTTTGCCTTGCGCACCCTGGCCCGGATGGTACCGAAATCAAAAACTGTCCACTTCATGTTCAGCCCCACCTGCCACACCTCCTGATTCTCCCAGTCGCCGCTGTCGGGATTGGTGGAATCATTGGGACCGTAGTTCCAGCCATAGGAGGTATTGAGAACCAGCTGGGGGTAGAAACCGCTGCTGGTTTTTTCCGCCTGTCGTGCGTTTTTCTCCACCGCCAGCCGAGCCGCGCGCAGACGCTCCAGAGTGTCGAGATCCCCGAAAGGTTTGTCCTGGAGAACGACCTCCGACCGCTCGGAGGGAGGCAGCTTTTCCAGGGTATCGAGCTCATCCACGCCCAGCAGAGCAGCCAGTCCGGCCTTCAGGATGGCGATGTTGCCACCGAGCTGCTCCACCTGGTCCCGTGCGTTCTGCAGGTCCGCCCTGGCCTTGAGCAGGTCAATTTTCGCTCTGGTTCCCACATCAAGCTCGCGGCCAATCTTGTCGTGCAGGTGGGCCAGCGCCCGGACATACCCTTCCCGGGCCTCTTTTTGCGCCATTTGCGACAAAATGTTTATATAGAGCGTCCTGACATTGTAGATCAGCTGCTCCCGGTTCAACTTCAGGGTGGCCGCGGCCACTTCCTTCTGCAGGGCAGCAATCTCCACCGCCCTGGTCCGGGCGAAGCCGGTGAAGAGGGGCACCTCGTAGACCACCCCGGAGAAAAACAGGTCTTCGGTGGTGGGTATTCCTCCGGTCCCGGTCGAGGCAATGGTGGCCGGGATCATGGGGGTGAGGGTCCGGGGCAGGTTGTAGTGGGTGTAGGAGGAAACCACATCCAGCCGGCCGAAATTCTGCGCTTTCTGCTCGACAACATCCTGGTCGGCCAGCTTGAGCCCGAGGCGTTGTTTCTGCAGGTCCGGATTATTTTTCAGGGCCAGACTGATGCATGCATCAAGCGTCAGGGCCTGGCCTTGAATGGGTGTAACCGCGCAGAGTATCTGGGCAACGATACAGAGCGAGAGACCAAACTTGAACAGGTTCATAACAATTTCTTTGACATATAAATGAAGTTCTGCTTGAATAGACCCCAGCCTTAAACAAACGTTTAATCAAGAGTAATGGCGTGAAAAAAAAAGTCAACAGTAAACAGAGCAAAAGTTCCTCCAGGGAGCGGATTGTCAAGGCAGCGGTTCAACTTTTTGCCCGACACGGATTCGCCGGTACCGGCCTGCGCGAACTGGCCTCGGCAGCCGGTGTCAACCTGGCCATGATCAACTATTTTTTTGGCTCCAAGAAGGAACTTCTCAAAGAAATTCTCGATACCTTCCTGGCTGGATACCTGGATCTGGCCCGTCGGGAACTGACAGGCAACGAAGAACTGGAAGTCAGACTGGACCGGTTTGTCCGCAGTGCGGTAACCTACTTTGCCAGCCACCGGGACTACCTGCTGGTCACCATCACTGAGCTGCCCCACGACGATCCGGAAATCATCGAATACAAAGCCACCTGGGGCCGGCAGATCATGGAGATAATGGAAAAGGAGGTCTGCCGCCACCTCTCGACCCACACCGGCGAACGAATCTCACCCGTGGTCATCGGACCCATCCTGACCTCCATGATGGCCTCCCGCTTCCTTTTTGCCCCGGTGATGGAGCAGGTCCGGCCGGAGCAGGAAGGAGTACTTGAGACCGGGGAATACCAGGAGATCATCAGCCGGATCATTCTCAGGGGCCTGATGGACCTGCAAAGCGATTATGGGGTAAAAGAGATGGAAAAACAGGGAGGGAAAAAACCAAAGGAGAGACAGACGAGTAAAAAAACCGGCTTATAGAGGACAAAAAAGACAAAAGCCCGAGAGAAATCTCCTCGGGCTTTCTTTATACAAACATCATAAGGATGGTTTTATCTGGCTCCCCACCTGCAACCCTCTTCATAACCGTTCTCCACATCACAAGGGGTTAGAGACTCGTTTGATCAACCGCAAGTCGTGTTCGAGTATCTGTATGCCCTCTATGTCAATGAGAGTGAGACATCTACCCCTTGCTAAATTAGTGTAGGGCGGGTAGGAGTTATCACTATGAAAACGATTCAAATACAGTCAGAGTCAATGCCTGAACAGTGCACCCTGGATACCGATGGAACGGAAGGAGCCCGCAGGGCGACTGGAGGTCCATCGGTATCCAGTACCTTTTCTCCCCCAGACCAGGAAGTGACCGGGAAAAAGCCCGGACGGCGCTTTACGGCCGCCTACAAGCTGCGCATTCTGCAGGAATATGAATCCTGCAGGCAACAACCGGGCGAGCTGGGCGCATAGCTCCTCAAATCCGGCCGCTTGTGATCCCTTTATGGGTCTGATTTTGCTCCAGTCAATTGGAAGACCAGTCATATTCTGTCCTGATCCCTATGCACATGCGGGTTCTGAATAGTACGGAGACGGCACGGTCGGATAAGCACGGTACACGTGCCGAAAGACCTCTTCGGCGACGGTGCCGACCTCTTCTTCGGTGTAGGCGTCCACGGGCAGCCCGGTCTTATCGCTCCACAAGAAATCACGGATGGTGACACGCACAGCGTCACGGGTCGCTTCCTTTTCACGCCACTGGTCAACCTTGAGTTTCTTGGCCTTCAGGATTTCAAGGAGATCAACAGCCACCTTCTTGATTCGCTTGATGTCGGCGGCTTTGAGTTCGGGCTTCTTCAGTAGATCAAAGATGGCCAAGGATTCCTCATCCAGCCCCTCGCGGACAGCACGGCTGTCTTCCTCATCCAGTTCCTGGACGAACTTCAGGAGGGCCTCGAAGGTCTTCTCGATGGTCACCCGGTCCTTCTCCCGGTTGTACTCGGCCACGATTTCCTCGTAGTGTCGCTGAAAGTCCGTGCGCAGCGGATTCTGTTCCAGGAGCCGCCGAAGCCGGTTCTCGATGGCCTGCTTCAGATTCTGGACTGTTGTCCGCTTTGCAGGGCTCCGCTCGAACTCTTTCCGCAGCCGCTCAAAGTCGATCTTGCTGATGTCATAGGGAGCCTGCTCTTCTGCCACCATGTTGGGCTGCGTTACTATGGCTTCATCGACCACTTGGTGAAGCTTGCGGATGATGTCGGTGATGTCTGCACGCTCGCGGTCTTGCTGGAGGCTCTTGTAGATGATGTTGACCGCGTCGTATTCCTTTCGATGCGCGTTCACGCCCTTGACGTTGATGCACGCCTTGAACTTCTTGAAGACTTCCCGGCACATCACCTCGAATCTCTTCCTCGTTTCGTCGTTCTCGTTTGCCGCTTCCTTTGCGGCCACGATGGCAGCGTTACGGTCGAAGCCAGTCTTCGCGATGATGTCGTCCAGGGAAGCACCCCGGTCGGCCAGGAACGTCCGTACAAGGGAGATGGCTTCCTTCAACTCCGCCAGGAGTTCCCCTTCAGGCCTCGCCGGTTCCCGCTCTCCACCTTTGCCGCCATGGCCACCGTCGGCTTGGCCCGCAAACGTGGCCAGAGCCTTACGGAGATTCTTGAGAATGCCGCAATAATCAACGATGAGCCCGTTGTTCTTGCCTTCGTTGACGCGATTGGCGCGGGCGATGGCCTGCATGAGTGTGTGTGCCTTGAGCGGCTTGTCGAGATACAGCGTCGATAGGCTGGGCACGTCGAATCCGGTCAGCCACATTGCGCAGACTATGGCTATGCGGAAAGGATGCTCCTCTTCCTTGAAGGCCTCATCCAGGTCCATGCGCTGCATGTTTCGGAACTGCGGCTTCTCCCGCATGGAGGGAGGCAGGTCCATGCCTTCCTTGATGAGCTTCCGGTGGGGCTGGATGTCCAGGTCCCACTTCCGGAATTTTTCCACCTCCCCCTGTTCTTCGCTGATTACAACAGCCATCCGGGTTTCGCGCATCCATTCGATCTGTCGGCGACGATAGACTTCTTCCTGCTCGTCGGTTACCGCCTTCAACTCGGTTTCCAGCTCCGTGATGCGCTCTTGCCAGTAAAACTCAATGAGCTTATGCATCCTCACGCAGGTGATCTTGTCGATGCAGACCAGCATCGCCTTGCCGCTTTCCCACGCCTTTGAATAATGCCGCACGAAATTGCGGGCGATCTGATCCAGACGCTTGCCGGCGGTGATGATGTGATAGTCGCGTTTCAGCTCCTTCTCAAGACGCTGTTCCACATCCACGTCATCCGTTTCGATCTCCTCCAGCCTGGCGGCGATCCGCTCGTTCAGATTGCCGATTGCGACGCCGAGCTTGTCGCCTCGCGCATCGTAGTAGAGCGGCACGGTGGCCTCGTCCTCCACCGCCCGCTGGAAGTCGTAGGTCGAAACGTAGTCGCCGAAGACCCGGCGAGTGATTTCGTCTTCCTTGAAGAGCGGCGTTCCGGTGAAGCCGATGTAGCTGGCGTTCGGCAGCGCATTCCGCATGTTGAGCGCCAGCGTGCCGTATTGTGACCGGTGCGCTTCGTCGGTCAGTACGATGATATCGTCGCGCTTGGTGTATCCTTCGTTGGGGTCCACATCCTGATTGAATTTCTGGATCAGGGAGAAGACATACGCCTTGTGCTGGGCGAGCAGCTTCCCCAGATGCTTGCCGCCGGAGGCGCGGCACGGATCGCGGTCGTTGTCCACGACGCCGCAACCGGCAAAGGTCTTGTATATCTGAGTATCCAGGTCTTCGCGGTCGGTAAGGATCACGAAGGTGAAGTTCCCGCCGAGCTTTCGGTGGACCTTGCGGGTGAAGAACACCATCGAGTAACTCTTGCCGGCGCCCTGCGTGTGCCAGAACACGCCCAGCTTGCCTTGGCGCGCCTTGCGCTCGCGCACCGCCTCGATGGCCCGGTTGACGCCCAGGAACTGGTGGTTGCGGGCCAGAATCTTGCGCGGCTCCCCGGACGAGTCGTCGAAGACGATGAAATTCTCCAACAGGTCCAGGAAGTTCCGCTTGGAGCAGACGCCTTTGAGCATGGTCTCCATGTCCACCACGCCCGGCTCTTCCTCGGCAAGACGCTTCCACTCGTGAAAATGCCCCCAACGGCTCGAAATGGAACCGATGCGGGCCTTGTCGCCGTTGCCGAGCATGACCACGGCGTTGTGGTGGAAGAGATGCGGGATCGTGTCCTTGTAGTCCGAGAGATTCTTGTCGAATGCGGTCCGCAGATTCTTATGAATGTTCTTGCATTCGATAAAGAGCAGCGGCAGGCCGTTCACAAAGCCGATGATGTCCGCCCGGCGGCGGTAGAGGTCGCCGCGTACCCATAGTTCCCGGACGCAGAGGAAATGGTTGTTTTCCGGCTCGGTGAAATCGAACACGCGCAGCCGATCCCGCACCCGCTCACCATGATCGTTGCGGAAGGTGACCTGCACGCCGTCTCTCAGCAGGGCGTACTTTTCACGGTTCGTGGCCAGCATGGTCTGCGTTGCGACCGTCGCCGTAATCCGGCGCACCGCGTCGTCATAGGCAGCCTCGGGCAGGCCGGGATTCAGTTCACAAAGCTTTTGCCGTAAATACCGAGTTAAGACCACTTCACGGTCTGATTGCCGCCCCAGCAGGCTGTCCGGGCCGAAATCCTCGTTGTTGTAGGCATACACCGAGCCCCAGCCGAGTTCCTTTTCCAGGTACTCGGCAGTGGTTTGTTGCACAAGTGTGTCCTCGGTATAATCGCTTGGGCTCATTCGCCACCTCCGTTGGGAATAAACCCATACCGGCCAGTGCTCGTCTTCGTAAAACGAATCAAGGTCAGTGCGCCGCCTTCGATCACATCATCAGGCGGCAGTTCATTTTCCAGCACGATGACTTGGCGGCGAGCGAACGTTGCAGCAAGATCTCGAAAAAAGGAATTCTTCACGTTCGCCGCAAACTCTGGATCATTTGCATCAGGCTCTTTATAGACGACGAGAGGGGAGTCCAACAGAACAAATCCAGGATGAGGAAGGACCTGTCGCTCGCAATAGGCAAGCAGAGCTGTTGTAAATGCCGCGTGGGTGACAGCTCGAACGCCTTTGCCATGACTAGCACGTCGTTGACCCGATATCACAATGTCCCAATCTTGTTCGCTGAACGTGACTCGGCCGAGCCTTGGGAAGTTCCATGCTCGTAGCCGCTGTTCGGTTTCTTGTGCGAACGCCTCCAAATCCCTCGCGGATACTTCTATCGAAGATGGCAATCGAGAAGCGGGCGTGCCGACATCCAAGCCCTCGGCTATCGCCTCCAGCTCCTCAAGTTGCCGAATTAGCTCCAGTGCCTGATGAATCCGATCACGCTCGTCACGTGTATTGCGAAGCACTTCCGTCAGCTCGGCAGCCTGCGGGCGCAAACTTGCCGCAAGAGTTGAGCCCAGGTCCGTCAACTCGCTTTGAAGTGCTGAGCGTTCTGCGGTTAACGCTGACGTTTCTTCGGATACTTCACGTCGCGTTTCATCGAGACCCGACATAAGCGAGCGAATCCGCAGTGCCTCATTTCTTGACGCGTCGGCCACAATGGTTGGGTCCACTTGTTCAGAGCGATGCTCCTCGTCATGATGCTCCGGAAGAGCGCCGCACACCGGACAACGCTCGACGCCAAGATCGCTAAGTCGAGTACCAGCTTCGGCGATTGCGTCCAATCGCTGCAGATCCGATGTGTACTGAGTCCGAAGGAGCGTGAATCGCTCAGAGAGACCTCGAAGAACTTCTAAGCGCGATTCAACCTGTCGCAACTTCCTCCACGAGGTCCGCCGACGGGCTTCGACATCTGAGACAGACGCGCCCAATTCAGACAATCGGGCCTCGGCATCCGCGTATGCTGCTTCGATTCGAGTGTGCTTCTCCCGAAGCTCAGAGGCGTCGGTTCCAATGGCAAGCTCCGCGAGCTGATTGCCTGCACGCTCGGCCAGTTCCTGAAGTACTTCCTCTTTCGCATCAACCCTGGCTCGCGATACACGCGGCTCCTCACTGGCGACCACGGACGAATCATCTATGCCTGATAGAAGTAGTCGAAACACCGATTTCTCAGCTGTCTGCGTAGTGTATTGTCCGGACAATAGCGGTGATCGTTGCCGGATAATGTCCTCTTCGGAAATGACGACCAAGTGTGCGAGGTCTCTGAAGCTCAGAGACCGTGTCTCACCTCGAGCATTCTTGCGAATGCGCTTACCTGTCAGCCCGACCATGTCGAGCAAGAAATGCGATACAGTGTCCTCCCGATCCGCTGCGTGCTTCTCCGCCAACACCTTTTCAGATCCATCTGGGAGGCGAAGCGCGAACGCGCCGCCGCGGAGCGAGCGCGACAACGTGTAGGTAGCGTTGTCAGCTAGCGCTACAATATCGAGGATTGCTATTTCGTAGTTGCTCGCCTCGGGTATCTCTTCCGGAGCGTCTCGCGCGCCGAGCAAGAAGTCGATGCACTGCAAAATATACGTCTTCCCGGTATCGGACGGGCCGGTGATGACGTTAAGGCCCGGACCAAAACGTACCTCTGCATCCTCAACGTCAGGGCCAGTGAGAGCAAGCCTAGCGAGATGGAATCCGAGCTCGCTCATGACGCATCCTCCGACCACAGAACAGAGTCCATCTCGAACTCAGCGCCCCATTCGCCAAGGTGCTCTTTGACTAACATGTCTAGATCCTGATCGGAGTTGCTGCCGAACCTCTCAGCGACCCATTCTGCCCTTTCACACAATGCGCGAGTATACTCTGACGCCAAAGCATCCAGAAAGGCGCCGGTGCGCTCTGTGGCGCTGTACTCGATCCCGGACTCACGATAGTGATTACTGATCAAACCACGGCTCATATAGAGCAGCATGCCTCGACGCAAAGTGTCTCGCCGTACGAGCAACTCGCCGCTGCGGTACGGCGTCTTTGGATGCAAGCCAGCCGGCCCCCCCGGGATATCGTCCGAATGGATGAGCAAGTAATCGAAGACAACCAGCCGCTGCAGAGAAGCAAACTCTGGGTGAATCGCGTAAAGGAGCACCGCAGCACGGAGCCCGCTCTCAACAGGGCCGTTGAACGGGGAAGGACTGTGTAATTCGTCTCTGCTCATGGTGTCACCCATGTTACGTCGTCACGATCGTTAGCGAGTTGGTGGCACACGCCACCGCGGTCCCTCATGTGCATCCGCGGAATAAGCGGATGGGCAGTGAGTTGTAACGTTCGGGCCATCTGTACAACCGCAAGCAATCGGCGATAACCGTTCTCATGGTCCCCCCGAATAATGTCGCGGATGCCAGCGTGGATCTCATCCTGAAGCGCTTCAAAAGAGCCCTCGGGCAGAGTGTCCCGAGAGAAACTCCGTAGCGACTCGGCACTGTAGAACTCCAAGCGGGCGTCGCCGTAGTGACCCTTGAGCTCAAGATCTTCTCGTATGTCATCAAGGCTGGCGACTGGACGTCCCCGAGCGTCTGCGTAAGCATCGAAGAGCTTCCGCAAGTAGACAGTCTCAAGGTCGGTCGGTGTGTCCGGAGGCTCAGGCGTCGTTGGGCGCGCTGGCAAGCCGCCGTCAAATCGTGCGACATGCCATGGTGTTTTACGATGCTGTTCCAAGAGCGTCAAAGGTGGGACATATCCGATCACGGAGAAATCGAGGGCGTCGAGATGGCTGCGAAGGGCACCCTCCAGCGGTACTTCATCCGTGCTCGTGATCGAATTCTTACACTTACTCTCCCACTTTTCGATGAGACTCGCTTTCAGCTCCTCTGGCTTGCTTAGGAGCTTCCCGAGCGTCGTTCCAACGCCCTGTGGAGCGACAAAGTAATATCGACGAGTATATGTGAACTCACCCCGGAAGGTGTAGTACACAAGCTTCCCGAGCTCTAACCAAATGTCCGAAGGCATTAGAGGGTGGTCATAGTGCTTGCATTGGTAATTGTCCCATACTGTCGGATTTGTTTCGTCGAGAATCCCGATGACATCCCGCCCCATGTCACCAGCACCACCGCACCGTTCGACGCGAGCATACTGACCTTTCAGTGATTGAGCCCATTCCAAGACAAAATCTTCCCACGCAGAAGGGCTGAATAGTCGGATACGGTCAATCGGGGCAATCGGCGGACCGCTCACGACCGTGTCGGCGGACGGTGCAGAGGGATCTGGCGGCGTTGGCAGCGGCCGTGTGCTATTCATACCGCTATCTCCCCGTTCATCAAGCGTGGCAGCAGGAGGTCGCGGGCCTCGGCCAACGCATGGTTGTATTTGTGCAATCCATGAATCTGCTTGTGAATTGGCGCGACTGTCTCCTCGAATACCCGTTGAATCTTGGCCTCCGGGATCAGGATCTTACGGCTATGGGCAAAATCCCGATTTAATCCAGGGACCGCCACATCGGTGCTGATGAAAGACGTATGGAGTAACGAGTAGTAGAGGAGGAGGCTGCAATTCTCCCGGTCGATGAAGTAAACCGTATCAATCGGATGGAAATCGTCCTCGCACCAGTACACGCTGCCAACATTCCCCTTGCGCCCGACAATGATGGCTGGTCCCGGAACGAGTGCTTTCTCGTGGGTTCCGACAACACCACTGGACCCGTATACGGGGAACGGGCCGGGTATTCGGTCGTCCTGCTTCAGCGCCTTTCCGTACTTGAGCGGCGCGACCTCTCCCAGCGGTTTCTTCTCCCACCCCACCGGCACGCCGTCGGTGATCTTGACGTGTTCGTGGCCGGGGAAGCGGAGGTGGACGAACCATTCCTTGTAGAGCAGCCGCGCCGATTGCTCCAGCAATCGGACTCGGCGGCGGTTGTTCTCGATCAGGTCATCGTAGG